>CANJIS010000015.1 GCA_947474565.1 Alphaproteobacteria bacterium
CCGCAACCGACCCGCCCTGCGAAAGCACAATCTCCGCCTCCCGCAGCTTGCCAATAACTTCATCAGGCTGATGCCTGCGGCCCATTCCAAATCTCCCTCCAAGGTTCCAATATGATAGTCCCTGGACCACTTGGAAGGGGGCAGATCAGACTGCGAGTGCGCGCGCTTCAATGCTTTGCGCAATGCGATCAGAAAAAAATGTCGCTTCGTATTTTTCCCGCCGGGAAAAAATCCATCTGCGAATTTTTCCCGGCACATCGATGATGGAGATTGAATAGGATCGGAGCGGATCAGCCATTGATCTTGGCGGCATAGATCATTTGGCGGGGCCGAACATGCCCAGCACTTCGTCCATTCTCGAATCGCAAAAGCGCGAAGCAACCGCAGGTCTCACCGCCCAGGGCGGCAGCGCAAATCCTTCGCGAGAAAAGCGAGGTTCTATAAGGGTATGAGCTGCCCTGGCGGGCTCTTTAACGCCCTTCAGGGCGGGTGTAACCTCGCCGCCAAGGCGCCCTGGAGCGCCGGTGAAGCAGGGGATGGATGCCATGAAGAAAATTTTGCGGGCTTTGATGCCGGCTTTGCTGCTTGCCGCCGGAACGGTTTGCGCGCATGCCGAGCTGACGCGGATCGAAATCAAATCCACCAAGGATGTGCTGGGCGGAAAGAGTTGGGGAAGCGCCGGCATTTATGAAGAGCTGATCGGCACCGCCTATTTCACCGTTGATCCCAAAGCCGCCGCCAACCGCAACATTCCCAACATCGACAAGGCGCCCAGGAACGCCAAGGGGATGGTCGAGTTTTCGTCCGACATCTATATCGACCGCCCCAAGGATGCCGCCAAAGCCAATGGCGTGGCCTTCTTTGAAGCGGCCAATCGCGGCCGCCGCAGTCTCGCCAATTATTTCGCCGCGCCTTACCGCGCCAAGCAGACGCCGGAAGAAACGGTCTGTGGCGACGGGCTTCTGCTCGACCAGGGCGTTACCCTGGTCTGGGTGGGCTGGCAGCACAGCGTGGAGCGCGAGCCGGGCTTGGTCGGTATCGACCTGCCCATCGCCATGGACAATGGCAAGCCCGTTACCGGCAAGATCAGCACCTTCGGCATCGGCGCGCCCTGGGTCATCGCGAAAGACAATCCGAAGCTGATCCTGGATCCCGATACGCGGCGCTATACGCCGGCGGACCTCAATGATTCAGGCGATGTGCTGCAGGTGGCCGCAAGCGGTTACGACAAGCCCAGGGTCATCCCCCGCGATCAATGGTCGTTCACGGATGTGGAAAATGGCCAGCCCAAAACATTGACCCTGAAGACCGGCTTCAAGGCGGGCATGCGCTATGACCTGATCTATACCGCCAAGAACACGCCGGTGCTGGGCCTGGGCTATACCGCCCAGCGCGATGTGGCGTCGGCATTCCGCTACAAGAGCGGCATGCCGGTGAGGGCGAAGTATGAGTACATCTTCGGCTCGTCCCAAACCGGCCGCTTCCTGCGCGAATATCTCTATGACGGCTTTGTCGCCGATGAGCAGGGGCGCAAAACCTTCGATGCCGTCTGGGCCCACATCTCCGGCTCGGCGCGCGGCGATTTCATCAATCCCTTCTCATGGCAAGATGGTTTGGGCGTCTTCACCGGCTCGATGTTCCCCTATTCCGATGTGCCGCAGAAAGACCCCGTCACCGGCAAGACCGACGGCATGCTGATGCATATCCCCGCCGCGATCATGCCCAAGGTCATCTATACCAACACCGATGTGGAGAATACCGGCGGCGGGCGTGACGCCGCGCTAATGTACACCGCGCTGGACGGCAAGACCGAACTGACGCCGCCCGCCAATGTGCGCATATATATGTGGGCAGGCTCTCAGCATGGACCGGCTGCTTTCCCGCCAGCCAAGGGGGTGCTCGCCAACCTGCCCAATCCCAATACCTATTATTGGGGCTCGCGCGCCATCTTTGTGGCAATGGATGCGTGGGCGCGCAAAGGCACCGCCCCGCCGGCCAGCCAATATTCCAAACTGGGTGACGGCACGCTGGTCAATCACGCCAATCTGAACTTCCCCAAGATTCCCGGCATTCAGTCGCCGTCGGTGATCCCGGGCGGTTACATGGCCGATCATGGCGACCCATTCACCGCCCCCAAGCTGCCCTTCCTCGTTCCCGCGGTGGATGCCGACGGCAATGACAAGGCGGGCGTCCGCTATCCCGAACTCGCGGTGCCGCTGGCCACCTATACCGGCTGGAATTTCCGCGGCCCCGGCACCGGCTCGCCCACCGAGATTGTCTCGCTGCAAGGCTCTTTCATCCCCTTCCCGCTGACCAAGGCGGATCGTGAAAAGAGCGGCGACCCCCGGCTTTCCATTGCCGAACGCTATCCCAGCCGCGACGCTTATCTCGCCAAGGTGAAGGCTTCGGCAGACGCACTGGTCAAGGGGCGTTATCTGCTGGCGCAAGACGTGGCGCCGATTGTCGCGCACCAAGGCCTGGTCTGGGACACGCTGACCAGCGCCAAGACGAACTGATACGCTTGTGATGAAGGGCGCTATAATTTAATTAGCGCCCTTCATGCTGCGCCTCACCGAAATCAAACTTGCCGTCGGTCACTCAGAACAGGATCTGACCGCCGCCATCCTGAAAGTGTTGGGCGTGCCGCGCACGGCACTGCTGTCTTTCACCGTGGTCCGGCGCGGACAGGACGCGCGCAAGAAGCCGCGCGTTCTTTATGTCTATACCATCGATGCCGAAGTGCAGGACGAAGCCGCGGTCCTGGCGCGGGCAAAAGACAAGCATGTCGTCCCTGCCCCCGACATGGAATACAAGCTACCCGCCACCGCGCCGAAAGACTTCACCCGGCCGCTGGTGATCGGAGCCGGGCCGTGCGGCTTGTTCGCCGCCCTGATCCTGGCGCAAAGCGGCTTTCGTCCCATCATTCTGGAACGCGGCAAGGAAGTGCGTGCGCGCACCAAGGATACCTGGGCCCTGTGGCGCAAAAAAATTCTGACGCCGGAATCCAATGTTCAATTCGGTGAAGGCGGCGCCGGCACATTTTCCGACGGCAAGCTCTATAGCCAGATCAAGGATCCGCGCCATCTCGGCCGCAAAGTTCTGACCGAATTCGTCAAGGCCGGGGCGCCGGAAGAAATTCTCACCGACGCCCATCCCCATATCGGCACCTTCCGGCTGGTGACGATGGTGGAGCATCTGCGCGCCACCATCGAAAGTCTGGGCGGGGAATATCGCTTCCAGAGCAAGGTGACGGACCTCTCTATCGAAAATGGCACGCTGCGCGGCGTGACATTGGAGAGCGGCGAAGAGATCGCGTCCGAGCATGTGGTGCTGGCAGTGGGCCATAGCGCCCGCGATGTTTTCGGCATGCTGGAAAAATGCGGGGTGGAAATCGCGGCCAAGCCTTTTTCCATCGGCTTTCGCATCGAGCATCCCCAGAGCCTGATCGACAAGGCCAAGTTCGGCGCCAGCCGCAAAGAGCTGGGCGCGGCGGAATACCGGCTGGTGCACCACGCCAGCAATGGGCGGTCCGTCTACAGCTTCTGCATGTGCCCGGGCGGCACCGTGGTGGCGGCGGCGTCGGAGCCTGGCCGGGTGGTGACCAACGGCATGAGCCAATATTCGCGCAATGAGCGCAACGCCAATGCCGGCATTGTGGTCGGCATCACGCCGGAGGTGGACTATCCCGGCTCACCGCTGGCAGGCGTGGCGCTGCAGCGTCACTGGGAAGAACAGGCTTTCGATGCTGGCGGAAAGGATTACCGCGCCCCTGCCCAGCGCGTGGGTGACTTCATCAAAGGTGTGGCGTCAACAAGTCTTGGCAGCGTGACGCCCTCCTACCGCCCCGGCGTCACACCCACCGATTTGTCCACCTGTCTGCCCGAATACGCCATCACCGCCATCCGCGAGGCGCTGATCGCGTTCGGAAAGCAGATCAAGGGTTTTGACATGGAGGACGCCGTGCTGACGGGCGTGGAAACGCGCACCTCCAGCCCGGTGCGGGTGGCGCGGGGCGATGACTTTCAGAGTCCCAATGTGCAAGGGCTTTATCCCGCCGGCGAAGGCGCGGGCTATGCCGGCGGCATCCTGTCGGCGGCGGTGGACGGCATCAAAGTGGCGGAAGCCGTGGCGAAGAGCATCGTGGCTCAGGCGCTGAGAAAGTCCTGAACAAACGGGGTTTTGGGATCGCGCTTCACTTCGGCGGGCGCGCCATATTGCTCGATCCTGCCCTTGTTCATCACCGCCACCAGATCGGCCAAAGCAAAGGCTTCTTCCTGATCGTGGGTGACGAAGATGGAGGTGACGCCGGCCTGGTCATGGATATGGCGCAGCCACCCCCGCAATTCCTTGCGCACCTTGGCGTCCAATGCGCCGAAGGGCTCATCCAGCAGCAGCATGCGCGGCTCGATGGCGAGCGCCCGCGCCAGGGCCACGCGCTGGCGCTGACCGCCTGACAATTGGCTGGGATAGCGTTTGCCCAGGTCGTCCAGCTGCACCAGCGTGAGAAGCTCATTCACCCGCTGTTTGATGGCGCTGCTGGAGGGCCGCTCGCTGCGAGGCCTGACCGACAGACCGAACGCAACGTTCTGCGCCACCGTCATATGCCGGAACAGCGCGTATTGCTGGAAGACAAAGCCCGCCTTGCGTTCCCGCGCCGGCATGGCAAGCCAGTTCATGTCGGCAAAACGCACTTGGCCGCTATCGGCGTGCTCCAGCCCGCCCAGGATACGCATGAGCGTCACCAGCGGCCGGCTTTTAAAGCGCGCCGGCGCGGCGCATCTGGGTGGCGGCGGCGGCCAAAGTCCGCGATTCCAGAACTTCGGCGGTGGCGTCGCGCGCCGCCAGCAAAGCCTTGCGGATACCGCACACCGCTTCGTCAAAACAATCATCGCATTTGCGATAGGCCATGACGCTGACACAGGGACTTAAGGCCAACGGGCCATCGGTGACGCGCAGCACATCCGCGAAGCTGATGTCCTTGGCGGCCCTGCCCAGCGAATATCCGCCCAGCCTGCCGCGATGGCTTTGCACAATGCCGGGCTTTTTCAGTTCCAGCAGAATCTGTTCCAGGAATTTGCGCGGCACACTGGCGGTGTCGGCAATGTCGGAGATCTGCATGGGGCCGGTTTCGCCCCTGGCCGCCAGGACCAGAAGCGCACGCAAGGCATAGCGCGATTTTTGCGAAAGCATGCGCCTTTATATCCGATCAACTATATAGAGTATATATGACGGCTGACGCCCACAGCCCGCGGCACAGGGATAGCGCCCTGCCCGCGATCTGGTAAAACCCGGCTTCGAGCCCGCCCCGTCCGCCAGGGCCCAAATGAAAGGACTGCCATGCGCTCTTCCAACCTCAACATCGGCCTTATGGGCTTTGCGCTGGTTCTGGCCGGCTGTGACAAGGCGCCTGCTGCCGACACCGCCAAGGCAGCCGAGGCGACCTACACCCTCACCCCCGAATCCAATACCCGCTATCTGGCGGATTTCCTGGCCAAGCCGGGTGCCAAAAAGACCGATGACGGGCTGGAATATCGCGTGATCAAGGCGGGCACCGGCAAGGCGCCGCAATCGGGCGCCGACATGGTGACCGTGAAATACAAAGGCTCGCTGATCAACGGCAAGATTTTCGACCAGACCGAGCCCGGCAAGACCGCCACCTTCCCCGCCGGCCGTTTGATCCCCGGCTGGATCGAAGCCCTGTCGCTGATGCGCGAAGGCGACCATTGGGAATTGGCGATCCCGTCCGACCTGGGCTACGGCCCCGACGGCGCGGGCGACGACATTCCGGGCGGCCAGACCCTGGTGTTCGACATGACGCTGGAGAAAGTGACACCCGCGCAGTAATAGCGCTGGCCTAAAAAAACGCGGCCGGCTTTCGCCGGCCGCGTTTCCCATTCAGACGGTACCTATCAGAAATTATACGTCAGCTGGGCGCCCATCATGCGCGGCGCCAGCGGGATGCACTGGAGCACGCCCGAGGTGTTCGGTGTTCCGAAGGTCGGGTTGGGCACCGAGTTGAGCACGCCGTTATATTCCGGCTGGCAAACCGGCGTATTGATGACGTTGTTCACGAAGAAGGCCAGTTCGGCGTTCGAGTGCAGAACATTGCTGAGAGCAGCCCGGACATTGAGCAGACCGTAAGCCGAAGTGCGCTGGCTCGCGTTGAAGTTGCGCATATCGGCCAGGAAACGGCTCTGCCAGTAATAGCGCGCGGTAAAGCTCGCATTGCCGGTCGGAAGGCCAAAAAGATCCTCGCCGAAATTGATCATGGCGGTTTCATTGGTCTGCCAGGTGGGAACCGGGATCGGCGTGCCCGACAGATTGGTCGTGCCCGCGGGCTGCAGATAACCGGCCGGCACGATGAAGGTGTAGTCGGTGTAGCGCGGATCGATGTAGCTGCCCGCGGCTTTCAGGGTCAGCCAGTCGGTGGGCAGCAAGGTGAAGTCCCACTCCACGCCGTAGATGCGCGCCTTGGCGGCATTCAGGGTGATATTGTCGCTGAAATTACCAAGACAGATGCCGGCATTCAGCGCCGCCTGCGTACAGGCGCCGCCGCCGGCCGTGGTGGCCAGGGTGACGTTGGGCACCTGCTGCTGCACCTGCAGATTATGATAGACGGTCTGGTAAAGCGCGACGTCGGCACGCAGCGGCATGCCGAACAGGCTCAGCTCCGACTTCACGCCGATTTCATAGTCCAGCACATTTTCAGGCAGCGCCGTATTGGCGGCGATGTTGATGGCCTGGGTGTTGATGGCGCCGGCGCGATAACCCGAACGCATGGTGGCGTAGATCATGGTGCCTTCCCACAGGTCATGATCCAACGCCAGCGTCCAGGTCGGCTTGTGATAGCTTTTACGGACGTTCGCCGAGCATGCCGACAGCGGCAAGAGCTTGCCGTTGGCATCCGTCAGGAAGCACAGATTGCTCTGTCCGGCATAGGTTTGCCCTTGATACTGGAAGGGGCTGGCGCTGAACACCGACGGCTTGCCGCTCGCGACCAGGGCATTGTTGGTGGCGACCGTTGCGGGCGTCTGTACGCTGGTTGAATTGATGCTGGCCTGACGCTCGTCATAGGTATAGCGCACGCCCGCCGTCACGCGCGTATCATCCCAGATCTTGTACGTGCCCTGGGCATAGGCGGCGTAAGAATGGTTCTCTTCGCTGTTGCGCGACCAGTCGGTGTAGGTGATCTGGCGGTTGGCCACTGCAGCCGGACCGGTCGGCGCCGCCGGGGGCACCGAGCCGCCATTGGTCGAGAACAGAGCCAGCGTGCCGCCATCGTTGGGGCTGCGTTCCGAGAAATAGAACAGGCCCGTGGTCCATTGCAGCTTGTCGGCGAACGCCTTGCCGCTGACCGTCAACTCGCTCTGGTAGGATTCATAGTTGGGCGTGTTGTAGTTGTAGATATTGGTGGCAAAAGGCTGGCCGCGGCTGACCGAGATGCCGGTATTGTTCCAGGTGCGATAAGCCCCCATCGCCTTGATATTGATGTCATTGATCGTCTTGTTGATGGTGGCCGAATAGGTCGCGTACTGGCCCTTGCTGAGGCCGTTCATGGCCTGCTCGGTGCTCCAGAAACCGGCGGCCTGCTGGCGCGGCACCGAATTGAGCAGCGCATTATAGGCGCTGGGTGAGGTGTTGATGCCGCTGACGGCCACCGCGCTCACATTCGTATAATAAGACGCGATGGTGCGGCCCTGAAGGTCGATATAGCCGACGCACGTGCCCGGAATGTTGCAGATCGAAGGCCGGGAGCCGGCAGCCGCTGCGGTGCCCACGAAAGAACCGAGCGCGTGATAGGTCGCGCCCGTGTTGTGCTCGCCGGAAATATCGGCGCGCACCACGATATTGAAGCTGTCATCCGGCGCCCATTTCAGGCTGAACATGCCGGCCAGTTTGTTGGTGCCGAAACCGGGCTGGTTGTTTCGCGCGCCGCTGACCGGATCGTAATAGTTGTTGGCGACATAGCCTTCCTGGTTGTCCACGTTCACCGCGAAACGCGCATAGAGGGTCTCGGTCAACGGAATGTTGAGCACACCCTGGATGCCGACGCGGCCGTAATCACCGATCGTACCCCGCACATAGGCGTCGAATTCCGGAACCGGATCGCGGGAGGTGTACATAACGGCGCCGCCGGTGGTGTTGCGGCCGACCAACGTGCCCTGGGGGCCTTTCAGGACCTGGACGCTGTCCACGTCGAACAGCGCGCCGGTCAGACCCACGGCGCGGGCATAATAGACGCCGTCCTTGTAAATCGCGGTGGCGGTATCGAAGGCCAGGCCGGGATTGCCGCCGCCCGAAGGGGCGTCGAAATTGCGCTGGCCGCGGATGGTGACGTTGAGCGCGTCCTGGCGGAAAGCGGTGGGCTGAACATAGACCGACGGAGAGGCGTATTTCAGGTCTTCGATCGTCCTGATGTTCAGATTGTCGAGATCGCGCTGATTAAAGGTGCTGATGGAGATCGGGACGGTCTGTACGTTTTCCGCCACTTTGCGGGCGGTGACGATCACCGTTTCCAGCGCCGCTTCGGGTTGGGCCAGCGCCGGCGCAGCCGCCATCAAGCAGGCCAAGCTGGCCGTGAGCATTCCGATCTTACGCATTATCCGCCCCTGATTTGTTGTCTGTTTAGCTGGACTTTACTCGCAGAGCACAGCGGAAAAATAGTGAGGCACACACGCAACACATTGATAATGGGACTTTTTCCCAAATTTTCTGCGAAAGGCATCAAGCGCTTGCGCGGAGTCCGAACGCTGCTTTGGTCGCGCGAAGTTAGGTTACGGCGATGTAAGGTGCGCGAAGCCCGCCACAACACGGATGCCGTATTTCTAGCCAGGCGGGGGAGCGGTTTTGCCTTCCGCTGGTTTAGATCAAGTGGACCACCGTCATCATGCGGTTGATTATCAATTCCAAGGGCTGGGGATAAATCGCCGCAGCCGATGGCCGCAGGAGGCTTAATAATGGAGGCTTTGCGCTTGTCCTGTATGCGGCGGTCCCTAATATATTGCTTTGTGCGGAATCACGCCGCAACCAAATTTTATTGAGATTCCAATATATTGATATTGGCCCCCATGAAATCTCTTCTTTCCCTGGTTGTTGTTTGCGCTGCCATCGCACTTTCCGGCTGCGCCACCAAAGACCCCAATTCCCTGGCCCAGAATGACCCCTGGGAGCCGGGCAACCGCGCCATGTTCGATTTTGACATCGCGCTCGACCATGCCGTCGCCCGGCCGGCAGCGCACGCCTATGTCGATGTGGTGCCGGAAGTGGCGCGCACCAGCATTCACAACGCGCTGACCAACCTGAATGCGCCGGTGGTGTTCATCAATGACAGCCTGCAGCTCGATGGCAACAAGGCGGGTGATACTGCCGGGCGCTTCCTGGTCAATTCCACCGTCGGCATAGCGGGACTGATCGACGTCGCCAGCAAGATCGGCATTCCTTATCACGCCAATGATTTCGGCATCACTCTGGGCAAGGGTGGCGCCGCCGAAGGCTCCTATCTGGTGCTGCCGCTGGCAGGCCCCAAGCCGCCGCGTGACCTGGTCGGCATGGGCATGGGCGTCGCCTTGGATCCCTTTACCTATATCACCTGGAACATGCCGCGGATCTATATGATCGTCCGCGGTGGCCTCTCCTTCCTGGACGACCGCTCGGCGCAACTGGATGCCGTGGAATCCATCGAACGCTCTTCGATTGATTTCTATGCCACCACCCGCAGCCTCTATCGCCAGAACCGCGCTGCCCAGATTAATGACGGCAAGCCGGCCAATACGGACCTGCCGAACTTCTAAAGCGCCGGAATCTTCACACAGATTACGAAACCCGGTTAACAGGCGGCGATCTTAACGCTGCCTTGAAGCGATCCTGTCCGTCACCGACTCCGCTTGATATCCGTCAGGTCAATAGCCCTGCCCCCGGTGTGGAACGGCCCGCCGATCCTGGCCGAACTCGCCAATGCCGAGCGCATGGGCGCGGCGGCTTATGTCGTGGACTATCCCGCCAGCCGTTACGCCACCACCATGTCGGCGCTGGTGGGCCAATTCGATTCCGGCGATTCCGGCTGTGCCGTGGTGGCGGTTACTTCGGCCGAAAGCGGCGAAAGCAAAAGCGCGGTGGCGGTGTCCATCGCCCGCGCCGCCGCCCAGATGGGCAAGAAGACGGTGCTGATCGATTGCGATCCCAACCAGTTTGCGGTCAAGGCGATGGAAGCCCCGGCCCTGTCCGGCCTTTACGAAGTGCTGACCGGCGCGGTGCCGCTGTCCCAGGCGCTGGCCAAGGATTCGCGCAGCGGCGCTTATGCCCTGGCGATGACCAAGCGCCCGCCCAAGCTTTCCACCATGTTCTCGTCCGAGGCGATGGCGCGGCTGCTGGAGGTGCTGAAGGAAGGCGCCGATCTGGTGATCATGGATTGCTCGCGCGCCGCCGCGCCCGAAGCCGGCATGCTGGCCAAGCTGGGCGATGCCACGTTGCTGGTGACGCGCAAGGATTTGCTGAACAAGGCGGCGCTCAGCCGTTCCGTCGAGCAGCTGATCGGCAGCGCCCCGCTGGCGATTGTCGCTACCAAGTAATGGAGCGTCGGCCCGGAAAAGTGCGGCCTCGCGGTTTTCCGTAGGCCGCGCGACCAATAATCAACGCGGTAGTTCAGAAGTCCCCATCAGGAATTCATCCACCCCGCGCGCAGCCTGACGGCCTTCGCGGATCGCCCACACCACCAGCGACTGGCCACGGCGCATGTCGCCGCAGGTGAAAATCTTGGGCTGGCTGGTCTTGTAGTTGGAGACGGCGGCTTTGACGTTGCCGCGCGCATCCAGCTCGACACCCGCCTGTTCCAACAGGCCCGGCTTGCGCGGGCCGGTAAAGCCCATCGCCAGCAGAACCATGTCGGCCTTGAGGGTGAACTCGCTGCCTGGCACTTCGACCAGATTCATCTTGCCGCCGTCGCCCAGCTGCCAGTCCACCTTGACGCATTCAATGCCGGTGACTTTGCCGTTCGCGCCGAGAACGCGCTTGGTCTGGACCGCGAAGTCACGATCACAACCTTCTTCCTGCGAAGAAGAGGTGCGCATCTTGAGCGGCCAATCCGGCCATACCAGCATCTTGTTTTCCTTGGCCGGCGGTTCGGGCATGATTTCCAGCTGGGTCACCAACAAGGCACCGTGACGGTTGGAGGTGCCGATGCAGTCGGAGCCCGTGTCACCGCCGCCGATCACAACAATATGCTTTCCCTTGGCGCTGAGCGTGCCGGTGGGCGCGGCTTTTTCTTCGGAATCGCCCGCTACCCGCTTGTTCTGCTGGGTGAGGAAATCCATGGCGAAATGCACGCCGTCCAGATCACGGCCTGCGATGGGCAGGTCGCGCGGCTGTTCCGCCCCGCCCGCCAGCACCAGCGCGTCGTAATCGGCCAGCAGCATCTGGACCGAAATACCCACGCCCACTTCCACGCCGGGGCGGAAGGCAACGCCTTCGGCTTCCATCTGGCGGATGCGGCGGTCGATGATGTGTTTTTCCATCTTGAAGTCGGGAATGCCGTAACGCAGCAGCCCGCCGATGCGGTCGCTCTTTTCAAACAGGGTGACCGAATGACCGGCGCGGGCCAGTTGCTGGGCCGCCGCCATGCCAGCCGGGCCGGAGCCGATCACAGCGACCGTCTTGCCGGTTTTCTTGGGTGCGATGACCGGCTGAATCCAGCCTTCTTCCCAGGCGCGGTCCACGATCTGGCATTCGATGGTTTTGATGGTGACCGGATTGTCCTGAATGTTCAGGGTGCAGCTTTCCTCGCAAGGCGCGGGGCAGATGCGGCCGGTGAATTCGGGGAAATTGTTGGTGGAGTGAAGGTTCTCCATCGCGGTGCGCCACTGGTCGCGATAGACCAGGTTGTTCCAGTCCGGAATCTGGTTGTTGACCGGGCAGCCCTGGTGACAGAAGGGAATGCCGCAATCCATGCAGCGCGAAGCCTGCTTGGAAACATCGCCATAGGGCAGCGGGTGAATGAACTCGCGGTAATTCTCAAGCCGCTGCTGCGGCTTGTCATAAGAACGCTCTTGGCGGTCGACTTCCAGAAAACCTGTGATCTTGCCCATGATTTACTCCGCCGCCACTTTGGCGCGCGCTGCCTTCATTTCGGTAAGGGCACGGGCGTAATCGGTGGGCATGACCTTGACGAAACGGGTCAGCGCTTCGCTCCAATTGTCCAGAAGGTATTTGGCGCGGGCGCTGCCGGTATGGAGCAGATGACGCTCCACCAGAATGCGCAGGCGTTCGGCGTCGAAACGGAGCAGATCGCCCATGCCGGCATCCAGCACATGCAGCGAACGCTGTTGCGGCATCTCCGGATCGTCATGGCCAACGGCTTCGGCGATCTTTTCCAGCTTGACCTGGGCCATGTTGCAGCGCGTTTCAAAGTCGCCAGCCTCGTCATAGACGTAAGCAATGCCGCCCGACATGCCGGCGGCGAAATTGCGCCCCGTCTTGCCCAGCACCACCACCACGCCGCCGGTCATGTATTCGCAGCCATGATCGCCATTGCCTTCAACCACCGCCACCGCGCCGGAATTGCGCACGGCAAAACGCTCGCCCGCCACGCCCTGGAAATAGGCTTCACCCGAAATGGCGCCATACAAAACGGTGTTGCCGACGATGATGTTTTCCAGCGGATCGCGCTTCACGCCGGCCGGCTGCTTGACCACGATGCGGCCGCCCGACAGGCCCTTGCCGACATAGTCGTTGCCGTCACCCACCAGCTCGACCGAGACGCCGCGCGCCAGGAAGGCGCCGAAAGACTGGCCGGCGGTGCCGGTGAAACGGATCTTGATCGTGTCTTCGGGCAGACCGGCATGGCCGTGGCGCTTGGCCACTTCGCCCGACAGCATGGCGCCCACGGTGCGGTCCACATTGCGGACGCTGCGTTCCAGCACCACCGGCTGGCCATGTTCAATGGACGGCAGACTGTGCTTGATCAGGTCGTGATCGATAACGGAATCGAGGGCATGGTCCTGCGCCTCGCAATTGAAGATCGCAACGCCGGGGGCTGCCTTCACCTGATGCAGAATGCGCGACAGGTCCACGCCCTTGGCCTTCCAATGGGCGACGGATTTCTTCATGTCGAGTCTGTCCACCCGGCCGACCATTTCGGCGACGGTGCGGAAGCCCAGTTCGGCCATGATCTCGCGCAACTCTTCGGCCACGAAGAAGAAGTAATTGATCACATGCTCGGGCTGGCCGGTGAAGCGCTTGCGCAGCACCGGGTCCTGGGTGGCGACGCCGACCGGGCAAGTGTTGAGATGGCATTTGCGCATCATGATGCAGCCTGAGGCGATCAGAGGCGCGGTGGCGAAGCCGAATTCATCGGCACCGAGCAGCGCGCCGATGGCGACGTCGCGGCCAGTACGCAAACCGCCATCCACTTGCACGGCGATGCGGCCACGCAGGCCATTCAGCACGAGGGTCTGCTGGGTTTCGGCCAAACCGATTTCCCAGGGCGAACCGGCATGGGTCAGCGAGGTCAGCGGCGACGCGCCGGTGCCGCCGTCATAGCCCGAGATGGTGACATGATCGGCGCGGCATTTGGCGACGCCCGCCGCCACGGTGCCCACGCCCACTTCCGACACCAGCTTGACCGAAATGCGCGCCTTCTGGTTGACGCTCTTCAGGTCGCGGATCAGTTGCGCCAGGTCTTCAATCGAATAAATATCGTGATGCGGCGGCGGCGAGATCAGGCCAACGCCGGGGGTGGAGTGACGCACTTTGGCGATATGGGCATCGACCTTGTGGCCGGGCAGCTGGCCGCCTTCGCCGGGCTTGGCGCCCTGGGCCATCTTGATCTGGATGTCGTCGGAATTGACCAGATATTCGGTGGTGACACCGAAGCGGCCAGACGCCACCTGCTTGATCTTCGACCGCATGGAATCGCCATTGGGCAGCGGCACAAAGCGGTCGGATTCTTCGCCGCCCTCGCCGGTATTGGAACGGCCGCCGATGCGGTTCATGGCGATGGCCAGGGTGGTGTGCGCTTCTCTGGAGATCGAGCCGAAGCTCATGGCGCCGGTGGCGAAACGTTTGACGATGTCGGTCGCCGCTTCGACTTCATCCAGCGGCACGCCTTCGCCGGTCTTGAACTGCATCAGGCCGCGCAGGGTGAGCAGGCGCTCGCTCTGTTCGTTGATCTCCTGGGCGAAGAGTTGATATTCGGCCGGATTGTTGCCGCGCACCGCGTGCTGGAGGCGCGAGACGCTTTCCGGCGTCCAGGCGTGATCTTCACCGCGCAGGCGGAACGCAAAGTCGCCGCCCACATCCAGCATGTTGCGATAGACCGGATTGTCGCCAAAAGCGTTCTTGTGGCGGCGCACGGTTTCTTCGGCAATTTCGTTCAGACCGATGCCTTCCACCGTGGTGGCGGTGCCGGTGAAGAATTTCCCGATGAACTCCGACGACAGGCCCACCGCGTCGAAAATCTGCGCGCCGCAATAGGACTGATAGGTGGAGATGCCCATCTTGGACATCACCTTCAGAATGCCCTTGCCCACCGCCTTGATGTAATTCTTCTGAACTTCGTAGGGCTTGAGCGCCAGGCCCTGACGGACGCGGATCTGTTCCAGCGTTTCGAACGCCAGATAGGGATTGATCGCCTCGGCGCCATAACCGGCCAGGGCGCAGAAATGATGCACTTCGCGCGCTTCGCCGGTTTCCACCACCAGCCCGGTCTGCATGCGCAGGCCCTGGCGGATCAGATGATGATGAATGGCGGCGGTGACCAGCAAGGCCGGAATCGGAATGCGGTCCGGCGACGTGGCGCGGTCAGACAGAATGAGAATGTTGTTGTCCGCCAGCACCGCGTCGGTGGCGTTGTGGCAAACCCGCAAGACCGCGTTGGACAGGCCTTCCGCGCCTTCGATAGCGGGCCAGGTGCAGTCAATCGTGGCGGTGCGGAACGCGCCGTCCACCAGTTCGGAAATCGAGCGGATCTTCTCCACATCGGCATTGCTCAGCACCGGCTGATGCACTTCCAGCCGCTTGTGCACGCCGGCTTCGCGGCCCAGAAGATTGGGACGCGGCCCGATCATGGAGACTAGGCTCATCACCAGCTCTTCGCGGATCGGATCAATCGGCGGATTAGTGACCTGGGCGAAGTTCTGCTTGAAGTAATTGTAGAGCAGCTTGGGCTTGTTGGAGAGCACAGCCAAAGGCGTGTCCACGCCCATGGAGCCGACCGGATCGTCCGGCATCTGGCCCATCGGCTCCAGGAAGAATTGGAGATCTTCCTGGGTGTAGCCAAAGGCCTGCTGACGATCGAGCAACAGGCCCGGATCATTCGCCTTCGCGCGATGGTCTTCCGGCAGGTCCGGCAGTTCTTCCAGCTTGTACTGCGCCGACTTCAGCCAATCCTCATAGGGTTCGGCCTGTGCCAGTTTCTTCTTGATCTCTTCGTCTTCGACGATGCGGCCTTCTTCCAGGTCGATCAGCAGCATCTTGCCGGGCTGAAGCCGCCATTTGCGCTTGATCTTCTCTTCCGGCACCGTAATGACGCCCGACTCCGACGCCAGGATGACCAAGTCATCTTCAGTGACGATGTAGCGCGCGGGGCGAAGGCCGTTGCGGTCGAGCGTAGCGCCGATCTGGCGGCCATCGGTGAAGGCGATAGCGGCGGGGCCGTCCCACGGCTCCAGCAGCGCAGCATGATATTCGTAGAAAGCACGACGCTTGGGATCCATGCTCTTGTTGCCGGCCCAGGCTTCCGGGATCAGCATCATCACCGCATGCGCCAGCGGATAGCCGCCGGCCACCAGCAGCTCCAGCGCGTTGTCCAGGCAAGCCGTGTCGGACTGGCCGTGCGGAATCAGCGGCCACATCTTGTCGAGGTCCGGTCCCAGAAGATCGGACTCCATCGAACGGCGGCGCGCATTCATCCAGTTGACGTTGCCGCGCACCGTGTTGATTTCGCCGTTATGGGCGATGAAGCGATAGGGATGCGCCAGCTTCCAGCTTGGGAAGGTGTTGGTTGAGAAACGCTGATGCACCATCGCGATGGCGGTGGTGGTGAGCGGATTGGTGAGATCGCGATAGAAGCGGCCGACATCATGCGCCAGCAGCAGGCCCTTATAGACCACCGTGCGGGTGGAGAAGCTTGGCATATAGAGCTGGGTGATGGCGGGCTGCTTGTGCTTCTTCGCCAATTCCTGAAGCGGGTTCTGAGTCTGCTTGCGGATGGTGAGCAGCTTGCGCTCAAACGCATCCTGATCCTTGGTGTGCGGACCCGCGGCCACGATTGCCTGGCGGATCAGCGGCATTTCGTCGAGCACGGTCTTGCCCAGGCCAGTGGGATCGGTGGGCACATCGCGCCAGCCCAGAAGCTTCTGGCCTTCGATCTTGATGAAATGCTCGAACTGCTTGACCACGATCTCGCGGGCCTTCGGCTCGCGCGGCAGGAAGCACATGCCCACGGCATACTGGCCGGGCGGCGGCAGGGTGACGCCCGTGTCTTTGGCCCATTCGCGGAAGAGCGCGTCGGGAATCTGAATCAGAATGCCAGCGCCGTCGCCGACCAGCGGGTCCGCGCCCACCGCACCGCGATGATCCAGATTGATAAGGAGCTGCAGTCCCTGACCAACGATCTGGTGGGATTTTTGCCCTTTGATGTTGGCAACAAAGCCCACGCCGCACGAGTCATGCTCGTTCTGCGGATCGTAAAGACCTTGTTTCGGCGGTAAGCTCATAAATCCCCGTTCAAACATGCAAATTCTGCCCGCCCCCGTCCCAGAGGGCAGCCAGCCGTCAGCATTCCAAGAATGCCAAATATCTCAGCATTTCAGGGGGTGCGGCGCAACATGACAGCACCGCACAGCTGGCTTGACTCCTGGGGATAGGAGGATACTATGGAACATAACATGAACAGACAAGATAAAATACAGGAATTACGCCATTTTGTTGCCCGCTATGGTCTGCCGCCGGACCGGCCCGTCCAGCCTTTGGGGGTTCCCGGAGCGGATGTGGCCCTGGGGGGCGGGCTCGCCACCGGCGCACTCCATGAAATTTACGCCCAGGATTGGGCCGCGGGCGGCTTCGCCGCCTGCCTCGCCATCCGCATGGCGGGGAAGAAGCCAGTCTTCTGGATCAGACCCGATTATGAAGCGCTGGAATATGGCGCTTTGCATGCCCAGGGTTGGGCGGAGCTGGGCGGCGATCCCCGCAATCTCTTTCTTATAAGAACAGCCAATGCGGCCGAGGCGCTGTCGGCGGCGCACGACATTCTGGGCTGCGCCCATGCCGGCGTGCTGCTGCTGGAAATGTCCGGCAATCCGGCAGCCCTGGACATGGTGGCTGGGCGCAAATTGAATTTCGCCGCCGGGATGAGCGGCGTGACACCCATTCTGCTGCGCGAAGGCGCCGATATTTTTCCCAGCGCGGCGCAAACACGCTGGCATGCCGCCTCCGCCTGTTCGGACGGCGATGATTGGGGGCTGCCGACTTTCCGCGCCGAACTGGCGCGCAACCGGCAAGGCCCTACCGGCTCCTGGACCCTGACATGGAATCCCGACAATGGACTTTTCCAGCAATGCGCGCGCCAAGAGCACGCGCCGTATGACTCATCCCAGAAGAATTTTGGCACTCTGGCTGCCGCGTCTTTCGACCGACCGGTTGATCAGGAAAGACGCGTCGCTTTCTAAGGCGCCGCCGCTCGTCATCAGCGGCAAGACAGGCAACACGCTTTATGTTCATGCGCTGGATGAACGGGCGCAGAGACTGGGCCTTTATAAAGGCCAGCCTTTGGCCAATGCCCGCGCCATGGTGCAGGGCCTCACCACTCTTCCCGCCGACAGCAAACAAGATTTGGAATTGCTGGATGGCATTGCCGACTGGTGCGACCGCTTCACGCCCTTTGTCGCCGCTGATGCGCCGGATGGTCTGATTTTAGACGTGACCGGCGCCACCCATCTGTGCGGCGGCGAGGCATTGCGAATACGGCGCAGATTTTGAATCTCCAGCCGGCGCATGCGCGCGGCCTCCGCCAGCCGGGCCGCTGATTTCAAAAGCCCCGGGGCTACCGCCTGGCGCACCAATTGCGGCGGGTTGATCGCGACCGGGCGGCCGGGAAGATCAACATTGGGCGCCGGCTGGGCGATGAGAAGGCTGGCGATAAAGACAATGCCCAGCACCGTGCTGACGATCGCCGCAAGCCAGCCCAGAATAGAGATGCGTGCCGCGCGCCGCCCCGTGGCATCGAAAAAGACCGGCCTGTTTGCCATGGCATGCTTTTAAGCTGCCCCGCCCTCAAACCCGAGTTCCGAATGTTTAATGTGCCGGGCCCCCGGGGCCCCAGGGCGCTTCATAAAAAGCAAGAAGCCGCTATACAGCTTATGCTATGCGGTGCGGATCATCATTGGGTCAGGGGTTATTAAGTGGGCTATAATTGTGCGAAGTGTCCGGGTTACTGCTGTTCCTATCCCGTCATTCCCCTCGTCAAGAAGGATGTGACCAGGCTGGCGGAGCATTTCGGGCTCAGCTTCAAGGACGCGCGCAAGAAATTCACCAAGGTGGATGGCGACGAGCCCTATGCCATGCGCCGCAAGGCCGATGAGCATTATGGCAAGATCTGCCGCTTCTTCGACACCGAGGCCCGGCGCTGCACCATATATAAAGCGCGCCCCACCATCTGCCGCGAATATCCCGGCGGCAACAGCTGCGGCTATTTCGACTTCCTGCGCCATGAGCGCGCCACCCAGGAAGACCCGACCCACGTCGCGTCTACATGGAATAAGTAGACCCTCAGGAACTGCCAGGGCGAATGGTGCGGTGCACCATACCTAATGGCCTTGGCCGGTCGGGCTTTTTTTGCTCTAACCAAAGCCACAGCAAGGCTTACCGGGGGAAATAATGTTCCATCAGAATTACGACCCGTTTAACAACGCGGTCATCTCAACTATCGTGGCCGCGTTCCCGATCGTGTTGCTGCTGGGCTTGATCGCCTCCGGCAAGATCAAGTCCCATTGGGCGGCACTGATCGCCCTGGCCGCCACGGTGCTGGTGGCGATTGGCGCTTATGGCATGCCGGCCGACATGGCGATCAAGGTCACGGGCCTTGGCTTCGTCAACGGCTTCTTCCCCATCGGCTGGATCATCGTCAACGTGATCTTCCTGTACCGCCTTACGGTGGACAAAGGCTATTTCGCCGTCTTCCAGCATTCGATGGGCCAGATCACCCCGGACCGCCGTTTGCAGCTGATCATCATCGCCTTCTGCTTCGGCGCCTTCTTTGAAGGCGCGGCGGGCTTCGGCACCCCGGTGGCGGTTTCCGCCGCCATGCTGATGGGCCTTGGCTTCTCGCCGCTCGCCGCTTCGGCCCTGTCGCTGCTGGCCGATAC
Source organism: Alphaproteobacteria bacterium (assembly GCA_947474565.1). Taxonomy (GTDB): domain Bacteria; phylum Pseudomonadota; class Alphaproteobacteria; order Micropepsales; family Micropepsaceae; genus Rhizomicrobium. Next base: position 19,356 of record CANJIS010000015.1, read on the forward strand.
CGCCACCGTCGCCTTCGGCGCCCTGGGCGCGCCGATCACCGCGCTGGCCGCTTCCACCGGGATTGACCCGATGGTGCTGAGCCAGATCGTAGGCCGTCAGTCCTGCGTCTTCTCGCTGATCATCCCCTTTGTGATGGTCTATATGTTCTGCGGCTGGAAGAAGATGATGGAAGTCTGGCCCGCCTTGGCTGTGGCCTCGCTGGGCTTCACCATTCCGGCCTACCTGATCTCCAACTATTCCAATCCTTACATCGTGGACGTGGTGGCCGGCGCCGCCGCTCTCGGCTCGATGGTGCTGTTCCTGCGCGTGTGGCAGCCCAAGGAGATCATGACCTCCACCGCCCTGCGTATTCCGGATGACTCGCACAGCGATGTGAATCCGCCGGTGGTGCTGACCATTGCCCCCACCCGCTCGCAGATGATCAGCGCCTGGGTTCCGTGGGTGATCCTGTGCCTGGTTGTGGCGCTGTGGGCCACCGACACCTTCAAGCAGATCGTGGACCCCATCTTCTCGCCGGTCTTCCCGCTTCCCGGCGTGGACAAGATGATCATCCAGATGCCGCCGGCCTTCCCGAAGGAAATACCGCTGACGGAAGCCTTGCGCTTCGCCTTCATCAGCTATGCCGGCACCGGCATCCTGGTGGCGGCGATCATCGCCGGCTTCGTGATGGGCTTCAGCCCGATCGCGATGATCAAGCAGTATGGCAAGACCCTGTGGGTCGTGCGCTATCCGATCCTGACCATCACCGCCATGCTGTCGCTGGCGGCGGTGACCAGCGCGTCGAGCATGAACGGCACGCAAGGCCTGGCCTTCGCCCGCACCGGCTTCTTCTACCCCTTCTTCGGCACCATGCTGGGCTGGCTGGGTGTAGCGGCGACGGGTTCGGACACGGCGGCCAACGCCCTGTTCGGCGGCCTTCAGATGGTCACGTCAAACCAATTGGGTATCTCTGGCGTGCTGATGGCAGGCGCCAACTCCACCGGCGGCGTGATGGGCAAGATCATCTGCATCTCGTCCATCGTGGTGGCGGTTGCCGCGACCGGCTGGCAGGGCGGCGAATCCCGTATCCTGCGGTTTGTGTTCTGGTGCTCGGTGATCCTGGGCTTCGCCGTGGGCGTGCTGGCGATGCTGCAAGCCTATGTCTGGCCCTTCACCCTGACGGTGCCGGTCGGCTAAAGACTGTCACAGTTGTTTTTCGGAAAGGGCCGGTTGAAAAACCGGCCCTTTCTTTTTGACCCGTCCAAAAGACGAGCATAGGCTTCGCGTCCCTTAAAAAAGAAGAGCAGCCCATGCCCGACACCGTCTCCACCAACGGCCTGAAAGTCGACAAGCTTCTCTACGATTTCATCGAGAAGGACGCCCTGCCCGGCACCGGCGTCGCCAGCGATGCCTTCTGGAGCGGCTTCGCCAAATTGGCGCACGATCTGACGCCCAAGAACCGCGCGCTGCTGGCGAAACGCGACCAGCTTCAGGAACAGATCGACGAATGGCACACCGCCCGGCGCGGCAAAGTTTTCGATGTGAAGGAGTATGAATCCTTCCTGCGCAATATCGGCTATCTGGAACAAGAAGGTCCGGATTTTTCCATCACGACACCAGAAGTGGACCCGGAAGTTGCGATGCTGGCGGGACCGCAATTGGTGGTGCCGCTGTCCAATGCGCGTTTCGCGCTGAATGCCGCCAATGCCCGCTGGGGCAGTCTTTATGATGCGCTCTATGGCACCGACGTGATCGAGCAGACCGGCGATATGGCGGCAGGCAAGGGCTACAATGAAAAGCGCGGTCAGGCGGTGATCGATTATGCCCGCAGTTTTTTGGATCAGGCGGCGCCGCTGAAGGGCGCTTCGCACAAGGACGCCAAGAGCTATGCCATCAAAAACGGCGCGCTGGCCGTCACGCTGAAGAATGGTTCCGAAGCCAGTCTGGCCAAGCCGGAACAGTTGGCGGGCTATCTGGGCGAGGCCGGTGCGCCTTCCTCCATCCTGCTCAAGAATAATGGCCTTCACGCCGAAATCGTGATCGACCGCACGTCACCCATCGGCAAGACGGATGCCGCAGGCGTCGCGGATGTGGTGCTGGAATCGGCGCTGACCACCATCCAGGATTGCGAAGATTCCATCGCCGCAGTGGATGCCGAAGACAAGGTCGCCACCTACGCCAACTGGCTGGGCCTGATGAAAGGCACCTTGACCGCCCGGTTTGAAAAAGCCGGCAAGATGATGGACCGGGCGCTTAATCCCGACCGGGAATTCACCAAGCCGGGTGGCGGCACGCTCACTTTGCCGGGCCGCAGCCTTCTGTTCATCCGCCATGTCGGGCATCTGATGACCACACCCGCCGTCTTTCTTCAGGACGGCAGCGAGATTCCGGAAGGTATTCTGGATGGCGTGGTCGCCAGCCTGATCGCGCTGCATGATCTCAAGCGCAACGGCAGCCGCATCAACAGCCAGAAAAACTCCATCTATGTCGTCAAGCCCAAGATGCACGGCCCCGCCGAAGCGGCCTTTGCAGGCGAGATTTTCGACCGGGTGGAAGACCTGCTCGGCCTTGCCCGCAACACAATCAAGATCGGCGTGATGGATGAGGAACGCCGCACCTCCGTCAATCTGAAGGAAACCATCCGTGCGGTGGAAGACCGCATCATCTTTATCAACACGGGCTTCCTGGATCGCACCGGCGATGAGATGCACACCTCGATGCAGGCTGGCCCCATGATCCGCAAGGGCGACATGAAGTCGTCGCAATGGCTGAAGAAATACGAAGACCGCAATGTTGATATCGGTCTGGCGTGCGGCTTCCAGGGCAAGGCGCAGATCGGCAAGGGCATGTGGGCGATGCCCGACAAGATGGCGGACATGATGAAGGCCAAGATCGGCCATCCCGAAGCGGGCGCCAACACCGCCTGGGTGCCCTCACCCACCGCCGCCACGTTGCACGCGATGCATTATCACAAGGTGGATGTGAAGGCGCGTCAGGACGAGATCAAGTCACGCCCCAAGACCGGCGTGGACGCCATCCTCGCCATTCCGGTGGCCGACCGCCCGAACTGGTCGGAGATGGAAGTGCGCGAAGAACTGGACAACAACATCCAGGGCATTCTCGGTTATGTGGTGCGCTGGATCGACCAGGGCGTGGGCTGTTCCAAGGTGCCGGATATTCACAATGTGGGCCTCATGGAAGACCGCGCCACCTTGCGCATCTCCAGCCAGCATGTCGCCAACTGGCTGCTGCACGGCGTTACCACCGAGGCCGAAGTGAAGGCTGCGTTTGAGCGCATGGCCAAAATCGTGGATCACCAGAACAGCAAGGACCCGGCCTATACGCCCATGGCGCCCAGCTATGACGGCGTTGCCTTCAAAGCCGCGCGCGATCTGGTGTTCAAAGGTTTGGTGCAGCCCAACGGCTATACCGAGCCGCTGCTGCATGCGGCGCGCCAGGTGAAAAAAGCCGAGCGCTGAACGCGGAGCGAATAGCGCTTTTTTGATTTGCGCTGCCGCGCAGGCGTTCGGCCGGCAAAAGGTCCACCGGACCTCTTGCTTTTCGGCCTCACGGCTTCAGCCCGCGCTCCACCAGCATGGGACCGATATCGGGATCCTTGCCGTAAAAGGCGCGGAACATCGGGCCGTAATCCATGGTGTGACCGCGCGACAGGACCAGGTCGCGGAAACGCTGGCCGTTGGCGCGGGTGAGCCCGCCATGTTTTTCAAACCAGCCATGGCTGTCATCGGCCAGCATCACCGTCCACTGATACGCGTAGTAGGCCGCAGCATAGCCATTGGCCCAGATATGCAGGAAATAGCTGGAGCGATAGCGCGTCGGCACATTCGGATAGTCCGTGCCGGTGGCCTTCAACGCCTGCAGCTCAAACGTATCGACGTCCTGGCGCGGCAGGCCCGGTTTGAGCGCATGCCACTGCATGTCGAGTTCGGATGCCGCCAGCAATTCCGACAGGGCATAACCCTGATCCCAGGTCTGGGATTTCTTGATCTTGTCCACCAGCGTTTGCGGAATGGGCTGATGGGTTTTGATGTGCATCGCGTAATTCTTCAGCACCTCCGGCTCCAGCGCCCAATGCTCATTGAACTGCGAGGGGAATTCGACAAAGTCGCGCGCCACCGCCGTGCCTGACAGCGACGGATAGGTCTGATCCCCGAAGAAGCCATGCAGCGCATGGCCGAATTCGTGGAACATGGTGGTGACGTCTTCGAAGCTGATCAGCGCGGGCTGGCCCGGCGCGGGCTTGGTCAGATTGGCGACGTTGTAGATCACCGGCTTGGTGCCCAGCAGCCTGGATTGCTGGACGAAATTGTTCATCCAGGCCCCGCCCGACTTGTTGTCGCGCTTGAAGTAATCGAAATACATCAGGCCTAAGCTGGAGCCATCCTTGTCGAACACTTCGAACACCATGACGTCGGGCTGATAAACCGGCAGGTCGCGCCGCCGCTTGAACGTCACGCCATAAAGCTTGTTTGCGGCATAGAAGACACCCTTCTCCAACACCGTGTTCAATTCGAAATAGGGCGCCAACGCGTCCTGGTTCAGGTCGTAGCGTTCCTTGCGTGCCTGCTGCGCATACCGCTCCCAATCCCAGGGCTTGAGATCGAAATGCGGTCCGCTTTTATCAATCGCCGCCTGGATCAGTTTGGCTTCGTCTTTGGCCTTGGCCCCGGCGGGCACCACCAATTGCTTCAAAAAGTCATTCACCTTGGCCGGCGTGTTCGCCATCTGATCGTAAAGCGCATAGGAGGCGTAATCGGGATAACCCAGCAGCTTGGCTTTCTCGGCGCGCAATTGCGCAATTTCGGAAATGATGGCGCGGGTGTCGTTCTTGTCGCCTCTTTGGGTTGCCAGCCAGCGGGCGTTGAACAGTTTTTCGCGTGACCGGCGATTGGTCAGCGACACCAGAAGCGGTTGCTGCGTGGTGTTCTGCAGCGGAATGACGAACTTGCCCTTCAATCCGCGCGTCTCAGCTTCATGGGCAGCATTGGCGATCTGATCTTTGGTCAGACCGGCGAGATCATTCTTGTTGTCCAGAACCAGCGCGCCCGCCTTGGTGGCAGCCACCAGCTTCTGCTGGAAGGACGCTTCCAGGCTGGCATCGCGCCTGTTGATCTCCTTCAGGCGAGTCTTGCCGGCTTCGGACAGATTGGCGCCGGCATGAACGAAGAGCCGGTAATAATAATCAAGCAACGCGCGTGATTCCGCATCCAGCTTGAGCGAAGCACGCTGGTCATAGACCGCCTTGACGCGCTGAAACAATTTGGCGTTGAGATAGATGGCGTCCTGGTGCGCGGCCAGAAGCGGCGCGACATCATTCTGCACTTTGTCCAGCGTGGGATTGGTATTGGCCTGCTGCACATTGAAGAAGGTCGAGGCCACCCGATCCAGCATGCGGCCGGAGCGTTCCATCGCCACCACCGTGTTCTGGAAATTGGGCGGGGTGGATTCATTGGCGATGGCGGCAATTTCCGCATTCTGCTCTTTCATGCCCGCGGCAAAGCCGGGGGCGTAATCACTGTCCTTTATCTTGTCGAACTGGGGCGCGTGGTAGGGCAGCGGACTGGGAGCATCGAACGGGCCCGCCAGCGCGGCCGGCGCCGATAACGCCAAAATCAAGGCAGCGTAAAGAACAGTGCGCATGCGGACCCACTTCTTGAAGGCCCGCCAGCATTGTCCCGCCGGGGCCGCCGGACAAGGCATTTCCTCCCGGGTGAAGACGGCGGGCCCATTTCCCCGGACCAAAAAGGAAGGTAGGTTCCGCCGGCATTTCATCAGGCCCTGTATGCGCCAGTTTTTTTCCCAGATAACGCCGCAGCAAATAGCCCGCCTGGTGCTGGCCGCGCTGATCGTGGCGTCCGGGGTCTATGTTCTCAGCCCCTTCTTTGCGCCGTTGGGCTGGGCCGTGGTGCTGGCCATCGCCACCTGGCCGCTGTACCGCCGCTTTCAATTCCGGCTGCCGCCGGGAGCCCGCCGCGATGTCGCGCCGCTCCTCTTCACGCTCGCCATCACCCTGGTGTTCATCGTGCCCGTGCTGTGGGCGGCGCTGGAAATGGGACGCGAATTGAATCAATTGGTGATTTGGCTGCGTGACTCCGATCATGGCGGCGTGGTGGTGCCCGAATACCTGGACAAGGTTCCCTTTGTCGGCGCGTCATTCGCCGAATGGTGGCGGGCCAACATGATCGCGGATGGCGGCTTCAGTTCGCGTATCGCCCGTGTCGATACCGCGACCCTGGCGCGCGTCACCCAGCGCACTGCGATTTTCCTGGTGCGCAGCGGCACTTTCTTTGTGGTCACCATCCTGACCTTGTTCTTCCTGTTCCGGGATGGCGAAAGCTTTGGCCGCCGTTTGCAGGTGCTGGTGCGCCGGGTGCTGGGCCGCAAAGGCTTTGAATTGTCGCATCTGATGATCGTGGCGGTACGCAGCACCTCCGACGGCGTGGTGCTGGTGGGCATCGGAATGGGCACGCTTCTGGGGCTGGGCTATGCCATCACCGGCGTTCCGCATGCCGAATTGTTGGGATCGCTCACCGCAGTGTTTGCGATGATTCCATTCGGCGCACCGGCGGCATTGGCCCTTGCCTGTCTTTTCCTGGTCGCCCAGGGCGCTGTGTCATCCGCCGTCGGGCTTGGAATATTTGGAGGCGTGGTAATTTTCATCGCCGATCATTTCCTCAGGCCGGTCCTGATCGGCGGCAACGCCAAGCTTCCCTTCCTTTGGGTGTTCCTGGGGATTTTCGGCGGTTTGGCCACTTTCGGCATTCTGGGCCTGTTCCTGGGCCCGGCCCTGATGGTGGCGCTGGTGTCGCTGTGGCGGGAATGGACCCAACCCGGCCCCTTCCATGCCAGCCTGCCGCGGCCGACCCGGCGAAACTAGAGTGTGTTGTGAGACTGCCGTGCCCGCCCTCCATCCGCTGACGCGGCGGGTGGGCTTGGCATTCAAACCCTTGGTTTGAATGGCGCGCTCGAAGAGATTCGAACTCCTGACCCTCAGATTCGTAGTCTGATGCTCTATCCAGCTGAGCTACGAGCGCGCGAGGGCGCGAACCTATGCACCAAGGCCCCCAAAGGCAAGGCGAATTGACCCACCCCGCGACCCGGGGTCGCGATGGTTGCCAAACCGGCACAACCCCCGGCAGGCTCGTGCAAAATACGGTAAAGCGGGGCCTCGTTGCCCTTGTCCGGCATCCCTCCCCTCGTTAAGACTCATCATTGGCGGCTTGCCCCTTATCCAGGGGCCGGCAGGTTGGGGTTTGGGGCGGCCATTTTTTGGCCCGACGCCAGCAGCGGAGAGCAAAATGAGGGGACTTCCAGGCAAATCCAGGCTCAAGCAGGGCCTTTTCCTGAGCTGCGCGCTGACCGCAAGCCTTGGTCTTGCTGCCTGTTCTGATATCGGCTCCAGCCTCGACAGCATGTTCGGCGGCGAAGAAGAAATGGCGTCTGCCGACGCTTTCCCGCCTGACACCAACGCCGCCGCTCCGGCGCCGGTCGCCAGTGCTCCGGCCCCTGCCGCCGGCGGCGTGTCGGTCGCCACCATCATGCCGGTCAACATCACCCCCGGCGCCGATACCGGCACCGCCGTGAACAAAACCATCCAGGGCATCCGCTCCCAGCTCGCGGGCCTGGAAACCAAATTGTCGTCCAACGCCCAGCGTCTGGCCGAACTGCGCAACAACGGCGCGGCTTCGGCGGGCGCCTATCAGCTTGCCAAGGCCCAGATCACCACCCGCCTGCAGGTCGGCACCACCAAGGGCAACCCCGAACTGGTGGCGCAATGGAATAGCGCCCAGGCTTCGCTGGATTCGCTTTCGGGCAACATCAATGGCCTGAACGCCCTGGGCACCGATGTGGCGAATGACTCCTCCAGCGCCCATTTCGCGCTGAACCAGATCGGCGCCACGTTCAACGTGTCGGGCGCTGTCGATGAAGATCACCGCCAGCTGTCGCTGTTGCAGGACGAAACCAGCCAGACCCTGGTGATGATCGACCGCCTGCTCACCGAGGTTTCCGACGCGGTGCAGCGTCAGACCTCTTATGTCGCCAGTGAGCGCGGCAGCCTCACCGTGCTGGCCAACTCCATCAAGGATGGCGAACTGTATGGCGGCACCCCGGGCATCACCCAGGCGTCCGCCACGGGTGGAATCCAGCTGGCCAGCGCCGGCACGCCGCTGGTGGTGATCCGTTTTGATCGCGCCAATGTGGACTATCAGCAGATCCTTTACGCCGCGCTGAGCCAGGCGCTGCAGGGCCGTCCCAATGCCGGCTTTGAAGTGGTTGCAGTGTCGCCCACTCGCGGCACCGCCGCTTCGGTGCAGACCACCCAGACGGCCTCGGCCCGCCATGCCCAGGATGTGATGCGCTCCATGACCAATATGGGCGTACCCGCCACCCGCATGAGCGTCGCCGCCGCCACCGATCCGGGCGCGGCCAGCAGCGAAGTTCGGGTTTTTGTCCGCTGATTGATGCTGCGGTTTTTTAGAAAAAGCCCCGCTTGATCAGCGGGGCTTTTTATTTTGTACGGGTGACAAAATGAAATCTCTGGTTCTGGGATTGTTGTTCGCCGCCGCCCTGGCGCTTCCGGCAGACGCGCAGATCACCGAGACCGTGGCGCACAAGCATATGGTGGCTGCCGCCAATCCGCATGCGGCAGCGGCCGGACTTGAGATGCTGCGCGCCGGCGGCACGGCGGTGGATGCGGCCATCGCAACCCAATTGGTGCTGGGACTGGTCGAGCCGGAATCGTCGGGCATCGGCGGCGGCGCCTTTATGCTCGTCTTCGACAGCAAGAGCCGCAAAACCACCAGCTTTGACGGCCGTGAAATGGCGCCGGCTTCCGCCAAACCGAACATGTTCCTGGGCCCGGATGGAAATCCGCGCGGCCATTTCGACGCCATTCCCGGCGGATTGTCGGTGGGCATTCCCGGCGTGGTCGGCATGTTGGGGTTGGCGCATGACAAATACGGCAAGCTGCCCTGGGCGCAGCTGTTCCAGCCCGCTATCAAGCTGGCGGAATCAGGCTTCCCTGTCGGTCCCAAGCTTGCTCGCACCATCAAGAATTTCGCGCCGGGCGCCAAGATGCCGGATATTCGCGCGCACTTTTATCATGCCGACGGCACCACCTTGGCGGAAGGCGAGATCTACAAGAACCCGGAATATGCCGCGTCACTGAAGAAGATCGCGGCCGAAGGACCCGACGGTTTCTACAAAGGCGAAATAGCCGAGGCCATCATCCAGGCCGTGCAGCATGCGCCCGGTCAGCAAGGCGGCATGACGATGGCCGATCTCGCCAATTACCGCGCCCAGGAACGCAGCCCGGTGTGCGGCGATTATCGTCAATATCATCTTTGTTCGATGGGCCCGCCCAGCTCCGGCGGTATCGCGGTGCTGCAGATATTGGGTGAATTGCAGCGCTTTCCTTCGTCCCAGCTTCAGCCGGGCACGGTGAGCAACGCGCATCTGTTTTCACAGGCCAGCAAGCTGGCGTATGCCGACCGCGCCAAATATCTGGGCGACCCCGCCTTTGTGCATGTGCCGATGGCGGGCCTGATCGACAAGAATTATCTGCGCAGCCGCGCCGCGCTGATCGATCCTGCCAAGGATATGGGCACCGCCCAGGCGGGCACGCCGCCGGATGAGAAACATGCGCGCTATGCCCCGCAAGTCAGTCCGGTGCTGCACGGCACCAGTCACCTGACCATCGTGGACGATGCCGGCAATGTGGTGGCGATGACCACGTCGGTGGAATTCGTCTTCGGCGCGGAAATCATGGCCAAGGGCTTTATCCTCAACAACACCCTGACCGATTTCTCCTTCCAGCCGATGCGCGACGGCCTGCCTGTTGCCAATGCGCCGGCCCCGGGCAAGCTGCCGCTTTCCGCCATGTCGCCCACCATTGTGTTCGACAAAGACCGGCGCTTCCTTCTGTCGGTGGGCTCCCCCGGCGGCCCGGCTATCATCGATTATGTCGCTCAGACCCTGTCGGGGATTCTGGACGGCAAAATGAGCATGAAGGACGCCATCGCCATGCCGCGCGAGCTGGCCATGAATGGCCCGACCCTGCTGGAAAATGGCCCCGGGGTGGACAAGCTGGCAGCCGCCCTGACCGCCATGGGTCATACCGTCCAGATCCCCAGCCAGGAAGGCAGCGGCCTGCACGGCATCATGCGGGTCAAGGACGGCTATATCGGGGCCGCCGACCCCCGCCGGGACGGCATAGCGCTGGGCGACTAGGGCCGATCGGCCCGATTTTCCTTGAAATAATGTTGCCCAAACTCCCCCTTTGGCGCGGAGCGCCTGAAAGGGGGCCAGCGCGCCTCGCCCTTGGAAGGGCTCGGCTAGGGCAAGGTTTTCTAAGCTCGCTTCGCTCGCCAGAAAACCTAAGCCAAGGCAGCGGGGGTTGGCCCAAAAGTGGCGGTTGACAGGGGGCGGGCCGAGCCCCTAAAACCCGCCCTCTTTCGGGGCTTTTGCCCCTTTTTCGGAGCCTGGATCCCATGAAGCGCACCTATCAACCGAGCAAACTCGTGCGCAAGCGTCGTCATGGTTTTCGCTCGCGCATGGCGACGGCCGGTGGCCGCAAGGTTCTGGCGCGCCGCCGGGCCCATGGCCGCAAGAAGCTCTCGGCCTGAGACGCTGTCGCTGACTTTAGCCCGTCTTACCCGGCGCGCCGATTTTCTGGCTGCCGCACGCGATATCCGCAAAGTCTCGGGCGTACTGACCCTGGAACTTACCAAGACACCTGTCATCGCGCTGAGCGATAGCCAAGCCCGCATCGGCTTTACGGCCAGCCGCAAGGCCGGCAATGCCGTGGCGCGCAATCGCGCCAAGCGGCGGATGCGCGCAGCGGCGCAGGAGCGCCTGCCTCTGGTCGCGCGCCCCGGCCATGACTATGTTCTGATCGCCCGCGCGGGCATTCTGACGCGGGATTTTCAGGCCCTGCTCGGCGATCTTGATGCGGCGATGACGGCGGCCCATGCGAAGCTGGATTCCAGGCCGGGAGGCGTGTCTTGAGACTTGTGATGCGCCGTATCGCTGTGGCCGGGGTTGCCGGTCTTATTCGCTTCTATCGCCGGTTTCTGTCGCCGCTCACCCCGCCATCTTGCCGCTTTCATCCCACCTGTTCGGCCTATGCGCTGGAAGCGATTGAAACACATGGCCCCGTGCGCGGGCTGATACTGGCAACGCGCCGTCTGTCGCGGTGCCATCCCATTTCTTTCCTCGGCGGCGGATCGGGTCTTGATCCTGTGCCTCACACCAAACATCGCTGATCATGGGCAACAACAAAAATCTCATTCTCGCTTTTGCGCTGTCGGCGCTTGTGCTGTTCGGCTGGCAGTATTTCGTCGCCATGCCGCAGATGAAGGCCGACCAGGCGCGTCAGGCAACGCTAAGCCAACAGAGCAAGACCAAGCCCGCGACCGCGCCCGGCGCCAATCTGGGCCTGCCGTCTGGCGGCAACGCCCATATGAGCCGCGAGAATGCGCTGAAGGCAGGCGGCGACCGGGTGGCGATCGACACTCCGATGGTGGATGGCTCGATCGCGCTGAAGGGCGCGCGTCTGGATGATTTGCGTCTGAAGAAATATCGCGAGACCCCTGACCCCAACAGCCCTGAGATCGTGCTGCTGGCGCCCAAGAGTACCGACTATCCCTACTACGCCCAGTTCGGCTGGATCGGCGCCGGCCGCGGCATTTCCGTGCCGGGCGACCAGACGGTGTGGACGCAGACGGGCGGCACAGCGCTGTCGCCGGGCCACCCTGTCACGCTGTCCTGGGACAATGGTCAGGGCCTGACCTTCAACCGCACCATCAGCGTTGACGAACAATATATGTTCAACGTGGCGGACAGCGTGGTGAACAAGTCCGGCCAGAACGCCACCCTGTTTCCCTTTGCCTATGTGGCGCGCGAAGGCGTGCCTCCGGTCGCTTCCACCTATATTCTGCACCTTGGTTTTGTCGGCGTCGCGAACAACAGCGAAGTGGACGCCAAGTATGATGATTTCAAGGAATCCGGCACGACGCCCAAGACATTCTCCTCCACCGGCGGCTGGGTCGGCATCACCGACAAATACTGGATGGCCGCCGTCATCCCGCCCCAGAACGAAGTCTATAATGGCGCCTATCTCGGCTCGGACATCAATCCGGCCACCAAGGCCTATCAGGCCAATTACCGGCTTTCCCAGCGCGATATCGCGTCAGGCAGCAGCGTCACCGTTACGCATCGTCTGTTCGCCGGCGCCAAGGTGGTGGACATTCTGCGCGGCTATCAGAACAGCCAGAACATTTCCCGCTTCGACAATGCCGTGGACTGGGGCTGGTTCTGGTTCATCACCCAGCCTTTGTTCTGGCTGCTGGACCAGTTCTACAAGCTGATCGGCAATTTCGGCCTCGCCATCCTGATGCTGACCGTGGTGGTGAAGCTGATTTTCTTCCCGCTGGCCAACACCTCCTTCAAATCGATGGGCAAGATGAAGAAGGTCCAGCCCGAGATGGAGCGCCTGAAGAAGGTGCACAAGGATGATCCGCAGGCGCAGCAGCTTGCGATCATGGAGCTGTACAAGAAAGAGAAGATCAATCCGCTGGCCGGCTGTCTGCCGATCCTGATTCAGATTCCCGTGTTCTTCTCGCTCTATAAGGTGCTGTTCATCACCATCGAAATGCGCCATGCGCCTTTCTATGGCTGGGTTCACGATCTGTCGGCGCCCGATCCCACCTCTATCTTCAATCTGTTCGGATTGATCCCTTACGATCCCCACCTCTATCTGCCAGCTCTGATCGCGTCGCTGGGCGTGTGGCCGATCCTGATGGGCGCCACACAGTTCGTTCAGACCAAGCTGAATCCGCCGCCGCCCGATCCGGTGCAGGCGCGCATGTTCAGCCTGATGCCGCTGGTCTTCACGGTGATGTTCGCCACCTTCCCGGCGGGTCTGGTGATCTATTACACCTGGAACAACCTGCTTACCGTCGCGCAGCAATGGTACATCATGCGCAAAGAAGGGGTTGAGATTCACCTGTTCAAGAGCGGCAAGTCCGGTGCGTGACGAGAAGGCGCGCCTGCTTTTTGCCGGGCCGTGCGACTTCATCTGGGGCAGCAGCAGGATCGACAATCTGCCGCCGCAAACCCTGCCCGAAGTGGCGTTTGTCGGCCGTTCCAATGTCGGCAAGTCATCGCTGATCAACGCCCTGACAGGACGCAAGACCGTGGCGCGGGTTTCCCAGACACCGGGCCGCACGCGAGAACTCAACTTCTTCAATCTGGGCGGCGAGCTGATTCTGGTGGACCTGCCGGGCTATGGCTATGCCAAAGCCTCCAAGACCGACGCGATGGAATGGCAGACGCTCGCCTTCAGCTATATGAGCGGGCGGGCGACCCTGGCGCGTGTCTGTGTCCTGATCGACTCGCGGCGCGGCGTGATGCCCAGCGACCTGGCGGTGATGGAATTGCTGGACCGTTCCGCCGTTTCCTATGAGCTGGTGCTGACCAAGGCGGATGAACTCAAACCCGGCGCGGCCGAGCGCCTGGCCGAGGACATCCGGGCCGAAGGCCGCAAGCACACCGCGGCCCTGGCCGAAATGGCGATCACGTCTGCCCAGACCGGCGCAGGAATAGACGCCCTGCAAAGCCAATTGGCGGCACTGGCCCGCTAGTCTATAAGGCCCCGGACTTTCCGGGACTGGCCATGGCGGGCGTTGAAGAAACCGAACGGGAAAAGGACCTGCGCACACTGGTGCGCTGGCGCCAGACCGGCGAAGTGCTGGTCGAGGCTCTGCCTTACATCCTGAAATATGACCAGAAGACCATCGTGGTGAAGTATGGCGGCAACGCCATGACCGGCACCGGCACCGATGATTTTTCCCAGGACATCGTTCTGATGAAGCAGACCGGCATCGACCCGGTCGTGGTGCATGGCGGCGGGCCGCAGATCGGCGCCATGCTGAAGAAGCTGAATATACAATCCAGCTTTGTTGACGGCTTGCGCATCACCGACGAAGCGGCGGTGGAAATTGTCGAGATGGTGCTGACCGGCTCGATCAACAAGCAGATTGTCACCGGCATCAATGCCGCCGGTGGCCGCGCTATCGGCCTGTCGGGCAAGGACGGCAATCTGGTGGTGGCCAAGAAGCTGGATCTGATCCGGACCGATCCGGCCACCGGCAAGACCGAACGCGTGGATCTGGGTTTTGTCGGTGAGCCCGACAAGGTCAATCCCGAAGTGCTGCATTCCATCATGAAATCCGAAACCATTCCGGTGATCGCGCCCATCGGCGTGGGCCCGAAAGGCGAGACCTTCAACATCAATGCCGACACCGTTGCCGGCGCGGTGGCTTGCGCGTTGAACGCCGAACGCCTGATCCTGCTGACCGATGTGGAAGGCGTGCTGGATCAGGAAAAGAAGCTGATCCCGCGCCTCACCTTGCGCGAAGCGCGCGAGCTGATCGCCAACGGCACGATTTCCGGCGGCATGATCCCCAAAATTCAGACCGCCATCGATGCAGTGGAAGGCGGCGTCAATGCCGCCGTCATTCTGGACGGGCGCATTCCCCATGTGCTGCTGCTTGAATTGTTCACCGAGCATGGCGCGGGAACATTGATCACGGCCGGTTAAATGCGAGCGGGATTCTTGACGGTCGCGGGCCTGGCGCTGTTGTGCCTGTTGCCGCGCCCGGCCAAAGCCGATCTCAAGATATGCAACCGCACCAGCTATGTGCTGGAGGCTGCCACCCAGACCATCGTGAAGAATACCGAAAGCCTGACTCATGGCTGGATTCACCTGACACCCGGCAATTGCGCCGTGGCGGTCAAGGGCGAGCTGAATGGCGCCAGCTATATGGTCTATGCCCGCTCATCGCTTGCCCATGCCGGGCCGCCGCGGGCTTGGGGCGGTTCTTTTCCCGTCTGCGTCAAGGATGAAGACTTTACGCTGCACCAGGCTGTGACCCAGCCCTATTGCACCGCGTCTGATACCTTCGCCCTGCCCTTCGCGCCGGTGAACATCAAGGACCGCCGCGATTGGACCATGGCCCTGGACGAAACCCCCGCCCTGCCATCGCTGGTCGCGGCGCAACTGGCAGGCGTCAAAAGACTGCTGGCCGACAATGGCTATAAGGTGGGCGCGATCAATGGCGCGCCCAGCAAGCCAACTCAGGCGGCGCTGACCGATTTTCGGAAGAAAGCCAATTTCAAGCCCGGTGACGGCAATGACCTTCTGTTCGTCGCGCTGGAGAAACAGGCCCTGACCAAGGCCGCGCCGCAAGGCTATGCCGTGTGCAACGACACCGCCGAACCGCTGGTGGCGGATCGCCCCCAAATCCTGTGCCCAAGCGATGACCACGCCCCTGGGCGGCAACGCTGTTTATCTGCTGGCGCAGAAACTCAACGGCACCGTACTGGTGGGTGGAACGGAGAAATTCTGCACCGCTGCCGGCGCCTTTGAAGTGCAGGGGCGCGCCGATTGCGCCCGGCGCGGCATGGCGGAAGCGGGGTTCATCCAGACCGCCGGCAAAGGCGCGCCCGGCTTTGTCGCCCATATCGGCGATACGGGTCTTGTTCGATAATCAGCGCTTGGCGGTTAGGAGAGCTGCCAGCTCATCTCTTCCGGGGTCATGGGATAGCTCACCCCGTTGCGCGCCGGCATCAAAGCATGCGCCGGCAGATTCATCACAAAAGTCTGAAGTTTGAAGGCAATGCGCGGGGAAAGTCCGGCATGCCAGGCCAGCGCCACCAACGGACCGGCGCGGCCGGAACTCAAGATCCGGCGCACATTGGCGGCGGGGACGCGCCCCAGTTCACAGAGGGCGAGAATCACAGTTTCGCGTTGGCCGGCCAGCGCCGCGTCTTCAATGAAATCGGCATTGAGGCGATTTTCCACCTTGGCCTTGGCGACGCTTTCCGCAGCGGCGACCTGCAGTGCGGCAGTATCCACCTTGTCTTCCAGCCGCAGGCGCAGCTGACGGCCCAGATGCTGCCGCGTGGCGTCGGAAAGATCATGGCGGGCAGCGAGCGTTTCAATGATCACGGCGCCGACAAAGCCCGCGATACGCCGGATGGCGCGGGCCGAAAGATCGGCGCGCAAGGCCAGCGGCAATTGCCAGGATTCGATTTCTTCCGCCTCTTTCAGAACCAGGTCCAGCGTGGCCTTGCGAATCTTGGCGTTGGGATTGACCAGCAGCGTCGCCACGGTGGAGACATCCATCGACTGCACCAGCTTGTCGGAGACCTGCTCACTCAAGGGGCGGCGGCGGGCTACCGCCGTCAGTACTTCGCGCACCTGGCCGCAGGCAATGATCTCGATCAGGTCGGTGTCCGACAGCAGCGGAGAATATTCCAGCACCGGGGCGGCGACGATGTGCTCCAGATCGCGCGCCAGCGCCAGCACCACATGCTTGGGAATGTTGGTCAGATTCTTTATTTCTTCGGCCAAGGACGCGCGAACGCGGACAGCGGAATCCGTCGCCAGATATTCCAGCGTCTCGATCGTGAGCGTGAAAATGTGATTGGCTTCGTCCCGGTCAAGACCCGGCATCAACCGCGCAATCTTCACCGCCAGTTCGATGCGGACATTTTGGTCATCATCATCGGCCAAAAGGCGATTGGTGATCGCAGGCGTGGCAGGGTTTGCGGCAACCGCAGCGCGGGTGGCGGGCGCACCATGCTGCGCCAGATACTGCAGCACGGCATCGCCGGCATCGGCTGCTTGCGCGAGCTCTGCTTGGGATTCACGCGTGCGCACTTCCAGAATGTCGAGCGCATGACGCGGCGCAAGGCCGGTCTGGCCGCTCAAATCCTGATAAGGCGCGGGCTTTTCCATCGGTTCTTCCCTGACCGCCATTGTCCGGGGAAGGCGCTTAAGGCCTGTTAAACAAGCTTGGTTTCTGGCCGTTAACAAACTTGCCACTGACGCGGCTTAAGGCCATGTTTGCCCGCCATGTCACAATTCTCACCCCTGGAAACAAGCGCGGCGGCGACTTTTGGCCCCGACTTCCGGCATGTGACCCATTGGGTGTTTGATCTGGACAACACCCTGTACCGCGCCGACAACGGCATCTTCGCCCGCATTGACGCCCGAATGACGCAGTTCGTCTCCCAGCATCTCAAGCTGGAGCGGGATGCCGCGCGCAGTTTGCAGAAATCGCTGTACCGCGATCACGGCACCACACTGAACGGGCTGATCAAACTCCATGGCATCGATCCGGAGCCTTATCTGGATTATGTACACGACATCGATCTTTCCGATCTTCATGCCGATCCCGCGCTGGGATTCGCGATCGAGCGGCTGCCCGGCCGCCGCTATATCTTCACCAATGGCTGCGCCCGTCATGCCGCGCGCATTCTGGAGCGGCTGGGCCTGACGCATCTGTTTTCGGAGGTGTGGGACATCCGCACTATCGGCTTTGCGCCCAAGCCGGAACCGCAAGCCTATGCCCGCATTCTGGCGCATGGCGGCTTTGCGCCGGGAGCAAGCGCCATGTTCGAAGACATCGCCCGCAACCTGGCTGAGCCGCATCGGCTGGGCATGACCACGGTATGGCTGAATACCGGTGCGGTGTGGGACCGGCAGGGACCGGAATTTCCGGTTGCTTCGGCCAGCCATATCGACCATGAAACCAAAGACCTCACCTCTTTCCTCAATCGCATCCGGATTTGACATGACCGATTTGGAACGCCGCGTCGAAGCTGCCTGGGAAACCCGGGACACGCTGAACACTGCCAGCAAGGGCGAAGCGCGCGACGCCGTCGAAGCGGCGCTGAACGGATTGGATGATGGCAGTCTGCGCGTTGCGGAAAAGGTGAATGGCGAATGGCAGGTGCATCAATGGCTGAAGAAGGCCGTGCTGCTGTCCTTCCGCCTGAACGACAACAAGGTCATTGCCGATGCCCCCGGTGGCGCGGTTTGGTGGGACAAGGTGGATTCCAAATTCGTAGGCTGGGATGAAGCCCGCTTCCGCGCCGCCGGGTTCCGCGCCGTGCCGGGTGCGGTGGTGCGCCGTTCTGCTTTCATCGCCAAAGGCGCGGTGTTGATGCCGTCTTTCGTCAATGTCGGCGCCCGCGTGGGCGAAGGCACCATGATCGACACCTGGGCCACCGTCGGTTCCTGCGCGCAGGTGGGAAGCCATTGCCACATTTCAGGCGGCGCCGGGCTTGGCGGCGTGCTGGAACCGCTGCAAGCCAGCCCCACCATCATCGAAGATAATTGCTTCATTGGCGCCCGCGCCGAAGTGGCGGAAGGCGTGATCGTTGGCGAAGGCAGCGTGCTTTCCATGGGCGTTTATCTGTCCGGCTCGACCAAGATCGTGGACCGCGCCACCGGCGAAGTCTTTCTGGGCAAAGTGCCGCCTTATTCGGTGGTGGTCTCCGGATCATTGCCCCAGGCCAAAGGTCCGTCGCTTTACTGCGCCGTGATCGTCAAGCGGGTGGACGAGAAGACCCGCGCCAAAACCTCGATCAATGAATTGCTGCGTGACTGATGGTTGATGCAGTGATCCTGGCACAGACGCTGATCCGCCGCCCTTCGGTGACGCCGGAGGATGCCGGTGCGCTTGGCGTGCTGACGGACGAACTGAAAGCGCTGGGCTTTGTCTGCCACCCCCTGCGCTTTGAAGACAAAGACACGCCGGCGATCAACAATCTCTATGCCCGCTTCGGCAGCGAAGGCCCCAATTTCTGTTTCGCCGGCCACACCGACGTGGTGCCGCCCGGCGCCAACTGGAAGTATGGGCCGTTCGAGGCTGTGATCGAAGACGGCGTGCTTTATGGCCGTGGCGCCGCCGACATGAAATCGGCCATCGCCGCCTTTGTCGCCGCCAGTGCGCGGGTGATCGCGGCGGGCCCCGTCAAAGGCTCCATCAGCCTGTTGATCACGGGCGATGAAGAAGGCCCGGCCATCAACGGCACCGCCAAAATGCTGGCGTGGCTGAAAGACAGGAACGAAACACTGGATCATTGCGTGGTGGGCGAACCGACCTCCACCACCAAGGCGGGCGATACGCTGAAGATCGGCCGCCGCGGCTCGGTCAATTTCCGCATTACGGTGGAAGGCCTGCAAGGCCATGTCGGCTATCCGGCCAAGGCGAAAAATCCCATTCCGGTGATGGCGCAGCTTGTGGCGCAACTCAGCGAGCATGTGCTGGATAAAGGCAATGCGCATTTTGAGCCCTCGAATTTGTCCTTCACCAGCATGGATGTGGGCAATGACGCGACCAATGTCATTCCTCGCGAAGCGCGGGCGGCGTTCAATATCCGATTCAACGACAAGCATACGGCGGAAAGCCTGATCAACTGGGTGAAGGACCGTAGCGACCGGCTGGCCCGAGAGTCAGGCTGCGAAATTCATATCGCCCATCAAGTGAGCGGGCCGTCCTTTGTCACCGTGCTGGGCAAGTTCACCCAGCTGGTGAGCGATACCATTGCCAGTGTGACCGGCCAGTCGCCGATCTTCTCGACAACCGGTGGCACTTCGGACGCGCGCTTCATCAAGGATTTCTGCCCGGTGGTGGAGTTGGGACTTGCGGGCGCCACCATGCACAAGACCGATGAAGCCGTGGCGGTATCCGAGATTGCGGCGCTGACGGATATTTATGCATCGTTGCTGACGGCCTATTTCAAGAAGCCGCCAATTTGAGCGACCAACGGCCCATCGGGATCTTCGATTCCGGCATGGGCGGGTTGACGGTGATGCGCGCGCTAAGGGCCCGGCTGCCGAAGGAAAATTTTCTTTATCTGGGCGACACGGCGCGGCTGCCTTACGGCACCAAAAGCGGCGATACCGTGACGCGCTATGCCGTGCAGGCGGCGCGGGCCCTGATCGCCTGGGACATCAAGATGCTGGTGGTGGCCTGCAACACCGCGTCCAGCGTGGCGTTGCTCACCTTGGAAGTGGCGTTTGAAAATTTGCCGGTGGTGGGTGTGATCAAACCGGGCGCAGAAGCGGCGGTGGCCGCCGCGCCGGAAGGCCCCATTGCGGTGATCGCCACCGAAGGCACGGTGAAAGGCGGCGCTTATGTCCGCGCCATTCAGGCATTGAAGCCACGCCTGCCGGTGGTGCAACAGGCCGCGCCCTTGTTCGTGCCTTTGGCCGAAGAGGGACTGGTGAAAGGTGACATCGCGCGGCTGGCGGCGGAACGTTATATCCGGCCGTTGATGGCGACCATGCCGAGGCCTCGGGCCCTGGTTCTGGGCTGCACCCATTTTCCGGCGCTGAAAGATGTGATCGCAGAAGTGGCGGGGCCAGACGTGATTCTGGTGGACAGCGCCGAAACCAGCGCTGCCGCCGTGGCGCAAATCCTGAAGGACAAGAATTTGTTGAACGACGCCGGCGGCGCGATGCATTTCTTCGCTACCGATGCCCCGGACCGCTTTGCCAATGTCGGTGAGATATTCCTGGGCGAACCGATCAATCCCGGCGATGTCGAGGTCATAGACCTCTAGTAATCCACGCGCGTCAGATAAAGCCCAACCGGCGGCGAGACCGGGCCGCAGGCGCTGCGATCCTTGGCATCCAGCGCCGCCTTCAGATCGGGTTTACTCCATTTGCCTTCGCCCACCAGCTTCAGGCTTCCCGTGATGGAGCGGATCTGGTGATGCAGGAAGGAGCGGGCCGAGGCTTCGATATGAATTTCCTCGCCGCGCCGGCTGACATCGAGTTTATCGAGTGTCTTGACCGGCGATTGCGCCTGACATTCAGCGGCGCGGAAAGTCGTAAAGTCATGGTTTCCGACAAGCAGTTGCGCCGCATTATGCATGGCGTCGGCATCAAGAGGGTGGCTGATGTGCCAGACCTTGCCGCTCTCGAGAGCAGCCGGGCTGCGGCGATTGAGAATGCGGAAAAGATAATGACGCTTCACGGCTGAAAACCGGGCGTGGAATTCTGTGTCGGCGATGACGGAATCCAGCACGACGATGGGCGCGGGACGCAGAAAATGGTTGAGACCGTCGCGGATTTTGCCCGGCTCGAATTCTTTATCCACATCGAAATGCGCCACCTGACCATAGGCATGGACGCCAGCATCTGTGCGGCCAGCGCCGGTGACAGTGACGCGTTCCGCCGACATTTTCTCGATAGCGTCTTCCAGCGCGCCTTGCACCGAAGCGCCATTGTCCTGGCGCTGCCAGCCGACGAAAGGCCCGCCATCATATTCAACCGTGAGGCGATAGCGTGGCATCAGGAAAAGCGTGTCCCGGGTGGCAGCGCGAAGCCTTTGAGCAATTCGCCTGCTTCCATCGCCTTGCCGCCGGCGCGTTGAACACGGATGAGGCGCAAGGCGCCCTCGCCGCAAGCAATGATAAGATCTCCGGAAAGGATTTCGCCCGGCGCACCCTTACCGCTTGCCGGTTCGGCATAGAGAATTTTCAAACGCTCGCCATTCACTTCGCTGTAAGCGCCGGGCGTTGGCGCAAGGCCGCGGATCAGGCAATCAATCTCGGCGGCGCTTTTGGTCCAGTCGATGCGGGCTTCTTCCTTGGTGATTTTTTTGGCGTAGGTAAGCCCTGCTTCGCTTTGCTGATGTTCCACCACCTGGCCGCGCTCCAGTGCGGAGAGCGCGCGCACCATCAAGTCGGCACCAAGGCGGGAAAGCTGATCCGCCAGATCGCCGCTGGTCTTGCGGCCAATGGCGGTGCGTTCGGCCATCAGGACGGGACCGGTATCCAGCCCTTCATCCATATGCATCACCATCACGCCGGTTTCCGCATCGCCCGCCATCACCGCGCGCTGGATAGGCGCAGCACCGCGCCAGCGCGGCAACAGCGACCCATGCAGATTGAAACAGCCCAAGCGGGGCGCGTCCAGAATGGCTTTGGGCAGGATGAGGCCATAAGCCACCACCACGGCGGCATCGAGATTGAGCGCGGCGAAGGCGGTCTGTTCCTCTGCGCTTTTCAGCGACAGCGGGGTGCGGACTTCCAGCCTGGCTGTTTGCGCGAATTTATGGACGGGACCGGGTACGGTTTCCATGCCGCGGCCTTTGGGGCGCGGCGGCTGGGAATAGACTGCGGCGATGTCGTGACCCTGGGCGATCAGCTCAGCCAAAGTGGGCACGGCGAAATCCGGCGTACCCAGAAAGGCCAAGCGCAGCGGCATCAGCCAGCCATCTTTTTGGCTTTGGTCAACTTCTTGAGCAGCATGGCGCGCTTGAGGCGGGAGAGATGATCAATGAAGAGCACGCCCTCCAGATGGTCCATCTCATGCTGCAGGCAGGTGGCGAGCATGCCATCGGCCTCGATTTCGATGCGCTTGCCGTTGAGGTCAAGATACTCCGCCTTGATGCGGGCGGGGCGATCAACATCGTCATAGATTTCTGGAACCGAGAGGCAGCCTTCTTCATAGGTCGCCATTTCGTCCGAGGTCCAGGTGATCTTGGGGTTGATGAAGGCGCGCCAATCCTTTTTTCCGGACTTCTGATCGCCCTCCTCCTGATTCAAGTCCATCACGATGATTCGCTTGGGCACGCCGATCTGCACCGCGGCCAGGCCGATGCCGTCGGCGGCGTACATGGAATCCGCCATGTCTTCCGCCAGTTTGCGGATTTCCGCATCCACCTTTTCGACATCGGTGGAGACGGCTTTGAGGCGCGGGTCAGGCGCGGTAAGGATGGGGCGCACGGTCATGTCGGCTTGAGATAGGGCCGGTGGCGTAAAGGGTCAAGAAGTATGGAGTTGGGCCTTATTATATTGGCGGTTGCAGTGGTCGCGGCGGCGGCGATTTTCGCCTATGCCCGGCCAAAACCCGTGGCCGCCGACCCCCGGCTGGATACGGTGATATCCGGCCAGGGCGCCATCGCAGAACAGTTCCGCCAGACCACGGCGGCACAAGCCACCCTGTCCCAACAAGTGGATGCCCTGAAGGAAAAGCTGGGCGAAAGCCTGAATCTGTCCGCCACCAAAACCGCTGAAACCCTGGGCGGTATTCAGGCACGGCTGACGGTGATCGACGAAGCGCAGAAAAATATCTCGGACCTGTCGGGCCAGGTGGTGAGCCTGCAGCAGATTTTTTCGAACAAGCAGACGCGCGGCGCCTTCGCGCAGGCGCAGATGGAAGAGATTGTCCGCGATAACCTGCCGTCCACGCTGTTTGAGTTTCAGGCCACGCTTTCCAACCGCAACCGGCCCGACTGCGTCATCCGGATGCCTGGCAACAAGGCGCTGCTGGTGATTGACGCCAAATTCCCGCTGGAAAGTTTCAGCCTGCTGCGCGCCGCCGCCAGCGACGAAGAGAAGAAAGTGGCTGTGGCCCGGGTGCGGAGCGATGTCGGCAAGCATGTCAACGACATTGCGGAGAAGTATCTGATCCCCGGCGAAACGCAGACCCCGGCGATCATGTTCGTGCCATCGGAATCCATCTATGCCGATCTGCATGCCGATTTCGGCGAACTGATACAGAAGGCGCACCGCGCCCAGGTGATGGTGGTATCGCCCAATATCTTGATGCTGGCGATCAGCGTTATTCAGACGGTGATGAAGGATGCCCGCATGCGCGAGCAGGCCGACCTGATCCGCAAGGAAGTCGGCGTGATGGTCACGGATGTGCGCCGGCTGGGCGAACGGGTTGCCAAGCTGCAAGCCCATTTCAGTCAGGCGGAAACCGATCTGCGCGACATTACGGTCTCCACCGACAAGATCATCGCCAGAGGCGATAAGATCGAAAAAGTGGAGCTGGCGCCGCTTGAGACAAAAGCAATCTCTTAGGCGCGCCTAAAGCGCGCGGCGGGCTTTGAAGGCAGCGTTCAAAGTGCCTTCATCGAGATAGTCGAGTTCGCCGCCCACCGGCACGCCATGGGCCAGGCGCGTGACTTTCACATCGGTGAGATGATCCATCAGGTAATGCGCCGTGGTCTGGCCTTCGACCGTGGCGTTCATCGCCAGGATGACTTCTTCAATGCCGCTCTGCACCCGCTCCAGAAGCGACGTAACATTCAGCCGTTCGGGCGTAATGCCATCCAGTGCCGACAGCGCACCGCCCAGAACATGATAGCGGCCACGAAAAACGCTGGCGCGCTCCAGCGCCCAGAGATCGGCGACATCTTCCACCACGCAGAGGATATGCGGATCGCGGCGGGCGTCGCGGCAGATGGAGCAGGGACTGACGGTGTCGAGGTTGCCGCAGGTTTCGCAGTTGCGGGTGGCGGCGGCGGCATCTTGCATCGCCTGGGCCAAGGGTTCGAGCAGCAGGTCGCGCTTTTTCAACAGCACCAGCGCCGCACGGCGCGCCGAACGCGGCCCAAGGCCAGGCAGTTTGGCGAGCAATTGGATCAGGCGTTCAATTTCAGAACCGGAAGCCATCTAGTCTTCGGTTTCCGGCATGGGGGCGGCCGATTCGGTTGGTTCGATGTCGCGCACCGCCACGATTTCGGCGCCGGGAAAACGGTCCAGCACCGCGCGCACCATGGGCGCCTGCAAGACGCCTTCGATCCGCGCCGCTTTGGCGTTCTTCTTCTGCTCGGCCAGGGTGGGCGCGCCGCCTTCACTGGTGACGGAAACGCTCCAGCGGACCCCGGTCCAGTCGCGCAGTTTCTGCTGCAGATCGCCGGCCAGGGTGCGCGGCGCGCGCGAGCTGGGACGAAATTCCAGACGGCCAGGTTCCAGCCGCACCAGATGAACATCGTTTTCGATATGCACCTTCAGCACAGGCGCGTGATTTTTGGCGGCCAGCAGGGCGATGTCTTCCAACCCTTTCATCACCGGCGCGCCTTCCGGCTGGGGGGATGGATTGAGTCTGGGCGCGGTGGCGGAAGGGCCGCCCGAACCACCACGCGGTGCGGAGGGTGCGGGCGATGACGGCCCACGCGGCGCGGCGCCATTGTCAAGAATGTCGCGCACCAGCTTGTCGGCGGGTGGCAGCTCAGAAGCATAGGCCAGCCGGATCAGCGCCATTTCACAGGCCAGGATCGGGCGGTTGGCGTCGCGCACTTCGAACAGGCCCTTGAGCAGAATTTGCCAGGCGCGGGTAAGCGCGGACACCGGCAATTTGGCGGCCAGTTCGCTGGCGCGCTTGGCCTCGGCCGAGCCGCCATCGAAGAAGCCTTGTGAGGCCGGCGCGACTTTCAGGCGGGTGAGGAAATGTGTGATCTCCAGCAGATCCTGCATCATCGCCAGGGGATCGGCGCCGGCATCGTAAAGACTGCCAAGACCGGTCAACGCGTCGGCGATCTGACCCGCCATCAGCTTTTCGAACAGATCCAGTATCTGGCCGCGATCCGCCAGGCCCAGCATTTCACGAATGGTCTGGGCGGCGATGACATTGCCTTCACCATGGGCGATGGCCTGATCCAGCAGCGAAAGCGCGTCACGGGCGGAGCCTTCGGCGGCGCGCACGATAAGCGACAGCGCGCCGTCTTCGACCTGCACATTTTCCTTTTGCGCGATATCACCGAGATAGGCGCTGAGTGCGGCGCTGTCGATGCGGCGCAGGTCAAACCGCTGGCAGCGCGAAAGCACCGTCACCGGCACTTTGCGGATTTCGGTGGTGGCGAAAATGAATTTCACATGCGGCGGCGGCTCTTCCAGAGTCTTGAGCAAACCGTTGAAGGCCTGCTTGGACAGCATGTGCACTTCGTCGATGATATAGACCTTGTAGCGCGCGCCCGCCGGGGCGTAGCGCACGCCTTCGATGATTTCGCGCACATCGTCGATACCGGTGCGGCTGGCGGCGTCCATTTCCTGGACATCGACATTACGGGATTCAGCGATGGTGACACAGGGATCGCAGACACCGCAGGGATGGATGGTGGGCTGGGCCCCTTTGCCATCGGGCCCGATGCAATTCAGAGCGCGGGCGATGATGCGGGCGGTGGTGGTTTTGCCGACGCCGCGCACTCCGGTGAGCATGAAGGCATGGGCGATGCGGCCGGTGGCGAACGCATTCGACAGGGTGCGCACCAAAGCTTCCTGCCCGATCAGGCCGGTGAAATCGGACGGGCGGTATTTGCGCGCCAGAACGAGATAGGGCTTGGGCTCTTCACCCAGATCGAGGGACAGGTCGTTGGCCATGGCGGGACTATAGCAAGGAGCCAGCGGATGGGGACGGGATTTGGACCCCATATTTGTGGAAATGTCGGGCAGTTAGGCCGCTCGCTTGGGCTCGCGGCGTTCGGTCCCTTTCGCATGTCCACTGGACATGCTCACGCCTGACGGCGCCGGGCCCAAACGGTGGAAGCCGGCACGACCCGAAGCAAATTCGTTACGGCTGCTTCGTTCCCGACCTGACCGGATTGGCGACAGCTTCGTCCGCACCGACTTCCGGGAGGGGATATAAGGCTTTGGCGGCGCGATTGCGAGTCGCGGCCCGGAACCCTAAAAAAGCCTCGCTCCGCCATGTCATCCGACCTGATTTTGCCCATTCTGTTGGCGTTGATCGCCGCGCTCTTTGCTTGTGTCGGGCAGGCCGGGGGTGTGGGCTATGTCGCGGTGATGGGGCTGTTCGGCTTTTCCGCAGCCACCATCAAAACCGCAGCGCTGGCGCTGACCCTCACCGTCTCGGCCATCGGCCTGGTGCGCTATCAACATAGCGGGCTGCTCCGAACCCGGGACTGGTATCCGTTCGCGCTGCTGGGCGCGCCTTTGTCGCTGGTGGGCGGCATGCTGACGTTGCCGGGACAGGCCTATCGTTTTGTGGTGGCGATTTTGCTGATCGGCGCAGCGATCCAGATGGTCCTGCGGACCATGCACGCGGCAGCGCTGGAAGACGGGCCGGCGAAAGAAATCCCCTTCCGCCCGGCGCTGATCACGGGGGCCATCACCGGATTGATCGCGGGGCTGACCGGGGTGGGTGCGGGCGTCTTCCTGGCGGCGGCGCTGATGTCGCTGAAATGGGGTTCGACGCGGCGGGTGGCGGCGGTGGCCCAGGCCAGCAACCTGTTCACGTCATTTCCGGCGCTGATCGGGGTGGGCCTGGCAAATCCGGTGCTGCCGCCGCAATTGCCGGGCTGGGTGCTGGCAGCGGCGGTTGGCGGGATCATCGGATCGTGGCTGGGCGCCAGGCATTTGCCGGTGATGGCGCTGCGCCTGATTCTGGCGCTGGTGCTGTTGGCGTCGGGAATAAAGATCGCGCTTGGCTAATTTCCGGCCGCAAAATATCCGCGCCTAGGCGACCTTCTTTTTGGTGGTCTGCTTCTCTTTGACCTGGCACATCGCGGTGCGCAGCATGTCGCCACCGACTTCCGCCATGCGATGGACATCGACCATCATTTCAAGCGTCACCCGAACCTGGGTATCCCCGCACGGCTCAACGCCAACAATCCTGATGGTAGATGCCGGAAACTGGGCCATGACTGCACCTTCGTGATGAAGATGCATTATCCAGCATTCCCGTTAGGAGAGAGTTAAGCCCGGCCCTAGGCCATATCTTCCCGGAAGGGATGGGCCGGATATGCGCCGAGAATGGTGAGGCGCGTGGTGTAAAAAGCCAATTCATCCAAGGCCCGCTTCACGGCCTCATCCTCGGGATGGCCCTGGATATCGGCATAGAACTGGGTTGCATTGAACGAGCCACCCAACTGGTAGGATTCCAGCTTGGTCATGTTCACGCCATTGGTGGCAAAGCCACCCATCGCCTTGTAGAGCGCGGCGGGCACATTCTTCACCTGGAAGACGATGCTGGTCACCACCTTGCCGCCGGGGCGGGCATCTTCCCGCTCCCGCGACATGATGAGAAAGCGGGTCATGTTGTGATGCTCATCCTCGACATCGGATTTGAGCACTTTCAACCCGTAAAGCTCGCCCGCCAACGTCGAAGCGATGGCGGCGGCGCTTTTGTCGCCCAGTTCGGCGACATGCTTGGCCGAGCCGGCGGTGTCGTACCAGTTATGGACCACCGGCTTCATCTCGCGGATCAGGTTGCGAACCTGCGCCAGCGCCGGGGCCTGGCTGTAGAGATTTTTGATGTCGGAAAGCTGTGCCGTTTTCAGGCCCAGCAATTGATGACGGATGGGCAGGAAATGTTCGCCCACAATATGCAAACCCGATTCCGGCAGCAGGTGATGGATGTCGGCGATACGGCCCATCAAAGAATTTTCCACCGGGATGATGCAGAGATCGCAGTCACCCGATCGCGCCGCTTCAATCGCGTCTTCGAAGCTGGGCTTGGGCACCGCCAGCGCATGCTCCACCGCCTCGCGCGCCGCCAGATTGGCATAGGCGCCCGGCTCGCCCTGAAAGGCGATGCGTTTGGCGTGCTGAATCACATGAATCATTTGAGAAGCCGGTTGGCGCGTTCGAGATCGGCGGGAGTATCAACGGACAGCGGCACCCTGTCCACGCGCGCCACCGCAATGGACATATGCGCTTCCAGGGCGCGCAACTGCTCCAGCTTTTCGCGCTTTTCCAGCGGCGATGGGGCTAAGCCGACAAAGCGTGTCAGCGCGGCGCGCGTGAACGCGTAAATGCCGACATGGTGAAAAAGCGGGCCGTCGCCGGTGGGCGCGGTGGCACGGGTGAAATAAAGCGCCCTGCCCTTTTTGCCGTCCGGCCCCCAGGCCACCACGGCTTTGACCACGGAAGGATTGTCGCGTTCGGCCGGATCGGTGATTTCCGCCACCAAGGTCGCTATGTCGGCGCCGGGCAGCGCCGCGGCCACGGCGCGAATATCATCCACGGCCAGCGCGGGAAGATCGCCCTGCAGATTGATCACCACATCATGGCGGCCTTCGGGGTCCACCTGACCCAGGGCGGCGAAGATTCGATCCGAGCCGGAGGCAAGATTCGGGTCGGTGAGAACGGCTTTTCCGCCCGCTTTTGTCACGGCCTGGACGATCTCTGGTTCCGCTGCCGCCACGGCCACCGGCCCCAGGCCAGCGGCCATTGCCCGCTCCCAAACCCGCACAATCATCGGCCGGCCGGCGATATCGGCCAGCGGCTTGCCGGGCAGGCGTTGAGAGGCCATACGGGCGGGAATGAGCAGGATGGGGTTCATGGGCGGGTTCCGGTTGGGTATTTATGCCCTGTTGCCCGGCTAAAGCCAGCCAGCGGCTTGATTTTATGCGACGCTTCGCCGCAATGATTTGGAAGGGTGGACAGGTAAATTCGCTCCGTATTTTCACCGGCATGCGCCGGTTTCAGGGAGCTTAGTCCAGATGGATTCCTTTGAGTGGAACAAGGTCGCCGGTGCGGTCCTTGGCACCCTGATTTTCATTTTCGTCATCCGCCTGGTGGCCGAAGAGGTCTATGAGACGAAGGAGCCGGAAAAGCCCGGCTATGTCGTCGAAGGCGTTGTCGAGGAAGCTGGCGCTGGTGCGGCCGCTGCCCCGGCCGAAGAAGCGATGCCCGATTGGGGCACGGTGCTGGCCTCTGCTGATGCCGGCGCAGGCAAGGCGCTTTCCGCGCGCTGCGAGCAGTGCCACGACCTTTCCAGCGCCAAGCAGAACAAGATCGGCCCGGAACTGTATGGCGTGGTGGATCGCGCGCGCGCTTCGTCCGAAGGCTTTGCCTATTCCGCCGCCATGAAGGCCAAGGGCGGCAACTGGACCTTTGATGAACTGTTCAAGTTCATCAAATCGCCGGGCGGTTACATCCCTGGCACCAAGATGAGCTTTGCCGGTATCTCCAAGGCCCAGGATCGCATCAATCTGATCGCGTTCCTGCGCACCAATGCGGAAAACCCGGCTGCCATTCCGGCGGCGGCTCCTGCTGCAGCGGCCGCTCCGGCTGCCGCAGCTCCGGCTGCACCGGCAGCGGCTGAGAATCCGCCTGCCGCGCCGCCGGTTGGCGCTGCTGCTGCGCGTTCCAATCCGCCCAACTAATTCGGTGAAGCCAAAAGCCCTGTTCATGGTGCCGCCCGCCTGGGCGGCGCTGGGACACGCGACGTTTGCGAGCCCCGCCCATGACGTGCTGTTGCATGGCAAGGAGTCATACCGGCCCGAAGAGGTGGATTACTTTGTCGGCTTCCGTCCGCCGCACGGCTTTCTGAAAAAGCTGACGCGCCTGAAGCTGGTGATTTCCTTTGGCGCAGGCGTGGAAGGCTTTCTCACCGATCCGGAATTTCCCAAAGACATTCCTCTGGTGCGCTTCACCGATCCGTCTCTGGCCTATGAGATGGCGCAGTACGTCACCATGCATGCGCTGATCATCCATCGTCAGCAGCGCGCCTTTGACGAATTCCAGAAAGCACCCCTGTGGCGGCAATTGATGATGCCGCGCGCCACCGACCAGACCCATATCGGCATTCTGGGGCTGGGTGAGATTGGCGGAAAGATCGCCGAAAGGCTGGCGCTGTATGGATTTCAGGTCTCAGGCTGGAGCAAGGCGCGCAAGAGTTTTCCGGGCGTCAAAAGCTTCGCGGGCCAAAACGAGCTGAAAGCGTTCCTGAATCAGTGCCACATCGTGGCGGCGGTGCTGCCCCAGACGCCGGAGACGATCGATCTGGTGAACCGGGATTTCCTGGCGCAATTGCCCCAAGGCGCCTGGTTCATCAATGTGGCGCGCGGCACGCTGGTGGTGGATGACGATCTGATCGCGGCGTTGGACAGCGGTCATCTGGGCGGGGCGGTGCTGGATGTTTTTCGTACCGAGCCTTTGCCGACGGAGCATCCCTTCTGGCGCCATTCCAAGATCACCGTGACGCCGCATGTGGCGGGCATCACCGATCCACGCATGGCGCTGGCGTATATCGGCAATTGCGTGCGGACATTCGAAGCGGGCGAACCGCTCGCCGATATCGTGGATGTGACGCGAGGCTACTAAAGCCGTTTGATATTTGTGACCTGGCCGGCGGTGGCTTGGATGCGCCGGGCGGCCTGGTCCAGCGGTTCGGCGAAAACTTCCATGTGAAAAGCGTTGGCGTGCAGGAGTGTTTCGCTGTCCGTCATCACGCCGACATGGCCTTTCCAAAACACCAGATCGCCGCGTTGAGCGTCCTTGCGGTCAACGGGCAGCCCCAGCGCTTTTTCCTGCATGTCGGTATCGCGCGGCGCATGAATGCCCGCTGCCGTAAGTGCCGTCTGGATCAGGCCGGAGCAATCCAGACCGGCAAAGGTTTTGCCGCCCCAGACATAAGGAACATGCAGAAAGCCTTCTGCCACCGCCACGAAATCCATCGCATGCTCATGAAGCGGCACGACATGGCGGTAGGAAACGAACCCGGCATTGGTCTCGAAAAAATCGCCCTGGGTTTTTTGCAGGCGCAGCAGCGCATTCATCGGCAGGAGATTCACCGCCGCCGCCTTGACGTCGGGACGAGCCAAGACCGGGGTCAAATGCGCGGTGACACGGTGGGTGGGCTCGGCGTAAGCGCCAAGCGAAACGTCGTGGACATAGCCGACATAGCCATCGGAGCCGATTTGGCCCCAGGCCCAGCCATTCTTGTGTTCATAGACGGTGAAAAGCTCGCCGCAGAGAAGTTCGGTTTCCTGGGAGAAATGCGATTCGGGCCGCGCCCGCATGGCGGTGTGACCACACAGGGACATGCATTTTTCGCCTTCGACAAAGTGCGCGGCTTCGACCTTGCCCTTGAGATGCGCGGCGGCAAGATCGGGACGGGCCGGGGTCAGGCGCTTATCCATGACGCTCTTTCAGGAGTGCGTAGATTGCCCGCGCCGCGCTGGCTTCGCCGCCGATGCGGCGGCCGGGCTTGGGACGGTCGGTCCAGCCGGCGATATCCAGATGCAGCCAGCTTTTGGCTTTTTCGACAAAACGATTGAGGAACAGGGCGGCGGTGATGGCCCCAGCATAACCATAGTTGGGATTGTTGGTGAGATCGGCCACCGGGCTTGAAAGCGTGGATTCATAGCCGCGCCACAATGGCAGCCGCCAGAGCGGATCGCTGACCTGATTGGCGTGGCGCTGAAGGTCAGCGGCCAGGATTTCGTCATCGGTGAAGAAAGGCGGCAGCTCCATGCCGGTGGCCATGCGGGCGGCGCCGGTGAGCGTTGCGATGTCGATCAGCAGCGTGGGCGATTCGTCATCGGCGGCGGCCAGGGCATCGGCCAGCACAAGCCGGCCTTCCGCATCGGTGTTGCCGATTTCCACGGTGAGGCCCTTGCGGCTCTTGAACACATCAGACGGACGATAGGCGCTGCCGGAAACGGAATTTTCCACTGCGGGAATCAGGACCCTGAGACGCAGGTTCAATTTTGCGCCCATTGCCATGCCGGCCACGGCCAGCGCCACCGCCGCGCCGCCCATATCTTTTTTCATGGTCGCCATGCCGGAACCGGGCTTGAGATTATAGCCGCCGGTATCGAAGCAGACGCCTTTGCCGACCAGCGTGACTTTTGGCGCCTTGGGATTGCCCCAGAGAATTTCGATCAGACGCGGCGCGCGGGTAGAGCCCTGCCCCACCGCCTGGATCAGCGGATAATTGTCCGCCAGAGTTTTGCCCGTGATGGCGCGGAATTTGGCGCCATGTTTTTTGGCCAGCGCCGCGGCGGCGGCGGCCAGTTCTTCCGGCCCCATATCGTTGGGCGGCGTGTTGATGAGGTCACGGGCGAGAGCGACGTTCTCGGCGATGCGGCTGATCTCTTCGCCGTTCACATTTTCCGGCAGCACCAGCTTGAGATTGCGCTTGGCCGGTTTTTTGTAGCGGGAGAATTGATAAAGCCCGAGTGCCCACGCCAGAGCGGCATTGGCGCCGCCGCAAAACTCCGGCACCTCGCCCAGGCGATAGAGGCCGTCCGGCAGTTTTTCGGAAAACTCGGCCAAGGCGAGCGCATCCCGGGACTTGCCCAGACCCAGCACGGCGGCAGCCAGGCCGTCGCGGCGGTCTTTTGAGGAGGAAGTGGGTATCAGCCGCAGTTCGCCTTCCTTGGCGGCAAAACCGCTGGCCTTCAGATACGGAAAGCGGGCGACAAAGGCTTTCAAATCCTTGGCCGGAACGGCGTGCAGGGGCACAGCCGACTTTCCCGATTTCGCAAAGCTTGCATGCATGATTGGGTCTTACCTGAAAGCGCGGACGACTTTATGAATACCGCCCTGAATTGCCAAGGAGCGTCGGCCAGCAAAAGTGGGAGCAGCAAAGCTGCGAACCGGTTTTGCGCGGGCCGCGTGACCATCAAGTAAGGAGCGGACATGTACACCTTGATCGTGGGCACCCAGGAATGGTCGAGCTGGAGTCTGAGGCCTTATATGGCCCTGATGGCCACGGGCGCCAAATTCCAGCTGAAGGTAATCCAGCTTCGCCGGCCGGAGAGCAAGTCCGCCATCCTGAAACAATCCCCTGCCGGCAAGGTGCCGGTGCTGAAATTCGGCGCCGTGACAGTGTGGGACAGCCTGGCGATCTGCGAAACCCTGGCGGAGCGCCATCCCAAGGCAGGGTTATGGCCCAAGGACGCCAAGCTCAGGGCCAAAGCACGCGCTTACGCGGCGGAAATGCATTCGGGCTTTCCGGATGTGCGCAACCAATTGCCGATGGCATTCGCCAGCAGGCTGCCGATGCCGGACCTGAAACCCGAGACCAGCGATCAGATTGACCGCATCATCGCGGCCTGGGACGAGGCCCTGAAGAAGCACAGCGGCAAGGACGGCTTCCTGTTCGGAAAATTCTCCATCGCCGATTGCATGTATGCGCCTGTCGTGTCGCGCTTCACCACCTACGGCGTCAAAACGCCCAAGCGGGTGAAGGGTTATATGGAAAAGGTGTGGGCCCTGCCCGCGATGCAAAACTGGTTGAAGGCATCGTAGAAAGAAATCAAAGCCGGCGTGGGGCGCTTTTAACGAAGCTTGCCGCTTTCCAGATAAAAGCGCGACGCGCCCGGATGCAGCGGCGCGGGCGGGCTTTGCGCCGCGTTGGTGAGGGCGATTTCCCGCGCGGATGGATGGCTGGCGGTCAGCGCGTCGCGATTCTTCGGACTGAACAACGCGCGGGTCATGCCATAGACCAGGGCATCCGGCTCGCTGTCGCGCACAATCCAAAGCGCGCGCGCCGAGACTGTCGGGATGACGCCGCCATCACCATAGCTGCCAGCGGCGATGGCGCCAGCCGACAGGGATGGGACAGCTTTCAACAACCGGTCACGCCCCGGCCTGTCGATCGGTACCAGCCGCGCCTTACCTTCCGAAATCAGATCGCGCACCGCATCCAGCGGAACACCGCCCACCGCGAAGAACGCGTCGAGCTTGCCCTGCTTCAAAAGAGCGGCGGCGGCGAAGATGTCGTCATGACTGGCTTTTATCCGGCCTGGCGGCAGGCGGAAGCCGGCGAGAATTTCCGCGGCGGTGATGTCCACGCCTGAGCCTTCGCTGCCGAGCGAGACGCGCTTGCCGCGCAAGTCGTTCACGCTTTTGATTTTGGAGCTGGCGGCCACCACCAGATGCACCTGTTCGGAGAACAGCGACGCGATCACCCGCACATGGCTTTGCGGCCCCAGTTTCTTGAACACGCCCTGGCCTTTCACTGCCGCGGCAATCACATCGCTTTGCGCCAGGCCGGATTCGACATCGCCGCGGTTGACGGCGATGAGGTTGTCGGCGGCGCCTTCCGAGGTGCGAGCGGAGACGATCAATCCGGCGGGGCTGCAGACATCACTATTCTGGCAACGGTTGACGCCCGGCGGATGACTGATGAGCCCGGCAATGGCTTCACCCACGGGAAAGAAGGTTCCGGAGGGGGAGCCGGTGGCGATCTGGAAAGAGATGCGCGCTGTATCAGCAGCGCCGGCATCGGGCGCCCATAGCGCTCCGATCATCAGGATCGTCGCGATTATCAGGGCTGGGGCCCGTGCGGGAAAACGCTGCTTCATGGGTCGTTAACCAATACCCCCATTGCGACGGTTTTTGGACGGCCCGCTAGCGGCAGCGTCGTGCGGGCGCGTCCAAGCCTTTTCTCCATATGACGTAACATGTTTAAGGGTTTATTGACCCCGGGACGGCACACTGGCGGGAAGAAGAGTGGCTTCAAAGGCTTTCCATGCTGCGTCTCGCCCCCCGACTGATGGTTGTTTTCCTGTGTGGTGCCGCCCTTGCCGGCTGCGCCAGCGGCACCAGCAAAGTGGCTTCTGCACCGGCTGAAAAAAAGAACGCGCTCACGAATTTGCCCACCGATCTGGAGGGCAGCATCCGCTAGGCACAGTTGCAGCGCGCCGCCGGCAATTATGACGACGCCATTCGCACCGCTTCGCAGCTCATGCTTGTGGCGGGCGACGATCCGCGTGTCGCTTCCGAATATTGGCCTGCCCATACCCCGTTCATGTCCGGTTCATGTTAGGTTTAGATATTGAGCGTCTATCTATTTTGGGGGGATTTTTAGTGGAGCAGTCAAAAGCACTTTTTGTTGCCGTGTTAGCGTCTTCTCTTTTCTTCTTCTCGCCGGTTTCATTTGCGGCCACACAGGGGGAAGAAGCAAAACGGCTTGACCGCATCGAGCAAGAAAATCGTGAACTGCGAAAAGACATTGAGGCACTGAAGGCGATCAGTGTTCGCCACAGAAAGCACAACTCGGATTTTGGATCGTCTGGCCAGGCAATATCTGGCGATCAGGCCCATGAGGCTGCGGGACCTTCGAGGTCCGAGCGAATTGCACATGGCGACAGGATTCTGAACCTCAACAGCGAATTCAGCTATCAAATGCTAAATCCTACAACGTCCGGAAAATCAAAACCCCTGACATTGCTGAGAGCCAAGCAGGACGGAAGCATTGGAGCGGATGGGGTCTATCTAGGGGGGGGCGCTAACCGCACTTGCTGATTACCAGCTGGCCGATCATTCCGGCCAGTTCGGATACATGATGCGCCAGCCCGAAAATCAAATCGGGCGTACTGCATCCGAAGCGGTTTTGCATTCTGCGCAATTTAGCGTAACGGCAAATATTGAGACATGGATCTCTGCATATGCCGAAGCCTTGTGGGACCCAGAACAGAGTTTTGGCGCTGGCACTATCACCTCATTGAATCGAAATGAACTTCAGCTTCGTAGGGGATACGTTCTTTTGGGCGACCTTGATGAATTTCCTGTCTATTTGATGCTGGGAAAAATTGATTCTCCTTTCGGTCAGACAGACACAGTAAATCCATTCTCGCTCGCGACCGACTGGCACACGTTTAGCGGGCTTTCTTACGGCGCGTTGCTGGGTTATTCTTCCAACGGCCTAAATGTCACGTTCGAGGCTGTTCAGGGTGGGGCGGAATTCCGCGGATTGAATACGCCAGTGGGCGGCACAAACGTTCCGAGCAGTCTTAACAACTACGTCATTGATGCAAATTATACCCTGTCTTTGGGTGGCGAAGACCGAACGTTTTTGGTCGGCGCCTCGTACGAAGCAGGAAGTTCCTATTGTCAAAGTTTTCCGGTTGCCCACTTTGATTCCTGTGCGGTATCAAATCCTGCCTACGCTGTTTACAGCGCGCTGAGCTGGGGCGCATTTCGGCTCAAGGGGGAGTACGCAGAGACTGTCAACGTGTGGCCTGGGACTTTTAATCCAAACCCTCCGCTCAATGTTTTTCCGGCAAGTAAGGTTTCCAGCTTTGATTTAGGAGGGAAGTACATAACCTCGGTTCTGGGTCGGGAATTAGATCTGTCCGTGGACTACAGCGCCCTTATCGCAGGCCCTGCCGGTTCGCCATGGGAACAGCAGAGCCAAGCTGTATTCGGCGCAGGTTATTTTATAAGGCCAAACGTAAAGCTGTTTTCCGAAGTTGTGCTCGTACATGGCTACGAACCATTGATGTTTATCAGTGGGGGTATTCCAGGAGATCCTCCCGGTCAAACCGACAGCAATGCCCATTCGAATTCTCAGATATTGCTGACGGGGATAAATCTCGCGCTTTAACTCAATGAGGTAACGACAACTCGGTGGTGTAACGACGGCCGGGCTGGCCGGACGTGTGATCCGCAAGCGTTGCTGTTTAGTATGCGAGACGATGAGAGCCTCGGATCGCCATTGGTTCTGTCATGTCCGCTTTTGGCGCAAAGCGGACATTCGATTCCTACCAGTGGCCTGCCGGATATTTTGTACCAGGGTGAGTGAGACTACTGCATAGCTGGCGTTCCATCCAGATGGGGTGGCACGGGCATAAAAGCCTGCGGCGCTGGCGGTCGATATTCCAGCGATGAATGGGGTCTGACGGTGTTGTAGTGGTGGC
>CANJIS010000016.1 GCA_947474565.1 Alphaproteobacteria bacterium
AACCACTACAACACCGCCAGACCCCACTCATCGCTAGGATATCGGCCACCCGCACCACAGGCATTTAGCCCAGTCCCGCCACCACTGGATCAGGCGGCGGCGATGCAATAGTCTCCCTATGCCGGTGGTACAAAATATCCGTCAGGTCAACCGCCTGCCGTGAGCAGGATGGCTGGCATTTCCGCTGAATTGCCGGGTGCGCAAGTTGACCATGCGCCTGCAACGGCTGTTTGCCTGGCTGGCGATAGTCTTCCTGGCGGCGTCACTGTCAGGCTGCACTTTTTCCGACTCCCTTCGGCATGACGAAATCCGCTCTGTTTGGACATCGGCCGCGGTAACGGCCGATGTCCTGTTCGTCACGGATCGCAGCCCTGAAGCCGGCTCCTTCGGTTTGCATTGGGGAGCTGCGCTTCATTGCGGCACCGCAAGGCTGATCATTCCTTCCGCCACAAGCATCCTGCCCATCCAGGATCCTGTCTCGCAGCCGCTGGCGTGTGACACCCCTGCGCGCATGGCCGAATTTTCCGCGCACATCCTGGCGGAAGCTGAGGTCCGCAATTGCGACAGCGTGTTGGTGATTGTGCCGGGATACAACACCACCTTCCGGACCGCCTTGTTGCGGGCCGGTCAAGCCGCCGTTGATATGCAATGGCCCTGCGCCACCCTGATTTTCAGCTGGAGCAGTGAAGGCAAGTTCGATCGTTATGTCACCGACATTGAACGCAGCGATTATGCCGTGGCTCCCTTTGCCGCGCTGTTGAAGGCGTTGAATGAAAAAGGCGTGAAGACGAACATCTTCTCCCAAAGCATGGGATCGCGGATCGTCCTGCGCGCCCTTTCCGAAAGCTGTGGCCATCTCGAGCCGCTGGTGGATGAGCTGGTTCTGGCGGCGCCCGACATCGGCGCCGAGCATGGCAATGATGACTTCGGATATTTTCTCCGGAAAGATGCCCCCTGCGCCCGGTGGGTAACGATCTACGCCTCGGATTACGATACCGCTCTCATCACCTCCGAAAGCGTTCACGGGGGCGTTCCCCGCGCCGGCCGCTTGCCAGCCGATGACATGCAATATCTGAGCGCAGCATTTGAAGGCAATATTGATTTGGTGGATGCCAGCCTGGCGCCGGACGACGCGGTGGGCCATGGCTACTTCTTCATGTCTTATGAGATGTTGCGCGATCTGATGTGGGTTTTTGGCGGTGAGCCCATCGGGCGCCGGGCCGCCGCGGGTGGGCCGGCAGGCCAGACGGTCGTCTGCTATCCGCCTGGCCAGCCACCTTGTCCCGACAATCGCTATCTCTTGAACGTCAGCAAGGAGCGCAGGCCGGAATGGACCCGGCGTCTGTTGCGTCTCACCTGGCCGCTGTTATCGCCTATTCAGTAAAAGGGCGCCGGATCGGTTCGTTAAATGTAATGATCTGGACAGGTCGATTGCCGGACAGGTTTCATGTTTGAACGGCAACTAGTTTTTACAAAGTCTGCATTCGAGCAGTCGGCACGAAGAATATTCGTCTGGCTCATATAAATTCACTTCTGATAACGATATGCAGACGCACTTGCGCTGTCTTTGCTTGCATTGCCTCCAGGTGCGCCGTCCAATATGAAAAGCCGCCGCAATTGAAACTCATGCGGTGCTGTGTCGGGCGATTTCATGATCAGGCTGGGATTTTTTCGGACAATTGTGGCTTTCGCCGGCGCTGTCTTGTCCATGGCGCTGGCGCCTGCATGCCTCGCCGGTCCCGCGCCCTCCTATTACGATTTGATGCATCAGGCACAGGCCACGGCCCCGCGCATTCTGGAAAGCCGCGCCAATGTCGGCATGGCGCAGGGCAGGGCCGACCAGTCCGGCGTATTTCCCAATCCGACCGGCGGCATACTTTTTGAGAATTTTGGGGGCGGCGGTGTCGCGCCGGCGCTTGCATCAAATTACACGTCCCAGGAACAGACGACGCTTTCGGTAAGCGAGCTTATCGAACTGGGCGGCAAGCGCGACGCCCGCATGGCTGTCGGCGCGGCCGACCTTGGCGTCGCCCAGGCGCGCGACCGGCAGGCGCTGGCGGATTTCAGTTATGAGTTGGCGCTCGCCTATGCCGGTGCGGAGGCGGCCCAGGCGCGGGTGAAGTTGAACGAAACAGCGGTGCAGGCTGCGGGCGAGGATCTGCGGGGGGCGGTGGCGTTGGTGGATGCGGGCCGGGAGGCAGGCGTTCGCGCCAAGCAGGCGAATGCGGCCATGATGGCGGCGCAGGCGGAGCTGGAAGCCGCCCGCGCCGATGCCGCCACCGTGTTGGCAAGGCTTTCCATGCTGGTGGCCGCGTCCCAGACATTCACGGATGTGATGCCATCGCTTTTGCCGCTTGCCGAAAATCTTCCAACCACGGCGCCGCCGGAGCCTGCGAAATTTCTCACAGTGGTTGCTGCCGAGGCCGAGCGGGATGCATCCGTGAGCCGGATGGATCTGGAGCGCGCCCGCGCCATTCCCGACGTCACCGCAACCCTGGGTGTTCGCCGCCTCACGGGCTATCAGCAGACCGTGCTGATGGGCGGTATCTCGCTCCCGATTCCGCTGTTTGACCAGAATTCCGGCAATATATCCGCCGCCGGCTCGCAGGTCGTGGCGGCAAGCGCGCGTCTCGCGGCTGCGCGAAGCGAAGCGGAAACCGGATGGCGCGCAGCCCTGGCGCAGGCGAACGCAACGGTGGCAAGGCTTTCCGCGGCCCATGGCGCCGCCGATGCCGCCGAGGAAGCCTATGGCCTCACCCGCACCGGCTATGAATCGGGCAAGACATCGCTGGCGGAGCTTCTGGCCTCGCGGCGCGCG
Source organism: Alphaproteobacteria bacterium (assembly GCA_947474565.1). Lineage (GTDB taxonomy): Bacteria > Pseudomonadota > Alphaproteobacteria > Micropepsales > Micropepsaceae > Rhizomicrobium. The sequence goes on from CANJIS010000016.1 coordinate 2,819, forward strand.
CTCACGGATGCCCAGTTGCTGCTGCTGAATGCGCGGGTGGCGCGTATTGGCGCCAGCGCCGCCTTGGCCCGCCTGGCCGGCAATATCGCCTTTGGTGAGGGACCATGAATTCCGTTACTCGCAACTGGCTGGGCTTGGCCATGGTCATCGTGGCGGCCTGCGGCCTGGGGTTTGCGGTGGCGCGCTGGACCGCTTCGCCGCCGGAAGCGGCCATGCCGGAGGCTGCGAATGCCGCACGTCCGGACTCGGTGACGATCAGCCAGGAAGCGCTGACGGCAGTTGGTATCGGAACAGAGACGGTCAGCGCCGGGATTCTGGGCAGCGAAGTCGTCGCGACCGCCACCATCCATCCGGAAATTCGCGGTGAAGCAATATTGATGGCGCATGTCCCGGGGGTCGTATCCCGTATCGAGGTTCGCGTTGGCGACCGGGTCAAAGCCGGCGACACACTGGCGGTGGTATCGGGCCAGGATGCCGCCGGCATCTCCACCGCGCGCGACACGGCCAATGCCAAGCTCACACAGGCGCGGGCGATGCTGGTGCGCGAGAAGGAATTGTTCGGCAAGCAAGTCATCGCCCGTGAGGAATTGGAGCGTGCCCAGGCGGAATTCGACGCGGCGGAAGCCATGGCGCGCCAGGCCGGCTCTGCCGCCCGCGTCAGCAACGCCCTGGCCGACGGCACCGGTGTGCGGATCGTCAGTCCCTTGTCGGGGTCTGTCATATCGCGCTCGGCGGTGCTGGGAAAGTTCGTGCAGGCCGAGACCGAATTGTTCCGGGTGGCGGATCCCTCCGAGATCGACATTGACGCCGCTCTGAGTTCCCAAGATGCGCGGCGTATCCATGCCGGCGATCGCGCCAAGGTGCGGACGCGGGACGGAATGACCGTGGACGCCATTGTTCATTCGGTAACCCCGACGCTGGGCGAGGAAAGCCATGTCGCCACGGCGATACTGGACCCGCTGCCCGGCCAGACCCCGTTGATGCCCGGCGATACCGTGACCGTCATTATCATGCCGGCTCAGAAGGGCCGTTCGAGCGCGATTGTGCCCGCTGACGCGATTCAAGAGCTGGACGGGCGGGATGTCGTATTCGTTCGTACCGGCGACCTGTTCAAGGCCCGGCCGGTTATCGTGGGCGCGCGCGGAGCCGGGCGCGCCGCCATCATATCTGGTCTGCGGGCAGGAGAGGTCATCGCCACCGCCAACGCCTTTTTGGTCAAGGCCGAGATGCGCAAGAGCACGGGAGACGGCGAATAATTACCAATATCCTCTCGCTCGCTATCCGGGCGCGCTGGACGGTGGTGTTTTTCACCATCGTGATCGGCGCGTTTGGCGTTTATCAGGCGATGCGGCTGCCGATAGACGTCACGCCGGACATCACCAACAAGCAGGAGCAGATCAACTTCCTCGCGCCGGCCCTGGGTCCGGAGGATATAGAAAAGCGCGTCACTTTTCCCATCGAGTCCGCGCTGGCGGGCTTGGCCGGTGTTGAGGGAACCCGCTCTTTTTCGCGCAACGGCTATGGCCAGGTCATCGCCATCTTCAGCGAAAGCGCCAATCTTTACTTCATGCGCCAGCAGGTGGCCGAACGGCTGAACCTGGCCAAAAGCAGCCTGCCGCCTGGCGTCGAACCGCAAATGGGTCCCGTCTCGACCGGCCTGGGCGAGATTCTGATGTACAGCGTCGAATTCGCCCATCCGGGCGGCAAGGGTGCGCCGGTGCGCGATGGCCAGCCCGGCTGGCAGCGCGACGGTTCCTATCTCACCGTCGAGGGCGAGCGGCTGGGCGATAATGTTTCCCAGTTGACCTATCTGCGAACCGTTCAGGATTGGATTTTGCGGCCACAACTGCGCACGGTCGCCGGCGTCGCGGATATCGACTCTCTCGGCGGTTATGAAAAACAGTATGTGGTCTCGCCCGATTCCGCCAAGCTGGCCGCCTTCGGCATTTCCTATGCCGAGATTGCCCGCGCGCTGGAAGCCGCCAACCTGTCGGTAGGCGCCAACTATATTCACCGGGCCGGGGAAGCCTATCTGGTGCGCGCAGACGCGCGCCTCCACACGATGGAGGAAATATCTAGCGCGGTCATCGCAACCCGCGGCGGCGTGCCGGTGTTGGTCCGTGACGTAGCCCAGGTGCGTATCGGCGGAAGTTTCCGCACCGGCGCCGCCAGCAAGAACGGCACCGAGATCGCCATTGGAACCGCACTTCTTCTGGTGGGCGAAAATCCCCGGACCGTGGTGCGCGCGGTGCGCGAAAAGCTCGACCAGGTGATCGGCAACCTGCCTCCCGATATTGCGGTCCATGTGATCCTGGACCGGTCGCAGCTGGTCAAAGCGACCATCACCACGGTCGCGGAAAACCTGGCGCTTGGCGCCTTCCTGGTGGCAGCCACGCTGTTTCTCATTCTGGGGAATTTCCGCGCCGCGCTGATCGCCAGCCTGGTCATTCCCTTCGCGATGCTGATGGGCGCCATCGGCATGAATCTACTGGGCGTCTCCGGCAATCTCATGAGCCTGGGGGCGCTGGATTTCGGGCTCATCATCGACGGCGCCGTCATTATCGTGGAGAACAGCCTGAGAAGGCTGGCCGAGCGGCAGCACGAGAAGGGCGATCTGTTGACGCTGGAGGAGCGGCTGGCGGAAATCACCAGCGCCTCGCGCGAGATGGTCCGGCCCACGATCTTCGGCCAGATCGTTATTTTGCTGGTATTCGTGCCCTGTCTCAGCTTTCAGGGGGTCGAAGGCAAGATGTTCTCGCCAATGGTCATCACCCTCATGCTGGCGCTGGTTTCAGCTTTCGTATTGTCGCTGACTTTCGTTCCCGCCCTGGTGGCGCTGCTGATAACGGGCAGGATTTCCGAAAGCGAAGTCACATTTATCCAGAAGCTGAAGGCGTTTTACATGCCGCGCCTGCATTATGCCATCGAGCGGCCCGTCACCGTCATCGCGGGCGCCACCGGCATTTTGGCGGTCGCCATCGTGGTCTTCTTTTTCCTGGGCCGCGTCTTCATTCCCACGCTGGACGAGATCAACATCGATCTCGCCGCTGCCCGCATTCCCTCCATGTCGGTTGATCAGTCCAAGCGTATGGATCTGCTGACCGAGAAGGCATTGCTGAAACTGCCGGAAGTGGATCTGGTTTTTTCGAAGACGGGAACCGCCAGCCTGGCCTTTGAACCGATGCCGCCGAACGAATCCGACAACTACATCATGCTGAAGCCCAAAAGCGAATGGCCTGACGGCGTGAGCACCAAGGAAGACATTATTGCCCGCATCAAGCAGGCGACTGCGCCGCTTGCGGGTGATGCCTTCGAGGTGACGCAGCCCATCCAGATGCGGTTTAACGAAATGGTCGCGGGCGTAAAGGCCGATGTCGCGGTCGGGATTTACGGCGATGACTTGAAATTGATGGCCGCCACCGCGCGGCAGATCGGTGCGGTGATGGGCAAGGTGCCGGGCGCCGCCGACGTGCGTGTGGCGCAGACCGAAGGCTTTCCGGCCTTTGACGTTCAGTTCGACCGCAGCGTGATCGGCAGCTATGGCCTGACCATGGAAGACGTGGCTGACACCGTGTCCGTGGCGCTGGGCGGCAAGGAGGCGGGCCTGGTCATTCATGGCGACCAGCGCTTTCCGATCGTGGTGCGTACGCCCGACGCGGAGCGCAACGATCTGGAGGCCATTGGCGCCCTTCCTGTCATGCTGCCTGTGACAGGCGCCGGGCAACGCGGTTCGGTTCCCTTGCGGCAGTTGGCGCAGTTCGGTTTTTCCGAAGGCCTCAACGAGGTCAATCGTGAAAATGGCAAGCGCCGCATCCTGGTCGAGGCAAATGTGCGCGGGCGCGATATCGGCTCCTTCGTGGCCGATGCACAGCTTGCCATCGGGCGTAGTGTCAAGATACCGGCCGGCTATTGGCTGGAATGGGGTGGTCAGTTCAAGAACCTGGAAGAGGCGGTCGGCGTGCTGAAGCTGGTTGTCCCGGCCTGCATCCTGCTCATTCTCGTGACATTGTTTTTCGCCGTGGGCGATCTGCTGCTGGCCCTGGCGGTCTTTACCGGCGTCCCCCTGGCGCTCGCGGGCGGCATCTTCGCCATCGCGATCCGCGGCATTCCTTTTTCCGTCTCCGCCGCCGTGGGCTTTATTGCCGTGTCCGGCGTTGCCGTGCTCAACGGCCTGGTGCTGATGGCCTCGATCCGGCGCCGGCTCGACGCGGGGGAAGACCCGGACACCGCCATTTTCCGGGGCGCATCGGAACGGCTTCGGCCCGTCGTCATGACGGCCCTGGTCGCCTCGCTGGGTTTTGTGCCCATGGCCATTGCCACCGGCACGGGCGCCGAGGTGCAACGGCCGCTGGCGACCGTGGTGATCGGCGGCCTTGTCTCTTCCACGCTTCTGACGCTCTTCGTGCTGCCGGCGATTTGCGATCTCATTATGCGCCGTATGGGCCATAAACCGGCCCGGTCCGGCGATACGATTTTCTGAACTCACGTCACGGGACATTGATCTGTATCAAGGACATTTTATGCCGGACCCGTGTCAATGGTGACGGTAGATGGGCTCTGATTTATGCGCGCGGCTTCGCACCGGGAAAAACACGTGGTGGAAAGGATAGGCTGGCTCAGAGCCGCGATCCTGGGCGCCAATGACGGGATTATTTCCACCGCTAGCCTGATCTTGGGGGTCGCCGCTGCATCTGGCGGCAAAAGCGATATTCTTCTGGTGGGCGCCGCGGGTTTGGTCGCTGGCGCCATGTCGATGGCTGCGGGAGAATACGTCTCTGTCAGTTCCCAAGCCGATTCCGAAAAATCTGACCTTGCCCGCGAAGCCCGCGAGTTGGAGGAAAATCCGAAAGGCGAAGAAGACGAACTCGCCGGTATCTACCGGAAGAGAGGGCTTTCTCCCGAACTGGCCCTGTCGGTGGCGCGGGGGTTGATGGCAAAGGACGCACTGGCGGCCCATGCCCGCGACGAGTTGGGCATTTCCGATATCACAACGGCACGGCCGGTCCAGGCGGCAATAACTTCGGCGATTACTTTTTCGGCGGGTGCCGCGTTGCCGCTATTGGGCGTCCTGCTGGCGCCGCTCGGGATTGTCACCACGGCCGTTGCGGTTTCGTCGGTTGCCTGTTAGGCAATTTTGGGCGCGGCCGGCGCACGAATCGGCGGCGCGGACATTCTCAGGCCCACCATCCGCGTCACATTCTGGGGCGCGCTGGCGATGGCTGTCACTGCGGGCGCGGGACTCTTGATCGGAAAGGCCGTTTGAAATGGCGCTGGTTTCTCCGGTTTTAACTGACTTGGGCATGGTTGCGCGCGGCTTTGCCTATGCAACAACAAAGGTGACACAATGGCTATGACCCCGGCACCCGGATATGGAATTGTCGCCAAGCTTCTTCACTGGCTGATTTTTGCTTTGCTGGCCGTGCAATACACGATCGGCTCCATCATGCCCCATATCGGCCGCAACAGCCTGGATGAAGGCTGGGTGGCGTGGCATTTCTCGGTCGGCGCAGCCATTCTGTTTTTCATTGTCATTCGGCTGGTGTGGCGCCTGCTCCATCCCGTGCCCCTTCTGCCCACCATGGAGTCTTGGGAAACAAGGCTATCCGGCATCACCCACTGGGCGCTTTATCTGCTTATCGTGGTGATGACATTGCTGGGCTGGGCCGCCACCAACGCCCGGGGCTGGCAGGTCAAGCTGTTCGGCATCATCCCGCTTCCGGCCCTGGCACCCAAGGATTCGTCCTGGGGCCATGCGGCGGGCGATGTTCACAACGTCTTGGTCTATGTTCTGCTCGCCTTTATCGGGCTGCATGTGGTGGGCGCGCTGTATCATTACTTCATCAAGCGCGATGCAGTGGCCGCCCGCATGTTCTTCTCCTCGGGCAGGGATTGACTTGATCAGGTCTGGCCAAGCTGCTTCTTGCAGAGTTCCTGAATGCGCGCACTTTTTTTGACCTTTTCCTGATCTTTCCCTGCTGCCCGGAGGAAGGTTTCATCGGATTGGCCGCGCCACCACTTTGCGCGACGGAATTGTTGGTCATCCGTTGGCGTCGAACGTCTCTCAGGCCCTGTTTGGATATACTGCTATTCAGCGGCCAACTGGCGCAGCAGGCTAGCGTCAATCTTGCCCGTCACCGGCACATGGATGGCTTTTTGGAAAGCCTTGGCCGCGGCGACGGTCTTGTCGCCAATCACGCCGTCGATCGCGCCGGGGTTGAAGTCACGATAGGTGAGATAGGCCTGGCATCCCCGGACGGTGAGATCCGGCATGTTGCCGCCGGAAAAGCGCGCATAGGCTTGCTGCAGCCGGATGTGGTAGTTGTGTGCGGCATAATCCGGTCCGTTATAGCCGCGCGCAAAACCTGCCCAGTCGCGGGCCTGCAATTTCTTGTGCAGGCTATTGCCCCGGATAAAGCTGGCCATGCCAGAGAGTTTGGCGTTCTCGGATTCCACCATGTCGGCGACCAAGGTATCGACATTGGGAAAGCCGGCGATGGCGTAGTTCTCGCCCATCACTTGGCCCAGGCCCCAGGAGCAGCTTTGCATCGCCGCGCTCTGGTTGAGCTTCAGCGCAACCTGCAGCCGGTCATATTGATGTGCGCCGGGGGCGCCATAGCCGCCCGCAGATGGTGCGCTGACATCGGGCGCCACTGCGTCGAATTTGCCGCCGGTGAGGCGATGAAAATAGTGCCGCTCGAAAAGGATTTTGGGCCGCCTGTCCGGCATGAAGCCGCAACCCGATGTTTCAACTGACAGGACCGACCACAGCGTGGCGGTCTCGATGCCGTTCAGACTTGTAGCGGCGTCGAAACCGTCGGGGTTGATAGGCACGCCGGGGCCGACGAAAATGGGCATGACATGTCCTGGGTTCGAATCGACGTGCCGATTCTAGTCCAGCACGAAACCCGAGACACTCTGTTTCTCGCGAGACCCTTTAAGCGGTCTGCTGCGCGTGCCTATCAATCAGGTCCACGAACAACGTACCAAAATCTCGCAGCTTGGAAGCGCCCACGCCGCTGATCATGGCGAACTGGTGAAGGTCACGCGGTGCTATGCGCGCCATGTCCAAAAGTGTCTTGTCGGAAAATATGAGGTAGGCGGGCAGTCGCCGTTCGGTGGCGAGATGCAGCCGCAACTTCTTAAGTTCCGTCAGCAATGCTGACTGCTCATGCGTGACCTCGTCAGATGCCGGTGTGGCGCGGTCCTTACGCTTCGGCGCGATATCAGGCCGGTATAGGAAATTTCGTTCGCCGCGCAATAGCGCGCCGCCATCTTCTGTCACGCTTAGGCCGCCATACCCCGCAACGTCCTGGTCCAGAAAACCGGATGCCACCATCTGACGGATGATCGTGCGCCAATCCTCCTTGCGCCGCGCTGCCCCGGATCCGAAAGCCGGCAGATCGCACTGCCCTGCTGTTGTGATCTTTTCCGTTTCTGCGCCACGCAGGATATCAATGATGTGCAGGGCGCCATAGCGTTCGCCCGTCTGCAGGATGGCGTCTGCCGCCAGACAGGCGTCCTTGGTGGCATCGGTCAGCGCAACTGGGTTTATGCAGACATCACAATTTCCGCAATTTTGCGCATCTTCCCCGAAATAGGCCAGCAGGGTCCGGCGACGGCAAGTGACTGCCTCGCAATAGCCGATCATCGCAGCCAGCCGCTGGCGCTCGCGCCGCTTGCGATCTTCGTTCGAGTCTTCCTGCTCTATGAACATTCGGCGCATGCGGATGTCACCGGCGCCAAAAAGCATGTGTGCTTCAGCGGCATTACCGTCACGGCCGGCACGCCCAATTTCCTGATAGTAGCTCTCCAGGCTCGATGGCAGGTCAGCGTGAAAGACGTAACGCACATCAGCCTTGTCGATGCCCATGCCAAAGGCGATGGTTGCGGCCATGACGGTGTAGGGTTCCGTCATAAAGCTATTCTGGCTTGCCTCACGCGCCTCTTTCGTCATGCCGGCATGATAGGCCAGGGCATTGATGCCATGTGCGACCAGTACACTTGCGGCTTCTTCGGTCTTCTTGCGCGACAGGCAGTAAACAATGCCGCTTTGGCCGGGATGCGATTTCACGAACGACACAAGCTGCTGCTTCCATTCGCCTTTGGCTGCAATTGTCAGGCTGATGTTGGGCCGATCGAAGCCCAAAACGATTTGTTGCGTCGTGATTCCGAAAAGCCGCGCGACGATGTCACCACGGGTGCTTTCATCTGCCGTGGCGGTCAACGCCATGATGGGTACACGCGGAAACACATCGCGCAGGCGCGATAGCGCCTCATAGTCAGGACGGAAGGCGGGGCCCCATTGCGAAATACAGTGTGCTTCGTCCACCGCAATCAATTTGACCGGCAGCCGCGTCAGCGCGGCCAGCATCTGTTCGGTCATCAGCCGTTCGGGCGAGAGATACAGCAACCGCGTGCTGCCTGCTGTCGCGCGTCGCCAAGCGTCCACATTCTCGTCACGACTGCGCGAAGAGTTGATAGTGTCCGCGTTCACGCCCGCTAGTCGCAGCGCCGCCACCTGGTCTTGCATCAGGGCCACCAACGGCGACACCACCACTGTCAGCCCGCCCAGCATCAGCGCAGGCACCTGGAAGCACAGCGATTTGCCGGAGCCGGTCGGCATGACCGACAGCACGTTGCGCCCCGCCAACACGGCGTCCATCGCCGCTTCCTGGCCCGGCCGGAAGGCGGCAAATCCGAACACCTCCTGGAGAACTTCTATCTTGGAAGTCAGCGGTGTTGACGTCATCTGTCTGGATATGTCTGCGCAGCGAAAATCATGACAACGTCATATACGATTCTGAAGGTTTGGAGCCCCAACCGTTTTTTCCTTCTAAAACGGCGTCGTCCGGTGATATGAGTGTGAAGCCTGGAAACAGCGGCCGGAAGGCACGAAAAAAATGCTGAACAGAAGATCGGTTCTTCAAGGATCGGGCGGGTTGATGGCCGCGGCCCTGCCATTCAAGGCTTTCGCCGATGCCGTCACGCTGCCGTTCGCAAATGGCGAGCGGCCGCTGGTCAAGTATCCGCAAAAGCGGCCCATGATCGGGCTCACCGCCCGTCCGCCCCAGCTTGAGACGCCGTTTTCCGTGTTCAATGAATCGGTCGTCACGCCCAACGATGCCTTCTTTGTGCGCTATCACCTGGCCGACATCCCGCTCCAGATCGATCCCGACGCGCATACGATCCAGATCAAGGGCATGGTGGACAATCCGCTGACGCTCAAGATGGCTGACCTCAAGCGCATGCCGTCGATGGAAGTCGTTGCGGTCAACCAGTGCTCCGGCAACAGCCGCGGCTTTTCCGAGCCGCGGGTCGCGGGCGGACAGTTGGGCCATGGCGCCATGGGCAATGCGCGTTGGCGCGGCGTGCCGCTGAAGGCCGTGTTGGCGCTGGCCGGCGTACAGAACGATGCCAGGCAAGTCGTGTTCAATGGCCTGGACACCGCTGTGCTCGAAAAGACTCCCGACTTCGTCAAGGCGCTGGAGATCGCGCACGCCAATGATGGCGAGGTGATGCTGGCTTACCAGATGAACGGCCAGGACTTGCCGATGCTGAACGGCTTCCCGGTTCGCCTGGTCGTGCCGGGCTATTACGGCACCTACTGGATCAAACACCTTTCCGATATCACCGTCATCGGCACGGTTTTCGATGGTTTCTGGATGAAGTCGGCCTATCGCATTCCCTACAATGACTGCGCCTGTGTCGAGCCGGGCACGCCCCCCAAGGTTACGGTTCCCATCGGCCGCTTCAATGTGCGCTCTTTCATCACCAGCCTGGCCGACGGCGCCAAGGTCAAGGCGGGTCCGCAGAGCTTGAAGGGCATCGCCTTCGATGGCGGCACCGGCATCGCAAGGGTCGATGTCTCGACCGATGACGGCAAGACTTGGACGCGCGCCACGCTTGGTGCCGATCTCGGCAAATATTCCTTCCGCGCGTGGACACACCGGGTGCGGCTGCCCGCCGGCAGTCATGTTCTTAAAGTCCGCGCCACCAGCAAGGACGGGAAAGCGCAGCTCGACAAGGCGCTCTTTAATCCGTCGGGTTACATGCGCAATGTGATCGAGACTTATAATGTGACGGCGGCGTGAGGAGCATCATGAAGCGCATCACTCTTCTTGGGCTCGCTGCTATCACCGGCAGCCTGGTCTTTTGGACGGCGAACGCAAAGCCGGTCACCTACTCGCTTCCCGACGAGACCGCTGCGTTCAAACCTGGTCCCAACCTGGACGTGGTGCAGGCCAATTGCGGCGGATGCCATTCGGCGGACTATCTCTCTACGCAACCGCAGGGCGAAAAATTCAAGAAAGACTTTTGGCAGGCTGAAGTCACCAAGATGATCGCGGTTTATGGCGCACCGATTGCGGACGCGGACGCGCCCAAGATCGTCGACTATCTGACGGTCACCTATTAGCCATACCTGATGCTATCGCGCCACATGCGCGCCCGGTCATGTCTGTCCTCATGTTGGCGGCGGCAGAACGGACTTCCCGCGACTGTGTGGCGGCGTGTCGCAATGGTGTACTGCGCCAATTTTTCCAGGGTTTCTCACGTTCCTGTGGGGTGAGAGTGGGTGTCATCCAAACGTCACAAAAATGAATCTTTTCCTACAAACTAACCCGATAGGCCAGCCAGCATAAATTGAAACAAATTGGGGCATCTCCGATGAAGAAGCATCTCTATCAGGGCGCGGCTGTTGTCGCGCTGACCTGCGCGCTCGCTCAGGGCGCCTCGGCGCAATCGGCGTCAGCCGCCCGTCCTGCCGACACCACCGGCGCCGGCGGCCTGGAAACGGTGGTCGTGACCGCCACCAAGCGCGAGACCAATCTTCAGAGAACCCCGATCTCCATGTCGGTTGTGTCGCCCCTGATCATGCAGGACCGCCACATCACCAGCATCCTGGACCTGGGTGACGGCACGATCCCCGGCCTGCGCGTCGCCACCTTCGAAGCGCGCCAATCGGCGCTTACCATCGGTATCCGCGGTATCGTTCCGCTGGACGCCAACCAGCCCGCCCGTGAACAGGGCGTCGGCGTTTACATTGACGGCGTTTATCTCGGCCGTCAGCAGGGCTTGAACTCGACCCTGCTCGACATCGAGCGCTTGGAAGTTCTGAAGGGGCCCCAGGGCACCCTGTTCGGCCGCAACACCGAAGGCGGCGCGCTCAGCATCGTCACCCGCAAGCCGACCGGCCAGTTTGGCCTGCGCACTAACTTCGGCGTCGGAAACTACGGCATCTACAATGGCGAGATCCATCTCGACCTGCCGGCTATCTTCGACATCTCTCAGAAGTTCGATGTGGTCACCCAGCACCAGAGCGCCACCACCAAGAACTTGTTGCCCAGCGCCTATGGCTGGAACTATTTCGACCGCCAGGGCATCCGCTATAGCGCCAGCTTCAATCAAGGCGGCACCTTTACGGCCGACTTCACCGCGGACTATGCGCATGACCAGAACACTCCGTTCTACAGCCAGTTGCTAAACTACAATCCCGAGGGCCGGGTCGTCGGCCCGGCCAGCGGCACCCTGCCTGCCGGCCAGATCCGTCCGTTGCCTGCCATCGTGCAGGTCCAGGGTGTGAACCGCATGGCTGTTGCCGATATCGGCGTGCCGCAAAACGCCAGCCTTGACGAAACCTGGGGCTGGGGGCTGCGCGCCAGCTGGCACGTGCTGGAAAATCTGGAACTGCGTTCGATCACCTCGCAGCGCGGCGTTTTCACCGACCAGTGGGATAACGCGGGCGGTGCCCATCGTCTTCCCGTGTACAGCCCCAGCACGGCCTTCAGCCGTTACAGCCTGTCGCAGCTCTGGCAGCACCAGCTCAGCCAGGAATTCCAGGCAGTCGGCAATTTATGGGATCAGGTCGATTACGTGGGCGGTCTTTACTACTACACCGAGTATGCGCGTGAAGAGGCCGCCACGCCCAGCTCCAATACCTGGTCGGCCACCGGCATCCCCACGGCCACCAGCCTGGGCTACACCATAAACGATCCGACGCCGACCATTCCCGGCTTCCGCTCGCTCGACCGCGCCAGCAATGCCAAGAGCAAGAGCATGGCGGTTTATGGCCAGGCTACCTGGACCCCGCAAATCTTCGACAACATGTTCCACCTGACGGTCGGTGGCCGCTGGACCCACGACGACAAGCAGGGCACGCTCTATAAGGTCTCCAACGCCGTCAGCAACTTAGGCTTCACGCAGAAAAATAACCGCTTCAATCCGATGGTCACTTTGGCGGTCGATCTCGCCCCCGATATCAACGTCTATGCGAAGTATGCTTCAGGTTATCGTGCGGGCGGCGCCAGCTCGCGTTCGCTGACCTTCCGCTCCTTCGGTCCGGAAGATGTGGATTCCTTCGAAATGGGCGCCAAGACGGAGTTTTTTGACAACAGGCTGCGCCTGAACGGCGCCATCTATACGATGGACCGCACCGGCAGCCAGATCGACTTCAGCATGGTGACGGTGGTCGGCGCTGCGACCCGCAACACACTGGAAGCCATCAATGCTCCCGGCACGACCAAGATTTCCGGTATGGAACTGGAAGCCAATCTCAGCGTGACCCCGGAAATCAAGCTGAACGCCTCCTACGCCTATACCTTCACCAAGATCCCGCCCACGATCAATCCGTTCAACAATATTGTCCAGCCGGTGTACATCGTCTTCACGCCGCAAAATGTTGCCAGCGCCGGGATCGACTGGGATCACGATTTGGGTTATGCGGCCATCCGCGCCCATGTCGATGGCGCTTACGCCGACGCCACCCAGAGCTTCGACAACTGGGCCATCAAGAACGATGCCTCCTTCATCATGAACGGAAGCATCGGCCTGGCTGAAATCGCAGCCGGCAACAATGGTGCCGCTACGATGGGCTTCCAGTTCTGGATCCGCAATATGTGGGACGTCGCCTATGTCTATCGTCGCGACCCATCCAACGCCGCGACCCTCGGCAACTACGGAAACTTCAATGCGCCGCGGACCTTCGGCGTCTCGGCCAACATCAACTTCTAATCGGGTCGTCTTTCAAAGCTGGACCGGCGCCATGGCGAAATCGCCACGGCGCCGGTTCCGTTTATGGCCATCAGAATGTCTGGCGCAGAACGAGCCGGATATCGCGTCCCGGCAGCATCACCAGATCCTTGTTGATGGAAACCGCGTTGCGCCGGATGGCATCGGTCAGATTGCTGCCGACCAATGCGATCTCGAAACCGGGACGGTCGGTGAAAGGCCGCCAATCCGCTTCGGAATTCACTTCGACATACCCGTCGGTGGGGGTTTCAAAGGGGCTGATCTGGGTCCGGCTGCCGACGCCCAGGGTCTGGAGGCTGAAGTTGTACGTCTCGGCATTCCAGCTCAGTCCGCCGCCCACCCGGTAAGGCTGGATGCGCGGAACATAGCCGCCGCCGCCGGAGAAACGGGCGCTGACATAATCAGCCAGCATGTTGGCGCTGAAGGCGCCCGCGCTGCCGTCGATGAGGATTTGGGAAGCCTTTGCCTCGACGCCCCAGAAATTCGCGCTCCGCTGCGTGTAATTCATCTCGCGCAGTTCCCCGGAACCGCCGATGGTGCAGGTGCCGGCATCGTCACAGATCCGGCCTGTCAGATTGCCATATATGTAGTTGTTGAACGCGGCATTGTAGATCGAACCCTCGAAGGTAAATTTTCCGAAGTTGGCGCGCACGGTGCCTTCGACGGAGTTCGAACGCTCGATCTTCAGCGTCGGGTCGCCGGTTTCAAATGTTTGCGGGCCGTCATGACCGCCGCGGGCAAACAATTCGGTCTGGCCGGGCGCCCGGCCGGCGCTGGAGAAAGTGAGGCCGAATTTCAAATCTTCGGTTGCGTCCCACAGTAATCCCGCTGATGCGCTGAGCGGCGTGAATTGGCGCGGTGTAACGGCGCCGGACGCCGGCGTGCCGGTGATATGAACGCTTTCCGCACGCGCGGCCATCTGCAGATTTAATCCGGTGCCGAGCGGCACTTCGGTGAAACCATAGCTGGCATAAGTCTGTGTCAGGGTAGGAAGCAGATAGTCACTGGCTGTCCCCAAGCCGGAGAAGCGGCGATTGTTGACCTGCAGGCCCAGTGCCGAAGACGAAAACGGCCCCATGCTGCCAAAGATCGCCTCGGCGCGGCCATCAAATTCCTTGTTCTTGAAGGTTGAAACGATGGCGCCGCCGGGCGCTTTCTCGGAATGTTTGTAGTCGGAGTACCCACCCTGGAAGGTGATTTTTTCCAGGGGACCCAGGTTCAGCTGAACAGCGTCATTGGTGAGCAGTTTGTTCTGCTCCATGTCGATATAGGTGGTGTCGCTGGGAATGCCGTATTTTGAATCATAATGGACGAGGGCGGCGCCAACATGGCTGTCGCCGAAGAAATAGGACGAACCCAGCGAAACACCCTTCTGACGATTGAAGGAGTTATTCTGGATGCCCAGCGGCGTGTCGTAGTTCGTCGCGCTGCGCATAAAGCCGTCCGTATAAAAGGCGAACTGCCCGGCGCGAAGGTTCAGCATGCCGCCGCCTGTGCCGGTGTCCGCATTGGTGCCGTAGCTGCCGTGCGCTTCGCCGCTGATATCCTTGTCCGGCAAGGCGAGGGGCACGCGATTGTTGATGGCGTTGACGACGCCGCCAATCGCCTGGCTGCCATATCGCAGCGTGGCGGCGCCGCGCACAACTTCAAGGCGCTGTGTCGCCAGAGGATCGATGGGAACGCCGTGATCGGGCCCGACATCGGAAACGTCCGAGCTGGAGACGCCGTCTTCGAGAATTTTCACGCGGTTTGCGTCCATGCCGCGGATAACGGGGCGGCTGGCGCCGCCGGCAAAGCCGGTATTGGCCATGCCGGGAACATATTTCAGCGCATCCACCAGGCTCGCGCCGCCCTGACGAAGAATTTCATCACGGTCGATAACACTTATGATCGACGTAGAGCGGTCCAAACTCATCGCGATGGGCGACGCCGTGACGGTCACAGTCTCGATACTGTCGTGTTTGATCTGAGCGATGGCCGGGAAACCCATGCAAAGGGTGGCAAGGGCAGTACTTGCGAACAAACGGGATTGAAACGGCATTTTGGACTCCAGACACCGCAGCAGCGGCGTATTCATGCAGATGGAGTGGGATTGCGCGCAGACAAGCCGGAACAGGCTTTGCAGCGTCACGCTAAAACGAAAGTTCTAGAGGCGCGGTGGTCCGCGGCTTTGCCAGACATGCGAAGGCGCAGTGTCGGCTTTTGGAACCGTCGGTTCGACAGCCAGAACTTCGGCTGCCGGATCCAGAAGAAGGAGAAGTGTCGAGCCCAGCGCGGCGATGCCGGCCATGACGCCTTGGCAAAGCGGGCACTTGGCCAGGCTGTCCGTTGGCGGAGTGGGAGCCTTATCGCCCGTGAGCGGCGAAGCAATGCTCGATGTGATCGTTAAACCGGCATTGGCGAAAGCGCCGTGAATATGGGTCTGGGTAATGAAGGCCTGGATAAAAAAGGCAAGTGCGAAAACCACAGTCAGCAGAGCCCGCGCACCATGCATCGTGCGCGCAGTGCCATCGAAAGTCAGCGCAATGGTTTTTCGAGACCGTGTCAAAGCTAGTCTCCGCAGTCGCGCAATGTTCCTCCAAACAGCGTGGTTTGGCAAGCTGCGGATGGCTCAGCAAAAACGGGAAAATATCGGCCATTCGGGGCGGCCACCTTCAGGCTCGCCGCTGGAGCCAACCCTGAAAACGTGCCACAAATGGCGAAAGCATAAGCATAACAAAAGCCGGGGGATCGCCATGAAATCGCGCCATCAATCCAAGCTGCTTGTCTTGCTCGCAGCGGCAAGCATGACTGTTTTGACCGCTTCCAACCTCAATGCGCAACAGGCTGCTTCCGCTGATTGGAAAGTGTGGGGCGGCGATACGGGCGTCAGCCGCTTCTCCACCCTCGATCAGATCAACGCGGGCAATGTCGCGCAGCTCAAGCCGGCATGGGTCTATGACCCCGGCAAGTTCGGCCGTTCCTGGGAAGACACGCCGCTTCTGATCGGCGGCCTTCTCTATGTGATTGATGCGGGCAGCAGCGATGTGATCGCCCTGCAGCCGGAAACCGGCAAAGTGGTCTGGCGTCACGAAGCGCCCAAGGGAAAAGAGCGCGACCAGCGCGCGGTCGCCTATTGGGGTGGTGACGGCAAGATGAAGCCGCGCCTGATCATGACCTGGGGCGGCAGCATCTACGGCATTGATCCCAGCACCGGAAAATCCTCGACCGACTGGCCGCAACAAGGTCTCAACATCGTGCTGCCGCCGATTCAGGGCAAAGTGATGGGCGATGATCTGGGCGCCGGTCCGCTGCCGGGCGCAGGCGGCGGTGCCGCTGCCAAGGGCGGTGCGAATGGTGGCTCTGCCCGCAGCGCCAGCAACGCGCCAACGCCAGGTGCTGGCGGCCGCAGTGAAGCCGACAAGGCCGCGCCGGTGATCTACAAAAATCTCATCATCGTCTCCAGTTCCTCCGGCTTTCTGCCCATGCCGGGACGGCCCGGTGATATCCGCGCCTATGATCTGCGCAACGGCAAGCTGGTTTGGCAAAACCGCCTGATCCCCGATCCCGGCCAGCCCGGCGCGGATAGCTGGGCCGATCCGGATGCGGTGGTCGGCGGCGGCTCCTGGGGTTTTCTGTCGCTCGATGAATCCACCGGCACCGTCTATGTGCCCACCGACTCCGCCAGCCCCGATCTGGTCGGCATCTGGCGCCCGGGCGACAACAAATGGGCCAACTCCACCGTGGCGCTGGACGCCATGACCGGCAAGATCAAATGGGGCTTCCAGAATAATCGCCATGACATCTGGGATATGGACACCATGGCCGCGCCGGTGCCGGTCACCATCAACAAGGACGGCAAGAAACTTAAAGTGATCGTGCAGACCACCAAGCAGGGTCAGGTCTGGATTCTGGATGCCGCAAACGGAAAGCCGGTATTCGGCTGGTCCGAAAAGAAAGTGCCGCAAAGCAAGGTGCCCGGCGAAAAAACCTCGCCCACCCAGCCTTTCCCGGATGGGCTGTCACTGGCACGGATGAGCATCGACCGCGACCATCTCAGCAATCTCACGCCGACGTCCAATGCGGAATGCAAAAAAATCTGGGACGAAAAGAAGCTCACCAATCAAGGTCCCTATACACCGCCGTCGCCCGACGGCTGGGTGGTAATGATGCCGGGCGCCATCGGCGGCATTGATTGGGGCGGCGTCTCGATCAACCACGACATGGGCTACGCCTTCACCAATGTCATCAACATGCCGACCATGGTGCAGGTCTCGCCCAACAGCAAACGCGCTGTGGCCGGCAACAAAGGCTGGGCCTTCACCAGCGGCTATGTACGTTTCCATGACCAAGCGGGACGGCCCTGCATTGATGGCCCCCAGGGCGAGATGGTCGCGATTGATCTCAACAAGGGCAAGGTTGCCTGGCGCGTACCGCTGGGCGATCTCACCGATGAGTATGGCCCGCGCGCCAAGGGGCTCGGCTCCACCACCATCGGGCCATCGGTTGCCACGCGCGGCGGCGTTGTGTTCATTGCCGCCACCACGGACAGCAAAATCCACGCCTATGACGCCAAGACCGGCAAGCTGTTGTGGCAGACCAAGATGAGCGCGTCGTCCAACGCCGGGCCCATGACCTATATGGGCAAGGACGGGCGGCAATATGTGCTCATCGCGGCAGGCGGACCGGGCAATGCCAAGCGCACCACGCCCAGCGACGATTTCGCTTTTCATCAGACCATGGTGGCGTTTGCGCTGCCCAAGCCCGGTGACAAGGTGATTGATATCGTGACGTCCTATCCCAAGCGCGCGCGGCAACCGGGTGATGCCAATATGGGTCAGCCACAGTAGCTAGTCTGTTGATTGCAGTTGGGTCGCCAGAATATCGCGCTTGGAGATTTTTCCAGCCGCGGTTTTTTGGCAGGCTGTCCCATATTTCAATCGCGGCGGGAATTTCATGCTTGGACAGTTTCGCTGCGATAAAGCGCCGAATCTCGCGGGCAGTGGTGTCTTTGTGGGCGGGATGCAGCACCACAAAGGCCTGGGGTATTTCCACCAGATAGGTGTCGGGCACACCGATCACGGCGGCTTCCGCCACGGCCGGATGTTCGTTCAGCGCTTCCTCGATAACGCGGGGAAAAATATTAAAGCCGCCGCAGAAGATGATTTCCTTCAGCCGCCCTGTGAGCGTGAGAAGACCGTCTTAATCCATGGCGCCCAGATCGCCGGTATGCAGCCAGCCATCCTTAAGCGCATGTTCGCTTTCCTCCGGCCACTTCCAGTAGCCTTTCATCACTTGTGGACCGCGCACACAGATTTCGCCGGACATGTTCGGTGCAAGCGGCGCGTTCGTCGCCGGATCGCGAATTTCCACAACGGTGCCCGGTTCGGGCACGCCGACCGTGCCGGGTCTGGCCTTGTCTAACACCACCTGCGACGCCACCGCCGGGGCACATTCGGTGCTGCCATAGCGTTCCAGAAGATCAAGCCCGGTGAGTTCGCGGAATTTGCGCGTCACGCGGGCGGGCAGCGACCCGCCGGTGGACGTGCAGCGCTTGAGCGACGACAGATCAAACTTGCCGAAGTCCGGATGATCGACCAGCAACGCATACATGGACGGCACCAGCGACAGGATGGTGATCTTTTTCTCCGCCACATCCTTCAGCACATCGCTGGGATCGAAGCGGCGATGCATCACCATCGGCATGCCCCGGTCGATGGCGCAGAGCAGGACCGAAGACAGGCCCGAAACATGCGCCAGCGGCGTCACCAGCAAGGTCTTGTCGGCGCCGCCGGGTGCATCGCCCGCGCTGCGGTTGCGGATATCCACCGAGGCGCAGACATTGGCATGGGTGAGCATCGCGGCTTTGGGCGCGCCGGTGCTGCCGCCGGTATATTGCAGCAGGATCACATCGTCTGTGAGGTTGCGGCGCGCGGGTATCTCGCCGGTTTCGCTCAGCAGGGCTGCAAATGAACCTGGCTCGTCACCACCGGCCAGATCCTCTTCCTTGCACAGGATCACGGCGCGAAGACCGGGCGCCTGCTTCAGAATTTCCGAACCTGGCAGACTGGGGTCGGCCGTCAGCAGAATTTCTACTTCGGCATCACGAAGCTGAAAGCCGAGCGAACTGGGCGAAGTGAGAAAACTTAAGTTTACCACCCGGCCGCCGGCGATCAGCGCGCCGAAAAAGGCAGGCACAAAGGCCGGCATGTTGGGCAGATGCAGGGCCACGCCGGTGCCTTGCTGCACACCCAGCCGCGCCAGCGCGGCTGCTGCCCGATTGGACAGTTTCCAAAGCGCATCGAAGCTCCAGCACTGGCCATAAAATTCCAGTCCGATGCGCGCGGGCCAGGTTTCAGCCGCGTGTTTCAGCATGTCCTGCAAAGGCCGGGGCGCGGGCAGGGGCGCGCGCCAGGAAACATGGCCGGGATAGGATTTTTCCCAGGGATAACTGTCCATGGATGCGTCCAAGAGGTTTCGCCGTAAGAACGCAACACGGCGCGGGGAAAAGCGCCCGGCAGCAACGCTATCGCCTTCCCTTCTGCTGATCCAGCGGCCTTGCTGCCTTATGGCGGCTTCTGCTAAGGCTCCCCACGCGCAAGGTTCCCGAGAGGGATTTAAAGGGAACGCGGTTCAAAACCGCGGCTGCCCCCGCAACTGTAACCGGCGAGCGACTGTCCATATGCCACTGGGTAAAACCGGGAAGGCGGGCAGGAGCGAAGAGTCGGGAGCCAGGAGACCTGCCTCGCGTGTCGTCCTGTTTCCGGCCGGGGTGTGCTGGGACCTGCGGGTAACCGTTGCGACGGCATTGTTGGAGTCGTTTCGCGGTGCCTTTATGTCTTTTCATTCCATTGCCATGTGGCTTCGCGGGCCGGCTCCTGAACCCGAAACAGGAGAGTGCTATGCTTTATTCTTTCCGTCGTTCCGCTCTTCTTGGTGTCAGCTTCGTTGGCCTGGCAACCAGCGCCTGGGCGCAATCTGCGCCTGCATCCAATAGCCTCAACACCACCACTGCGCTGCCGGAAACGGTGATCGTCAGCGCCACGCGCATCGCCACCCCGGTGGAAAAGATTGCCAGCAGCGCAACCGTGGTGACGGCAGCTCAGATCGCGGCGCAGGGCAAGCAAACCCTGCCCGATATTCTGCGCACGGTTCCAGGCCTGAATGTTGTGCAGGCTGGCGGCCCCGGCGGCCAGACCAGCGTCTTCATGCGCGGCACCAACTCCAACCATGTCAAAGTGCTGGTGGACGGCATTGACGTGACCGATCCCAGCAACGGCGAAGCCTTCAATTTCGGCAATTATCTGGCCGGCGATGCCGAGCGCGTGGAAGTGTTGCGCGGCGCGCAGAGCGGACTGTATGGCTCTGATGCCATCGGCGGTGTGATCAATATCATCAGCCAGCCCGGCACCGGTCCGACCCAGTTCAAGGGCAAGCTTGAGGGCGGCTCGTTCGATACGTTCCACCAGAACGCGTCGCTGAGCGGCGCGAGTGACGGCTTCAGCTATTTCGCCGGCATTCAGCATTTTCACGTCGGCGCAACGCCGGTGACGCCGGGCAATTTGTTGGCGCCTGGCCAATGGCGCAATCCCGATTACAACGACAATGTCACCGGCTCGACCAAATTGGGTTATGCCTTTACCGACAATTTTGATGTTGGCTTTGTCGGCCGTGCCACCATTTCCGCCGTGAAGACCACCGGTGACGATTTCCTCACCGGCCGTCCCGCCACCACGCGGTCCGTCGCCCGTGCCAATGACTATTATGCCCGCGGCACGGCGCATCTGGTGCTGTTCGATGGCCTGCTGGATCAGACTTTGGGCTATTCCTACACCCACACCCACTCCACCAGCGCCGGCAACACCGGGTTCAAAAGCTTTTTCTCCGGTGAGCGGACCAAGCTGGATTATCAAGGCAATATCGCGCTGACCGAAGGTCAGACGCTGGTGATCGGCGCCGATCATGAGCGCGAAGCGATCGCCTTGCCGATCAGCGCCTCTGCCACCACCGATGCGGGTTTTTTGGAACTGCAATCCAGCATGGGCAATTTCAACAGCGCGGTGAATGCCCGTTATGACTCCCATCAGCGTTTCGGCGGCCGCGCCACCTTCCGTGTCGCGCCCAGCTATCTGATTGAAGCCACCGGTACACGGCTGAAGGCCAGTTTCGGAACGGGTTTCAAGGCGCCGACCTTGAGCCAGCTGTTTCAAAATTTCCCGGCGTTTTTCTTCTTCGCCAACCCGAACCTGAGGCCGGAAACCAGCACCGGCTACGATGCAGGCTTTGAACAGGCGCTCGGTGAGAAATTCTCCTTCGGCGCCACCGGTTATTACAACGACATCAAAAACCTGATCGATACCAACGCGACATTCTCGTCCTATGCCAATGTCGGCAAAGCGGTGACGCAGGGTGTGGAAGCGTTTGCCGCCGCCAAAGTGTCGGATGATGTGACCCTGCGCCTCGATTACACCTACACCGACGCGCATAACGCCATTCTGCGCCAGGCTTTGCTGCGCCGGCCCAAGCACAAGGTCACGCTGGATGCGCAGTGGCAAGCGATGGATGAACTTTTGCTGGACGCCAATCTGACCTATGTCAGCTCATGGGTGGATGGCAGCCGTGACTTCGTCATTCCGCGCTTGAATGCACCCGGCTATACCCAGATCAATGTCGCCGCCACCTATCAGTTGGATGAGCATTTCGCCGTCACCGGCCGCATCACCAATCTGGCGGGTCAGCGCTACCAGAATCCCACCGGCTTTCTGGCGCCGAGCCTGGGTTGGTATCTGGGGATCAAGGTCGCGCAATAACGCCTGATGCGTTCCGCCGCGCGGCCTCAATCGGCCGCGCGGCGCTCAGCAGACCAGATCGACATTCTTCCCGGCCCAATCCTGCAAGCGGGACAGCCTGCTCGCGCGCGACTCCAGCGCCTGGGCGGCGGTCAGGAACAGGCCGGATTGATTGCTGCCTGGTGTGCGGTCGACATATTGTCGCAACAGCCTAGAAACGTGCAGCAATTCGTCCGTCTGGCCGGTTTGGATGACGGGCACGGTGGGGTGCCTCCTTCACTCGATTTGTCGCTGCATTTAAAGTTTATTTCCGCCAAATCCAGCACAGGGTGGCAACGGGGTAAGCGAGGGGTAAATCAATCCCGCCGCATTTGATCGAGGGGGCCGGGCGTGCTCTATTTTTGAACAGAAATCCGGCCTGTTTCTCCGATCATACTGATGACCCAAAACGTTTTTTCCATCCAGGCCAAGCTGCAATCCGGATTTGCCTTTCATCAAGAAGGCAGATTGCGCGAAGCGGAAGGTCTCTATCAGGAGGTGCTTCGTTCCGACAAACGGAACGTCGATGCACTCCATTTGATCGGCGTGATTTATCATCAAACTGGTCGTCACGAAGAGGCGGTCGATTTCATATCGCGGGCCATAAAACTGAATCCCGGCGCGGCGATAGCCTATTACAATCGGGGCAACGCGCTCAAAGCCCTGGGTCGGAACGAGGAAGCGGTCGCCAACTTCAGCAAGGCGGTTGCCCTCAATCCCCAGTATGTCGATGCCTATAACAACCGCGGCACCACGCTTAACGATCTGCATCGCTTCCGTGAGGCGCTGGAAAGCCTCGACAAAGCCGTCGCCCTCAAACCGGAATTCGCCGAGGCGTACAACAATCGCGGCATTTCGCTGAGGGCGCTTGGACGCCCTGGCGAAGCTGTAGCCAGTTATAACAAGGCCATCTCGCTTCAGCCGCGCAATGCGGAGGCTCATAACAACCGGGCTCTGGCGCTGGGCGATTTGCAGCGTTTTGATGAAGCGCTCGCTGGCTACGATAAAGTTCTCGAAATTCAGCCTCGCCATGCGGAGGCGCATAACAATTGCGGCAATGTATTCATGGCCCTGGCGCGCCTGGAGGAAGCTCTTGCCAGCTATGACCGGGCAATAGACTTGAAGCCCGATTATTTCGAGGCCTACAGCAACCAGGGCAATGTTCTTCATGCCCTGAAACGCGGCGGCGAAGCCCTGGCGAGCTATGACAAGGCGATAGAAATCAATCCCCACTACGCAAAAGTCCATAACAACAGGGGCAACACGCTCAGGCTTCCCCTGCATCTTGAGGAGTCACTGGCAAGCTTTGACAGGGCTATCGCGCTCAATCCGAATTTTGCTGAAGCCTTCGCCAATCGTGGAAAGGTTCTCGCCAGCCTTCGGCGCTTCGACGAAGCTCTCGCCAGTTTCGACAGGGCAATTGAACTCAATCCGGACTTTGCCGGCGCTCATTTCAACAAAGCCCAATTCCATCTGCTTTTTGCAGATTTTTCCGCCGGATGGAGCCTTTATGAGTGGAGAAAATCCATTGAAGTGCCTGCGGGCAACAGAAGTTATTCCAGCCCTCTATTGACCGCCTTGGACGATGCTCAGGGAAAAACTGTCCTGGTTCATTGGGAGCAGGGATTGGGCGACACCATCCAGTTCTGCCGTTATGCCGGCCTGCTGGCGGACCGCGCCGCCAAAGTATTATTTGCGCCCCAACCGGCCCTGAAACCGTTGATGCAGTCGCTGGATGCCCGCGTCGAATTGGTGGATGCCGATGATCCGCCTGCCGGCTTCGATTGTCACGTTCCTCTGCTCAGCCTGCCGGGCTTTTTCGAAACAAGGCTTGAAACCATTCCGGCCAAGACCGCCTATTTGTCTGCCGATCCCGGATTGATTGCGGCATGGCAGGAAAGACTGGCGGGCGCCGGTCTCAAAATCGGTATCTGCTGGCAAGGCAACGCCAATAACTCTGAAGACAGCTTTCGCTCGTTTCCGGCAAGCCTGTTGGCGCCGCTGGCTGGAATTGAGAATGTCCGCCTGATCAATCTGCAAACCGGCTCTGGCGCCGGGCAACTCCAAAAGCTTCCCGGCGAAGTAGCTATCCTGACATTCGCGGAAGATGATTTCGCGCCGTTTGCGCATACCGCCGCCATGATCGCCAACCTTGATCTCGTCATCACAGCGGATACGTCCATCGCTCATCTTGCCGGTGCTCTGGGTGTGCCCACCTGGGTGGCGCTCGGCTATGTTCCGGAATGGCGCTGGATGCTCGATCGGCCTGACAGTCCCTGGTACCCTTCCATGCGTCTTTTTCGCCAGAATACCAATCGCGATTGGAACGGCGTATTCGACGATATCCGGGCCGCGCTTCTGGAATGGGTGGGCGGCAAGTCCATTTGATCGGCCACCTGGGCCGTGCTCTAGTTGCAAAAAAGACCGTGGGCGATCTTGAAAAAACTGCTATTTTTCCTGGCTTTTGCCGGGCTTCTGGCGACCTCCAGCACGATGGCGCAAATGCGCTCCGGCGCCGCAGTCGAAAAGACCTATGGCCTGGGTCTGCCGCGCGACATGGGCAAACTCATCCCGCCGGATTCCGATTATCCCGTCTATCCGCTGGGGCCCGGCCAGGAAGCTTATGCCGATGTCGACGGGGCTCGCATCAAGGAAGAGCTGAAAAAATTCACCGCCATCTCGCTCAAGAGTCTGGATGACGGCAATCAATTCTGGGGCCGCATTCCCGGCACCAAATACGACCACGAAACCACCGAGTTGCTGGCATCCGAATATGAAAAGCTGGGGCTTCAGGTCAAGCACGTGCCGTTCAACGAGCCCAGCATCTGGTATCCCACGCATTGGGACGCCAGCTACCAGATCGCCGGCGGCAAAAGCGGCGCCCTGCTGACCGCGTATCCTATCGATGAAACCGTGCCGACACCGGCCGGCGGCATCACGGCCGAAGCGGTATGGGTGGGCGTCGGCTCCAACGCTGATCTGGCGGGGCGCGATCTCAAGGGCAAAGCCGTCATCGTTTACAGCTTCTTCGTGCCGGGCGGGCGCAGCCATTCCGCCAGCGACCGGGCGGGTATCTTCAATTCCGACAGCCTCGCCATCAAGGCCGGTGCGGCCATGGTCATCAATGTGATGGGCATTCCCGGAAACGGTCAATTCAATCCCGAAGGCGCGCCCTCGGGCGCCGGCGCGGTGCCCACCATGTCCATCAGCCAGGATGAAGGCTTCATGCTGCGCGACATGATCGCCGCGGGCCAGAAAGTACAGATTCATCTGAAGCTCGACATCGAACAGCGCAAGAACCTGGCGTCTCAAGACATCATCGCTACCCTGCCGGGCATGTCAGACGAAGTGGATCTGGTGGTGGCCCATACCGACTCCTATTTCCAGGGTGCGATGGACAATGCCAGCGGGCTGGCCACCGCGGTTGATATCGCGCGCCACTACGCCGCCCTTCCCAAATCGCAGCGGCCGCGCACCATGGTGTTCTTCCATGAGCCCGATCACCATCATGGCGAATTCGGGCGCAGCATCTTCATCAAGGATTTCGACTGGAACAAAGTGGCGCTGATCCTGAACTGCGAGCACACATCTCAATCGCAGTTGTTCCTGATGAATCAGGATCTGGAAGTCGGCAATTCGATCAATGCCCGGCGCTGGTATGTCAGCGGCAGCCCGGCACTCCAGCAATTGGTGAAAAGCAGCTTCAAGGATTTCAATGTCTCGGTCTACACCACGCCGGAACGGCAGGCTGGCGGCTCGCTAGGCGCCTTTACCCGCCTGGCGCCCGCTTTCCACATTATTGATCATATTATTTATCACACCACGTTGGATACGCCCGAACTGGTGCCGGCGGTGGGTTTGGCCTACAGCGAACGGGCTTTTCTCAGCATTTTCGATCACGCCAACAAGATGAGCATGGCAGAGCTGCGGGGCGCAGCGCCGTTGCCCAATCCCTTGGGCGGTCCGCCCGACGGCAAGTCTTTCGGAACGCCTGGGCGCGCCGGCGGAGAATAGCCGTAGACATAACGGCATCAATTTCAGGGGGCATTTATGGGGTTTTTACGCAAGATCTATTGGCAGGTGTTGATCGCCATCGCGCTGGGCGCGGCCTTCGGCGCCATCTGGCCGGCCAGTGGCGCCGCCATGAAGCCCCTGGGCGATGCCTTCATCGCGCTGATCCGCATGATGATCGGGCCGGTAATTTTCTGCACCATCGTGCACGGCATCGGTTCCATGCATGACATGGCCAAGGTGGGCCGCATCGGGCTCAAGGCCCTTATCCTGTTCGAAGTCATTTCCACTTTCGCGCTGATCCTGGGTCTTGCGGCGGCGCATCTGGTGCATCCGGGCGTGGGGTTGACCGAGCATGTCGGTACCGCCAGCAAGGCGGTTGAAGGCTTTGTCACCAAAGCATCGGATGACAGTCTGGTGGCGCATCTCCTGGCGATCATTCCTTCCACCTTTATCAGCGCTTTCACCACCGGTGATCTGCTTCAGGTGTTGCTGGTATCGATCCTTACCGGCGTTGCCCTCAGCCGCATGGGCGAGGCGGGCGCGAAGATCACCCATGGCGTGGACTTGGTGGGCAAGCTGTTCTTCAAGGTGATCAACATTATCGTTTATGCCGCGCCTATCGGAACCTTCGGCGCCATGGCCTATACGATCGGCGCTTTCGGCGTGAAATCGCTCGCCAATCTGGGCACGCTGGTCGCCACTTTCTATGTCACCAGCCTTCTCTTCGTGTTTTTGGTTCTTGGTACGATCAGCCACTTGTTGGGCTTCTCGATCCTGAAATTCCTGCGTTATATGCGCGAAGAGCTTTTCATAGTGCTCGGCACATCATCGTCGGAACCGGCGCTGCCCAATCTGATGCGCAAGCTGGAAGAGTTGGGCGCGCCCAGCTCAGTCGTCGGACTTGTCGTGCCGATGGGCTACAGCTTCAATCTCTGCGGCACCAACATCTACATGACGCTGGGGATTCTGTTTTTGGCTCAGGCCACCGATACGCATCTGACCTTCGGCCAGGAAGCCACCATCATTCTGATCTCCATGCTGACCTCCAAAGGTGCGGCCGGAGTCACCGGCGCGGGATTCATCACGCTGGCCGCCACGCTGGCCATCGTGCCCGCCATTCCGATCGCCTCGTTGGGACTGCTCCTGGGCGTGGACCGCTTCATGAGCGAATGCCGGTCGCTAACCAATTTCATTTCCAATGGCGTGACCGCCCTGGCTGTGGCGCATTGGGAAAAGGTTTTGAACCGCGGGCGACTCACCCGTCAGCTCAATGCCGGGCCGGGCAAAGTGGAAGACGTGCTCCCGATCTGACGGTAATCCGCCGCGCTTTCGCGGGATTCTTGCCGGGAATCGCCGCCAGAAGACGCGAAGAGTCTCATCGCGCCGCCATTCATCCGAGTACAACACTTATTATATGGGGCGCTGCAGAGGAGCGCGGCCAAAAAGACACGCTCACTACTTAAGCGTGCCACGATGGGAAGATGGTCACACAATAGGCAATGGCCGTATTTGAAATATCCATTGTATTTCAATTGGTTAGATGGCGTTGCAGGGCCGCCACTTTTCCTCTGCTTTCCGTGGAGAAGCAGTTGCCTCTGTGTTGACTTTGGGATGCCCTCCCATCACTCTCGGCCAAAATCGCCGTTCGTATATAAAAAAAATCGGCGGACACGAGGGAATTCGAATACTACGCGTTTGAACTAGATTTGCGCATTCGCGCGGCCTGTTTAAGGCCGTTATGCCGTAACTAATCATGCCCGCCGCAGGCGGCAGAGACACAAGGGGAGTACCGTAATGAATAAATCCAAACTGCTTACCGCTTCGTCGGTAATGGCGCTTTCGTCGGTGATGGGCACCGCCGCTTTCGCGCAAGACATTGAGCAGGTGGTGGTCTCCGCCTCGCGTATTCAGATCGCGGGTTATCAGCAGCCGACACCGGTTTCGGTGGTTGGCGCTGCCCAGCTGCTGGAAGCCGCGAAAGCCGACATCGGCGACACGCTGCGCTTGATGCCTTCGATGGCCAATTCGGCGACCCCGGAAAAGGGCACCAACGCCAATGCCGGTAACTCGGGCGCCCTCGGCGTGTCGGGCGTCAACCTGCGCAACCTCGGCGCCACCCGCACCCTGGTTCTGTTGGACGGCCAGCGCATCGCTTCGCCGGTTCTGACCGGCGGCGTTGACCTCTCGGTTATCCCGAACACCGTCGTCCAGCGCGTTGACGTTGTGACCGGCGGCGCCTCGGCTGCCTGGGGTTCGGACGCGGTTTCCGGCGTTGTGAACATCGTCATCAACAAGAACTATACCGGCCTGAAGGCCAGCTTGGACTTCCAGACCACGGGCCAGGACAATCGCCGTTCCTACGGCTTTACCGTCACCAACGGCTTCGACATTCTGGGCGGCCGGTCTCACATCCTGTGGGCCGCCACCTACAACGACAGCCCGCAGGCTGTGTTCCAGAACTCGGCCAAGTGGTTCCGCAATCCGGGCTTGATCGCCAACCCGCTGTTCGTGCAGGGCCGCCGCGACGTTCCGCAGCTGATCCACGTCTTCAACGGCAGCCAGAACACCACGCCGGGCGGCAACGTCCTGTCGGGTGCGCTGGCAGGCGTTGGCTGGGGCCAGGGCGGCGCGCTCACCACCTACAAGGTGCCGACTTGCACCTACTACACCAACTCGAACGTGCCGAACGCGACCGATACGCGCTTCAACTACATCGCCACCGGCACCAGCCAGAGCAACTCGTTCTGCTATGGCGGTTCGGGCGGCCAGAATGACTCGGCGGCGAATATCGGCCTGCTCAGCTTCCCGATTATTCAGGGCACGGCCTTCTTCTTCGGCACCTACAAGATCACGCCGGAAATCCAGGCCTCGTTGATGTTGAACTACGGTTACAACCGCAACAAATCCTCGTCGCTGACCGTCAACGAAACCGCGACGATCAGAACCGACAACGCCTTCCTCAACCCCATCGTTCTGGCGCGCATGAATGCGGCCGGCGTGACCACCATTGCGGTGCAGAACAGCCTGAGCGATCCGGTCAGCTTGACCCGCCCCGTGTATCAAGACTTCACAAAGTCGCCCGGCACGCCCTCCACCCAGACGGTGCGCCAGTTCTATCGCGCTGTGTTCGCCCTCGATGGCGCCATCGGTGATCAGTGGTCCTGGAACGTCTATGCCCAGCACAGCATGAGCCGCCTGTACGAAGTGTACACGGCCATCGAAGTGAAGCAGAACTTCCTGAACGCGGTTGACGCAGTCACCGTGACGGCGGCGAACCAGGCCAAGTCGAACCTGGCCATCGGCTCCATCGCGTGCCGTTCGACCCTGTCCGTTCCGTCCAATGGTTGCGTGCCCTACAACGTCATGGGCACCGGCGTGAACACGCAGGCCGCGACCAACTACGTCATCGACAACAACGACTATTACCACCTGAACATCCAGCAGGAATCGGCCGGCGCCTCGATGCAGGGCGTGCTGCCTTGGGATCTGCTTGGTGCCGGTGCGCCGGCCACTGCCTTCGGCGTGGAATACCGTAAGGAATCGGCCGTTTCCTGGGCCGATCCGAACGGCGCGCTCGGTGCGCTTGGCGGCGGCAACTTCGTCGGCATGCGCGGCCAGTACAACGTGATGGAAGGCTTTGCCCAGCTTGACGTTCCGCTGATCAAGAACGGCATCGTCAACAACCTCGACCTGAGCTTGGCCGGCCGTATGACCAGCTACTCGACCTCGGGTCTGGTGGAAACCTGGAAGCTGGGTCTGACCAGCCAGGTCAACGAAGACGTCCGCCTGCGCTTCACGATGTCGGTCGACATTCGTGCGCCGAACCTGGGCGAACTCTACAACACCATCCCGGCCTCGGGCGGTCAGATCGACTACAAGACCGGCTCCTCCGTTGCGACGGCCCTTTCGGAAGCTTCGGGCAACACCAACCTGGTTCCGGAAACCGCGATCACCTATTCGGGCGGCATCGTGCTGACCCCGCATTGGATCCCGGGCCTGACCATGTCGTTCGACTGGTACAACATCAATGTGAAGGGCGTCATCAACGCCCCGAGCACCACCCAGGCGCGTAACTTCTGCTTGGCTGGAACGCTGACGCCAGGCGGCAGCAGCTACTGCGCTAACTGGGTCTATGGCGCGCCGACCAACGCCACCAACCCGAACGGTCTGCAGTTTGTTTACACCTATCCGTACAACAACGGCTTCCTGACCACCTCAGGCCTGGACTTTGCGGCCGACTACGCCATGGACTTCCTCGGTGGCAACCTGGCCTGGCGTCTGGCTGGTAACTACAACGACCAGACCAGCCAGTCGGTGTTCGGTGCGACCTCGGCAACTGGCGGTGTGGTTTCTTACAACTACGCTGGCTCGGTCGGTCCGGCGCCGTTCGTCGGTGCGCCCAAGGTCCATATGCAGGCTGCTGCCACCTATACCGCTGGTCCTTGGACCGGCACGGTGCAGACCCGCTATATCGGCACGGCTCAGTTGGTCAATGGTTGGGTCTCCGGCATCCAGATCGACGACAACCGCGTTTCTCAGATCGCCTACCTCGACCTGCGCGGCACGTATCGCTGGAACGACAACGTCCAGTTCTACATGTCGGTTGACAACGTCTTCCACACCCCGCCCCCGCTCACGGTGGGTTACAGCCCCTCGACCAACGGTGGCACCACCATCGCTCGCGACTACGACATCCTCGGCCGTATGTGGCACGCGGGCGTCCGCCTCAGCTGGTAATTGAAATCGGATCCGCCCTTTACCGGGCGGATCCACCCAGCAGTTTTTTGAAACACCCGGTCCCAAAAGGACCGGGTGTTTTCTTTTGTGCTGAATGCTCCCCGCGCGGAGACTTGAGCCGCGCCGCCGCTGCTCCGGGCAGATAAAAAAAAGGCGCCCTTCGGGGCGCCCTTTTCCTTTTAAGCTTTCGCTCTGGTCAGCTACCGCGGAGGTGTAGTGCCGCGGCGGGCCGGCTTGGGCTGCGGGCCGGCAGGCTCATAACGGACAATGGCCTTCTGGCCGACTTCGGCATCATAGATCACGCCGTTCTTGTCCACCCAGCCGCCTTCGCCGTTTGAAGTGCCCGACTTCTCGGGATCGATATCCTTGTCGTCCGGGATGAAGGCGACGACCACGCCGTCATTGACGCTGCCGATGCGCACGCCGCGTGCCCAGCCGGGATGGTGGCCGAGATGCGATTCCGAATCGAAGACGTACAGGTTGTCTTTGCTGTCGATGAAGCAGCCGCTGGGACGGCCGAAATTATCCCAATGGGCGATGAACTTGCCGTTCTGGTCAAAGATATCCATGCGGTTATTGCCGCGGTCACCCAGGAACAGGCGGCCCTTGCTGTCCATCGCCAGGCAGTGGGGAATGTCCATCTTGCCATCAGCCCGGCCATGGCCGCCCCATTCCGTCAGATACTTGCCATTGGCGTCGAATTTGACGACGCGGGCATTGCCGGTGTCCTGAGAATGGCCGTCACCGACAAAGACGCTGCCATCCGGCGCCACCAGCACCGAGCTGGGTTCATGCAGATGGGTCTTGTCGGCGCCCGCCTTGCCCGGGGTGCCAATGGTCAGCAGCACCTTGCCGTTGGGGTCGAACTTGGTAACCGTATCGCCAAGCTTGCCGTTGTTGTGACCGTCCACCACCCACAGATTGTCCTGCTTGTCGATGAACAGCGAATGCGGGAACAGAATCTTGCCGGCGCCAAAGGACTTGATGAAGTTGCCCTTGGCATCGAACTGCATGATCGGGTCCAGCGGGCTGCCGTCGCAGTCATTGGCGCCGCAGCGTTCCATCACCCAGATATTGCCCTTGCTGTCGCCGTAAACGGTGTTGGTCGAGCCCATATGACGGCCATTGGGCAACTTGAAGTAATTGTCCGTCCGCTTGAACAGCGGCGAGGACTCGGTGATCTGCTGCGCGGAAGCAGCCGATGCGCACAGCGCCAACGCCGTGCATAACAATGCGGTACGGAATGCGGTTTTCATGGTGATTCTCCCCGGTTTCGGCGGTCTTATGCCCGCCGATTGCGAAAACCTTACCAGATGGCGGCAGGGGAACAAGGTTGGCTCCCCTGCCGCAGCGACCAGAAAACACAAAAAACATATATAATACAAACATTTACATAGAGGCCTCCCAGCCACGCGCTTGAGACGGGCAAGCGATGCCGATATCATTCACTCAAATCAGCCAGCGCCGCTGCTCCTGCATGGCGCATGTCTGAAAAACGGGGAGGGGCCGATGGCCAGCGCAAGTTTTTCAAAAAAACTATTGGTGACCGCCGCGCCCCTGGCGCTATGCGCGGTCCTGTCTGCGGGCCAAGCCCTGGCGCAGGGCGCTGTCGGCCAGCCTTCCACCACGCGCGGCGATTGGCCGATGTATTTCGCCGATCCGTCGGGATCGCGTTATTCGCCCCAGGACCAGATCAACCCTTCCAACTTCAGCAAGCTGGAGCTGGCTTGGCACTTCAAGACCGACGCCATGGGCGCCCATCCAGAATACAAGCTGGAAGGCACCCCCATCGAAGTGAACGGCACTGTTTACACCACCGCCGGTTCGCGCCGCGCGGTCGTGGCGCTGGACGCCAAAACCGGCGAACTCAAATGGGTGTACAGCATCAATGAAGGCATCCGGGCGGCGATTTCCCCGCGTCAGCTTTCCGGCCGCGGCGTCTCCTATTGGACGGACGGCAATGGCGATGACCGCATCCTCTATGTCACCACCGGCTACCGCCTGGTCGAGCTCAATGCCAAGACCGGCCGTCCGGTCGAAAGCTTCGGCGACCATGGCGTGATCGACATGAAGGTCGGTGCCTATACCGGTGTGCCCGGCCAGCCGGGGGTCTACAAACAGATCGATCTGGTCACCGGCGAAATCGGCCTGCACACCACCCCCACCGTGGTGGGCGATACCGTGATCGTGGGTTCTTCCATGAAGGAAGGCTTTCAGCCCACCACCCAGAACAACACCAAGGGGATTGTGCGCGCCTGGGACGTCAAGACCGGCAAGTTGAACTGGACCTTTCATGACATCCCGCAAAAGGGCGAGTTCGGCTACGACAGCTGGGAGAAGGGCTCTGCCGATTACAACGGCAATGCGGGGGTCTGGACCGGCATCACCGCAGATCCGGTGCTGGGCAATGTTTATCTGCCGATAGAAGACGCCACCAATGACGTTTATGGCGGCTCGCGCCTGGGCAATGATCTTTATGCCGACTCTCTTGTCTGTATCGATCTGCAGACCGGCAAGATGAAATGGTACTACCAGTTCGTGCATCACCCGATCTGGAATTACGACATCACCTCGCCGCCGCTTCTGGTTGACATCACGGTGGATGGGAAGCCGGTCAAGGCGGTGGCGGTCCCCAGTAAGCAGGCATGGCTTTATGTCTTCGACCGCGTCACCGGCAAACCGATCTGGCCAATCGTCGAACGGCCGGTGCCGCAGAGCGACACGCCGGGTGAGAAAACCTCGAAAACCCAGCCTTTTGTCACCAAGCCCGCGCCTTATGCGCGCAACTCGTTCGATCAGAATGATTTGATCGATTTCACGCCGGACCTGCGCGCCAAGGCGCTGGACGTGCTCAAGCAGTACAAAGTCGGCCCCATGTATACGGCGCCGGTGCTGGGCAAGATCGGCGGTCCTTACAAGACGCTGAGCCTGAACAATGCCAGCGGCGGCACCAACTGGCCGGGCGGCGGCTTTGATCCGGAAACCCAGACGGTGTTTGTGCCCGCGATCAATGGCGGCATCGTCACGCGCGGGTTGGTGGTTCCGCCGGAAGGCTATTCCGATGCCAGATATCTGGAAGGCGAAGCCGGCCAGGTATTCTCTGTGGCGCTGGGCCCAGGCTTCGGTTCGGCCTCCGACGCGCCGAAGGTGGGCGCCGACGCGGCCAAGCTGAACGCCATTCTCTCAAAAATAAATCCGCCCAAGCCGGCGAAGCCGCCGGCACGCTTTACGGTGGATGGCTTGCCGCTGCTCAAGCCGCCTTACGGCACGCTCACAGCCATCAATCTCAACACCGGCGATTTCCGCTGGCAGGTGCCGCATGGCGATACGCCGGATGAGATCAAGAACAATCCGGCGCTCAAAGGCATCACGCTTCCCAAAACCGGACAGGCGGGTAATGTCGGGCTGGCCGTGACGCACAGCTTGGTGGTCAGCGGCGATCCGCAATACTCCACATCGCCAGGTCATCCGCGCGGCGCCATGCTGCGTGGCTATGACAAGATGACCGGCCAGCAGGCCGGCGAAATCTGGCTGCCGGCGCCGCAATCCGGTTCGCCCATGACGTATTCCTATGATGGAAGGCAATACATCATGGTGGCGGTATCGGGCGGCAACTATTCCGGCGACTATCTCGCCTTTGCCTTGCCCAACTGACCAAAACAAAACGGCGGACCGCATCTCTGCGATCCGCCGTTTCTTTTTCTCTATATAATCAGTCTCAGCCGCCCGGCTTGACCGGATCGATGCGGATCGAGAAGAGCATGCCCGGGGTCATGGGCTTGTCGCCCGCCGGCATGCCGTTCTGCTGCAGCAGATAGGCGGCCACATCAGTGGCCTTGGGCGAATCCAGCGCGCCGGGATTGTCCAGCGGCATGGTGTTGTGAATGCGCTCCATCAGGCCGTTGACGGATTCCTTGTCCCAGTTGGCCATGAAATGCGCGCCCTTCAGGGCCGGAATTTCGTCCATGCCATCCAGGGTGGTCTGATGGCACTTGGCGCAATTTTCCTCGAACAGCGCCTTGCCATGCTCGGCCTGTTCCTTGGAGTAAACGCCGGACCAGGACGAAGCCTGCGCCGCCGCCTGGGCGTACAAGAACGTCGAAGTACCGGCCGTGGCCGCTGCCGTGACAGCCGCAAACGCAAGCCAACGCATTTTCATTGCTCTAATTCCTCACCTTGCCGGAAGTCGGCAGAGAACCCCGCCTTTTGGACAAATAAGCGGCTTGACGCCTTTAATGTCAATTCCGCCAAACGGTCAATTCCCGACTTTTGCCGCCCGCGAAACCTGTCGCCATTATGCCCATTTCCCATGACCCATCTTCCCCCTGTATCAGGGCTGAAAAATGGCGGCAAATGAGGTGGACAGGGCATTTCATGGCAAGATTGCGGCAATCATTGCACCGCAAAAGCCCTTATTAATCAGCGGGTTTCAGCCAGATAGCTTTCCAGCGCCTCTGGCGTATCGATGTCCGTGAGGGGGCCGGCATCGCCCGCCACCACTTCTATAATGCTGCGGCCATGCGCCGCCATCAGGCCGCGTGCGCCCTGATCGCCGGAAAGCTGCATCAACTCGGGGAAGAATTGCCGCCCCCACAATACCGGATGGCCGCGCTCACCTTGCGCGGTGGCGATGGCGATGCTGCGTCCCTTGTCCGGATCGAAAGCGGCCGCCACCCGCCGCGCCAATTCGGGCGTCACGCCGGGCATATCACCCAGCAACACCATGGCGCCGGCGCAATCTCCCGGCAGGCTTTCGATGCCCGCTTTCAAAGAGGTGCTAAGTCCGTCTTCAAAGGACGGATTGTGGACGAAACGGACAGGCAATTCCCGCAGGGCGTTCTCGACTGCATCGGACTGATGACCGGTGACCAAGATCACCGGATCAAGTCCCGCCTTCAGCGCCGCTTCCGCCGCATGGCGCACCAGCGCCTTGCCGTTTACGTCCGCCACCAGCTTGTTTTTGCCCATGCGCCGGGACAGGCCCGCCGCCAGCACCAGGCCGCCGATCCGCGTCTCTTTCGCCGCGCGGCGCACCTGCACCATTTCCGCCAGTATGGCGATGGCGATTTCCGTGGGGCTTTTGGCGCCGATGGCAAGCCCGACCGGTCCGCGAATCCGCGTCAGCTCGTCGTCGGAAAAACCTTTTTCCTTCAGCCGCGCGAGCCTGCGGCCATGGGTTCGCCGTGAGCCCAGTCCGCCGATATAAAAGGCGCGTGACCGCACCGCCATCGCCAGCGCCGGATCGTCCACCTTGGGATCATGCGCCAGGGCGACAATGGCGCTGCGATGGGTGAGGGGCTCTGCAGCCAGCGCGTCGTCGGGCCATTCTTTCACCAGCCGGATTCCGGCAAATCGTTCTTCCGCCGCATAGGCAGGCCTGGGATCAATCACCCGCACCCGATAGCCCGCCGCCAGTGCCAGTCCCGCCAGCGCCTGCGCGATATGCACCGCGCCCACGATCACCAATTCCTGCGGCGCATTGTAAAGCGTGAGAAACCAGTCCCGGTTTTCCACCGTGACCCGCCCGCTGGCATCGCGCGCCAGCGCCGCCGCCGCGGCCCGTCCCAGGGACGAATGATCCGCCGCCGGATCGACCAATCTTTCCTCGCCGTTCTGGGGATCGACGGCGCGCACCATCGGCCGGCCTTCCCGCCGCGCCGCCGTCAGGGCTTCAAGCGTTTTGCGCTGCATCAGAGAATCGGCTCGACCAGAATTTCGATTTGGCCACCGCAAAGAAGGCCGGTATCGAACACCCCGTCCTCGCTGATGCCGAAGCTGAGCGTGCGATGGCGGCCATCTTTCATCGCCGCCAGGGATTCTTCGATAATGGCGCCTTCGATGCAGCCGGCCGAGACCGAGCCCGCAAACAGTCCGTCATCGCGCACAGCGATATGGCTACCGGTCTGGCGCGGCGCGGAACCGGAGGTGTTGACCACCGTGGCCAGCGCCACGCCATGGCCTTGCTCCAGCCATTGCCGGGCAAGATCGAGGACATCGGTTTCGCTGGCGGACATGGTTCCTCTTATCGGGTCTGGCCCCCTTTTTCCAGTTGGTGAGTCCCGCAAATGCGGGCTTTTCTTGCTCTAATGGCTTGGTAGAACTGGCTTTTTTTAGGCGTTATTTTCGCCTATACTCAGCGCATGTCTCAGGGCGCCCCGCTGGTCGATTCGTTCGGCCGCACCATTGATTACGTCCGTGTCTCGGTCACCGATCGGTGCAACCTGCGTTGCACCTATTGCATGAGCGAGCACATGACGTTCATGCCCAAATCCAATCTCCTGTCGCTGGATGAGCTCGACCGCATCTGCACCGCCTTCGTCCATCGCGGCGTCAAGCATCTGCGCCTGACCGGGGGCGAGCCTCTGGTGCGCCGCGACTTTATGACGTTGGTGCGGGCGCTGTCGCGTCATCTGACCAGCGGCGCATTGGAGGAATTGACCCTCACCACCAATGGCGTGCGGCTGGCGGAATTCGCCGGCGGCCTGGCGGAAGCCGGCGTCAAGCGCATCAATGTCTCGCTCGACAGCCTTGATCGCGCCAATTTCGCCCGCATCACGCGCGGCGATGAATTGCACCGGGTGCTGGACGGCATCGCCGCCGCCAAGGAAGCTGGCATCCGCATCAAGATCAACGCCGTGGCGCTCAAGAACGGCAATGAAAAGGAATTGCCGGAAATGGTGCGCTGGGCCCATGGCCATGGCATGGACATCACCCTGATCGAAACCATGCCGCTGGGTTTCATCGAGGAAGAGCGCAGCGACCAGTTCCTGTCGCTTACCGATGTGCGGCGCGAAATGGAATCCTATTGGACGCTGAGCGATCTGTCTGATCGCACCGGCGGCCCGGCCCGTTACGTGCGCGTGGAAGAAACCGGCGGCAAGCTGGGTTTCATCACGCCGCTCACCCATAATTTCTGCGACACCTGCCAGCGGGTGCGCCTGTCCTGCACCGGCACCTTGCATATGTGCCTGGGCCAGGAAATTTCGGTGGATTTGCGCGCGCCGCTGCGCGCCTCGCCGGACGATGATCTGCTCCATGCCGCCATCGGCCAGGCCATGGCCACCAAGCCCAAGGCGCATGATTTTCTGCTGCCGGTGTCCGGTGCCGCGCCCGCTTTGTCCCGCCACATGTCGGTCACGGGCGGTTGATCGTGAAGCTGGTTTTTCTGGGGCGATTCCGCGAAATCGCCGGCCCCCATATGTCCGACATGGCTGTGCCGTGCGAGGTCAAGACACTCTCCGGTCTTCAGGATTTTCTCACCCAGGCCCATCCGGCTTTGGCCGCGGCGCTGGCCGGCGTGCGCACCCAGGTTGCCGTCAATCAGGTGATTGTGCGCGATCCCAGCCATGCCATCGGCGACGCAGACGAGGTCGCCTTCCTGCCGCCGATGAGCGGGGGCTGAGATGCGCATTCGCGTGACGGAAGAAGCTTTCGATCCTGGCGCGGAAGTCACCGCCTTTGCCGGCAGCCGCCGCGATGCCGGCGCCCTGGCCAATTTCGTGGGCTATTGCCGTGATGAGACCCGCGGAAAACCTGTGCAGGAACTTTTCATCGAGCAATATCCCGGCTTCACGCAAAAAGAGATCGAACGCCTGGCCGGCGAAGTGGCGCGCGCCCAGGGCACGCTGGATTTGATGGTGGTGCATCGGGTGGGTCCCATCCGGCCGGGCGAGGCTATCGTTCTGGTGGCGGCGCTGCATGCCCATCGCAACCAGGCCTTTGAAGCGGTGCGGGTTCTGATGGATTATCTGAAAACAGACGCGCCGTTGTGGAAGCGGGAAACCGGCCCGGATGGCGCGCGCTGGATCGAACCGACCGACCATGATCATGCCCGCCGTTCGCGGGCGGAGGAAAAAGCGTGAGTGACTTGGGGACGCCGCCGGGGGGCGGTGGCAAGATTGCCGATGGCCTGCCGTTCCAGGCGCTGAATATTGCGGTGCTGACGGTGTCCGATACCCGCGACTTGGAAAACGATACCTCGGGCCAGTTGCTGGCCGAACGGGTGACGCGGGATGGCCACATGCTGGCGGCCCGCGCCCTGGTCAAAGACAGCAAGGAAGAAATTCAGTCCCAGGTGCAGGCCTGGATAGCCGATCCCAAGATTGATGTGGTGATCTCCACCGGCGGCACCGGGCTCACCGGACGCGATGTTACGCCCGAAGCGCTTCGGCCTTTGTTCGACAAGACCATCGAAGGCTTTGAAACCGTCTGGCACATGACCAGCTTTCAAAGCGTGGGGCTTTCCACCATTCAATCGCGCGCCTGTGCCGGCCTGGCGGGCAGCACCATGATTTTCGCGCTGCCGGGCTCCAACGGCGCGTGCAAGGATGGCTGGGACAAGATCATCCGCTGGCAGCTCGACCGCCGCTTCAAGCCTTGCAATCTGGTCGAGCTGATGCCCCGGTTCAAGGAACGCTGATGGCCGAGCTATCCCATCTCGATAAAAGTGGTGCCGCCCGCATGGTCGATGTCGGCGACAAGCCGGTCACCGCCCGCGAAGCGGTGGCGGAAGGCCGCGTCCGCATGGCACCGGAGACCTTGCAAAAGGCTTTGTCCGGCGATGCCAAGAAGGGCAGCGTCACCGCTGCCGCCGAATTCGCGGGCGTGATGGCAGCCAAGCGCACCGCCGAATTGATTCCGCTTTGCCATCAGCTGCCGCTGAGCAGCATCCGGCTTACCATCGCGGCGGACGAGAAAAATTCCGCCCTCACTGTCACGGCTCGCGCCAAGACCACGGCCCAGACTGGGGTGGAAATGGAAGCGCTGGTGGCGGTGTCGGTCGCCTGCCTCACCATCTATGACATGCTGAAAGCCGTGGACCGCGGCATGGTGATCGAAGGCGTGCAGCTCGCTGAAAAGCGCGGCGGCGCATCCGGGGACTATGTTCGCCCGCGCTAGTTCAAAACCGTAAACCCGGCCTTTTCGAAAATCGCCTTGGCTTCCGGCCCCGACAGAAAGACCAGAAAGTCTTTCGCCGGCGCCGAAGCCGTCCTGGTCAGCGCGGCCGGATAGACGATGGGCGGATGGCTGCTTTCGGGGAAAGCAGCCACCA
Organism: Alphaproteobacteria bacterium; assembly: GCA_947474565.1. Taxonomy (GTDB): domain Bacteria; phylum Pseudomonadota; class Alphaproteobacteria; order Micropepsales; family Micropepsaceae; genus Rhizomicrobium. The sequence goes on from CANJIS010000016.1 coordinate 42,455, forward strand.
CATGCACGCCCGGATCCACCCTGGCGTCGGTCTCATAGACGATGCCGTAGGGCGCTTCACCGCGGGACACGAATTGCATGGCGGCGCGCACATTTTCGGCGGCGGCAATCTTGGCCGAGACACTGTCCCACACCCCAAGCGACGTAAGCGCGGCCTTGCCGTAAATCCCGGCCGGCACCGCATTGGGATCGGCCATCGCCAGCCTTCCACCGCCCAGCGCTCCCGCCAGATCGAATTTCGGCGCGATGGCGAGGGCCTTGTCATCCCTGCCGCCGATCAGCACCAGCCGGTTGCCCAGGATATTTTTGCGGCTGCCGGCATCGATGCGGTTGTTCTTGGCCAGGAAGTCCATCCATTGGCTGTCGGCCGACAGGAAGATATCGGCACCGGCACCCTGGTCGATCTGCTGCGCCAGGATGTTGGAGCCGCCGAAGGACAGGGTGACGGCGGTGCCGGTCTTGGTCTTATAGGCATCGGCCACCGCCTTCATGGAGTCGGTCAGCGAGGCCGCCGCGAAGACTGTGATGGCCGATTGGGCCTGAACCGGCGCCGCCAGCGGCCATAGCAGGGCCACAGCCAGGGCGGCGCGGCGGGTCAATCCTGTATATATGGACAAGCTTTTTCTCCCGGCCTAGCGTGAGGTAAGCGTTGGCTAAAAACGGTAATAACGTGTCAGACAGCAGCCTTTCTGCCAAGCCGCAATCCGCTCTGGCCGCCGGCCATGGTCCTTTGGCCACGGTGGCCGAGGCGCGCGCCACCATGCTTTCCGGCCTGGCTGTTTGCGGTGAAGAGAGTGTGACGCTCGGCGAGGCGCTGGACCGGGTATTGGCGCAACCTGTCGCCGCCGTCCGCGACCAGCCGCCTTTCGCGGTGTCGGAAATGGACGGTTATGCCGTCATCGCCGGTGAAACCCCGGGCACGCTCAAGCTGATCGGGGAATCGTCGGCCGGTCATGGTTTTGAAGGCACGCTGACAAAAGGCGCCTCCATTCGCATCTCCACCGGCGCGGCCGTGCCGGCGGGCGCCGATGCGGTGGTGATCCAGGAAAATGTTTCGCGTGTTGAAGATAGCGTAACTGTACCGCGCGCTGCGAGCGGCCAGCATATCCGCCCGCAAGCGATGGACTTCGCCGCCGGCACGGCTTTGCTGCAAGCGGGCCGCAGGCTGGACGGTATCGCGCTGGCGATGGCGGCGGCCACAGGCATGGCCAGGCTTGCCGTGCGCCGCCGTCCCAAAGTGGCGATCCTCAGCGGCGGCGATGAATTGGCTGATCCCGGCGCCACGCCCGGTCCGTTCCAGATTTTCGATTCCGGCACCCATGGCATCGCCGCTCTGGTCAGACACTGGGGTGGGGAGCCTCATCGCCTGCAATTGGAAAAGGACGATCCCTCGGCCATCGCCCGCGCTGCGGAACAGGGGCTGAAGGATAATGACCTGCTGGTGCTGGTGGGGGGCGCTTCGGTGGGGGATCACGATCATGCCCGTCCCGCGCTGCTCAAGTTGGGCCTGCAAATGCGCGTCAACAAGATCGCGCTGCGCCCCGGCAAGCCGACCTGGTTCGGCCATGCGCTGGATCGCCCGGTGCTGGGCCTGCCCGGAAATCCCGCCTCGGCTTTGGTGTGCGCGCAGCTTTTCCTGAAACCGTTGCTGGAAGCCATGCTGGGCCGCGATGCCGGCGCAAACCTGGTTCGCGCGCGTCTCAGCGAGGCGTTGCCGGCCAACAGCAACCGCGAACATTATCTGCGCGCCCGGCTTTCGTCCGATGCGCAAGGCGTGGCGACGGTGCTGGCGTTCGAGCAGCAGGATTCTTCCCTGCTTTCCGTCTTCGCCGCCGCCAATGCGCTGATCCGCCTTCCCGCGAACACTCCGGCGCAGGAAAAAGGCGCGCTGGTGGATGTCCTGCCTCTGGACGCCGTCTGATGTCGCCCGCAGAAATCGAGATTCTTTCCACCAGCTTCGCGGTGGCGTGGCGGGCCTTGGTCTTCTCGCTGCCTTTTGCCATCGCGATTGCTTTTTTTCTGTCGCGGCCTTCGACGCCGGGCCGCCTGATCCTGGATGGCATCACCCATCTGCCCTTGATCCTGCCGCCGGTGCTGGTGGGTTTTCTGCTGCTGATGATGTTCGGCCGGCGCGGTCCTGTCGGCGCGCTGCTGGAACAATGGTTCGGCGTCCATCTGGCTTTCACCACCGCAGGCGCGGCGCTGGCCACCGCGGTGATGTCGTTTCCACTGCTGGTACGCAGCATCCGCTTGGCGTTTGAAGCCACCGATCTGCGCCTGTTTGAAGCCGCCGCGGTGCTGCGCGCTGGTCCCTGGGACCGTTTTGTCAGCATCGCCTTGCCGCTGGCCGGCCCCGGCATTGTCGCGGGCGCGGTTACTGCCTTCGCTGCTTCGATGGGTGAGTTCGGCGCGGTGATCACCTTCGCTGCCAATATCCCGGGCCAGACTCAAACTTTGCCGCTGGCGATCTACACGGTGTTGCAACAACCAGGCGGCGAGGCGGAAGCGACGCGGCTTGCGGTGATGTCTTTCGTGGTGGCGATGCTGGGGCTGGTCGCCGCGGAATTCCTGCAGCGGCGCGCCCGCAAACGGTTGCTGGGATGAGCCTGCTGCAAGCCCATCTCAGGCTCGACCAGGGCGGCTTTGTGCTGGATGCCGCCTTCACCGCGCCCGCCGGTATCACCGCCTTGTTCGGGCCTTCGGGGGCAGGCAAGTCCACCCTTCTATCGGCGCTGGCGGGCCTGAAGCGCAACGCGGGTAGCGTCATGCTGAACGGGCGGGATGTCGGCCGGCTTCCGGCGCACCAGCGCGGCTTCGGCATGGTGTTTCAGGAAGCCCGGCTGTTTCCCCATCTCACCGCCGGACAGAACCTGGCCTATGCCCACCGCCGCGCCCCCGGTTCCAAGCTGGCGCCCGCCGATGTCGCGTCTTTCTTCGACATCAGCGGCCTGCTCCACCGGCCGGTCGGCAATCTTTCCGGCGGCGAGAAAAGCCGAGTGGCGTTGGCCCGCGCCCTGGTATCCGCGCCGGATTTTCTTCTGCTCGATGAACCATTCGCCGCCCTGGACGGGCCGCGCCGCCGCGCCTTCATCGAGGTGCTGCTGGCGGCGCACCGGCAATTCCGTATTCCCATGCTGGTGGTCAGCCACAGCATCGATGATGCCGCCGCGCTGGCCTCGCATCTGGTGGCGCTGAAGGCGGGCCGGGTTGTGGCGCAAGGCGCTTTCGCCGCCACCGCGCTCACCCCGGAATTTCAGGCATTGCTGGATCCGCGCGATATCGGCACCGCCTTGGCCCCCCGCCTTCTCCAGGGTGCCCGACAAAACGAAGCCCAGAAAGAGCCGCAAGGTCTTTGGCTGCGCGCCGATCAGGTTTTGCTCGCCACCCAGCCGCCGCAATATCTCTCGGCCCGCAATATCATCGAAGGGCAGATCGAAGCCCTGAGCGAGGAAGTGGATGGCAGTGTGCTGGTCCGCCTCGCCACCGAAGCCACGCCCCTTCTGGCGCGGCTGACGCCGGATGCGGTGCGCGAGCTGCAGCTTGGGCAAAGAAAAACCGCGTGGGCCGTTATCAAGGCCCACGCGGTTTGAAGGCTTAAGACTGACTCGTCAGACAGCCAGCGAGTAGCCCAGATTGCGCAGCGGCATGCTGCGGATCCGGTCGCCGGTGGCGGCGAAGATGGCGTTGGTCAGCGCCGGCGCCAAAGCCGGGAAGGCGGGTTCGCCCAACCCGGTCGGCGGATTTTCCGACTGGATGAAGAACACATCAATCGCCATCGGCGCGAAGGGCATGCGCAGGGTCGGATAGGAATTGTAGTTCTGTTCCTTGATCCGACCATTTTCGATGGTGATCTGCAGGCCCATCGCCGTGGACAGGGCGTCGGTTGACGCGCCCTGGCCCTGGGCTTCGGAACCCGACATGTCGATGATCGGACCCACATCCATCACTGCCACGATGCGGTGAATCTTGATCCGCTTGTTCTCATCGACGGAAAGCTCCACCGCCTGGGCGGTGTGGCCGGCATGGGAATAGCACCAGGCCAGGCCGACGCCGGTACCCTTGGCGCGCGGCTTCTTCCAATCGATCTTGTCGGCGCACATCTGGATCACATCACTGGAGCGCTTGGGGCTGAAGTTGATGGTCGGCAGCTTGGGCGCCAGGTCCGGCACGTCGCGGTTCACTGCGTCGATCAGGAACTGAACATGGTCCTTGCCGGCGGCAACGGCCAGCTCGTGCATGAAGCCCTGATGCGCGAATACCTGTGCATTGTCGCCCGGAGCGCGCCACGGACCCGTGGGGATGATCAGCGGGAACATGGTCTTGCCGCGGCGCAGGTTCGGCGCCTTAGTGGAGAGCTTCAGATTCTCGGTCAGGTTTCCGCCCGAGACTTCCTTCTTCCCGTCCACGGTGAAGGTAATGAAGTGTTCCTGCCAGGCATCCAGCTTGCCGTCCTTGGTGACGGCGCCCTTGAACTTGTGGTAGCCGGCCGGACGGAAGAAGTCGTGTTGCTGGTCGTCTTCGCGGGTCCAGGTCAGCTTGACCGGCGCTTTCACCTTCATGGCAATCGCTGCCGCTTCACAGGCATAGTCATTGCCCAGACGGCGTCCGAAACCACCGCCGACGCGGGTCTGGTGCAGGACCATCTGCTCAACCTTCAAGCCGGCTGACTTGGCCATCATGGCCATGCCGCGGTCCGGCTGCTGGGTGGGAACCCACATTTCCAGCATGCCATCGGGGCGGTAATGCGCCGTGGTGTTCATCGGCTCCATCGGCGTATGCGCCGCGAAGGGATATTCGTAATAGGCCTCGATGACCTTGCCGTTGCCTTCCTTGGAGGCATTGGCGAAGGACGCTTCGACATCGCCGACATTGTCGTCATGCTCGGCCGGGAACGCGCCCGCTGCGGCCTTCTTCGCCTGGGCGGAGAAGGCGCTGGTGGAATCCTTCGAGGCTTCGCTTTCGTCCCAATCGACCTTCAGCTTGTCCTTGGCCTTGAAAGCGCTCCAGGTGTCCTTGGCGATAATGGCGACGCCGGGCATGCATTCCGCCGGCACGCCGGTGCCTTCCAGCGCGAACGCATCCAGCACGCCGGGCAGGGCCTTGATCTCGGCTTCGTTGAAGGAGCGGACCTTGCCGCCCGCTGCCGGGCACTTGGTGTAATGGGCATAGACCATGCCGGGGCGCTGCACATCGAGGCCGAACAGCGGCTGGCCGGTGACAACCTTGTCGTCATCCACGCCCTTGTTGCGCTTGCCATAGGTGCGGTATTCGGCGCGGGTCTTGAGCTTCAGGCTCTTGGGGTCCGGCACCGGCATTTTCGCCGCCGCCATCGCCAGTTCGCCATAGGTCGCTTTCTTGCCGCTGGCGGCATGGGTCACGACGGAATCCCGGCAGGTGATATCAGCCGCATTCACGCCCCACTTCTTGGCGGCGGCGGCGACCAGCATCGCCTTGGCGCCCGAACCGGCCTGGCGCAGTTGATCCCAGTTGCGGGGGATGGAGGTCGAACCGCCCGCGCCCTGGCTGCCATAGACTTTCGGATTGATGTCCGCCTGTTCGACGGTGACATGCTTCCAATCGGCATCCATTTCCTCGGCGATGATCAGGCCGAAGCTGGTCTTGATGCCTTGGCCGATTTCCGGGCACTTGGAATAGATGGTCACCGTGTTGTCCGGTGCCACTTTGACGAAGGCGTTCATCGTCAGGTTCTTGGCGTCTTCCGCCGTGGCCGCCATGGCGGGCAGGTGGAAGCCCAGAACCAGGCCCGCCGTGCCGGCGCCCGCCAGCTTGAAGAAAGTGCGCCGCCCCATGGTCGAAGACGACGCCGCCTCCGGCATGCCGCGTATCTCGCGGATCATCTCCGAGAAATAAGCATCGGATTCGACAAATTTGGAGTTAGCCATTGGGTGCCTCCTTAGTAGCTGCTTTTTTCTGTGACGCCTGGTTACGCAGGTCCGCCACGTCCTTGCCGGTCAAAGTCGCGCCTTTGGCGCCAAAACGAGCGGTGACATAATTGGACACCGCCGCGATATCGTCGTCGGAATACCCTTCACCGAAGGCCGGCATATAAATCCGGCCCTGGGGGGTTTGACGGTCCACGCCATTCACCACCGTCTGCGCCACATTGGTGCCGCTGGGATCGTTGACGGCGCGGACATTGGTCAGGGTGGCATAGTGGGTGACCGGGCTGACGCCTGTCCATTCATGGCAACTCATGCAGGCGCCGGCGAATATCTTCTCGCCGCGCACGCCATCCAGACCCGCCACGGCGTCGCCTTCCTTGTGGGAAGCCGAGGCCGGTGTTTTGACCTTTTCAGGCAGATCGCTGTTGCGCGCCGGAACGCTGCGCACATAGGTCACCAGGGCGTGGATGTCGCCTTCCGTCAGGAAGGTCAGGCTGTTGTCGGACGCTTCGCCCATCGGGCCGGCAGCGCCGCCATGGCCTTCGGCATGGCCGGTGTGGAGATAGGAGAAGAGAGACGCTTCATCCCAATCGCCGATGCCGGATTCCTTGTCGCCGGTGATGTTGTAGGCGTGCCAGCCGGCGGTGAGGGTGCCGGCGAACTTGCGGTGGTTGTTCACCGCATAGGCGACATTGCGCGGGGTGTGGCATTCGCCGCAGTGACCCATGGCTTCCGCCAGATAGGCGCCGCGATTCCATTCCGGGCTCTGGCCGGTGTTGGGACGGAAACGCTCACCAGAATTGAACATGACGTTCCACAGCGGCAGCATGCCCCGCTGGTTGAACGGCCATTTGAGATTGCTGACCTTGGCCGGAGAACTCACCGGCGCCAGGCTGAACAGATACGCCTTGATCGCCAGCGCATCGCCATCGGTCATCAGCGTATACGAAGTGTACGGCATGGCGGGATACAGATTTTCGCCATTGGCGCGCACGCCCTTATGCACCGCGTTCAGGAACTGCGCGTCGGTATAGTTGCCAATGCCGGTTTCCTTGTCGGGGGTGATGTTGGTCGAATAGATGGTGCCGAACGGCATGTTGAAGGCGAAGCCACCGGCGAAGGGCGTGCCGCCCGGCTCGGTGTGGCAGGCCTGGCAATCCGCGGCGTGGGAGAGATATTCGCCGCGCGTCACCAGGTCCTTGTCCGCGAGTTCGGCGGGGACGCCGGTGGGATTGGCGGCTTTATAATCTTCCAGCGCCACGGTGCTGCCGCTGGCGAAAGACGTCGCGTTGTGGCCCGTATAGAGCCAACCCGAGTAGCCGAGCGCGATGACGACGACAACCGCTAGGGCAATGCTGACCTTTTTCATGATCAGACCGACTTGGCGCCAGCGTTCTTGATCGCACGGCGGATGCGGATATAGGTGCCGCAGCGGCAGATATTGCCCGCCATCGCCGCATCGATATCGGAGTCATCCGGATTGGGCGTGTGCGAGAGCAAGGCGGCGGCCGACATGATCTGGCCGGCCTGGCAGTAACCGCACTGGGGCACATTGGCTTCGACCCAGGCGGCCTGAACCTTGGCGCCGATGGGAGTCTTGCCGACACCTTCGATGGTGGTGACGGCCTTGGTGCCGACATCGCCCACGGTAAGCTGGCAGGAACGGACAGGCTTGCCGTCAACATGCACGGTGCAGGCGCCGCACATGGCGACACCGCAGCCATACTTGGTGCCAACCAGATTCAAGTGGTCGCGCAGAACCCAAAGAAGCGGAGTCTTGGGATCGACGCCATCCTCGATCATCTGCATTTGGCCGTTGACGCTAATATGAATCATGGGATCACCGCCCTATTGTTCGAAGCGGGCGGATATTGGCTCTGTTGGCTTTTGCCTTCAAGACAAGCTGTAGCCAAAAGCCTCTGATTTCGTTATACCTTTTCGTATACAACGCTACGGAAGGCCCGGATTCCATGACAAATCAGGTTTTTGCAGTTGCCGCGTTCGTGATGTTGTTTCCGGTTTACGCACAAGCTGCGAGCGCACCGATCGCGTTAACAGGTCTAGTTGCGAGTTCCTTGCATCTAAGCATGGCAGATCTGGGAGAATTTCCCGCCACGCACATCACCGCGACACAGGTCAGCGGTCGTGGTCCGGTGCCGTTGGACTGCACCGGGGCTGCGCTCAGCGCCATCATCGCCAAGGCCGGTTTGAATGTCGGCAAGGGCAATAACGCCAAGCTGGCGCACAGTGTCGTGATCACTGCTGATGATGGCTATGGCGCCGCCCTGTCGCTGGGCGAGATCGATGCAGATTATGGCAATCAGAACGTCATCGTCGCCACGCAATGCAACGGCAAGATGCTGGATGCGCCCCGTCTGGTGGTGCCCGGCGACCGCCATGCCGGCCGCGCGGTGAATGGCGTGGTCTCGATTGAAGTGAAATGACTCCCGTAGACGAAGACGGGCTGGACCAGGGATTCGGTGTGCGTCATGCTGGCGGCATGGCGCGCCTTTCCATCCGCATCGATTTCGAACCGTCGGGCGGCGCGCTGGGCCCGGGCATGGCGGAATTGCTGGACCGTATCGGCAAGCTCGGCTCCATCCGCAAAGCCGCCGCTTCGATGGAAATGAGTTACCGCAAAGCCTGGCTGTTGCTGCAGGGCATGCACAAGACGTTCGGTGCGCCCGTGGTGGCGACCGAAACCGGCGGCAGCGCTGGCGGCGGCGCGCGCCTCACCGATCTGGGCACCAAGCTGCTCAAGACCTATCGCGCCATCGAACAAAGCGCTGCCCGCGCCGTGGACGATCAGATGCAATCCCTGTCCGGCCTGGTGCAGAAAGACGCTGCACCGCGCGGCGGCAAATCCCGGCGTCCCTGATCGGTTTTAGAAACCCAGTTTAGAACCAGAGTCTCGCGGTGACATTCGCCATGCGCGGATCGCCCGGCGTTCCCACCACAAGACCCGAATTTCCCGCCTGTACCGTCACGTTCTGCAGATAGTGCTCGTCGAACAGATTGCGCACCCAGAAGGCGCTCGCCATCATCCGGCGCATCCGGGAGATTGATCACCTCTGAGGGCTTTTTCATGCTGCTCTGCAGTAAAAATATAAGTGGCTAATTTCGCTATTATATTTCTCGCGCCGGCCCAGTGATGCTTTGTCAGCGCCGCGATGCGGCACGGCTTTATGCTTTATGTATCAACCTGTCTCAGCCGCTTGCACCTTTTTCTGCCGCATGTAACCCTCTGCTTGATAAGGGAGGAACCGACTGACGGGTTCTCCCATGGGGAGATTATTCATGACCAAACGTTCCAAGTTTCTGATTGGCGCCGCCATGACTGTGGCGCTCGCCGGTGTTGGCGTCAGCCAGCACGTTTTCACCAGCTCTGCTGAGGCCCAGGCCTCGGTGCCGGGCACCACGATGGTTCCGAAGTTCAGCGTTGAGCCCTTGTGGCCCAAGCCGCTGCCGAACCATTGGCGCATTGGCGCCACGATCGGCGTCGGCGTCGATAAGCAGGACAATATCTGGATCATCCATCGTCCCGGCTCGCTGGAAGCCAAGGAATCCTACCTGACCCGCAAGGAAGCGGATTGCTGCACCGCTGCTCCGGACGTTCTGGCCTTCAATCAGGCCGGCAATCTGATCCATTCCTGGGGCCGTGACGCCGGCAAGGTCGGCACCGCCGGCCATGACTGGCCGACCTCGAACCACGGCATCACGATTGATCCCGAAGGCAATGTCTGGCTCGGCGCCAACAGCGCCGCCCAGCCTGGCGAAGCGCCCGGTACGGCGGCGCAGTTTGCGGCCGCCCAGAAAGCTGCTGCCCGCCGTGCGGCGGCGGTTGCTGCCCCTGCTTCCGGCGCGTCTGCTGGCGGCGAAGGCGGTGGTGAAGTCGGCAAGTATCACGACAGCTTCATGCTGAAGTTCACCCCGGATGGTAAGTATCTGGGCGAAATCGGCACGGCCAACGGCTCGAAGGGCTCGCTGGACACCAACAACGTGCGCGGCGTGGCGGCTATCCGCTTCCTGCCCGATGGCACGCTGGTGGCGGCTGACGGCTACGGCAACCATCGCGTTTCGGAATGGAATCCGAAGACGATGAAGAACGTCCGCATCTGGGGCGCGTACGGCAAGCCGCCGAGCGATGCGCCGATCCCGCACTACAATGTGAACTCGCCGCAGTTCGGCAATCCGGTTCACTGCGCCGAGCCGTCGGTTGACGGCATCTTGTATGTCTGCGATCGCACCAACAACCGCATCCAGACCTTCAAGTTCGATGGCACCTACCTGAACCAGTACAATCTGGAAGTGAACACCAAGGGCGACGGCGCTCCCTGGGAAATCGCTTTCTCCAAGGATCCCAAGCAGACGTACATGTACGTCTCTGACGGCTCCAACGAGAAGGTTCACGTCTATGACCGCGCGTCTGTGAAGGAACTGTATTCCTTCGGCGGCGGCGGCCGTACCCCGGGCCTGTTCTACGCGATGCACTCGATCATCGTGGACAGCAAGGGCAACCTCTACACGACTGAAACCTATCGCGGTCAGCGCGTGCAGAAGTTCAACTATCAGGGCCTGGTGCCTTTGAGCTCCCTCATCGCGGCGAAAGTCGTGGGCGGCTCGATCATCAACCCGTAATCGTCTGACGCCGGGAGAGGGTAAAACCTCTCCCGGCGTTTTTTTAAGGTCCGAGTGGAATGTTGAAAGACAAGCTCCGCAACGAAACCTTCAAGACGCTGGCGGTCAGCGCCGGTCT
>CANJIS010000017.1 GCA_947474565.1 Alphaproteobacteria bacterium
CCCCCCCCCCCCCCCCCCCCCCCCCCCCCCCCCCCCCCCCCCCCCCCCCCCCCCCCCCCCCCGGCTTGCGCCACCTGACGGTGAATGACACCGCTTCCCGCCAAAGCCCGGCCATGACCGAATGCGCCGCTGGTCAGAAACAGTCCAATCCCCAGCAGCAACAACAGCACCGCCGCCGCGCCGCCCCAGGCCAACCAGGGTGGATTGCGGGCCGGGGGCGGCGCAGCCTCGGCAAGCGCGGCGGCGGTTTTCGCCACCTCACGTGCATGGGCGATGAAGTCCTGGATTTCCTTTTCACTCACCACGCGAACTTCCGGCGCCTCCTCGATGGCGCCGTCAGAGATGTGTTCGACGTGCTCCAGAATGGCGGGGGCAAATTCAGCTGCCCGTTCTTCCGGCGCGCCTGAAGGCACTTCGATCTTTACCTCCGGCATGACGACAGGATCCGCTTCCGGAACAGGTGCCTCAACCGGCGCGGCCACGGGCGCGTCCCATTTCTCATTCAGGCGCGCAATCGCCTGAATCAAATTCTGTTCGGATTGCTCCTGGCGTTTTTCCAGCGCCGCCAAAGCGCGTTCGAACACGCGCAGCCGCCGCTCCAGCCATTGATCGGCCACAGCGGGCGGAGGTGCAGACGCCGGGCCGGCCCCCACTGCTTTGCGCAGCAGGCTTTGGCGCATTGGTTGCACAGCCACCAGGATGTCGCTGAGGTCCTTGACGTCTTGTCCCGCCAGGGCCGACAGCAGTTCCGCCTTGCCCGAGAAATGGCGGCGAAATTGCGCCCGGGTGATCTTCGCTTTGGTCAAAAGCGCTTTGACGCTGAAATTGACATTTTCCGCCATCAAGGCGCGCGCGGCGTCCAGCAAAACTGTCCGCGTCTCCACATCGGAAGATTTTTGGTTGTCCACGCCTTACGCCCAAGCAACAGCCCGGGTTCAGGTTTAGAGCCCAGAGTTTACCGAAGGCGCTGCGAAATCCGCGCAATTCGATTTGATGTTGCTTTGAATTATTCCGCGGCCATGGGCCTGGGGCCGGGTTTCCCCACCATCCGCATCAGCACCAGCATCATCGCCACGGCGGCAATATAGGCGAGAACCTGCGCGCCATCCGGGGCATCGCTATAACCGACCAGCGTGTGCAGCAGACGGCCCACAACGCTGTCTTCCGGCAACAGCCAGGATGTGTTCCAGATGCTGGCGGACAGAATATTGATATAGCCGCCATTCTGCAGGAACAAAGCCGCCTGCGCCGCCATGCCCGCGGCCAGCAGTGTGATGAGGCCCGAGGTCACCGAGAACAGGCGGTGCGCGGGAATGGTGAGCAGCCCGAAATACATCAGCGCGGACATGGCCGCGCCCGCCGCCAGGCCCAGTGCGCCACCCAGCGCCAGCGAGGATGTGGTGGTGCCGCCCTGGGCGATGATGCCGTAGAGGAACAGAACGACCTCCGACCCTTCGCGCAACACCGCCACGCCCACCACAATCGCCAGCGCCGCCAAAGTGCGCTTGCCGGTAATCACCTCGTGGCCGGCGGCTTTCAATTCGCGCGCCATTTGGCGGCCATGAGAGGCCATCCAGACATTGTGCCAGGTCAGCATCGCCACCGCGATCAGCAGCAGAGAGGCGTTGAACAATTCCTGGCCCGAACCTTCGAACAGCGATGCCAATTGGCCGGCGAACGCCGCGACCAGGCAGGCCCCCAGCACGCCGCCCAGCACGCCCAGCGCGACAAAGCTCCCGCGGCGCGGCACGCCCGTGGTGGCGGCCAGCACGATGCCGACGATCAGGCCGGCCTCGATGATTTCGCGGAAAACGATCAGCAGTGCCGAAAGCATGCTCTTCTTCCTTTAATCCTTATTCGGCGATCACCACGCCCTGCGCGGTGTTGGCGTGATATTCGCCCATGAAGGGATAGCGGCCGGGCGCCAGGGCCCGAAGGCGGATACTGCCGCTGGAATTGCCCGCCACAACTTTTTCCACCTTCAGCGCGGGAGAATCGAATTCCTCCGCCTGGGGATCGCGGTTGGACAGCGAGATCAGCGCCGGGGTGTTCGCCTTCACGCGAATTTCGGCGGGCGAGAATTTATGGTTCTGCAGCGTGACCTTGATCGGGTCATCGGCAAACGCCCCGGAAAGCGGCGTGGCCATCAAAAGCAGCGAGGCGGCAAACAGTCTTTTCATCGGATCCTGCGGAGTGGAACGTGGTAGTTATACTTGCAACTCATTCGCAAGTATAGCCCCCAGCAACCTGGGCCGATTGACAGATGAAAAGCGGGGGAGGAAGTCTTCCCACCGAAAAATCCAAAGAATTGGGGAAATCCATGCGCTTTCAGAGTTTGCTCCTGGCCACCGGCTTTGCCGCCCTGGCCGCCCTGCCCGCCTCCGCCGCCCTGCCCAAGGCGGAAAGCTTTCCCACCGCATCGGGCAACGTGACCATCACACCGATCTTCCACGCCGCCGCCATCATCCAGGCCGGCAATGACCGCATCTATATCGATCCAGCCAAGCCCGCTGATATCACAGGACTGCCGCCCGGCGATTTGATCCTGATCACAGACATTCACGGCGACCACATGGATGCCGACGACATCAAGGCGCTGTCCAAGTCCGGCACCGTGGTGATCGCACCCGCCGCCGTGCAGAAAACCATCACCCAGGCGCAAACGCTGGCCAATGGCGCCAGCACCACCTGGCTCAATTGGAAGATCACCGCCGTGCCGATGTACAACATCAAGCACAACCAGCCCAACGGCCAGCCCTTCCACGACAAGGGCCGCGGCAATGGCTATGTGCTGACTTATGGCGGCAAGAATTTCTATTTCGCCGGCGACACCGAAGGCACGCCGGAAATGGCGGCGCTGAAGAACATCGACGTGGCTTTCATTCCGATGAACCTGCCCTACACCATGACGGCGGAAGAAGCGGCCGACGCGGTGAAGGCATTCCATCCCAAGATCGCCATCCCCTATCACTTCCGCGGTCAGGACCCGGCCGTGTTCCAGAAAGGTCTGGCGGGCACCGGCATCGAAGTGCGCGTGCTGGACTGGTATTCTAATACCGCGAAGTAAGACACGCCGATAAAACAAGATTGTCATTGCCCACCGAAATGTGGGCCATCCAGTTGATACGTCTCTTCTTTGAAAAAATGAGGGGCGTCACCTGGATGGCCCGCATTCGCGGGCCATGACAAGGAGGGTTCGTTAATTCGCCTTCAGCGCCTTGGTGAGAAAGCGGGTGAGATTATCCACCATCTGCTTGCGGCAGAGCTGACCGCGCGAGGCTTCGCATCCGGTCTGGTGCAAAGCGCCGGCAATCGCGTGCCCGATAATGTCGGGATTATAGGATTTGCAGGTCTCGCCCTTCTCCGCCGCATCGCGCACAAGATTGGCCCATTCCTCGGCCCAGCTCACCAGAAAGGGCGTCGCCTGGGCACCTTCTGCGTCGATCACCATTTTATCGGTCAAGGCGGCGCGCAGCACGCCCGGATGGGCGTCGGAATATTCGTAAAGCGCGTTCAAAGTAGCGGCAATGCGCTCTTCCAGCATATTCTCGGTGCGGGCATGGGCGAGAAACGCATTCAATTCCTGCCGCGCATCATCCACGAACGCCAGGAAGCAGGCGCGCTTGTCGGGATAGTGCAGATAGAACGTGCCGTGACCTAGTCCTGCGTCCCGCGCGATATCCTGCGGCCGCGTGGCGTGATAGCCGCGCTCCACAAACAGCTTGCGCGCGGATGCCTTCAGCCGGGTCAGGCTGTCGGGCCGTTTCTTGATCGGAATGACTTCTGCTACCCCCGTCATGGCGCGCACTCTCGCCACCTCACCCCCGGCAAGTCAACCTTTGAATAGACTTGTTAAAGGCGGTACGACGGATCCATCCGTTCGACTTTCCTGAGCAGCGCGGGCCAGGCCAGCGCCCCCATATAGCCATTGAAGCCGAAAGCCCCCTGCATCGCGGTTTTTTCCGGCACGCCCTGGTTGGGGAGATTGAGTTTCATTCCGCCCGCCAGTGCCCGTGTCTGCATGGCGCAGGCCCGCTCCAGATAATAGATGCGCAGGAAGGCATCGGCGCAATTGTTGCCCGCGGCCAGCGTGCCGTGATTGCGCAGCAGCATGAAATTCTTGGCTCCCAGATCAGCCACCAGCCGGTCACGCTCGTCTATCTCCAGCGCCAGCCCTTCATAGTCGTGATAGGCGAGATCGCCGATCAACATCATGGCGTGCTGGTTGAGCGGCAACAGGCCATCGGCCTGGGCGGAAACCGCCACCCCGTCGGTGGTGTGCAGATGAATGACGCAGCCGATATCGGGCCGGTTCATATGCAGGGCGCTGTGAATGACAAAGCCCGCCGGATTCACGGGGTACGGACTGTCCTGCACCTTGTTGCCGTCCATATCGATCTTCACCAGCAACGATGCCGTGATCTCATCGAACAACAGGCCATAAGGATTGATCAGGAAGTGATGCTCAGGGCCGGGCACCCGGGCCGAGATATGGGTGAAGACCATATCGTCCCAGCCATGCATGGCGACAAGGCGATAGGTGGCGGCGAGATCGACCCGCGCCTGCCACTCTTCTTCGCTTACGCTGCCCTTTAAAGACGGATTTGCATTCATGGCGGCGATTATAACACGCGCGCTACAGCGGCGCGCCAGCCTTTGTAAAGCCGGTCGCGCTCGGCTTTTTTCATGCGTGGCGTAAAGCGGCGATCCAGCGCCCAGTGCCGGGCGATGGCTTTGGTGTCCTTGAAAATACCCGCGCCCAATCCCGCCAGATAGGCCGCGCCCAAAGCCGTGGTCTCCGTCACCACCGGCCGCTCCACGGCAAGGCCGGTGATATCGGCCAGGCGCTGACAGAACCAGTTGTTCGCCACCATGCCGCCATCCATTTTCAAGCGGGTGAGACGCTTCAAGCCGGCATGGCGCATGTCTTGCGCCATCGCGTCCAGAAGATCGCGGGTCTGGTAACACACCGCATCCAGCGCGGCGCGAATGATCTCGGCCCTTCCGGAATCCCGCGTCAGCCCCAAAATCGCGCCGCGCGCATTCGGATTCCAGTACGGCGCACCCAGCCCGGTAAAAGCGGGGACAAAATAAAGCCCCTCGCTTGGCTTGGCGCGTTTGGCCTCTGCCTCGCTGGCCGGCGCTGTGGGAATGATCGCAAGCGCATCGCGCAGCCACTGCACCACGGCGCCGGCGATGAAGATGCTGCCTTCGACGGCATATTGCTTCGTCTTGCCCCGGCGATAGAGCGCGGTGGACAGCAGCCGGTTACGGGAATGGGTAATCTTGTCCGCCGTATTCACCAGCACAAAACAGCCGGTGCCGTAGGTGGATTTGACGTCGCCCGGCGCAAAACAGGCCTGGCCGATGCTGGCGGCCTGCTGATCGCCCGCCACGCCGAGAATGGGAATGGCGGCGCCGAACAGTTTTTTCTCAGCCGATCCGAAATCACCAGCGCTGTCGCGCACATCGGGCAGCATGGCGCGCGGCACACCGAACAGCCGCAGCAGTTCCCTATCCCAATCCAGCGTTTTGAGATTGAGCAGCATGGTGCGCGAGGCATTGCTGACATCGCTGGCGTGCACCCTGCCCCCGGTCAGTTTCCAGATCATCCAGCAATCCATGGTGCCGAACAGCACTTCGCCCCGCGCCGCCTTTTCGCGCGCGCCCTTCACATGCTTCAGCAGCCATTCCAGCTTGGTGGCGGAGAAATACGGATCCAGCAGCAACCCGGTCTTGGCCGCGATCTTCTTGCCCCAGCCCTTGGCCTCAAGCGCGGCACAGCGCTCGGCGGTGCGCCGGTCCTGCCAGACAATCGCCTTGTGCAGAGGCTTGCCGGTCTTCTTGTCCCAGATCAGGGTGGTTTCGCGCTGGTTGGTGACGCCGATGGCCGCGACCTTGGAAACCGGAATGCCTTTGAGCACCTGGCGGCAGCACGCCAGCGTGGCGCGCCAGATTTCCTCGGCATCATGCTCGACCCAGCCATTGTCCGGGTAATATTGCTTCAACGGTCTGGAGGCCGATTTTACCGGGCGGCCATGCTCGCCAAACAGCATCGCCCGGGTAGACGTAGTCCCCTGATCTATCGCCAAAATGAATTTCATTTGCAAATCAGAGCGGTTAGCGGGGCCGAGCGCAAGACACTTAATCCGCTATTAACCTCCGGCTGCTACAAAATGAGGCTCGGGGAACCGGCAGAAACCGGTGTGTGCAGAAGGCTTATCGCGTGGGGCTTACCGCTTACGACATGAGTGACATGGGCCGCTTGGCCATGCTCGCCGCCAATCCGCAGAGCGGGGCGAGCCGCGAAGAGATTTGTCTCGCGGTTGCCTCGCTGTATCGCATTCAGGGCGCCGGTCTCAATCAGCGCGAACGCGAATTGATGCGCGAGATTCTGCGCCGCCTCACCCGCGATGTTGAAATGGCGATCCGCATCGCCCTGGCCCAGCGCCTGGCCGAAGACGCCAGCGTTCCCCATGATCTGATTTTGCCTCTGGTGGACGATTCCATCGAAGTTGCCCGTCCGCTGATCCTGCATTCGCCGCCTCTCCCCGAAGCGGATTCGCTCAAGCTGATCGCCCAGGCCAGCGTGGCGCACCAGGAAGCCGTGGCGCATCGCCACAATATCGGCTTCCCCGTCACCGAAGCCCTGACACGCTGCGATCACGAATCTGTTTTGCTCGAGCTGGTGCGTAACGCCACCGCCAAGATTTCCGATACTGGCTACGCCAATCTGGTCGAAAAATCACGCGCCTTCCAGGGCCTGCAGGAGCCGCTGATCAAGCGCCCCGACATGCCCAGCGACATGGCCAACAATATGTGCACCTGGGTATCGGATGCGCTGAAGGTCTATATCCAGAACAATTATCACATGGCGCCAAAGCGCGTGGATGTGGCGCTGAGCGAAGCCAATACCCAGCTCAACAGCGAACCGGCCGGTACCAAAGATCCGCCCGCCGACAGCGCCCAGAAGCTGATCGAAAAGCTGGCGACTGCCGGCCTTCCGCAGCTTCTTCTATCAGGATGGCGTCAAGCTGGTGGCCATGGCTTGCCGCGCCGCCGGTATCGACAAATCGGTGTTTGCCACCGTGTTCAATCTTTCGCGCCAGGCTCGCGACAAGGCCCCCGCTCTGGGCAAGTCCGAAATGGCGGAAGTGGATTCCGTTTTCGGCAGCTTTACCAAGCCGGCGGCTCTGGAAGCCCTGAAAGCCGCCATTACCGCCTAGCGCTTTTTTTGCTAGTCTGACGGGATCACCTCAGGTTTTCCCCATGCCCGCCCTTCACTTCACCGCCGCTCCCGACGCCCATGAGGCGCTGGCCGAAATGCGCGCCCGCCATAAAGATGCCGGCGCGGATGCCTGCGATATTGTCGTCGCTCTGGGTGGCGATGGCTTCATGCTGCAAACCCTGCATGCCTTTCTGGACAAGGGAAAACCGATCTACGGCATGAATGTCGGATCGGTCGGCTTCCTGATGAACGAATACCGCAAGGACGATCTGGAAGCGCGGCTGGCCGCCGCCGAACGCGCCACCGTCCATCCCCTGCGCATGACGGCGCACAACGCCAAGGGCACCACCGAAGCCTTGGCCTTTAATGAGGTCTCGCTGCTGCGCCAGACGCGTCAGGCCGCCAAGATTCAAATCCATGTCGATGGCCGCCCGCGCATCGCCGAACTGATCTGCGACGGCGTGCTGGTTTCCACGCCCGCCGGTTCGACGGCATACAATCTTTCCGCCCATGGCCCGATCCTGCCGATTGATGCCGATCTTCTGGCCCTGACCCCGATCAGCGCTTTCAGGCCGCGGCGCTGGCGCGGCGCGATCCTGCCGCACCGGGCAAAGGTGCGGTTCGAGATTCTGGAAAATCCCAAGCGGCCGGTCAGCGCGGTGGCCGATGATTTCGAAGTGCGCGATGTCTTTGCCGTGGACGTGGCCGAGGATCGCAGCATCTCCATGACCATGCTCTACGACCATGGCCACAGCCTGGACGAGCGCATCCTCGCGGAACAGTTCAACGACTGACTTATCTCCGGCTTTGGCTTAGGTTTTCTTGGTGAGCTTGCGAACCTAGAAAACCTTGCCCTACGGGAGCGAAGCGAGCGTGCGCTGGCCCTCGGCCGTCCATACGCTGTCGCTATGGACCAGCCACCTCCCCCACCAGCGCGCTTACGCGCGCGCGGAGAGGCGGACCTGCGTTTGCTTACCCAACGTTAACGGCCATTAAGCTATCCTCGCCGCTTACGGTTGGGCGCAATGGCATATCAATTCGACAGGCTGAAAGTTCTGGTGGTGGATGACAGCGCGCATATGCGCAAGCTGGTCGTCACCATTCTTCAGGCTTTCGGCATTGGCTACATCTATGAAGCCGATAGCGGCGAGCGCGCCTGGACCCAGCTTATGGAACATCATCCCGACATCTGCATCATGGACTGGATGATGGAAGGCCTGTCGGGCATGGATGTGACCCAGAAGATCCGCACCGATCCCATGTCGCCCAATCCTTTTATCCCGGTGATCATGCTCACCGGCTATCACTCGCTCGATCAGGTGCGCCAGGCGCGCGACGCAGGCGTCAACGAATTCATCGCCAAGCCGGTCTCGATCAAATCCCTGATGCAGCGTCTTCAATCGGTGATCGAGAATCCGCGCCCCTTTGTGCGGACCAAAGTTTATTTCGGTCCTTGCCGCCGCCGCCGTGGCGCCGAGGAATATCGCGGTCCCGAGCGGCGCGAAAAGAAAGAGGCTGCCGCCTAGGCGGTAGAAAACGATATGGCTCGCCAGCAACCCATCGAACTGTTCATGCCGCCCAATATCCTGAAGGCGAAAGTGGGCAGTGGCGCGCCGGGTCTCGACCTGGCCGCAATCAAACGCGCCGAAACGGCGATGGACAAAATGCGCGGCGAGTTTGCGGACTGGGCCGCCACCGATGTCGACAAGTTGATGGCGGCGCGCGCCCGCTTCGGCAAAACTCCCGACGCCGCGTCCCGCGCCGCCCTGCTGCGCGCGGCGCATGACATGAAGGGTCAGGCCGCAACCTATGATTTTCCCATGATTGCGCGCGTGGCCGGTTCGCTATCCAAGCTGATCGGCGAAGTCCCGGAAAACAAGGATTTGCCGCTGGGTCTGGTGGATGCCCATGTCAGCACAATTCATGTCATCTATCGCGACAAGCTGACGGACGCATCCAACAAGATGGCGATGGCGCTCAGTTCGGAACTGGAAAAGCAGGTGGAGGCGGCGCTTAAGTAAAGCGCTAGCTTTTCGAAAAAACGTCCAGCAGCCCCGGTGTCAGCATCAGCGGCGAGCCGCCATGTTTGGGGGCATAGAAATTGCCGCTGGGCTGCCAATTCATCACACTGGCAAGCAGGCTTTCAATATTGGCGGAAGACCCCTGCACCACTTTGGTAAGCGCGGCGGTTTGCGTGAGGGACTGGGGCTGAGGCTCCGTCACGCGCACCGGCGCACTGGCGCCCGGCTGCTGCATGGCCCAATCATAAACTTCCCGCACGCTCTTGGCCGAACCATCGCCATGAAAGAAGACGGTCTTGTTCGACGCGGCAGCATTGGGCAACAGCGCGGCAGCGCTGGCATGGGGATTATTCTCATTGGTGCGGATCAACTTGCAGGCTGCATCCGTCCCCAGGAAATGCGCGGCATACAGTTCGCCGCCACATACGCCACGGCCCAGCGCCGATTGCATCGCGATCGCGGATTGCTTGGTGTACTCGCCCGCCATGTAAGCGGAAATCTGCGGATTCTTTTTCAGGTCCATGATGGCATGGCGGTCCTGATCGCTGCCGGCGCGATAGTGCCCCTGGCTGTCCACGCTGATGGCATTGGCCATCGAAGACAGGCCGTATTTGGCGCCATGGCTTTTCACCAGACCCAGCCAGGTCTGATCGACAAACTGGAACAACCCGGCGGCGGACGATGTCGCCGATTGCGCCAAAGGCTTGAGGCTGGATTCCCGCATCGCGGTACCCAGCAGATAATGAAAATCAGAGCCGGTCTTGGCGGCGGCGTCTTTCAGCGCGCTGACAATGGCCGTGGCATCGGGGGCGGAACCGATCTGCATAGGCAGACCATCCAGCCTTATGGTTAACCAGACCTTACCAAGCCAAGGCGCCGGGCTTTCCGGGCGGGATCATAAGCCTCCGCCTCGCCCCGGCCCCAGACCGGGTTCGGCCAGGCCGCATCGCCCGGAGCCCGCCCAATCACATGCATATGAAGCTGGGGCACCTGATTGCCCAAGGCGGCGATGTTCAACTTGGCCGCGCCCGCGCTCTTGATGATCCGCCCTGCCCGCGCCGTCTCTTCCATCAACGCGGCGCGTTCTTCCGCCGATAGGTCGGTGATTTCAGTGAGGCTGTCACGTCGGGGAACAAGAATGAGCCAGAAGTAACGGCTGTCATTCATCAGCAGCACCCGGCACAGCGGCCAGTCGCAGACGAACTCGGTATCGGCGGCCAAACGAGAATGAAGTTCAAAACTCATTTCAACCTGCGCGGATCAAAGGCGGGAATGGGATTGGCCTTGCCCAACAACTGATCGGCAACCGCTTGCGCGATAGCGGGCGCGAACAGGATACCGTTGCGGAACTGCCCGCCAGCCAGCCAAAGCCCATCAACACGGGTCGGCCCCAACAGCGGCAAGCCATCTGGCGCGCGGGGACGAAGGCCTGCCCAATGATCCATCGTCTTCCAATCCCTGGTTGCGGGCAAAAGCGCTTCCACCCCGGCCCGCAATCCACGCGCCGCTTCCTGGGTGAGCCCGGTGTCGAAGCCCGCCACGTTCATGGTTGCGCCGACCAGCAACCGTCCGCCGCGCGGCACCACATAGACGCCATGGCCCCAGATCACCTGTTCGGGCAGCGCCTGCCCCTTCGGGGGGGCCAGGGCGATCATTTCGCCTTTGACCGGCGTGATGGGGGCGATGCTGCTTTCCAGCAATCCGCTCCAGGCACCCGCCGCCAGCAGGAAGACATCGGCGTGATAGGGGCCGGCGGCGGTATGGGCCGTGACGGCCCGTCCGCCTTTGCGTTCGATGCGGCCGACCTCTGCGTTGGTGACCAGTTTGCCCCCCGCCTTCTCAAACGCGATGGCCAGCGCCACCCCTAGGGCCTTGGCATCCACCACCGCTTCCGCAGGCGACCACAAGGCCCCCGCCTGGGGACCCGTCACCAAGGGCGCCAGGGCGCGAACCGCGGCTTCATCCAGCATGGACAGACCGGACTCGGTGGCCTTGCGGGATAGCCGCGCGTGGCCCGCCGCATCGGCCGCCAGGATCATCGCACCCCTGGCCGCGAACCCCACTTTTTGACCGCTCAGCGCCTCAACTTCTTTGGCAAAGTCTGGCCACAGAGCGTTGGAATTGCGTGCAAATTCAATTTCAGCGGCATGGGCATCCAGCAGCTCTGCTGTCACTGCAATCATTCCGGCGGCGGCGGCGGTAGCGCCCCCGCCCGGCTGGGCGCGCTCCAGCACTATGACCTCGGCCCCGGCCTGAACCAGCCGCAGACCCACGCCCAGCCCGGCCACGCCCCCACCGATGATCACGACTTTCATAATTGCCCTATAGCCGACCCTTGCGGCGGCTGTAACCCGTGGCCATCTGGGACGTAGCATTCCAGAACAAAGGGACCGGTCATGGAAAAGGCAACGTTCGGCGCGGGCTGCTTTTGGGGGGTGGAGGACTTCTTCCGCCAAGTCCCGGGCGTGGCGGAGGCGGTCAGCGGCTATGCCGGTGGCGCCAGCCAGGCCCCGACCTACAAACAAGTCTGCAACGGCGACACCAATCACGCCGAAGTGGTGGAGGTGACGTTCGACCCGGCCAAGGTGCCTTACGCCACCCTGGTCGATCTGTTCTTCAAGATGCACAACCCCACCACCCTCAACAGCCAGGGGCCGGACTTCGGCACCCAGTACCGCTCGGTGATCTTCACCCATGGCGAGGAGCAGGCGCGCGTCGCCCGCGAACGGTTGGAAGCGGCCAAGGTCTCAAGCCGCTGGAAGCAGCCCATCGTCACCCAGATCGAACCCGCCCCCACCTTCTGGAAGGCCGAGGACTATCACCAGCGCTATTTTGAAAAGCACGGTGGGCATTGCCACGTCAGCTATGCGGAAGTGGCGAACAGCTAACCCCACTGTCATGCCCGCGAAAGCGGGCATCCAGCGCGCCCGCGTTTGCGGGCGCAAGTGACTCTTTGCTGGATGCCCGCTTGCGCGGGAATGACAATCTAGGCTTTGGCCCGCAACTTCTCCGCGCGCTCCTCATTCAGCCGCATATTCACCAGCACCACGATCATGGCGGCGAAGCTGGTCAGTGTGCCGGGCAGCCAGATGATCAGTCCGCCATAATGCTGGTCGTTCAGGGCGGTCATGTCCATCACCCGGCCACAGATGGTGTAGACGGGATAATAGTCGGTCATCGACAGCGACAGGATCGCCCCCAACACCATCTGGGGCAGTTCGATCACCAGGATCAGCGCGCCGCGTCCCAGGCTGGAAAGCCGGGCCGGCGGCTTGGGCCGTGGATCCAAAATCAGCGACCAGAACATCACGCCATTGATCGCCATACTCCAGTTCATCACCTCATAAAGAGGCTCATTCAGCATCACATAGGAATGAATGGACGGCAGCAGCCAGAAATAGAGCAGCCCCACAAACAGCATCGGCGCGATCACCGGATGCTGAAGAATATCCACCAGCTTGCGCACCGGCCGGGCGCTGACAATGGGCTTGAGGAAATCCGGCAGTCCGGCAAACACCACCTCGCCGCTCATGCCCATGGCGATGGCGAAAGCCCCGGCATGATGCAAAACGAAATGCGCCCAGCGATGCATGAAGAAGAGATGCTGGGCGTAGTAATCCATCCGGGTCTGCAGCACGACATAGAACGCGATGACGCCCGCCACGAAACATATCTGCCGCCACAGCGGCGGCGGTGTGGCCACCCGTTTGAGCCCACGCGCGAACCAGGCCAGCGCCAGCGTGAGAACCAGAAATTCCGGCCAGTGAAATTCCCAGGGCAGAAAGACCGGCAGATGGGCGGGAAAGTAAGCCGAAATCAAATACAGCGTCGCGCCAACAATAAGCAGCGCGCCATAGCCAAACCATGGTCTTGCGGTATTCATTTGAGCAATGCCGCCAGGTCTTCGCGGCCTTCCGCGATCAGCGCCCGCCTGATGCCTTCGGCGTCGCCTTCGGGCCGGTTCTGGCTCAGCTTCCATTTGCCTTCGATGGAGGTGATGGCGATCTCCACGCCGACAATGGCGCGGATCAGACCGGCAATGTAATCGCCCGGCGCCTCATCAGGCGACCAGGGCTTGTCACAAAAATGCTCGTGTTCATGGCTGAGTTCGTCGACATGGGCGCGCACCCACTCCGCATCATCATGCAGGGTGATCGTGCCCCGCACATGCACCGCGATGTAATTCCATGTCGGCACGCCTTTGCCGGTCACCGCCTTGCTCGGATACCAGTTGGGGCTGGTGTAGAAATGCGGCCCCATGAACACCACCAGCGCCTCTGCCCCTTTGGCCAGCGTCTTCCACACCGGATTGGCGCGGGCGAAATGGCCGGCCAGGACTTCGCCCTTGGGCAAAAGCGTGTCACCCTTCAACAGAAAGGGAATGTGATTGGCTTCGGCAGTCCCATCACCCGTGGTGACAAGGGTGGCGAAGGCAATGTTGCGGATGGCCTCGCGCAACACCTCTGGCCTCTCTTCCCGGAAATGGCTGGGGGCGTACATGAGTCCCAGTGTAAGCGCCTAGGCCCGGCCCGCGAAAGCGTGTTAAGCACGCGACACATGCGCACCGCCGCCGTCCTTTTTGCATTTCTGCTGCTTGCCGGCTGCGGCAAGTCCCCCGTCCACATGACCGATGTTTCGGGGGCCATGCCCAAGCTGGATTTCCGCCTGGTGCGGGCGGGCGATGGCAAGCCCGTCACGGGCGAAGATTATCGCGGCAAGGTGGTGGCGCTTTATTTCGGTTACACCAACTGCCCCGATGTCTGCCCCACCACCCTGGCCGACCTGACGCGGATGCTAAGCCACGTGAAAAGCCCCGATGTGCGGGTGCTGTTCGTCAGCGTTGATCCGGGCCGCGACAGCCCGGCGGCGCTGGCGCATTACGCGGCGGCGTTCTCACCCCAGATGGAAGGATTGCGCGGCGGCGAACAGGCGCTGGCCCAGATGGCGCGGCGCTATCGCGTCGCCTATTCAGTGGACCCTGCCCCGCCCTATACGGTGATGCATTCCAACGCGGTGTTTTTCTTTGACCGTGACGGCCGCGCGCGGCTGGTCACCACCGACACCAGCGACAGCGCGGCGATGGCCGAAGACGTGGAACGGTTGTTGAACTGACTGTCATTCCCGGCCGAGCAAAACAACGTTTTGCGAGGGGAAGGGAACCCAGGCGTTTAAACCTGCTGGACCGGTGCTTGTTGAAACGCCTGGGTCCCCTTCCCTCGACGCGCTGCGCGCGTCTCGCCGGGGATGACAGGCGGTTCAGATATGCAGCGCCGCGCCATCGGCTGCCAGCACCGCTTCATGCATCATTTCCGACAAGGTCGGATGCGGGAAGATGGTGTGGGACAGTTCCTGGTCGGTCAGTTCGCCGGTCTTGGCGATGACATAACCCTGAATCAGTTCGGTGACTTCCGCGCCGATCATGTGCGCACCCAGCAATTCGCCGGTGGTGGCGTCGAACACAGTCTTGATCAGGCCTTCGGCTTCGCCCAGTGCAATCGCCTTGCCGTTGCCGATAAAGGGGAAACGCCCGACCTTGATCTTGCGGCCGCTTTCCTTGGCCTTGGCTTCGGTCATGCCCACGCTGGCAACCTGCGGCCAGCAATAGGTGCAGCCCGCCACGTTTGACGGCTCCAGCGGATGAACGCCTTTCACGCCGGCAATCTTCTCCGCCACGATCACGCCTTCATGCATCGCCTTGTGCGCCAGCCAGGGCGCGCCGACCAGATCGCCGATCGCCCACACGCCCGGCACGCCGGTCTCGCCATACTTGCCCGCGACCACATGGGTGCGGTCCACTTTGATGCCGGCTTCTTCCAGGCCGATATTCTCGACATTGCCGACAATGCCCATCGCCAGGATCACGCGGTCCACGGTGATGTCTTCGGTCTTGCCGTCCTTGCCCTTGACCGTCGCGGTCACATTGTCCGCGCCCTTCTTCAGCGCGGTGACGGTGGAGCCGGTCTTCAGCTTCATGCCCTGCTTGGTGAAGGCCTTGGCCGCCAGGGTGGAGATTTCTTCGTCTTCCACCGGGAGCACACGGTCCATCACTTCGACCACCGTCACGTCCGAACCGAGCGTGCGATAGAAGCTGGCGAATTCAATGCCGATAGCGCCCGAACCCACCACCAGAAGCGATTTGGGGAAGGACGGCGGCACCATGGCTTCACGATAGGTCCAGACCAGAAGCCCATCCGGCTCCAGCCCCGGCAGCGTGCGGGCGCGTGCGCCCGTCGCCAGCACGATATTCTTGGAGGTGTATTCGGTGACCTTGCCGTTATCGGTGACGGCCAGCTTGCCGCCCGCCTTGCCCACCAGCTTAGCGCTGCCCGGGATCACGGTGATCTTGTGCTTCTTCATCAGGAAGCCGACGCCGCTGGAAAGCTGCTGCGACACGCCGCGCGAGCGTTCCACGATCTTCTTGATGTCGAATTTGAAATTGTCGGCCGACATGCCGTATTCGCCCAGCCGGTGCATCAGGTGCCAGATTTCGCTGGAACGCAGCAAGGCCTTGGTGGGAATGCAGCCCCAGTTCAGGCAGATGCCGCCCAGCCGGTCACGCTCCACGACAGCAGTCTTCAAACCCAGTTGGGCCGCGCGGATGGCGCAGACATAACCACCCGGGCCGCCGCCCACCACAATCACGTCAAACGATGTATCAGCCATTGACCTGTTTTCTTAGAAGTGGGGGTCAGAGCAGCATCGAGGCTGGCGCCTCGATGAATTGCTTGAAGGTCTGGAGGAACTTGGCGCCGGTGGCGCCGTCCACCACGCGGTGATCGCAGGACATGGTCACCGTCATCACGGTGGCGACTTCGATCTTGCCGTTCACCACCACAGCCCGCTCCTCGCCCGCGCCCACCGCGATGATGCAGGACTGGGGCGGGTTGATGATCGAGGTGAAGGACTTGATGCCGAACATGCCGAGATTGGAAACCGAGAAGCCGCCGCCTTCATATTCCGAAGGCTTGAGCTTCTTGTCGCGGGCACGGCCAGCCAGATCCTTGGCGGCGTTGGAAATCTCCACCAGGCCCTTGGTCTGGGCGTCAAAGATGATCGGCGTGATCAGACCGCCCGGGATGGCCACAGCGATGCCGACATCGGCGCTCTTGTGGCGAAGGATCGCGGTTTCGGTCCAGCTGGCATTGACGTCGGGATGCTTGATCAGCGCCATGGCCGAAGCCTTGAGCACAAAGTCGTTCACCGACAGCTTGTAGGCCGGCACCTTGTCTTTGCCCTTCGGCGCGGCGGCATTCAGCGCCTCACGGGTCGCCATCAGCGCCGTGAGATTGCAATCCACCGTCAGGTAATAATGCGGGATCAGCGCCTTGGCCGCGGTCAGGCGCTTGGCGATGGCCTTGCGCATGGAGTCGTGCGGCACTTCTTCGTAGGAGCCTTCCTTATAAAACAGCTTGGCGTCCGGCAGCGTGGCGAAACCAGACTGCGCACTAGCAGCAGAACCCGCAGCGGCGGCCTTCGTGCCGGGCTTGGCGTTCTCAACGTCCGACTTGACGATACGGCCATACGGACCCGAACCGGTCAGCGCGGAAATGTCGACGCCCTTCTGGGCGGCGATGCGGCGGGCCAGCGGCGAAGCAAACACGCGCTTGCCATCATTCGCGGGAGGCTTTGTTTGTTGGGCGCCTCCGGCGCCTGGTGCAGCAGCAGCCGGAGCGGCGGCAGCAGGCGCAGCAGCCGGAGCCACGGCCTTCACCGCATCCTTGATGCTGCTCATGGCGGCGGGAATATTCACATCGCCCAGCTTCTCGCCATCGGCAAGCAGCACGGCGATGGGGGCATTGACCTTCACGGCGTCGCCACCGGCCGGGACCAGCAGCTTGCCGATGCGGCCTTCATCCACGGCTTCGAATTCCATGGTGGCCTTGTCGGTTTCGATTTCGGCCAGAATGGTGCCGGATTTGACGACATCGCCTTCCTTGACCAGCCACTTGGCCAGCTTGCCCTCTTCCATGGTGGGCGACAGTGCAGGCATCAGGATGTTGGTTGCCACGATCTAGCTCCGGTAGCAGACGGCTTTGACCGCTGCGATCACATCATCCACGGAAGCCAGCGCCGCCTTTTCGAGATTGTTGGCGTACGGCATGGGCACGTCCTTGCCGGTGACTTTTCCGGGAGGCGCGTCGAGATAATCGAAGGCCTGCGCCACCACCTGGCTTGCCACTTCGGTGCCAGGGGAGCCGAACGGCCAGCAATTTTCCACGGTCACGATGCGGTTTGTCTTCTTCACCGAGGCGATCACGGTATCAATATCCAGCGGACGCAGGGTGCGCAGGTCGATGATTTCGCAGGAGATGCCTTCGGCCTCCAGCTTCTCCACCGCTTCCAGCGTCAGGCCAACGCCCAGCGAATAGGACACGATCGTGACGTCCTTGCCTTCCTTGACCACCCGCGCCTTGCCGATGGGCAGCACGAAATCATCCATCTTCGGCACGTCGAAGGTGCGGCCGTAAACGATTTCATGTTCCAGGAAGATGACCGGATTGGGATCGCGGATCGCGGCCTTGAGCAGACCCTTGGCGTCGGCGGCGAAATACGGCGCGATCACTTTCAGGCCCGGCACTGAAGAATACCAGTTGGCATAATCCTGGCTGTGCTGGGCGCCGACGCGGGCGGCCGCACCATTGGGGCCGCGGAACACGATGGGGCAGCTCATCTGGCCGCCCGACATGTAACGGGTCTTGGCGGCAGAGTTGATGATCTGGTCCATCGCCTGCATGGCGAAGTTCCAGGTCATGAATTCAACGATGGGCTTCAAGCCATCAAACGCGGCACCGATGCCGATACCGGCAAAGCCATGTTCGGTGATCGGGGTGTCGATCACCCGCTTGTCGCCGAATTCTTCCAGCAGGCCCTGGCTGATCTTGTAAGCGCCCTGATACTGGGCGACTTCCTCGCCCATCAGGAACACGTCGGGGTCGCGGCGCATTTCTTCGGCCATGGCGTCGCGCAGCGCGATACGCACCGTGGTCGGAACCATCTCGGTGCCGGCCGGCAGCGAAGGATCGTTGGCGATTTCAACTGCGGGCGCGGCGACAGCGGCTGTCGGCGCAGCGGCAGGCGTTTCCGTCTTCGGCGCTTCCGCTTTCGCGGCGGGCGCAGCAGACGTCACGGCGGCGGAAGCATCTTCGCCATCGGCCAGCAAGGTGGCGATGGGCGCATTGACCTTCACCCCTTCGCTGCCCGCAGCCACCAGAAGCTTGCCGATGCGGCCTTCGTCCACCGCTTCGAATTCCATGGTGGCCTTGTCGGTTTCAATTTCGGCCAGGATGGTGCCGGATTTGACGACATCGCCTTCCTTGACCAGCCAGCGGGCAAGCTTGCCCTCTTCCATGGTGGGCGACAGTGCAGGCATCAGAATTTGCGTAGCCATTAGATCACGATGTCCGTGTAAAGTTCTGCCAGGGCCGGTTCCGGGCTGGTGGTGGCGAAGTCGGCGGATTCAATCACGACCTGTTTGACCCGCGTGTCGATCTCCTTGAGATCGTTTTCGGTGGCGACACCGCGCTGGATCAGCTTCTGGCCGAAATGATCGATGGGGTCGCGCTTCTCGCGCACTTCGGCGGCTTCTTCCTTGGGCCGGTACTTGGCAGGGTCGGACATGGAGTGGCCGCGATAGCGGTAGGTCTTCATTTCCAGAATGATCGGGCCCTTGCCGGAACGGGCGAAGCTGAGAGCTTCCTTGCCGGCCGCTTCCACCGCTTCGACGTCCATGCCGTCAACCTGGATGCCGGGGATGTTGAAGGAGACGCCGCGCTTGGAGAAATCGGCCAAGGCGCTGTGGCGCGCCACCGAGGTGCCCATGGCGTACTGATTGTTCTCGATGATGTACACGACCGGCAGCTTCCACAGCTCGGCCATGTTGAAGCTTTCATAGACCTGACCCTGGTTCGCGGCGCCGTCGCCGAAATAGGTCATGCAGACGCCGTCATTGCCGCGATATTTGTTGGCGAAGGCCAGGCCCGTGCCCAGCGGCACCTGCGCGCCGACAATGCCGTGGCCGCCATAGAATTTCTTGTCGGCAGAGAACATGTGCATCGAGCCGCCCTTGCCGCGCGAATAGCCGCCTTCGCGTCCGGTCAGTTCGGCCATCACGCCGTTCGCGGACATGCCGCACGCCAGCATGTGGCCGTGGTCGCGATAGGCGGTGATCAGCTGGTCTTTCGGCGTGGCCGCGGCCTGCATGCCGACGATCACAGCTTCCTGGCCGATATAGAGATGGCAGAAACCGCCGATCAGACCCATGCCGTAAAGCTGCCCGGCCCGTTCCTCGAAGCGGCGAATGAGGAGCATGTCCTCATACATTTTCTTGAGCGCTTCGGCGTTGGCGATGTTCGGGGCAGTTTTGGGTTCCGGCATGGTTTTTTTGCGCTTCTGATGGGATGGCCGGTGGGCGTTTTGGCAGAGCGTAGAGGGAGTTGGCAAGCGATTATAACTTTGTTGCGCTGCACCCTACGAACAGTGTTCGGAGGGCCATTTTCCCGTTCGCAATGTCCTGTCGAATGATCGGGGTGCGCGCGCAACATCAGTGCGTGCGCTGCCGCCTGAAAGGGAGCGGGACTAGTTTGAAGAGCGGGGAATGGCGACCTGGTTCGGCGCGCCGTCCATCAACTGGCCACGCGCCAGCTCTTCGACCAGATCGGGATCGGCATGGCCCTCTTCCATCAACTGGATGCGATGGGAAAGCCGGTCACGCTCGCTGGCGACTTGCGCCAGCTGCGCCTGTTGGACGCCCAGGCGGGCCTGCACATCCTGAAGCTGGAAAACGCCGCGTTCGCCCCACACGGCATAGAAGCCGAAGTAGGAAACCACCGAAATCGTGAGCGCCGGAAGGATCATGGCGCCAAAGAAACGGGTGACGGAACGCTTGATTCGCATGACCCCACCGAATCACACACTGATTCGCGGCGTCAAGAGGGATTCAGTTAAGGATTCCAGGAACTTCGAAGCCGGGGCGTTAAGGTTTGACCTTACTGGGCCGCGTGCACGCCTTATCCTGGATAAAGGTCGTGACGGCGCGGTAGTCGAGCGGCATGGGGCGCGCCTTGCCGTCCGGGAAGTGCGGGATGGGAAGCAGCGGGAAATGCTTGGCGTCACACAAATGGATCGCGCCCAGCACGCGGGCGGCATCACCCGGGAACGTGAACACATCCGATGACGGGTCATACCAGGGCAGTTCCAGATGACAGGTGAAGTTGGCTTCCTGGGGCTGAATGGAAACCGGGACCTGGCCCCGGCGAATGCCGACATTCAGGGCCAGCTGCTCGACGGTGGGATGATAATGGCGCGCCAGGGCCGGGGCATACAGCGACTGCCACACGGCCCATGACGGCGACGCCGCCAGAAGCGCGAAACCGCCGTCATTGAGACAGGGCAGATCGCCGAAGGCGTCCGCCGCTTCCGCGCCGAAGCAGGATTGATAGCCCTGGCGCATATTCGCCTTCACTTGGCTCTCCGATGTGGAAAAGACGCCTTTGCCGCCGTCATGGGGACGCGCCTCAGCCTTGAAGCCGCCGCCATAGCGTTCCTCGACAATGGCGATGGCGCCATCTCGCGCGGCGTCGACAAGAGATTGGATGGGCGCCATCCGCTGCACCCACAGATCGCAGTCCAGCCACAAAATCATTTCGGCATCGCCGGCATATCTGGGCAGGAAGGGGCGCGCCGTCATCGCCCGATACCAGAGCGGCAAATCCATGTCGCCGCCCACGTCCCAACCGGGCGCGATGACTTTTTCCACGATGTTGGCCAGGGCCGCTGCGCTGGCGGGCGTCATGCCGACATCCAGAACCCGCACGCGCGGCAGCGTTCCACCGCAGGCCTTCTGCAGCGACATCAGCAAATCCAGACACAGCGGAAAATACCGCTGATCACACGCTGTTATGACGACAACATTCCCGTCCATGCTTTCCCCCCGGAAGACATGGCCCTGTATGTGGCCGCAGTCAGCCTATCACGGACATTCACGCCCGCTAGTGACGAATGATTGCCGGATGGAAAGTGATGGCCAAACTAAATTGACGAAACGTCAGCCGCGAAGAATCGAGCGGCCTGCGTACAATGCTGCATCGCCCAACTGCTCTTCGATGCGCAGCAACTGATTATACTTCGCAAGCCGGTCGGAGCGGGCCAGCGAGCCGGTCTTGATCTGACCGCAGTTCGTCGCCACCGCCAGGTCGGCAATGGTGGAATCTTCGGTCTCGCCCGAACGGTGGCTCATCACGGCCTTGTAGGCGGCCTTGTGCGCCATCTCGACGGTGGCCAGGGTTTCGGTCAGCGAACCGATCTGGTTGACCTTGATCAGGATGGCGTTGGCAGTGGCGGTATCAATGCCCTGCTTGAGCCTTTTGACGTTGGTGACGAACAGATCGTCGCCCACCAGATTGACGGTCTTGCCGACTTCATTGGTCAGCGCCTTCCAGCCGGCCCAGTCATCTTCGGCCATGCCGTCTTCGATGGAAATGATGGGATAGCGCTTGCACAGATCGGCATAGACTTTGACCATCTGGTCGGGGGTCAGCGACTTGCCCTCGCCTTCCAGCTCATACTTGCCGTTCTTGAAGAATTCCGTCGAAGCCGGGTCGAGCGCGAAATAGATGTCTTCGCCGAGTTTATAGCCAGCCTTCTCCACCGCCTTGGAAATAAAGCCCAGCGCTTCGTCCGGCGACTTCAGATTGGGGGCGAAACCGCCCTCGTCGCCAACGCCGGTATTGTGGCCGGCGTCATGCAGCGACTTTTTCAGGGCGTGGAAGATTTCCGCGCCCATGCGCAAGCCTTCGCGGAAGCTGGAAGCGCCCACCGGCATGATCATGAATTCCTGGAAGTCGATGGGATTGTCGGCATGGGCGCCGCCATTGATGATGTTCATCATCGGCACCGGCAGAAGCTGCGCCTTGGCGCCGCCGACATAACGATAAAGCGGCAGGCCCGCCGATTGCGCCGCCGCCTTGGCCACCGCCAGCGAGATGCCCAGAATGGCATTGGCGCCCAGCCGCGCCTTGTTGGGCGTGCCGTCCAGGGCGATCATGGTGTTGTCGATCTTGATCTGGTCTTCGGCGTCGAGGCCCGCCAGAGCGTCGAACAGGTCGCCGTTCACCGCCGCCACGGCGTTTTCCACGCCCTTGCCGCCGTATCGCTTGCCCCCATCGCGCAGCTCAACCGCTTCATGCGCGCCAGTGGAGGCGCCAGACGGCACCGCGGCGCGGCCAAAGGCGCCGTCTTCCAGCTTGACGTCCACTTCCACGGTGGGATTGCCCCGGGAATCCAGAATTTCGCGGCCGATGATGTCGAGAATGGCGGTCACAGGAGGCTCCGGCGTTGAGAAAATGCGTTCTAGGGGAGGACGGGCCTTGGGGCAAGACAACGGACAGGCGGGCGGCACAGTTCAGATCCGCGATTTTGAGCATTTTTGGGGATGGCGATTTATTTATGCAAACAGGACACTTACAGTCCCCCCAAATGGCCATAGCCGGCTTGGGGAAGTCTGAAATGATTCTGGTATTGAAAACACACGCCCGCCATGTTGGGGGCCGCGATGAATGACGGCAAGAAAGTCAGCGAACAGGTCGCCAAAATCTACGAAGGCGAAGGCTGGGTTACCGAAGGCGGTTCGACGTCTGATGCCAAGCTATCGGAAGACCTGCGCGAAATCGCTGCCGATTATGTAAGCGCGTGCCGGCTGCGCGTCCTGAAGCACCTGCCAAAAACGGGCCACAGATTGCTCGATATGGCTTCTGGCCCCATCCAGTATCCCGAGTATCTGAAATATTCCGAAGGATATGACACGCGGGTTTGCGTTGACCTGTCGCAACGCGCGCTGGATGCCGCCAAGTCCAAGATCGGCGCGCATGGCGAATATCATGTCGGGGATTTTTTCGAACTTGCGATCGAACCGGTTGACGCGGCGGTCAGCCTCCACACGATCTACCACATCGAAAAAGATCGTCAGGAAGCAATCGTCAGAAAACTGATCGCTGTCACCAAGCCGGGCGGGACCATCGTCATCGTCTACAGCAACCAGGCCTATTTCGTGTCCGCCATTTTTTCCTGGCTGAAAGTTGTGGCGCGCGCACTGATCCCGCGCAGCGGCAAGAACCCGACGCTGGCGACGATCTATTTTCACCGCCACCCGCTGGCCTGGTGGCAGCGATTCAAGGATGCGGGATCGGTGCAGATCTATCCCTGGCGCACATTCCCCACACGCGACCAGCGGGCGTTCTTCCCCAATAACGGGCTGGGTAAGGCCATGTTATCGGCGCTTCTGAGGCTGGAAGACCGCTTCCCACGCTTTTTTACGGCAATCGGTTGCTATCCCATGATCGTGATACGGAAAAACCCGTCGCCGTAACGGCCGCCGGCTCCCTGCTTTTGCAACCAGTCTGGTGCATAAGGGTTATCCCAGGGATCCCTTGGGAATCCGCGAATGCTTGCCACCCCTGCCATCATTCTGACCGCCGCCGTCACCTTGCTGGCGATCACCATCACCATCGCCTTCGCCATCCTGGTCAGCCGGGTGCGACGGCAGTTTCACATCGATCCGCCCACCGTCACCGGCCCCGGCGAATTCGAACGCACGGTCCGCGTCCACGCCAATGTGGTGGAAAACATGGTGCTGTTCGTGCCGGCCCTGTGGCTGGCTACGTTTTACTTCCAGGGCTGGATTCCGCCCGTGATCGGTCTGGTCTGGTGCCTGGCTCGCATCGTCTATGGCATGGGCTACCGCTCGGAAGCGGCTCGCCGCCTGCCCGGATTTATCGTCAGCCAGCTGGCGCTGTTGGCGCTGGTAATCCTCGCCGCAATCGGTTTGGTCAATGCCTGGATGGTCGCATAAATTTCGTTCTTCCGGACTATTCGGCGCGTCCAATAGGGCTCAGGATGGCGCCCTATTTGGAAGGGAAACATTATGTTCGCCACACCTGCCACGGTCCTTAGCGCCTGCGCCACGCTGCTCGCAGTCCTGATCCTGTTCTACACCTTCGCCCAGGCTGGCCGGATGCGCGGCAAACACAAGATCATGGCGCCTGCCATCACCGGTCATCCGGAATTCGAGCGCGCGCTGCGGGTGCAGATGAACACGGTCGAGCAGGTTGTGATCTTCCTGCCCCTGTTGTGGATCGCCACCACCTACTTCCGCATCTTCGGCTGGCTGCCGGCGACGCTGGGATTTGTCTGGTGCCTGGGCCGCATCATCTATGCGATGGGCTATATGGCGGCGGCGGAAAAGCGCGGCACGGGTTTTGTGATTTCCATGCTGGCCAATGTCGGGCTGCTGCTGCTGTCGCTTTACGGACTGCTGGCAACGTTTATTGCGGGCACTGTACTCTAACCCACCTTGTCATGGCCGACCGGAGTGTCGGCCATCCAGGTGATCCATACTCTACTCTTGGACAGTAAGGCTGCGTCACCTGGATGGCCGCATTCGCGGGCCATGACAGACTATGAACGCTTCACAACCGCGTCGATTTCCACCAGCTGCTCCAGTAGCGCCGGGAAATCCTTCAGCCGGACCATGTTGGGCCCGTCCGATGGCGCACGGTCGGGGTCCTGGTGCACTTCCATGAACACCGCCGCCACGCCCGCCGCCACCGCGGCGCGCGCCAGATACGGCACCATGGAACGGTCACCGCCGGAACGATCACCCTGCCCGCCCGGCTGCTGCACCGAATGGGTGGCGTCGAACACCACCGGCGCGCCGAAGCTTGCCATGATCGGCAGGGCGCGCATGTCGCTGACCAGCGTATTGTAGCCGAACGACACGCCGCGCTCGGTCACCAGCACATTGGGATTGCCCGCACCGGTGATCTTGGAGATGACATTCTTCATGTCCCAGGGCGACAGGAACTGGCCCTTCTTCACATTCACAATGCGCCCCGTATGCGCGGCAGCGACCAGAAGATCGGTCTGGCGGCTGAGGAACGCCGGTATCTGCAGAATGTCCACCGCCTGGGCGACGGCGGCGCACTGATCACGCTCATGCACATCGGTCAGAATCGGCAGCCCGAAATTGGTACGGATATCGGAGAAGATGGGCAGCGCCCGCTCCAGCCCCAGACCGCGTTCGGAATTGGCGCTGGTGCGGTTGGCCTTGTCGAAGCTGGTCTTGTAGATCAGGCCAACGCCGAATTTCTCACAGGCCTCTTTCAGCGCCCCCGCCATGTCGAAGGCATGGGAGCGGCTTTCCAGCTGGCACGGCCCGGCAATGATGCTGAGCTTGTGCTGGTTGCCGATTTCAACATTGCCTGCTTTGACAAGCGTGTTGGCCTGGGTGGGAGCATGGACTGTCATGACCCTGATTTACGCCTGTCGGGCGGCAAAATCAAAGTGGAGCGACCGCCCGGAAAAGTGTGGGTCGTTAGCGACAGCGTCGTGCGACGGTTTTCCGTAGGCGGCGCGACCAGCAATAAGCTGACTAGAATATCGTGGCTACGATGGCGGCCGGGCCGGCGATCGGCGAGAGGGCGTCAATCGCATCCCAGAAGAACGAGCTCTTCACCCGCACCACATCGCCCGGAAAGACATGGGTAAGCTGGTTGAGGGCCATTTCTTCTTCGCGGGTGCTGCCTTCATGGCGGACATAGACGATGCCCTGGCTGGCCTTGTCGGTGAAACCGCCGCCCAGCGCCACCGCATCCAGCGCCGTCATGTTGCTCACATAAGGATAGGTGCCGGGACGGTTGACCGCGCCGATGACATAGAAGGGCCGATAGGCGGTGATCTCGACATTGACGCGGGGATTTTTCAGATAGCCCTGAGACATCGCGCCCGAGATCGCCAAGCCCAAAGCCGGCGCGGTTGAACCGCCGGCGCGGATGGTGCCGATCAACGGCAACCGCACCATGCCCGAACCATCAACCTGATATTCGCCGGAGAGATCTTCTTCGCCGAAAACATTCACGCGCACCTTGTCGCCGGCGCCCAGAATGTAACCGGCATAGATATTCTCACCCTGCGTCGTGCCGTAGGGCGCGTTGGGCGCGGTGCCGCGCAACGGCACATAGCCATAGGGCGCAGCCGCCGCCACATTCTGCGCCATGTTTTGCGCAGGCCGCATCGCGGGCGCGGGACCATAGGCAGGCGGCGCACCATAAGCCTGTTGCGGAGCAAAAGCCGGCGCTGGCGCCACCGGCGCGGGCGCATAGCCTTGCTGGCCATAAGGCTGTTGGCCGTAACCTTGTTGGCCGTAACCTTGTTGGCCGTAACCTGGGGCTTGCGGATAAGGCTGCGGATATTGTTGCTGCGGCTGCGCCTGGGCATAGGCTTGTTGTGCCGGATAAGCGGGCGGCGGCTGATACGGATTGGGCTGATAGGAATTCTGCTGAGGCGGGCGCTGTTGATACGGGCTCTGTTGATACGCCTGAGCAGGCATCATCGGCGCCTGCTGCACCGGTGTGATGGCGGGACCCGCAGCGGGCGGAAACTGATCACCGGATTGCGGCGCCTGAGAGAAACTCTGCACCGGGTAATTGGATTGAATCTGCTGGGTCGCAGGCACGCCGGGAATGGGCGCCAGGCCATAGCCGTCCGTATTGGTGCTTTGGGCGTGCACGGGCGCAGACAGCATCGCGCATGCAAACGCGATGACGGCAGCCCTGGCAAAACTCGGAACACTCCGGCCCATGGCGGCCACAATAGCCTGTAGCGCTTACTGAATTCCTACATCCTTCGGGATGCGATTAAGGAACTCTTAAGGACGCGGAACCCGCTTTTACTGGGAAAGATTCATCGGGCATGGGTGATGCGAAAGCCGGGGTGCGTGCTTATATGAAGATCATGATCAAAAATGCGGCTATCGCCCTGCTTCTGCTGACAAGCGCCGCTTCGGCCCAAAGCGGCCTGATCCTGCCGCCCAGCCCGGCCGAGCAGAACGCCCAGACCCAGGCGCAGCTCAATTATCAGCAGCTACAGACCCAGTTGAACAATCTGCAAACCCAGCAAGCGGTTCAGGAGACCCAGCTGCGTCAGCAGCAATTGTTCAATTCCCAAGCTACCATGTTCAATCAGCTTGCGGTGCCGCCGCCGCCCCGGCCATAACTCGATCAATCAGTAGCGAGGGATTTTGTGGCGTGAGCATGCCTAGCTTTTCTTTGCGCGCAGAGCGCGCTTAGAAAAGCCAAGCCAAATAACCGCGCTAGACTAACCGGCGATACCGAGGGCGGTGGCAATAGAACCGGTGGCGAAGCACACAACACTGAGCACCGCAGTCAGGATTGCAAAGCGCCGCACCTTTTTGGATATCGCCGGGATCGTGCCGCGGCCATGCTCGGTGGTGATCATCTGGGTGATATAGGCCAGGATGGTGGCGACCAGCGCCATGACAAGCCCCGTCAGGAAGAAGATCAGCGGCCAGAACAGAATATGGGCCATGCCGGAGCCGTTGCGCTGATCATTGGCCCAGACCTGGCCCACGAATGTCAGGAGCGCGATCACCGCCGCGCCATTGACCAGCACCAGGGTTCGAAGCGCCAGCACGGCGAATTCCACCGCAGCTTCGAACATGTGCTGGGGAAATTCTTCCGGCGGCTGGGCCATCAGACCAACCGGCTCTTGTTCATTGCGGCTTGAATGAAGCTGGTGAAGAGCGGATGCGGCTCCAGCGGGCGCGATTTCAGTTCGGGATGAAACTGCACGCCGATGAACCAGGGATGGTCCGGGATTTCCATGATCTCGGGCAGCTTGCCGTCCGGCGACCAGCCCGACACTTCCAGACCATGCTTGGCCAGTTGCTGGGCATAATTGGTGTTCACTTCGTAGCGATGGCGATGGCGTTCGGAAATTTCCGTCGTGCCATAGACATCGGCCACGCGTGAGCCGGGCTTGAGGGTGGCGGGATACGCGCCCAACCGCATGGTGCCGCCCATATCGCCATCGGCGGCACGGGTTTCCTTTTCATTGCCCTTGGTCCATTCGGTCATCAAACCGATCACGGGATGCTTCGGGTGCCCGATTTCGGTGGTGCCGGCGCCTTCAAGACCCGCCAGGTCGCGCGCCGCTTCGATCACCGCCATATGCAGACCATAGCAGATGCCGAAGAACGGCACCTTGCGCTCGCGGGCGAATTTCACCGCGCCGATCTTGCCTTCCGTGCCACGCTCGCCGAAACCGCCCGGCACCAGAATGCCGTCGACATGTTCCAGGAAAGACGCGGCGTCATCGCGCTCGAACACTTCGCTGTCAATCCATTCGAGATGGACCTTCACATTGTTGGCCAGCCCGCCATGGGTCAGCGCCTCGGACAGCGACTTATAGCTGTCCTTGACCTGCATATACTTGCCGACCACGGCGATGCGCACTTCGCCTTCGGGGTTCTTCACCCGCTCCACCACATTCTGCCATCGCGACAAATCCGGCGGCGGCGCATTGTCGATGCCGAACACTTTGAGAAGCTGCGTATCCAGCCCGACATCGTGATAGGCAAGCGGCACGCGATAAATCGTGTCCAGGTCCATGGCCGGGATCACCCGCTCGGCCGACAGATTGCAGAACAGCCCGATCTTGCGGCGATCGTCATCCGGCAAGGGATGGCTGGTGCGGCATAGAAGAATATCCGGCTGAATGCCGATGGCGCGCAGCTCTTTCACCGAATGCTGGGTCGGCTTGGTCTTGAGCTCGCCCGCCGCTTCGATGAACGGCACCAAGGTCAGGTGAATGAATGCGGTCTGGCCGCGGCCCAGATCATTGTGCAACTGGCGAATGGCTTCGAAGAACGGCAGGCCTTCGATGTCGCCAACCGTGCCGCCAATTTCCACCAGCAGGAAATCCAGCCCATCAATATCGGCCAGCACGAATTCCTTGATCATGTCGGTGACGTGCGGGATCACCTGCACGGTACGGCCCAGATAGCCGCCCTTGCGTTCTTTCTCGATCACCTGGGAATAGATGCGTCCCGAAGTGACGTTGTCGGATTTGCGGGCCGAGACGCCGGTGAAGCGCTCATAATGGCCAAGGTCCAGGTCAGTCTCCGCGCCATCGTCGGTGACATAGACTTCGCCATGCTGGAACGGGCTCATGGTGCCCGGGTCAACATTCAAATAGGGGTCGAGTTTGCGAAGACGGACTTTGTAGCCGCGCGCTTGAAGCAACGCGCCGAGAGCGGCGGACGCCAGACCTTTTCCAAGGGAAGAGACCACGCCGCCGGTGATGAATACTAACCGGGCCATGGGAGGTCACCATGTCGAAAAGGCACTGGCGCCTCAAGCACAAAATGGAATTTATTTATCTGCCCACAACTCGCTGTAAGCACGAATGATTTTACTGAGGCTTCGGAACGCTGGGACCAATAGGCGCCGGTCCCGGCGTAGCGGGCTTGGGCGCCGCGCTGTTGGCTTCGGGCGCGGTGAGAATCGAGCCCTGATTGACGCCGCGCAGGGCCAGAAGGTTCAACGCCAGGCAGACCACGAAGAACAGCAGCGCCAGAATGGCAGTCGTGCGCGTCAGCGTGTCACCCGCGCCGCGCGGCGAGAACAGGCCACCCATGGTGGAGCCGCCGCCAATACCCAGCGCGCCGCCTTCGGAACGCTGCAGCAGGATAAAAATGACCATCGCCACAGCGATAATCAGTTCGATGAAAACGAGCACGGTCTGCATGGGATTCCCTTGAAGGGGGCGTCTTTAGAGCAAAGGCGCTCCAAAGGAAAGCCGGACCCGGGATTTGGGCAGGAACGTCCCTGATTTCAAGGGATTAGGAGGCTAAGGCGGTCGTCTGGTTTCGCGCCCGGATAATCGCCACCGTCGCATCAATTTCCGCGATCCGGTCGGCCGGCGACTGATCGGGATGGAAGACCTTGTGCAGTTCCAGGGCGGCATGTCCCAGAAGATGCATCGAGGCGTTACGGTCCACGCCCTGCTCCAGCCCTTCGGTGGCGGCGCGCACGGAATCACACCATTCCACGGCGGCGTCATGGGCGGTCTCACGGCAGCGCCGGTCAATCGAGCGCGCCAGCCCGCCCAGCTTCGCCAGATCCACCTGCACCATATCCTGGCCGGGGCGCTGATCCTGCATCAGACGCCACAGGATGCAGACCTGGAAAGCATCGCGCTTGAGCTTTTCGACATGCAGCTTGTCGCGCGCCGCTTTCAATTCCACGTCCAGCTTTTTGGTGACGGCGTCCGGCGACAGCTTGTCCTTGGCCTTCATCTTCAGCGAATTGGGCGGATCAAAGGTGTCCGCGCCGCTCTGGCGCGACTGGCTCTGGCGCCGGTCGGGGCCGACATAATCGGTGGTGATGACAAAGCCCTTGCGGCGTTCGATATGCGCCTCGATGCGGCTGCCCAGCAGCGCTGTCGAGAAAGGCCGCAGCAGAAGATCATCGGCGCCGGAATTGACCACGCGGTTGATCAGCCCGGTGGATTTCTCCCAGGCGGTGACGATGACGACGATAAAGGGATTGCCGCAATTGCCGCCCTGGCGCAGTTCCTGGATGGCGGCGCAAAGTTCTTCGCCCGCGCCTTGCGCCTCGCACAGAACGATGTCCGGCGGCTGCTTCTGAATGGATTCAAGGCAAGCTTCCAGCGTGGACACGGTTTCGGTGCGGCGGAAGCCGAGCGCATACAGGGCCGCACGCGTCGCGGTGCGGTTGGCCGACACCGGATCATAAATCAATGCTTCGACGCTGTCGTAGGACAGACGCGTCATCTCACCCACCTGCTTCTGCACGTGGGTGAAGAATGCGGTGACGCGTATTAAAGAAGGGTCGAAAGAACTGGTTAATGCGGCCTGACGGCGGCGATTATCTTCAGAAAATCCGCTGCTTTCAGGCTGGCGCCGCCCACAAGTGCGCCATCCACTTCCGCCAGGTTAAGGATTTGCTCCGCATTGGAGGGATTGACCGACCCGCCATACAGAATGCGCATGCCCTTGGCGCCCTCGCCCAAACTCTCCGTCAGACAGCTGCGCAGATGCGCATGCATCTGCACGATCTCATCATTGGTGGGTGTCTTGCCGGTACCGATAGCCCAGACCGGTTCATAGGCGATGGCGGTGTTGGCCGCGGTGGCGCCTTTGGGCACGCTGCCGGTGATCTGGCCATGGCAGATACTGTTCTGCTTGTTCGCCTGGCGCTCGCCATCGCTTTCGCCGACACAGATGATGGTGGTGAGGCCCGCCGCCCAGGCAGCTTTGGCTTTCTCAGCCACCTGCGCATCGGTTTCGCCGTGATATTGCCGCCGCTCGGAATGGCCCAGGATCACAGACGCCGCGCCGGCATCCTTCAGCATGGCGGCGCTGATATCGCCGGTGAAAGCACCAGATGTTTTGGAGCTGCAATCCTGTCCGCCCAAAGGGAATGCGCCTTTGATTGCCCAATGGGCGCGGGCGATCAGGGTCGCGGGCGGGCAAACCAGAATATCGCAAGCGGATTGGGCCAGGCTGTTCTTCAATGCTTCCAGTTCGGCCAGGCTTGTCCCTGTGCCGTTCATTTTCCAGTTGCCGGCCACCAGCTTGCGCATGGCTCTACCCCCTTGATTTGCCGCCAAAAAGCCTCAACTCCGGGGGCAATCGCGGCTTGCCCTGAAAGCCCCCCCTCCCTATCATCCGCCGCCTTTCAAGCAAATAAGAGTCACGCAAATGCTGCAATGGATGCACCGCCTTTCGACCTCCTGGGTCGCCTCCCTGTTCATGGGGGCCTTGGCGCTCAGCTTTGTGGTCTGGGGCATCGCCGACGTGTTCACCGGCATGGTCACGACCTCCCTGGCCAGCGTGGGTTCGGCGGAAATCAGCAGCACCACCTTCCAGCGCAACTATCGCCTGTTCATCAAGGCGCAGAGCGGCCAGATGGGCACCGAAATCACCCCCGAAATGGCGCAGCGCATGGGGCTGGGCAATATCGCCCTGCAACAGCTTATCAGCCGCACCGCCCTGGACGCTTCGGCGAACCGGCTTGGCCTGACCACCCCGGATGCGGCGGTGCGCGCGAATGTGTTCGCTAACACCACCTTCGCCGGCGGCACGGGCAAATTCGACCACAACCAGTTTCTGACGATCATTCAGCAGTCCGGTTACAGCGAGAAGGAATTTCTGGCTGAAATGCGCGGCGACATGACCCGCAACCAGTTCGCCACCGCCCTGCAACAGGGCTTCAACCTGCCGCGCGGTTATGCCGAAGCCATCTACCTGTATTTCACCGAACGGCGCGCCGTGAATTATGTGATCGTGGCGCCGGAAGCGGTGGGCCCGATTGCCGCGCCGAGCGACGACGTGCTGGCCGCTTACGTCAAATCCCGCGCCCAGGCTTTTTCCACGCCCGAATACCGCCAGATCGAATATGCCTATATCGGGCCGCAGGATCTCACCGGGCAGATCGCCGTCACCGACGCCCAGATCGCCCAATATTACGACGAGCATAAGACCGAGTTTAACGTGCCGGAAAAACGCGCGGTGCAGCAGATCGTGTTCGCCACCGAAGCGGACGCCAAGAATGCCCGCGCCGAAATCGACAAGGGCAAGACGTTCGACAAGCTGGCGGAAGGCATGAAGATCCCCCCGGCCAATCTTGATCTGGGCGTATTGACCAAGCAGGACATGGCCGATCCCGAACGCGCCGATGCAATCTTCGCCCTGCCCGTCAATCAGGTAAGCCAGCCGATCAAGGCGGCGCTGGGCGGCTATGTGCTGGCGCGCGTGACCGCGATCACCCCGGAAATCGCCCGCACCGTGAGCGATGCCACGCCCGACATCAAAAAGACCCTGTCGCTTGCCGGCGCATCCGGCAAGATCGCCGAAATCGTCAATGCATTTGAAGACGCGCGCAGCGGCGGCGCCGATATTGCCGCCGCCGGCCAGAAAGCCGGAATGAAAAGCGGCAAGTTCGCGGCCCTCGACAAAAACGGGTTGGACGCCAGCGGCCAGCGCCCCGAAGGCGCGCCCGCCGATCCGGAATTCTATACCCAGGCCTTCGGCTATGAAGTGGGTGAGGACAACGACCCCTTCCAGGCCAAGAGCGGCGAGTACTACACCATCAAGATTGTCGGCGTGACGCCGCCCAAGCTGAAAGACCTGGCCTCGGTGCGCGACAACGCCAAGGAAGCCTGGATCGCCGAACAGCGTCAGCAGGCCTTGC
Source organism: Alphaproteobacteria bacterium (assembly GCA_947474565.1). GTDB lineage: Bacteria > Pseudomonadota > Alphaproteobacteria > Micropepsales > Micropepsaceae > Rhizomicrobium. The sequence continues at coordinate 33,318 of CANJIS010000017.1, forward strand.
AGAAAAAGACCGCCGAGCTGGCCGCCAAGGCGACCACCGACAAAAGCCTGGTCAATATCGCCAAGGAACTGAAAGTGCCGGTGCAGCAGAGCCAGGGCTTGCAGCGCGACAGCCAGGACACGACGCTGTCGTCATCGCTGGTGCAGAAGATTTTCGAAGCCGGACCGGGCGGTATCGTCCAGGCGCCGCAGGGCGTGGGCCAGAACTTCATCATCGCCCAGGTCAGCGGCATTCAGCACACCCCGCCCACGGGCAAGGATTTTGACGACGGCGCCAAGCAGCTTTCGCTGCAGGCGGGGAACGACATCACCATCTCCTTCGCCAATGCCGCGCGTGACCGCGAAGGCGTCAAGGTCAACCAGCAGCTGCTGGCGTCCGCCATCGGACAACAGTGATCAAGACCGGCAGTGAATCGTGAGCGACATCCCGATCAAACCGGACTTCGAAAGCTTCGCGCGCAGCTATGATGCGGGCCGGCCGCAGGCGCTCTATGTCCGCCATGTCGCCGACCTGGAAACGCCGGTCTCCGTCTATCTGAAATTGGGCGCAGCCACGGACAACACCTTCCTGCTGGAAAGCGTGCAAGGCGGCGAAGCCCGTGGCCGCTATTCCATCATCGGATTGAAGCCGGACCTGGTGTGGCGCACGCGCGGCGATATCGCCGAGATCGACCGCCAGGCGCTATCCGGCACGGCCAAATTCGCGCCGCAGAAGGAAAAGCCGCTGGCCTCCTTGCGCGCCCTGATCGCCGAAACCCGCATGACCCTGCCGGAAGGCTTGCCGCCGATGGCGGTGGGGCTGTTCGGTTATCTGGGTTACGACATGGCGCGCCAGGTCGAGCATCTGCCCAATGCGCCGGAAGACACGCTGGGCCTGCCCGACGCCATCATGCTGCGCCCCACCATCACCGCCATCTTCGATACGGTGAAGGATGAAATTCTGGTGGTGACGCCGGTTTATCCCGATCAGAAGACCGACGCCAAATCCGCCTATGCCCGCGCCACCGCGCGGATTGATGAAACGCTGGCGGCACTGGACAAGCCGCTCGCCGCGCCCGCGCCCGTGGCGACGCCGAAGATCGGCGAGATCAAATCCAACATGACCAAGGACGAGTATTTCGCCATGGTCGCGCGCGGCAAGGAATACATCGCAGCCGGGGATGTGTTTCAGGTCGTGCCCAGCCAGCGCTTCCGCCGCGATTTCACGCTGCCGCCTTTTGCGCTGTACCGGGCGCTGCGCCGCCTGAACCCCTCGCCCTTCCTTTATTATCTTTCCATGCCCGGATTCTCGATCGTGGGATCGAGCCCGGAAATCCTGGTCCGCCTGCGCGACGGCAAGGTCACCATCCGCCCCATCGCCGGAACGCGCCCGCGCGGCAAGACAGCTGCCGAAGACAAGGCGCTGGCGGAAGAGTTGATGGGCGATCCCAAGGAACGGGCCGAGCATCTGATGCTGGTTGATCTGGGCCGCAACGATGTCGGCCGCGTGTCCAAAATCGGCGCGGTGAAAGTCACCGGCAGTTTCTTCATCGAACGCTACAGCCATGTGATGCATCTGGTCTCGAATGTCGAAGGCGATATCCGCGATGGCCTGGATGCCGTGGACGCTTTGGCCGCTGGATTGCCCGCTGGCACCCTGTCGGGCGCGCCCAAGATCCGCGCCATGGAAATCATCGACGAGTTTGAAAAGGAAAAGCGCGGCGCCGCTTATGCCGGTGCGGTGGGCTACTTCGCCGCCGACGGCACCATGGACACCTGCATCGTGCTGCGCACCGCGCTGGTGAAAGACGGCATCATGTATGTCCAGGCCGGCGGCGGCATTGTCGCCGACAGCCAGCCGGAAGCCGAATATCAAGAGACGGTCAACAAGGCCCGCGCCCTGATGGCGGCGGCGGAAGAAGCGGTTCGCTTCGCGTCCGTGAAAAAGGGCCAGTAAACTCCACTGTCATTCCCGGCCGAGCAAAACAACGTTTTGCGAGGGGAAGGGAACCCAGGCGTTTCATTCTGCAGGACCGGTCGCTTTGAAGCGCCTGGGTCCCCTTCCCTCGCATCGCCCGCTTCGCGGTCGATGCTCGCCGAGGATGACACCGAGTGTTATCGCGACGCCAGCATCTGCGCTTGCGCTTTGCGCGTCATCGCATCGGGCAACCTCACCAGCGTCACACCGTGGTTCTGCTTCAGCCATTCCGCCAGCACCGTCAGGGTCACGTCATGGGGATGGCCGATGGCGATGGCGGCGCCCTGGCGTTTTGCCACCATCACCAGCAGATCGAGTTGATGGCGCACTTCTTCCTCGCTGATCGTATCGTCGAGGAAAATATCGCGCTCAGCCGATGGAACACCGTACCGCGCGGCAACCTCCATCACCTTTGATGTCGGCCCGGTGCGGGAATCGAAAAAGAACAAGCGCCGCTCCGCCAATATCTTCGCCACCGGCGCCAGAGACGCAGCATCCGCCGTAAAGCGGCTGCCTTCATGGTTGTTGATGCCGATGGCGCCCGGCACCCGGTCAATATTCCAGGCGGCGCGCATGGCGAGGTCCGCCGCGCCCACCGACAGGCTCATCGGGCCGGGATTGGTGCTCGACAAAGCCTGCATCGGCATATGCACCAATATGTCATGGCCCTTGGCTGCGGCTTCCTGCGCCAGGAACGGCGTGGTCTCGGCATAGGGCAGGAACGACATGGCGACCTCTTTGGGCAGCGCCATGGCATGGTCGGTACCGGCCAGGTCTTCGCCCAGATCGTCCATGCAAATGGCGATCACCGGATCACGCACCGACAGGGCGCGCGCCAGACCCTCGGAAGGCCGCAGCCAGTTCGGCAGATCATGACTGGTGACGGGAAACAGAACCGCTGGCGCGTAGCGCCCGGGCTCGGCAAACCCGAACATGGAAAGGCGCGCCACGCCTTGCGCCACCCGCGCCGGCTGATCGTCAGCTTGCGCCTCTATGCCGGGCAACAGCCCCCCGCCGAAGGCCAGTGCGCCGCTTACGATGGCATTTCCGCCCAGCGCCACACCGGCGGCAAACAGCAGGGCAAAGCCGCCATCCCAACCATGACGGCGCGCAAACAATCCCAACCGGCGAATCAATGATTCCTGGTCCATGCCCAAATAAGTGGCGGTGGATGCTTTCTGTCAATCTGCCGACGTCACGGTATTGAATCGCCCCGCAGTCGCATGTCCGCTTTTGACCAGGCGAACATTGGTCTAAGGACCGCCACCGACCCTAATCGGCAAGACCGGTCCTGAGAATTGGAACGCTGTGCCTTCGACTGGCGTTTATCCCCATCGGCACTCCAGGTCTGGCTGTATGTCGAATTGACCGAAATGGCGGGTCAACCCCCCAACTCCTAGAGTGATTTGGCGAACATGGCGCATGCCGACTTCGAGCAATGGGTTTGCAAGGAAAACATTAATCGGTTTCGAACCTGCTTGCAGGACGAGTCCGACCAACAAAAGCGTACCCAGCTACAGGATATGCTTTCACGAGAATTGCTCAAGCTTCGGGCCATGCTTCCTGATTAGAGATAGCCGTAAGTCTGTAAACCTGCCCGCACGAGGAGATTATTTATGACTGACAAAGAAAAGAATTTGATCGATCAAAAGAATGTGCCCAAAACATCACCTGCCGGCATGTTGGGAGACGGCACCGAAGAGCAAAACCTCAATCAACCCGGAGACCCTGCCGCGCGCATCACGGAAGACGAGGTTGACGCGGCATTTCGCGATAAGAAGAGCTAAACGACCTCTGCAATTCCACCGTCTGCTACTATTCTTGTGGCCAGATACACCTTGGAATAGGCGTCGGCATGCAGGAGCCTGCTACTATCGAATTGCAAGTCGACAAGGTCGGCCAGCTATTTGACACGCTTGACCCTTTGCCATTTCGAGAGCGCGATCTCGACCAGGAAGCCGAGAACTATATTGTGAGTTGGGCGCGTGAGCTGCCCCGCCACGCTGCCATTCGTATTCAGGTTCACATGCCGACAGCAGAAGCCTCGGGAGAGCATGCGCGCGTCCTCGGCCAGGCCGTAAGCCACTATTTCGCGCACCGCGCCATTGTCACCAGCAACGAGCTGAAGGAGTTGTTCCGCATAGGACGTTACTCCCTTTTAATCGGTCTTGCGGTCCTTGGTATTTGCGTGGCGGGCGGAAGCTTCATGATGCGGTCCCACACAGGTGGACCTTTCGGAAGCGTCCTCAACGAGGGCTTCCTTATTCTGGGCTGGGTTGCAAACTGGCGGCCGATTGAGATTTTTCTCTATGACTGGTGGCCAATCGTCCGGCGCAGAAATCTCTTTCGCCGGCTGGCAACTGCCGAAGTGATTATTTCAATCCGGTAGTGCGAACCGTCAGTTGACTACCGTAGCCAAGCACCCCACGGCCGCTATGGCCGTAAAGCAGCTATTGGCTGAATGGCCGCTATCGACCCAACGCGGACCTTCCCAACGACCGGGCCCGAAATGGAATACAGAGTCCGAGTGAACCGCCCTCAGTGCGGATGACGCGCGACTTTCTGCATGTCAGGCTGACTATCTGCGTCGGAGTCCTGATGGCCCAGCGCTACGCGAGGCGGCAACAGACTGTGGAACATCCAATGATCACAGCCAAAGTAATTATTAATCATGCAAGGGCGGGGCGCAAAGTCATTTGCAGTCTTCTTCCGCGATCGCGATTCTGATGAGGGAGCCGCTCGACGTAATTATAATAGGCGGCGGGCAGGCAGGTCTTGCCACCGGCTACTTCTTGCGACGCACGTCCCTATCCTTCGCCATTCTAGATGGCGAACAAGCGCCCGGCGGCGCTTGGCGGCATGGGTGGCAATCCCTTCGCTTGTTTTCACCAGCACAGTGGAGTTCACTGCCGGGCTGGCAAATGCCAATAGCTGAGGAAGAGTATCCACCTAGAACGGCTGTGATCGAATACCTTGCCGCTTATGAAAAACATTATCAGCTTCCGATGGAACGGCCTGTGGAAGTCGAAAAAGTCATTCGGGAAGATGAACTGCTAGTCGTACAAACCAGCCGGGGCCAGCGGCACGCGCGGGCGGTGGTAAGCGCAACTGGAACCTGGCGTCATCCGTTTGTCCCTGACTATCCCGGACAGCGCGAGTATGCGGGGCAACAACTTCATTCCGCGCACTACCAGTCGCCTGACGCCTTCGCCGGGCAGCGTGTTCTTGTCGTGGGAGGGGGCAATTCCGGCGCACAAATCTTGGCCGAGCTGTCTCAGGTCGCAGACACAACTTGGGTGACACCTTCTCCGCCGGTCTTTCTGCCAGATAACGTTGATGGGCGAATCCTATTTGAAAGGGCAACCGAACGCTGGCGCGCAGCGCGTCAGGGGCGTCAGGTTGACCTGCCAGCAGGAGGGCTGGGTGACATCGTGATGGTGCCGCCAGTCCGTGCGGCGCGGTCCAGAGGCGTGTTACATTCTGTCCCACCCTTCAAGAAATTTACAGCCAACGGCGTTGTCTGGCGCGACGGTAGCGAAGACAATTTCGATACTGTGATCTGGTGTACGGGTTTTCGGCCTGCGCTGGCACACCTATCGCCGCTAGGGGTCATCGAAGAAGATGATCGCGTCGCGACGATTGGAACGCATTCGATTAAGGAGCCTGCACTGTGGCTGGTTGGCTACGGAGACTGGACTGGGACCGCCTCCGCAACCTTGGTGGGCGTTATGCGGACCGCGCGCTCAACGGTGAACGAGTTAGTTGCAGCCTTGGCCGATGGGGTAGCGGCCTAAATAATTTGGGGACTCGGACGATACCTAATGTCCACCATCGGCGCAAAGCGGACATTCAGGCCGGCCAATAAGTGAAGCGTTAATCTGCTGCTACGGGCGCACCACCGCCCGACTTCGCTTTGTGGCACATCCAAACCATGCCGATCAGAACCAGGCATATCCAGCCCGAGGCATAGAAGATGTCATCGGCCGCCAAGAGATACGCCTGCCCCACCATGGTGCGGGCGATGGAAGCCTGAGCGCCAAGCTCGGGCAGTCCCAACCGATGCAGATTGTCCACCGCACCGCGCAGCCATGGGCTGAAGATAGTCGCGTGATCGGCCATGCGGCTCTGGTGCAGCGCCTCGCGGCGATCCCACAGCGTCGTCACCACCGAAGCGGCAAAGCCGCCGGCGGTGATGCGGGCGAAATTGGAAAGGCCCGAGGCCGAAGGAATGCGCTGCGGCGGCACGCCATCCAGAAGAATGGTGATCATGGCCAGGAAGAAAGTCGCCATGGCGATGCCCTGCACCAGCAGCGGCAGCACGAAATGGAAGAAATCCGTCTGGGCGGTAAAGCCGGAGCGCATGAAATAAGACACGGCGAAGGCGACGAAGGCCACGGTGGCGATGATGCGGGCATCAACCCGCGACATCATCCGCGCCGTAAACGGTGTCAGCATCACCGCGATAGCCCCGGTGGGCGCCGCCACCAGCCCCGCCCAGGTGGCGGTGTAGCCGACCTGCGTCTGCAACCAGAGCGGCAGCAACAGCGTGTTGGCGAAGAACACGGCATAGCCCAGGCAGAAGACCAACGTGCCCAGCCAGAAATTGCGGTGCTTGAACAGCGACAGATCGACGATGGGGTGTTCTTCGGTCAACTCCCAGATCAGGAAAGCGATAAAGCCGACCACGGCCACGATAGACAACACCACGATCTGGGTGGACGCGAACCAGTCCAGCTCCTTGCCGGTATCCAGCATCACTTGCAGCGCGCCAACCCAGACGATCAGCAAGCCCAGACCCACCGTATCAATCGGCAGCTTGCGCGTGGGCGTCTCGCGCGTCTTGAGCGCCTGCCAGCACAGATAGGACACGAACAACCCCACCGGCACATTGATCAGGAAGATCCAGCCCCAGTGATAATTGTCGGAAATATAGCCGCCCAGAATGGGGCCGCAGATCGGCGCCACCAGGGTGGTGATGGACCAGATGCCCAGCGCGGTGGCGCGCTTGTTGGCGGCAAAAATGGAAATCAGCAAAGCTTGCGAGCCGGGGATCATCGGACCCGACACGCCGCCTTGCAGCACGCGGAAGAAAATCAGCGACGGCAAGTCCCAGGCGATGCCGCATAGAAACGAAGCGGCGGTGAAAGCCAGCACAGAAAAGACAAAGGTCCGCACCACGCCATAGCGGCCCATCAGCCAGCCGGTCAGCGGCACGCCAATGCCGTTGGCCACGGCGAAGGCGGTGATGACCCAGGTGCCCTGGTTGGTGCTGGTGCCCAGATTGCCCGCGATGGTGGGCAAGGAGACATTGGCGATGGTGGAATCCAGCACCTGCATGAAGGTGCCCATCGCCAGCGTCAGCGCGGTGATCGCCAGCGCCCCGCCCGTCATGGGCGCAGGTTGGGGCGCGGTTTGTGCGGCACCCGGATTGCTCAACGGCGAGCTCCGCTGTTCGCCGCCACAATCTTGGCAATCAAGGCATCAACCTCGGCGCTGGTGTCTTCACCGGTATTGGCCGTCATGACGCCATTACCGATCTTGTCGGTCACCATCGGGCCGGAGGTGTCGCGGATATTCACCGAAGCCGCCACCGACAGACCCACCCGCAGCGGATGATCCGCCAGCTCCTTGGGGTCCAGCGCGATGCGCACCGGTACGCGCTGCACGATCTTGATCCAGTTGCCCGACGCATTCTGGGGCGGCAGCAAAGCAAAGGCGCTGCCCGATCCCGCACCCAACCCTTCGATACGGCCGTGATAGACCACGCTACCGCCATAAATATCGGCGGTCACCGTCACCGGCTGGCCGATGCGCATATCCTGCAGCTGCACTTCCTTGAAGTTGGCGTCGATCCAGACATTGTTCAAAGGCACCACCGCCATCAGCGGCGTTCCGGCGCCAACCTGCTGGCCAACCTGCACCGTGCGCTGGGCGATCACGCCATCCACCGGCGCGATCAGGCGCATATGGCCCTTGGCGATGGCGGCGGTGCGAAGCTGGGCTTCGGCCGCCAGCACATCGGGATTGTTGGCGATATCGGTGCCTTCGACAGGGGACAGAGAATGCTCCAGCCCGCTGCGCGCGGCGCTGACTTGCGCCTCAGCCGCTGCCACCGCCTGCCGGGCGTGAGACAATTCTTCACCCGACACCGCGCCTGCGGTCGCGCCCTGGCGGCGCTGAAAGTCGGACTGCGCCTGGGCCAACACCACCTGGGCCTGGGCCAGTTGCGCGCGATAGGTATCGCCGCCGGAGAAGGCGCCGCGAACGCTGCGCACCACCCGCGCCAGATTGGCTTGCGCGGCGGCCATGTTCACATCGGCGACAGCGGGGTCCATTTCGATCAGAAGCTGGCCGCGTTTCACCGTCTGGGTGTTGTCGGCATGCAGCGCCATCACCGTGGCCGGCTCGCGGCTGGTCACCGCCACGATATTGCCGGCGACATAGGCATCGTCGGTGCTTTCAAAGAAGCGGGCGGAAAGAAACCAGTAAGCGCCATACGCGATGGCGGCGACAAGAACCACCAGCCCGAGAATGGCAAAGCCGCGGCGGCGATTGTTATTGGGGGAAGCTGCATCGCTCATATCAATTGTCCAGTTTGGCAATGGTTGTATTGGAAGAATCGAATCCGCCGCCGACCGACAGCAGCAACGTGACGCGCTGGGTGGCGGCCTGCGCCACCAGCCCGGCCATTTGCTGGCGGGCGGTCAGCAAAGTGGCCTCGGCGGTCAGCATGGGGATCTGGCCGGAAAGACCGTCCTTGTAGCGTTCCTCGGCGAGACGAAAGGCGCGCGCGGCGCTATCCAGTGCGTCTTGCTGATCTTTGCGCTGCGCCCCCAGGCTTTTGACTTGCGTCATGGCGTCGGCGGTCTGTTTCACTGCATTCAGCACCGCGCCGTTATAATCGGCGACGGCGGCATCAAGCCCGGCGGTGGCCCCGGCATACTGGGCGCGGATTTTTCCGGCATCGAAGATCGGCAGATGAATCGCCGGACCTGCGCCCACCGTCAGGGAATCCCCGGTCAGCAGACGCGAAAGACCGATGGCCTGGAAACTGACCACCGCCGCCAGATTGATGTTGGGATAAAAATCGGCATGCGCCGCTTCGCGTCCCCTGGCCGCCGCATCTATGCGCTGACGTGCCGCCAGAATATCGGGGCGGCGGGCCAGAAGATCGGCCGGCAGTTCGGTGGGCAATGGCAAAGCCGCATCCAGATCGGGCGTGGGGCGGACAATCTCGCCGTAAAGATTTGCACCCTCGCCCGCCAGCGCCGCAACGGCATGCACGCCCATCTCGCGTTGGGCGGCGTAACGCTGCTGATCCAACTTGGCCAGCGCCACCAGCGCCTTGGCCTGTTCGACGGAAGACCCGTTTTCCAATCCCGCTTCAAACCGGCTTTGGGTGAGATTCAGAATCTCCTGCCGCTCGGCCAGGGTCTGATCGGCGATATCGCCATTCACCCAGGCGAGATACAGGTTGATGTAGGTCTGGGCGAATGCGCCCGACAGCGCCAGCCGTGCCGCCTGGGCATCCAGCATGGCCGCGTTGGTGTTGCTGCCCGCCTGCTCGATCAGCGCTTTCTGCTTGCCCCAGAAATCCAGATTCCAGGACAGGTTGGCGCCAACCTGGCCGAACCAGCGCCAGGTGCCGCCATAAGGCGGCGGGATGATGTAATTCTTGGAAAGCAGCGTGCGCTGCTCTGACCCATCCAGCGTGACTTGCGGCAACTCGCTGGTCTCAGCCACGGCATATTGCGATTGCGCCGCCCGGATGCGCGCCAGCGCCCCGGCCAGTGTGGGATTGTCCGCGACCAGACGCACGGCCAACCGGTCGATCTGGGGATCGCGGAAAGCGGTCCACCATTGATCGGCGAACTGCGGCGCGGCGGGCCCCGAAAGGCCGAGATTGGCCGCCTCAACCTGCTTCAGTTGCGGCGTGGTGGTGGGCGACGCGACACAGGCAGTCAGCAGCAGCGCGGCAGCAAGCGGGAGCAGTTTCTTCATGATGCTTTTTTCCTTACCGCTTCCCTTTTGGCCGGAATGATCGGCTTGTCTGACATGTGCAGTTTGGCGGAGCCGCGTTGGCTGCCTTCGGTTGCGATCACCAGCTTGGTGAGCAGCGCAATCAGCGTGTCCACTTCGCCGTGGCTGAAGCCAACCAGCAGCGTGTTCCAGAAATTCATCACGTCCGGCGCCAGCGCCTCGACGACAGAACGGCCTTTTGCCGTCAGCGCCAGCTTGACGCTGCGGCGGTCTTTTTCACTGCGGGCGCGGGTGACATAGCCACGCTCCACCATCTGGTCGATCAGCCGGGTGAGCGAGCCGCCGTCATGGCAGATATTATGCGCCAGATCGCCGGCGGTGGTGATCTGGCCGTCATACAGCGCCACCAGGGTGGTCCATTGCGAGAAGGTCAGTTCGCGGTCCTGGAACATGGCTTCCAGTTGCGGCAGCACGCGGTTCATCGACATGCGCATCAGGTAACCGACCGAGCGCTTCATCGCGTAGTTGCCGGGCTTGTAATAGGGCTTTGGCATATCCCCACTCCCTCCAGGGTCAAACACTGCTTCAGCAATATTTGCCTGGGCAAGCATATAGACCGGTGGCCGGGACGGCGCAACCGGGCTTTTGCGCCTTGTCAGCTCTGCGCAAATCGCAGATGAAAGCCCTATGGCGGCTTTTGTTTATGTCCTGATGACGCGCAATCCCGGTGGCCGGACAATCACTTATGTCGGCTGGACGCTCGACCTCGACCGAAGGCTGGCCGAACATAATGGGCTGGGCACGCGCGGCGCCAAATCAACCCGGGCGCGCAACTGGGCGTTGATCTATGCCGAAAAGCACCGCACCCGCAAAGGCGCCATGAAGCGGGAATTCAAACTGAAGCACGACAAAAGCTTCCGGGCGCGATTGCGCGCGGGATAGCGGCCCCTGCCCTTTTCTGGCAGTCTTTTTAATTTGTGGCGGGGGCCGCACATGATTTTCGAACAGATCGCCAGCGGCGGTTGCCAGTCTTATTTGCTTGGCTGCGCCGATAGCCATGCCGCCATTGTGATCGATCCCAACCAGCTACAGACCGATTATTATCTGGGCCTGGCGGCGCGCGATTCCATACGCATCCGCTATGTCCTCGACACCCATACCCATGCCGATCATTTCTCGGCGGCGAAGGAATTGGGCCGCGCCTTGGGCGTGCCGGTGGTGACCCACCGCCTGTCGCCCGCGCCCTATGCCGATTTCCGGCTGGCCGATGGCGAAATATTGAAGGTGGGAAATCTGCGGCTGAAGGCGCTGCACACGCCCGGCCACACCAAGGATTCCATGTGCGTGGTGATGGAAGACCGCGTTTTCACCGGCGACACGCTGTTGATCGGGGCCACCGGCCGCACCGACCTGCCCACCGGCGATCCGGATGCCTTGTATGACAGCCTGTTCAACACATTGTTGAAGCTGGACCCTGCGCTGAAGGTCTATCCCGCCCACGACTATAAAGGCCGCAGCCATTCCACCATCGGCGATGAAATCGCCACCAATCCCCGCCTGCAGAAGCGCGAGCGGGCCGAGTTCATCGACATGATGACCCACCTCAATCTGGCCGCGCCCACCCATCTGACCGAGGCGCTGCGCACCAATATGAGCGGCGGACGCACCATCGCCCAGCTTCTGTCGGATGCGGCGGCGCATGTGCCCTTTGTCGCCATGGGCGAGTTGGCGGAGCGGGTGAAGAAAAACGATCTCGGCCTGGTGCTGCTGGATGTGCGGGAGAAAGATGCGTTCGCCGCCGGGCACATTCCGGGGGCCCAGCATCTGCCGCGCGGCCAGCTGGAGTTGCGGGTGAACAAGGAATTGCCCGACCCCACGCAGCGCATTCTGGTGTGCTGCGAGTTCGGGCAGATTTCCACCCTGGCGGCGGCGACGCTGCGCGAGTTGGGCTATGGCCAGGCAGCGGCGCTGGATGGCGGCGTCAAGGCGTGGCGCGACAGCGGCTTGCCGGTCAATGCGCTTTAAGGAGTCTTTTCGCTAGGCGACAGCGTGCGGCGGCCAATGAGGCCTTTGAAGAAATCGAAATAGTCGCGCATCAAATCGGGCATCACCCAGAAGCCATGGCGGTATTGCGTGTCCACGCCGATGGGCATGTCCGCATGCGCCTTGCCGCCCCAGCCGCCGAACAGATGATCCCAGATCGGGGCCATGCTGAAATGACCGGTGGGGGTGCTCATATCCAGCTTGTGATGCAGGCGGTGATGCAGCGGCGATTGGATCAGATAACGCCCGACCCAGCCGAAATCGGAATCGATGCGCGAATGGATGACATAGCCCAGCGCGATGGTGGCGGCGTTGACATATATCATCGCTTCCGGCGACGCGCCCAGCACCGCCATGGGAATATTCAGGAAAAACAGGCCGACAAAACCGGCGGGATGAATACGCTCAGCATTCACCACCGACATTTCATCGGCGGAGTGATGATAACGGTGCAGCGGCCAGAACCAGGGCAGATGACCAACGCGATGCGCCCAGTAATCGAAGAAGCTGTAGACGTAGAAATAGAGCACCACCTGAACCGCCAGCGGCAGGGCCGCGGCACTGATAGAAAAGCCAGTATGGGCGGCAAGCCAGGCCTGAATGGCCTCGCCGGAAACGATGGACAGGCCCAGCATCATCAACCGGGCCAGTTGGCCGGTCAGATGCGCCTGGTCCATCAGCAGAAAGGCGATATCGGTTTTGATGCTGGGGGTCAGCGCGAACAGGATCTGGTGCAGCGAGCTTTTCTTCCAGCCCACCATCACCACTTCCAGCCAGAAGACAGACGGCAGGATCAGCAGCAGCAGACCGGCGTTGCTGAATATCTTGTTGTGAATGTCGTGCAGGGCGACGGCGTGGCCCGCTAGCTGCCAGGAAAACTGATCCGGCACGAAGGTTAAGACCACCCAGGCGGCGGCGCCCAGAAGCGCCAGCCAGGCGATGAAGCCGAGCACGATCCCGGCACGCTGCCAGACAAGGCGATTGGCCGTCTGTCCCGCTTTGGGACCGGCAGTTAAGGAAAGGCCGAAATTGGCGGTTATCTGTTCCATGACATGACGCTTCAACGTGGGGCCAAACCCACGTTTCAGGGATCATGCCAGATGGGTTACGCCGCCTACTCGGCAGCTTCTTTCTTGCGCTTGTCGAAGTTGGACCAAACGCCCGCGTCACCATCCCAAGAGCCAGTCGTCGCGCCCTTGGAATATTCGGTGGCGCGCTGCTCGAAGAAGTTGGCGTGCTCGACACCATTCAGGATTTCCACCAGCCAGGGCAGCGGATGCGGCTTGACCTGCTTGTAGCCGGATTCCTGTTCCACGAAATTGCCGAACACCGGTGGCAGGCGCAGCTGGGTCAGGCGCCAATCGGCGATGTAGCGGACATAGGATTTGATGTCGGCGGGCTTCATGCCTTGCACATCGCCCAGGCTGAAGGCCAGATCGACAAAGCCCTCTTCCAGCCCGACCATAGTCTTGGCGACATCCATGATGTCGTCGCGCACACCCTTGGTCACGCAGCCGGTCTCATCATTCCAGGCGTGATAAAGCTTGGTGATGCCTTCGCAATGCAGACTTTCATCGCGCACCGACCAGGACACGATCTGCCCCATGCCGTTCATCTTGTTGTGGCGCGGGAAATTCAGAAGCATGGCAAAGCTGGCGAACAGCGACATGCCTTCGGTGAAGGCGCCGAACATGGCCAGCGTACGCGCCACGTCGGCGCAGGTGCCGACGCCGAAGGTATGCATGTAGTCGGCCTTGGCTTTCAGCTCGGCATAATCGCGGAAAGCTTCGAATTCGGTCTGGGGCATGCCCAGCGTCTTCAGGATCAGCGCATAGGCGTCGATATGCACCGTCTCCATGTTCGTGAAGGCGGCCATCATCATCTGCACTTCCAGCGGCTGGAAGATGGGGATGTAGCGCTTGAGGTAATTGTCGCCCACTTCCACGTCGCTTTGCGTGAAGAAGCGGAAGATGTGGGTCAGAAGGCCTTTTTCGGCGTCATTGAGCCGGCCCGACTGCCAATCCTTGATGTCGGCGCCCAGCGGCACTTCTTCGCCCATCCAATGGGTCTGCTGCTGGCGCTTCCAGCATTCATAGGCCCAGGGATAGCGGTTGATGTCATAGGTGCCGCTGGAATTGAGCAGCCCGATGCTGCCCTTCCCGATCAAATCTTTGGGGTCAATTTTTCCAAAGTCTACTGACATGCGAGACACTCTTCGTAATCGGTGCGGGCGGGCGCGGAAATCGCCACGCCTTTTTCCTTCTTCTCAAGCTGGCCGGCGAAACCGGCGCGGCTGACGGACTTGGAGCGGCAATAATACAGGCTCTTGATGCCGCGCTCCCACGCCGTCCAGTGCAGCATGTGCAAGTCCCACTTGTCGATGTCGGCCGGCAGGAACAGGTTCAGCGACTGGCTTTGGCAGATGAAAGGCGTGCGGTCAGCCGCCAGTTCGATGATCCAGCGCTGATCGATTTCAAACGCGGTGCGATAGACCGACTTTTCGTCTTCGTTCAGGCAATCCAGATGCTGGACCGAGCCTTCCTGCTCCACGATCGAGGCCCAGGTCTCCGCCGTGTCCTGGCCCTTCCCGGCCAGCAGTTCCTGCAGATACGGGTTACGCACCGAGAAGGCGCCCGACAGGGTCTTGTGGGTATAGACATTGGCCGGGATCGGCTCGACGCAGGCCGAGGTGCCGCCGCAAATGATGGAAATGGAAGCGGTGGGGGCGATGGCGATCTTGTGGCTGAAGCGGGCATTCATGCCCTTTTCCAAAGCGTCGGGGCACGGCCCGCGTTCTTCCGCCAGCACATAAGACGCGACGTCAGCATCGCGCTTTATCTTCTTGAAAATGCGCATGTTCCACGACTTGGCCATGCCGCTTTCCATGGGAATGCCCTTGGACTGCAGGAAGGAATGGAAACCCATCACGCCCAGACCCACCGAACGCTCGCGGCCGGCAGAGTAAACCGCGCGCTCCATGCCCGGCGGCGCATTCTCGATGAAATCGGTCAGCACATTGTCGAGCATGCGCAGCACATCTTCGACAAAGCCTTCCTTGTCGTGCCACTGGTCCCAGGTCTCGACATTCAGCGACGACAGGCAGCAGACCGCGGTGCGGTCGTTGCCCAGATGGTCCCGGCCGGTCGGCAAGGTGATCTCGGAGCACAGGTTGGAGGTGCTGACCTTCAGGCCCAGCTCGCGCTGATGCTTGGAGAGGTTGCGGTTCACATGGTCGATGTTCAGGATATAGGGCTCGCCGGTCTGCAGGCGGGTTTCCAGAATGCGCTGCCACAGCTGGCGCGCGTTCACTTCGCGCAGCACTTCGCCGGTCTTGGGGCTGGTCAGCCCGAACATCGCGCCCTCTTTCACCGCGTCCATGAAGGCGTCGGTGATGTTGATGCCGTGATGCAGGTTCAGGCCCTTGCGGTTGAAGTCGCCCGAAGCCTTGCGAATTTCCAGGAACTCCTCGATCTCAGGATGCGTGATGTCGAGATAGACCGCCGCCGAACCACGGCGCAGCGAACCTTGGGAAATCGCCAGCGTCAGGCCATCCATGACATGGATGAAGGGAATGATCCCCGACGTCTGCCCGGTTTTGACCTTTTCACCGATGGAGCGGACCTTGCCCCAATAGGTGCCGATGCCGCCGCCATTGCTGGCCAGAGCGACGTTCTCATTCCAGGTCTGAACAATGCCGTCGAGCGAATCCGATACGCCGTTCAGGAAGCAGGAGATCGGCAGACCGCGCTTGGTGCCGCCATTGGAGAGCACCGGCGTGGCCGGCATGAACCAAAGCTGGCTCATGGCGTCATACAGGCGCTGGGCATGGCCGGGATCATCGGCATAGGCGCAGGAAACCCGCGCGAACATGTCCTGGAAGCTTTCGCCCGGCATCAGATAACGGTCGGTCAGCGTCGCCTTGCCAAAAGCGGTGAGCAGCGCATCGCGCGAACGATCCAGGGTCAGGTCGGCGGGAACCGGCTTGGCGCCCAGCGGCGCCGGCATCGGCGGCTGAACGGCGGGCTTCTTGAGATCCTGCTCCGGGGGCTGCTTGGCCTGTACCGCAAGGAGCTGTTCGCTGCGGACAGCGGCGGCTTTGCGTTGCGCGGCGCTCGGGCGCTTGGGGACTTCGACCTCAACCAGCTGGCCGTTTTCATCGAAGTCACCGAAATAATCACGCTTGCCGACTGCCGACATTATCAACCCCCAAAACGGCGCGAAAAAAACGCCCGCCCTTACAAAAAATCCTGGCTTCCGGAAGAGGGACAGAAGGGCATCGGCTGAATCGCACGGCGATCCACCGCTTGCTCGAAAACCCCTACTTTATGACAAATCAGAGAAGCCGACCGCCATATCTAGTGCCCCAAACCTGGGTTGCGTCAAGGCGCTTGGGGCTGTGGATAAGCCTTTGCGGCACAAAAATTTGGCCTCGGCAATCAAGTTTCTGTCTTGAAAATTTTGCATGTCGCGCGCGAGCCTTACGAATCAAATGGCTGCATAAAAAAGCACCACCCGCCGGGTGGCGCGCGGCGCCAAAAAAAGCCTGTGTGCTGCTTTGGGTTCGCCCCGCCCCCGTGCAATTGGCATTGCCTCATCATAGGTTTGCGCAGCAGCAACGCCACGTGCAATCGCCGGCCAACGGCGTCTCGCCAGGCTCCACACCCAGCCGCTAGAATGAAAAAGACCGCGCGCCGGATAGCGCGCGGTCTTTCAGAAAAAGCCTGGGCCTTGGCTCAGGTCCCGGTCGTCCCAAGCGGCGTCGTGCCGGGCGTGACTTTGCTGTCGCTGTCGCCATTGGACAGAATAAGAGCGCCCGCCGCGATGGCGGCGCCGCCGAACACATACAGAAGGGTGTTGTCCGACTGCTGCGCCGCCTTGGCGCCGGCCGCTTGACCCGCGGGCAGCGGCGCATCGGCTGCATAGGCACTTGCTGTAACCAGGCTGGCCGCCAAAAGGCCGGCCACAAAAATACGCATGGAGAAATTCCCCTTTAATGGGCTGATCCGAACCATACAAACCTCTGAAATGCCAAAGCGTTCACAATTAAGTGGGCGTGCGGTTCCGCACCTACCCTGGCTTTGGACTTTGCGATAAGGTCCGCCGCCCAATATTGCCCAGAGGACGTTCATCCATGCCGCTTTCCATCAATGACATCGCCCCCGACTTCACCGCCGCCTCGACCGAGGGGCCCCTGCATTTCCATGAATGGGCCGGCGACAAGTGGGTCGTGTTCTTCTCGCACCCCAAGGATTTCACCCCCGTCTGCACCACCGAGCTGGGCACGGTGGCGCGTCTGAAACCGGAATGGGACAAGCGCGGCGTCAAGGTGCTGGGCCTGTCGGTGGACCCGGTGGAGAACCACACCAAATGGGCAGCCGACATTCAGGAAACCCAGGGCACCGCGCCCAACTATCCCATGATCGGAGATACCGACCTGAAGGTTTCCAAGCTCTACGGCATGCTGCCGGCGGACACCGAAGGCGGTTCCGAAGGCCGTACCCCGGCCAACAACGCCACCGTGCGCAATGTCTTCATCATCGGCCCCGACAAGCGCATCAAGCTGATGCTGATCTATCCCATGACCACGGGCCGCAACTTCGATGAGATTCTGCGGGTGATCGATTCCATGCAGCTCACCGCCAAGCACAAGGTGGCGACGCCGTCGGACTGGAAACAGGGCGGGGATGTCATCATCACCGGCGCGGTCAGCGACGAAGAAGCCAAGTCGCTCTTCCCCGGCTACAAGACGCACAAACCGTATCTGCGTACGACCACTCACCCAAAATAACCGGCTCGCCAAAACAAACCGACAGTAAGCGCTGCGCCAATAAGCACCACGAACAGGCGCAGCGCCTTCTGGTTGACGCGGTTGACCATCAGTCCGCCGGCATAGCCGGCGCCGACCGATCCCAGGATCATGATCCCGGCCTGGTACCAATGCAGCTGTGGCGAGAACAGAAAGATCGCCACCGCCGACGCGTTCATCGCCACCGCCAGCATGTTCTTGTTGGCGACGGATTCGCGCACCGCCAGCCCCGCCGCGCCCAGCGCCGCCATCATCAGAAAGCCGATGCCGCCGCCGAAATAGCCGCCATAGATGGCGATGAAGGTCTGCGAAATTCCGGCGCCCAAGGGGCCGATGCGCGGCATGTATTTGGGCAAGTAGCTGCCCACGCCGAACATCACCGTGGCGAACAGCACCAGCCACGGCACCAACCCCTCAAAAATGCGCGATGGCGTCACCAGCATCAGGACCGCGCCCGCAGCCCCGCCCACCAGGCTGATAATCATCAGTGTACGGAAGGATAGACCGGCCGCCCCGCTGACATTCTGGCGTCCGGTAAGGCCGGTGACGAGCTGCGCCGGAAACAGCCCGACGGTGGAGGTGATGTTGGCGGCCTGCGCATTCAGGCCGGTGAGGATCAGACACGGCAATGTCAGAAAGGTGCCGCCGCCTGCCAGCGCGTTCTGCACGCCCGCCCAGGCCGAGATGATGAACAGGATCACCAATGTCATCGTCATGCGATTGAAATCGCATGTTCATCCCGGCGCGGCAAGCGCACGCAATGCGCGGCTGTTATGCCGGTGTCCTACCCCCTTTGAACTGGTCCTCCCTGAAGTATGGTTTTGACCAAGGAGGATTGGATAGATGGCAAGGAAGAGGCACACAGCAGAAGAGATTGTCGCGAAGCTACGGCAGGTCGATGTGCTGATGGCACAGGGCAAGCC
>CANJIS010000018.1 GCA_947474565.1 Alphaproteobacteria bacterium
CGCTCGGTTATCAGCCGCCGGCCCCCGAAACCGCGTCGTCGCTATGGCCGCCCTCCGGTTCCGCTACGCTCCACCTACGGCCGGCCATAGCGCTGGAGGCTGCAATGCACTAACAATCAAAACGGACCACTCAGTGGGAGCCGATCACAGGCGCTTAAGACCGGGTGAATACCCAGTAGCGCCGCAGCGTCTAGAGGTTAACGCTTTATGATTTTCTGGCGGGCTTCAGCCAGCTTCTTGCCGGCCAGGGCCGACAATTCCCGCGCCACCACATCGTTCATGTGGCTAAGGGCATCGGGATCGCGGGCGGTGCGGCCGACAGCGCTGACATGCAGGGCCACGACAGCGGCATCCGCCGGCACGCCGGCCTTGTCCGCGTCGTCAAAATAACGGCACAGCCCGTCGGCGATGCGGCCCGCGGACAGCATCCCGGCGGTTTCAGCGAAGCCGCGAATTTCATGCGCTTTTTCCGAAACCAGCTCGAAATTCATTCCGGCCTGTTCCAGTTCCTCGACATAGGCGCGCACGGCATCGCGCAAAATCTCGCCGCTGTCCTCGATCACCCGGCTGGCGGTCACGGCGGTGACCTGGCTGCGCAGGGTACGGGCCATCAATACGGCCTGCGCCTTGCTCACCATTTGGGGATACGCACTCGGCGGAATGACTTCGGCTTTCTTCGCCATTATTGCACCTGAAGGTCTTGGAAATCGTCATGACGGCGCCACCGGCCGGCATAGCTATCCAGGGTTTTGCGCCGGCGATCCGGGCCGAAATAGGCCTCGCAACGCACAAAGGCACGGGGCCGCTCGACGATCTCGGCGATACGGGAAAACAGGCTGTGGGCGGTGATAGGCTTGGCGAGGAATTCGGTGACGCCGGCATCGCGCGCTTCTTCAACGCGGTGCCTTTCGGTGTGGCCAGTGATCATGATGATGGGCACAAACGGATTGGGGCTGTGGTCGCCGGTGCGCACCTTGCGGCTGAATTCCAGCCCGTTCATGGGCGCCATCGACAGGTCGGACAGGATCAGGTCGCACTTCTTTTCGCGCAGCGCATCCAGGGCGGACGCGCCATTGTTGGCTTCCACGATTTCGCGAATGCCAACGGAATTCAGCAGCCCCCGCAGGAGGGAGCACATGTGCTGATTGTCTTCCACAATCAGGATCTTCAAATGTTCAAAAGCCCCGGCCGACATACGCCCTCATACGCTGCGCCGGTTGCCCGGCGGGCCCGCACGAAATACGCCGCGCAGGCTGAAAATTGCTACCGGAGGTTACAGAAGCTTGGTTAGTTTTCGGTTACAAATTTCCATGGGAAACATTCCCGGGGGCCCCCAACCGCTTGTCTTGGCTGCCGGTCCCCTGTACGGGGGCCCGCCATGAGCGAAATCCTGTCCACCCCGGCCTGGCAGTTGCGCGGCGAAACCGCCGCCGACGCCGCAAAGGTCGAGGCTTTGAACGAGGCCGTGTTCGGGCCTGGCCGTTTCGCCAAATCGGCCTATCGCTTGCGCGAAGGCGTCTCCCCGCTGCCGGACCTTTCCTTTGTTGCGGTCGAAGATGGCGTGTTGCGCGGCTCCGTGCGCTTCTGGCCGATGAAAGTGGGAAGCGAAGAGACCCTGTTGCTGGGGCCGTTGGCGGTGGATCCTTCGCAGCGCGGCCGTGGGCTGGGCATCGCCCTGATGCAGGCTGGCATCGAAGCGGCGCGAAAGGGCCCCTGGGGCGCCATCTTATTGGTGGGCGATGAGCCCTACTACGCCAAGGTGGGATTCTCGCGCCTGCCGCCGGGGCGGATCAAATTTCCCGGCCCGGTGGATATCAACCGTATTCTTGGGCTGTCGCTGAAAAGTGGCGGTCTGTTGAATCTGTCAGGCCAGGTCAGACGCGCGACACTTGATGATTCAGTGTGCGCGGATGGCGCGGCGCGCTAAGGGACGGGAACCGGTTCCGCGTTTGCTTCACCTCACCCAGCCGCTCGCTTGTGCTCGCGGCGCGCTAACGCTCTGGCATGTCCGATAGGACATGCTCGCGCGCCGCTTGGCGGCGCGCTGCATTAGCGCCCCTCAATCTTCCAAGCCAGCAGCAGCGATCCCACGATCATCAGCAGCGCCGCCCAGGCGGGCAGCAACGGTTGTTGTGTCAGCGACGTGACGCGATAGGCGCCGTTGCGGCGAATGCCGATCCAGTCCGATCCGCTTGCCGCTTGTCCCGGCACCACGCGGCGAATGCTCGGCGTGCCGTCAGCAAGCCAATGCGTGCCGCCGCCAGTGGCTTCCACCACCGGTTTCAAGATGGTGTCGGTGGCGCGCATATCGGCCACTTCCTTGGGATTGAGCGGGCCCGCCGCCGTCACCGCGGTCAGTGTGCCATCGGTGACGCGATACAGTCCCAGCTCGCTGACTTTGAGGGCGCCGCGCCACATGCCGGGGCCGCCCGTGTCGAGCGTGAGCGTCAGATTTTTGCCGGTGGGCGTGGTGATCTTCACCGGCTGCACTGTCTTGGCCATGCTGTGGCGGGTGACCACCAACTCGCCATCAGCGACGCTGGCGGTGAGGCTTTCGGATTCCAGCTCCGGCTCTTTCATCAGCCAATGCGCCAACCTGCGCAGCAATTCCGCCTGCGGCCCGCCGCCTTCAAAGCCGCGCGCCCACAGCCAGGTCTGGTCGGACAGCATTTCCGCCACCCGGCCTTTTTTCACCTGGTCCAATACCAGCAACGGCTTGTTGCCGGGTCCGCTCATCACTGTCTGTCCTGCCACCGGTGTGGCGCCGATCAGGCGGAACCAGCGGCCCCAGGTGGGCGCGGCATTGCCGAGATTGCTTTCAGGCAAGCCTCTGGTGACCGGATGCGCCAGGCCAAGCTGCGTCACTAGCGGCTTGAAAGCCTGGGTCGTGATCTCACCGGTGGGCTGGGCGGGCAACACGCTGGCCAAGGGCGTGCGATAGATGCTGCCCGGACCGGCGAATTCGGGGCCGGACGAAACAAGCAATGCGCCGCCATTTTCGACATAGCGGGCGATATTGTCGAAATAGAGCATCGGCAGGATGCCCTGTTCGCCATAACGGTCGAAGATCACCAGATCGAACCCGGTCAGTCTTTCGCTGAACAGTTCGCGGGTTGGGAAGGCGATCAGCGAAAGCTCGTCAATCGGCGTGCCATCCTGTTTTTCCGGCGGACGCAGAATCGTGAAATGCACCAGATCCACCGACGGATCGGCCTTCAGGAGGTTGCGCCACACCCGTTCGCCGGCATGAGGCTGTCCCGACACCAGCAGCACCCGCAGCCGGTCGCGCACGCCCGACACCGAAACCACGGCGCGGTTGTTCTGCAAGGTGAGTTCGGAGGGGCCCGGCGCGGCGGACAGCTCCACGATATTTTCGCTTTCATGGGCCACCGGAATGGGGATGGCCGTATCCTTGCCCACCGGCACGGACCTTGTGCCCAGCGCTTTGCCGTCCACCGCGATATTGACGGCAGCAAAATCGCCGCCGCCGCCGAAATCATCCACTCGCACCGTCAACTGTGCCGGCTTGCCGACAATGGCAAAGCGCGCGGCATTGATCACGCTGAGCTTGCGGTCGCGCTCGTCATGGCTGCCCGCGATCAGCACCTGCAGCGGCGCTTTCATTTTCACCTGATCGGCAGGCGGTGCGTCATGCACTTCACCGTCGGTGATCATCACCGCGCCGGCGATGCGGGCCGGCGGCACATCGGCCAGGGCGCTGTTCAGCGCCGCGAAAGCCTCGGTGCCGTTATTCTCGCCGCTGGTGGTGGTGGTGACTTCGGTCTGGCGCACGATCAGGTCGGGCTGGCCGGCAAGCTGGCTTTTGATTGCCGCCAGCGCCTTTTCCGCCTGCGCGGTCCGGGCCCCGACATTCATGCTCTGGGAGCGGTCCATCACCAGCGCCACCACATCCGGCAGGGGCACATGGTTCTCTTTCACCAGCACCGGCCCCATCAGCGCGAACAGCAGAATGACGAAGGCAAGGCCACGGGCCCAGGCGCCGCGCGCCCGCAGCCAGAAACTGGCGGCGGTGATCAGCAAGGCAATCATGCCCAAACCGATAATCAGCGCCAGCGGCAGATGCGGATCGAAAGCCAATCTTGTCATGGCCGGGTCATTTCTCGTTACCCAGCCGTTGCAGCATCGCGGGCGCGTGCACCTGATCGGTTTTGTAATTGCCGGTCAGGGCATACATCACCAGATTGACGCCGAAGCGCAGCGCCATTTCGCGCTGGGCATTGCCGCCCGGCACCGGCTCGTTCATCGGGCGGCCATTGGCATCGATAGCCCAGGCGGCGGCCCAGTCATTGCCGCCGACGATCACCGGCGAAACACCATCACCACCGCGGGCGGGCGGGCGCTCGCCATTTTTTTCGGCAGGTGGAAGCTTTTCGATCCAGACCTGTCCACCTTGCCAGCGGCCGGGAAAATCCTTCAGCAGGTAAAATGTCTTGGTCAGGACATGGTCCGGCGGCACCGGCTCCAGCGGCGGAAGATCCAATCCCGCTGTGAGCCGGCGCAGAGTCTGCTCGCCAGGATTGCTGGCGCCGCGCACCGCGCCCAGCGTCAGGTCGCGTGTGTCGAACAGAATGGTGCCGCCCAGCCGCATATAGTCGGCGACCTTGGATAGAGCTGCGGGAGAAAGGCTCTTCTCGCGCGGGTCCATCGGCCAATAAAGAAAAGGATAAAAGGAGAGATCGTCGCGGGTGATGTCCACACCCATGGGCTCGACAGGCTCATAAGACGTGCGTGATCGCAGAGCGTTGTTCAATCCCACCAGTCCGGCCCGGCTCACGGCATCCACGTCGGGAAGACCGGTGACGACATAGGCGAGGCGGGTGTCCAGCGCCGATGCCATATCGGCGGCAGCGTCGGCGTGGCCGGGGCGCGGCAGCAGGATCAGAAACACAAGCGCCGCCGCGGCTCCGCGCGGACGCAAATTATGGAACAGGTTGTAAAGATAGCCGCGCAGCCACAGCGCGATCAGCGCGTCGATGCACAACAGGGCGGCGCCCAGCGCGAGCAGCCAAGGCTCCAGCGCCAATGTGTGGATTTCGCCGTAACTCGTGATGCCGGAGACGTTCAGCGGCAGCAGGATGCTCCCGGCGCCCAAAACATTCAGCGCATTCTCCACACCCTTGGCGCCATACGTGCCCGGCGGATGTTTGGCGGAAATTTCCGTCTTGGCGAAATCGCTGGCGGAGATGGGCAGCAGATCTGCCGTCGCCGGTCCCAGATGACCGAAGCCGTCCAGCACGTTGATCGGCGCCAGGCTTGTCAGCTGCGCCAGTTCGCCCGCTGTGGTGCCGCTGGCCAGCGCCAGAATGCGCTTGAGCATATCGACATAGAGTCCCGAGATCGGCAGCGACGACCAGGCGGGGCTGGCAGTGACATGGAACAGGATGATCCAGCCCTGACCCTGCTCGCGCGCGGTCACCAGCGGCGTGCCGTCTGCCAGCCGTGCCCAGCTGCGGTCATTGGTTTGTGCATTGGGCTCGGCCAGGATTTGCCGCGCCACCGTCACTTCGTTCGGGATGGCAAGACCGTTGAAGGGGCTGGCGGCGGGAAAGGGTGCCAAACGCTGCGGCCGGTCCCAGGCCATGGCGCTGCCCAGATAGCGTCCGCCCACACGCAGCGGCACCGGCACCAGGCTATCTGCGCCGCCGGTGATGCGCGGACCGGCAAAGCGCACCAGCACGCCGCCACTGGCGATGAATTTTCCCACCGCATCGGCATCGCTGCCGCCGATCCGGGCGACATCGGCCAGCATCAGCACCGAGACATGGCGGGCCAGCAGACCAGAGATCGTGCCTTTCTGAATTTCAGCGAAAGGTCCCAGCGCCCGCTCCAGATAATAGACATCCGACAAAAGCGGCTGTTCGGTTTCGGTGGTGGAGGCGGAGACAATGCCGGCCCGCCGCTCCAGCCCGCCGCTGTCCATCAATTGAATCGCGCCGGCTGTTTCTTCGCCGCGAATTTGCAGCCGCACTGTTTGATTGCGGATTTCCAGCGGCAGGGCGATATGGCCCTGGGCGCGGGTCGTGGCGGTTTTCAGATTAACATCGGCATCGGCCAGGCTTTCGCCGTTGCGTCCGATGGCGGAGACCACCACGTTGCGCTGCGCGCCGCGATTGGGCCTGATAACGGTGACGGTAAAGCCGGTGCCGTCGCGCACCGGCGGCAGCAATCCCAGCGCGGGAAGCTGCGGTCCGAAAACGCGCAAGGGACCAATGGCGCTCAGCGCCGCGGCAAAGCTTTTGGCCGCGCCGTCTTCCATGCCGTCGCTCAACCAGAAAATCTGCGGCTTGGCCGTGAACGCGGCATGCTGAAGCCGGGCCGCCGCCGCCATGCGGTCTCCCGGCCAGGACATCGGCTTTAATTCCCGCGCGGCGCGCGATGCGGCGCCGGCATCCAGCAGGCTGACGGCAATGTTTTGCGGATCGCTATTCTGCGGATCGGCGGTGGCGATGATGGCGACAGGGCGATCTCCTGCCGTGCGCAGCAGATCGGCGATGACATCCTGGCGCTGATCCCAATTCTTGGCAGCGGTCCAGCCATTGTCCACCATCAGCACCATCGGGCCGTTGCCGGTTGCTTGCGGGCTGCGGCCCAGCAAGGGATCGGCCAGTGCGAAAATCAGCAGCGCCGCCGCCAGCAAGCGCAACAGCAGCAGCCACCACGGCGTCAGTGCAGGCGTCTGTTCTTCATTCTTCAATCCCAGCAGCAGGCGCAGCGGCGGGAAAGCAATGCGGCGCGGTTGGGGCGGCGTGACTTTCAGCAGCCACCACAGCACCGGCAATGCGGCCAACCCCGCCAGCACCCAGGGCGCGCCGAAACTCAATTGGGACAAGAGCGCGGGCAAGTCAGGCCTTGCCGATCGAGGCGTGCAGCGCGATCAGGGCGGAAAGCGGTGCGTGGTCGGTACGATGACTGGTGACAGTCCAGCCCAGCTTCAGCGCGGTGGCGGCGACATCTTCGCCATGGGCGCGGAAACGGGCGCGATAGGCATCGCCCACGCTTTCGGCGCGGCCGAACAAAATGGTGTCATTGCCTTTCATGGAATCGAAGCGGGTGCGGCCGTTGTAGGGGAAATCCTCTTCCGCCGGATCGATGATCCGCACCAGATGTCCCGCCACACCGGCATGGGCCAGAGCCCGCATCGCATCCAGCGCGCCGGGCTCCAGGAAATCGCCCAGCCACACCATTTCAGATCCGCGCGTGATTTTGGCGGGCGGTGGCAGGGTGCGCGCTTGCAAAGGCTGAGCGAGCAACCCTTGCGCAATGCGCGCCAATGCCAGACGCGATGCGGCGGGCCGTTCCGGGCTGCCCATGAATGCCACGCGCTCGCCGCCCCGCACCAACAATGCGGCCACGGACAATAAAAGCAATTCGGCGCGTTCCATCTTGCTGGGGCCGCCGGAGGAGAACGTCATGCCCGCGCCGCCGTCGCGCCAGAACCATACGGTCTGGGCCGCTTCCCACTCCCGCTCCCGCACATATAAGTGCTGCGACTTGGCCGATTGCCGCCAGTCGATGCGGGCCGCGTCTTCATTCTGATAGCGGCGGAATTGCCAGAAGCTTTCGCCCATCCCGGCGCGGCGGCGGCCATGAATGCCCAGGCTCACCGATGCAGCCAACCGTTCTGCCGCCACCATCAGCGCAGGCAAACCGGCGCTCAGGCCATCCGCCTCATGCTGCAGCGGTGAGAATCCGGTCACGCGGAATTCCTTAAAGAAGTGTGCGGCAGAGCTTTTCGATCACGCCAACAGTGGTGGCGCCTTCGGCGCGCGCCGCGAATGTCAGCGCCATGCGGTGACGCAGCACCGGTCCGGCCAAAGCGGCGATGTCGTCGCTGGACGGAGCCAGCCTGCCATCCAGCAAGGCGCGGGCGCGCACTGCCAGCATGAAAGCCTGACCGGCGCGAGGGCCGGGGCCCCAGGCGATCTGGCCGCGGGCTTCGTCATGTTCGGTATCGGGACGCGCCGCGCGCACCAGGCGCAGGATGGCGTCCATCACACTCTCGCCCACCGGCATGCGCCGCACCAGCGCCTGGGCCTCGGCCAGATCTTCGGGGCTGCACACTTTGCTGGCGCGCTTTTCTTCGCCGATGGTGGTGGCGGTCAGCATGCGCCGCTCGGATTCCAGATCGGGATAGCCGACATCAATCTGCAGCAGGAAACGGTCGAGCTGGGCTTCGGGCAGGGGATAGGTGCCTTCCTGCTCCAGCGGATTTTGAGTCGCCAGCACATGAAACAGCGGCGGCAAGTCATGGCGCGCGCCGGCAACGGTGACGTGCTTTTCCTGCATCGCCTGCAGCAGCGCCGATTGGGTACGTGGGCTTGCACGGTTGATTTCGTCGGCCATCAGAAGCTGGGTGAAGACCGGGCCGCGAATGAAGCGGAAGCCGCGCGAACCCGCGGCGCTCTCTTCCATCACTTCCGAACCGGTAATATCGGTGGGCATCAAGTCGGGCGTGAACTGAATGCGGCTGGTGTCCAGACCCAGCACCGTTGCCAGGGTTTCCACCAGCTTGGTCTTGGCCAGACCCGGCACGCCGATCAAAAGGCCATGGCCGCCCGCCAGCAGGGTGATCAGGCTCTGCTCGATCACATCTTCCTGGCCGAAGATCACATCGCCAATGCGCCGCTTCACCTTGACGAAGGTCTCAGCGGCTTTTTCCATCCGGGCCGGCGCTTTTTCGATGATTTCGGCGTCTTGGGACATTCTGGGGTCCATGCGGGCCATCTTGATAGATTGGTCGGTAATACTGCACCCTGAGCATAACGGCGCAAGGTGCGCGCAAGTGACTTATTTATATGGGATTTTGCCCTTTATAAGGAAAATAAAGCTCCAATGGCGTCCGCCATGCTTCCTCTCCTGCTTATGCCTATCGTCCCAAGTGGCCCTTCGTTCCAGGTTGGGCCTGTTCCGGGATGAAAGCGTTGATGGAAAATCCGCTGGCGGTGTTGCGCGCGGCCCTGCCGCAAAGTCCCCTGGCCCATATCGGGCGCGATGAATTCGCCGCCTATCCTGACCTTCATCGCGGCCAAGCCGCGCCGATTGTTGCGGCGGTGCTGATCCCGGTGATTGCCCGTCCCGAGCCGACCCTGCTGTTCACCCAGCGCACGCCGCATCTGGCCCGGCATAGCGGCCAGATCAGCTTTCCCGGCGGACGCCGCGAACCGGACGACCTCTCGTCTGTAGAGACAGCGCTGCGCGAGACACAGGAAGAAACCGGTATTGCGCCAGGGCTGGTCAGCATCGCGGGCTTCCTGCCGCGCTATATTACCGGCACCGGCTTTGACATCGCCCCGGTGGTGGGCGTGGTGTCGCCCGACTTCGCCCTGATGCCCGACGAACGCGAGGTGGCGGAGGTTTTTGAAGTGAAGCTGTCCTTCTTTCTGGATCCGGCCAATGCCCAGGAGACCAGCCGCGATCTGGCGGGCAAACCGCGGCGCGTCCATGTCTTTGAGCCGGATGGCCGCATGATCTGGGGCATCACCGCTGCCTTGCTGTTCGATTTCGCGGGAAGGCTGAATGCCGCGCATGCTATGAAAAGCCCATGAGAATTGATCCGGCAAAACATGGCTGGTTATCGGAGCCGGAAACCCGCGCGGTGATGGAAGCGCTGGGCAATGCGCGCTTCGTCGGCGGCGCGGTGCGCAATGCCCTGCTGGGTGCTGCGGTGACCGATATCGACATTGCCGTGCCGATGCCGCCGGAAGAAAGCATCCAGAAACTGGAAGCGGCCGGGATCAAGGTGGTGCTCACCGGTCTGGAACACGGCACTGTCACCGCCATCAAGAACAACAAGATTTTCGAAGTCACATCGTTGCGCCGGGACGTCGCCACCGATGGCCGCCATGCCGTGGTCGCTTATACCCATGACTGGAGCGAGGATGCGGCGCGGCGCGATTTCACCATGAATGCGCTCTATGCCGCCGCCGATGGCGAAGTCTTTGATTACCATGGCGGCATCGAAGATTTGATCGCCGGCCGGGTGCGCTTTGTCGGCGATGCCAAAGCCCGCATCGCGGAAGATTACTTGCGCATCCTGCGCCTTTTCCGTTTTCACGCCTGGTACGGCAAGGGCGAGATGGATGATACGGCGCTGCGCGCCGCCGCCGACGGCAAGTTGGGCCTCAAGCAGCTTTCGGGTGAGCGCATCGCCAAGGAGATGTTGCGTCTTCTGGAATGTCCCAATCCCGCGCCGGTGCTGCGGGTGATGGCGGCGTCCGGTATTCTGCCGGAGATTCTGCCATTCGCGCTGCAATGGCCGCGGCTGGAACAGATGATCCATCTCGATGCCGACAATCTCTCAACCCCCGATGCACTGCTCAGGCTGGCGGCCTTGCTGCCCGACGATTCCGCCGCAGCGCGTGGCGTCGCAGAGCGTTTGCGCCTGTCCAACGCCGACCGCGACAGGCTGGAAGATCTGGCCGATGGCACCGCACGGGCCCTGGCCCATCTTCCAGCACGCGATATTCACCGCCTGCTTTATGAAATGGGCGTGCCCGCCTTTCAGGACCGGGTACGGCTGGGTTGGGCTGACGCGCCGCCAGGCGCCAACGCCATTCCGTGGCGTATGCTGTTGTCGGTGGCGCAAAGCTTTGAGCGCCCGCGTTTTCCGCTCACCGGCCGCGATGTCATGGAGGCGGGCGTGCCGGAAGGTCCGCGCGTGGGCAAGGTTTTGGCCGAAGTCGAGGATTGGTGGATCGACAATGGTTTTCCGCCCGATGAAACCTTGCTGGCGGAAAAGCTGAAAGAAGCGATTTTCGAATGAGCTTTGTCCTGCGCGAATCCCTGTCGCTGCCCGGCGATCCCGGAAAACCGAATGAAGATTCCTTCGCCCATGCCGATCATGCCGCGCTGGTGATGGACGGCGCCACGATGCTGGGCGATCCCTTGATGCCGGGAGCGAGTGACGCTGCCTGGCTGGCGCAATTCGGCGCCCGGCGGCTGATGGCACATTTAAAAGACGGTGATGCGCCCCGGGATGCGCTGACGCATGCCCTGGCCGATGCCGAGAAAAGTTTTTCCGCCCTCAGCCGCCGCCCCATCCGCGAGAAATGGGAAACGCCATGCGCCTCCATGATTTTGGCCGTGGAAAGTGACGCGGGGCTGGAGTGCCTGTGGTTCGGCGATTGCACCGCGCTGTGGTTGCAAGGCGAGACCTGCAGCGTGATCGGCGATGCCTTCGACAAGCGCGGCGAAGAATCGAAAAACGCCCAGCGCGTTGCGCAGGAAAATAATCTAAAGCCCGCGCCCGATCTGAACCGGCCGGAAATTCTGTCCCACATCCGCGCCGGCCGCGCCAAGGTCAACAGCGGCAGCTATTGGCTGTTCGGTCCCACCACGCGCGCGGCAGCCCATGTCGCGCACAAAAGCATCAAACCAAAATCCGGCGATCTTCTGCTGCTGGCGTCGGATGGGTTTCTGGCGCTGGCGACCGACTATGGCGCCTATGACGCCAAAGGCTTGATGGAAGCTGCGCGAGACAAAGGTCTTGCCGCCTTGAGCACGCAGCTGCGCGCCATTGAAGACGCGGACGCGCTTGGCGAAAAATTTCCGCGCTTCAAGAAGAGCGATGACTCCACCGCGCTGCTTCTGGAAATAATTTAAGCCGTTACCAGAAACGCAGTTGCGGTACCGCAGCAAGGACGTCCTGGCTGCCATGATAAATCATGTTCAAGGCAACATAGACGACGACCAAAAGGCCCAGATAACTGATCCAGCGATAGCGCTCCAGGATGCGGGCGATGAAGGACGCCGCGGCGCCCATCAGGGCCACGGACATCAGCAGACCCAGCACCAGCACATCCATGTGATTTTTCGCGGCCCCGGCCACGGCCAGCACATTGTCCAGCGACATGGAAACGTCAGCCAGCAGAATTTGTGTGATGGCGCGCTTCAGCGACGCGTTCGTGTCCAGCGCGACGGTATGTTCGGTTTTATGCGCACCGCGAATATCGCGCCAGAAGCGCCAGCTCACCCACAGAAGCAGGATGCCGCCCGCCAGCAGCAGCCCGATGATTTCCAGCAGCGTGACGGCGACACCCGCCATCAGGATGCGCAAGACCACCGCCGCGAACAGGCCCCAGAAAATAACCTTCTTGCGCATATGCGCGGGGACGCGAGCCGCAGCCAGGCCGATCACCACGGCATTGTCGCCCGCCAGCACGACATCGATCATCAGCACTTGAAGAAGTGCCGAGAACCCACCGGGATCGAACAACGTCAGGTGCATCAAGTCTCCTGGCTGGTGCAAAAGCCGCCGGTCTGGCGGAGCGCCTCGCCCAGTACCATGGCGGCGGCCTGAGCGACATTAAGAGAGCGCATTCCCGGCCGCATGGGAATCAGCAGCAGCACCCGATTGGGCCGGGCACCCCGGAAACTCTCCCACCCCTCATGCCGGGTCAGGTCCACCCCATCCCGGTAATCCAGCCCCGCCCTGCGAAAATTGCGGTCGCTGAGCAGAAATCCACAGGGCTCGATGATGTCCATCGCCACCCCCAGGCAGGTGCAAAGCCGCATTAAGGCCCCCGCATTCTGGGGAATGTCGGGCTGATAGAGCGCAAGCCGCATGGCCGGCGGGACGGATTCCCCGCAAGTCGCGGCAGGAAAAGGCATTTTCTGCGTCATCGTGCCGCAAGACCCTCGAAATTCGACTCTCTATTTTACCCCGCCAATAGGCATGCTCCGTCGGGATTCGCGGGGACCGGGCGCGTCACTTCACGCAATTCGGTTCCTCCCGCGAATGTGGCAATAGTCTTCGGTTTCTCAAAGGGTGAATGACGTGACAGCTACGACGCACGACGCGGGCACCAGACGCGACTTTCTTTATGTAGCGTCGGGCGCGGTTGGCGCGGTTGGCGCCGCCGCCGCTCTCTGGCCCTTTATCGATCAAATGAATCCCTCTGCCGCCGCCCTGGCGCTGGCGACCATCGAAGCCGATGTCGCCGCCATTCAGCCCGGCCAGCAGGTGGTGTTGAAGTGGCGCGGTCATCCGCTGTTCGTGCGCCGCCGCACCGAAACGGAAATCAGCGAAGCCAAGTCGGTGGACGTGAGCACGCTGCCCGATCCCTTGGCCTTCAATCACAATCTTCCCGACAACGCCCCGGCCACCGATGCCAACCGCGCCATCAAGCCGGAATTGCTGGTGCTGATTGGCGTCTGCACCCATCTGGGCTGCACGCCCACCGTGGCCACGCCGACCGCGCCGCAGGGCGAATATGGCGGCTGGCTCTGCCACTGCCATGGCTCGCAGTACGACACCTCGGGCCGCATTCGCAAAGGTCCGGCGCCGCGCAATCTGGAAGTGCCGCCTTATTCCTTCCTGTCTGACACCCGCATCAAGGTCGGCTAACGGAGAATTTCATGTCTGGTCCCTCGACCTATAATCCCAAGTCTGGCCTTGAGAAGTGGATCGATCAGCGCTTGCCGCTGCCGCGCCTGCTGCACGATACCGTGCACACCTTCCCGACGCCGCGTAACCTGAACATCTGGTACACCTTCGGCGGCATTCTCACTTTCTGCCTTGGCGTGCAGATTCTCACCGGCATTGTGCTGGCGATGCATTACGTCGCCAATGCCGGCCTGGCCTTCAATTCCGTCGAAAGCATCATGCGCGACGTGAATTACGGCTGGCTGATCCGCTATATCCACGCCAACGGCGCGTCGATGTTCTTCCTCGCCGTCTATATCCATATGTTCCGCGGCCTCTATTACGGGTCTTACAAAGCCCCGCGCGAACTGATCTGGATCCTGGGCGTGCTGATCTATCTGCTGATGATGGCCACCGCTTTCTTCGGTTACGTGTTGCCCTGGGGCCAGATGTCCTTCTGGGGCGCCACCGTCATCACCAACCTGTTCAGCGCCATTCCGGTGATCGGTGGTCATATCGCCACCTGGCTGTGGGGCGACTTCGCGGTTGGCGACGCCACCCTGAACCGCTTCTTCTCGCTGCACTATCTGCTGCCCTTCATCATTGCGGGCGTGGTTGGTCTGCATATCTGGGCGCTGCACGTTCCCGGCAACAACAACCCGCTGGGCATCGACGTGAAGAGCCCGCAGGATACGGTGCCCTTCCACCCCTATTACACGGTGAAGGACGCCTTCTATCTCTGCCTGTTCGTGCTCTTCTTCGCCGCCTTCGTGTTCTATTCGCCGGACTTCTTCGGCAATCCGGACAACTACATTCCCGCCAATCCGCTGGTGACGCCGCCGGATATCGTGCCGGAATGGTACCTGCTGCCCTATTACGCGATGCTGCGTTCGATCCCGGACAAGCTGATGGGCGTGATCGTGATGGGCGGCGCCATCGTCACCTTGTTCCTGATCCCGTGGCTGGACACCAGCCGGGTGCGCTCCTGCCGCTTCCGCCCCCTGATGAAGCAGTTCTTCTGGGGATTTGTGGTGGCGTGCGTTCTGCTCGGCTATTGCGGCGCGCAGAGCGTCGACGCCGTGAAGTTCGGCGTGCCCATGGTCTGGGTCGCCCGTATCGCCTCGATCTACTACTACGCCTTCTTCTGGCTCATCCTGCCGATCGTCGGCCTGATCGAGACCCCGAAGAAGCTTCCCGCTTCCATCGCCCAATCCGTGCTCGGCGACTCCGCCGCTGCCGCTGCCGAGTGAGAACAAAGATGCGCAAAGTTCTTCCTCTCGCTCTTCTGGCCGGTCTGCTGGCCTCCACCTCGGCCTTCGCGGCCGAGGACACGGCCCGCCGCCCGGTGAAGGACGTGACCTTCTCGTTCGAAGGTCCGTTCGGCACCTATGACCGCGCCGCTCTGCAGCGCGGTTTCCAGGTCTACAAAGAAGTCTGCGCCACCTGCCACGGCCTGGACCATGTTGCGTTCCACGCTCTGAATGAAGAAGGCGGCCCGGGCTTCTCCGAAGCTCAGGCCAAGGCCATTGCTGCCGGCTACAAGATCCCGGCCGAGCCGAACGACAAGGGCGAGCTGTTCAATGACCAGGGCGTGCGCCTGACCCGTCCGGGCATCCTGGCCGACGCGTTCCCCAATCCCTTCCCCAATGAACAAGCTGCCCGCGCCGGCAATGGCGGCAAGCTGCCGCCCGATCTGTCCATGATCACCAAGGCCCGCATGGGCGGCGCGAAGTATGTCTATTCGATCCTCACCGGCTTCCATGAGCAGAAGCCGGCTGACTTTGAGGTGCCGGAAGGGGCTTACTTCAATCCCTACTTCGAAGGCTGGGCGATCGGCATGCCGAATACCGCCCTAGGCGCCAATGCCGTGACCTATTCCGACGGCACCAAAGCCACCATCGAGCAGGAAGCCCATGACGTGTCGACCTTCCTGGAATGGGCCGGCGAACCCAAGATGGAACAGCGCAAAAGCATGGGCCTGTCGGTCCTGATCTTCCTGGTCGTTCTGTCCGGCATTCTGTTTGCCGCCTATCGCAAGATCTGGAAGGACGCGCACTGAGTGTCATGAACCCGGGCATTGCCCGGGGGACCTGAAATGCTAAAAGGGCGCTTCTTCTGGGAGCGCCCTTTTTCATGACCAAAACGGTTCTTGGCGTCATCGGCGGCAGCGGGGTCTATGAGATTCCGGGCCTGGAAAACGCCAAATGGCAGACGGTCAAAGGCCCCTGGGGGGAGCCCTCCGACCAGCTTCTCACCGGCGTCTTTCATGGCGTCGATATGGTGTTCCTGCCGCGCCATGGCCGCGGTCACATCCAGACCCCGATCAGCATCAATTACCGCGCCAATATCGATGCCTTGAAGCGTGTCGGCGTCACCGATGTGATTTCGGTCTCGGCCTGCGGCTCGCTGAAGGAAGAGTTGCCGCCCGGCACTTTCGTGATGGCCGACCAGTTTATCGACCGCACGTTTGCGCGCGAGAAAAGTTTTTTCGGCCCCGGCTTTGTCGCCCATGTGCCCATGGCCCATCCGGTCTGTCCGCATCTTTCGGGCGCGCTGGCGGAGTGCGCCCGCGAGGAAAAGATCAGCCACAGCGAAGGCGGCACGTACATCTGCATGGAAGGGCCGCAATTCTCCACCCGCGCCGAAAGCTTTCTGTATCGCGACTGGGGTTGCAGCGTGATCGGCATGACCGCGATGCCCGAGGCCAAGCTGGCCCGCGAGGCAGAGCTGCCTTACGCCATTGTCGCGATGGTGACCGATTACGATTGCTGGCACGACAATCATGACTCCGTCACCGTCGATGCGGTGATCAAGGTGATGCACGCCAACGCCGCCAGTGCCCGCAAATTGATCATGGCGCTCGCCAATAAGCTGGGCCCGGAACGCAAGCCATGCCCGCTGGGCGTGGAAACCATGCTCGACATGGCGCTGATCACCGCGCCGGAAAAGCGCGATCCCGCCCTGATGGCCAAGCTCGATGCCGTGGCCGGACGCGTCTTGAGGAAGAAATAATCATGGATTTCAAAGCCGCCATTCGCACCATCCCGGACTATCCCAAGAAAGGGATCATGTTCCGCGACATCACCACGCTGCTGGGAAATCCGCGCGCCTTCCGCGCCGCCGTTGACGCGCTGGTGCAGCCTTATTGTGGCATGAAGATCGACGCGGTGGCGGGCCTTGAAGCGCGCGGCTTTATTCTGGGCGGCGCGGTGGCGCATCAGCTGGGCGTTGGGTTCATTCCGGTGCGCAAGAAGGGCAAGCTGCCCCACACCGTGATCGGTGAAGATTATGCTCTGGAATACGGCACCGACCGGGTTGAGATTCACACCGACGCCATCAAGCCGGGCGAACTGGTTCTGCTGGTGGACGATCTGATCGCAACCGGCGGCACGGCTTCGGCCGGCATCCGCTTGCTGGAACGGGCAGGGGCCAAGGTGGTGGGCTGCTCGTTTGTCATCGACCTGCCGGAGCTGGGCGGCGCCAACAAACTACGCGCCCTGGGCAAGCCGGTCAGCGCCCTCGTAGCGTTTGAAGGCCACTGATCTTGAAGCTTTACGGGACCCCGATTTCGCCTTTCGCCCGCAAGGCGATGGTGATCGCGCATGATCTGGGCCTGACGCTGGAAGTTCTTGCCCGTCCCGAAAACGCCGAGGAATTTCGCCGCGTCAATCCGCTGGGCAAGATCCCCGCTCTGGTGCTGGACGATGGCTCTGCGATTTTCGACTCGCCGGTGATCTGCGAATATCTCAATCAGCAGGGCGGGGGAAAATTCTTCCCGGGAATTTCTGTCTGGCGCACCAACAGCGGCAAGTGGAAAGCGCTGACGCTGCAGGCGCTGGGCGATGGCTTGGCGGATGCCGCCGTGGCGCTTGTCACCGAAAGCCGCCAGGCGGTTGCCAACCCGGTCCATGTCGAACGCCACCGCGCCGCGCTGCTGGCGTCTCTGGATATGCTGGAGAAGGTGAATTTCGCTGAAGTTCCCACCATTGGCGAAATTTCTGTCGCCTGCGCCATCGGCTATGTCGAATTCCGCAAGGTGGAGCTTGATTGGCGCGCCACACGCCCCAAATTGTCGGCCTGGTACGACAAAATCTGCGAATTCCCGTCCATGAAAGCGACGCAGCCCAAATGAAGATCAATGGCCAACATTATCGTTCTGTCTGGCCCATCGGCGAGGATGCGTGCGGCATTATCGATCAGGCGCGGCTGCCGCATGAGCTCGTCACGCTCACCCTGCGCACCGCCGACGACGCGGCGCGGGTGATCAAGGACATGAACACGCGCGGCGCGCCTCTGATCGGTGCCGTGGGCGCCTATGGTCTGGCGCTGGCGATGCGCAGCGATCCTTCGGACGAAAATCTTACCCGCATGCACGATATGCTGGCGGAAACGCGCCCCACCGCGATCAACCTGCGCTGGGCCGTCGGCCGGATGCGCGATGCGCTGCTCAATCGCCCCTGTACCGAACGCGCCGCCCTAGCGTGGAAGGAAGCTGCCGCCATCGCCGATGAAGATGTGGCGATGAGCATGTCTATCGGCGAGCATGGCCTGAAAATCATCCGCGAGCTTTCGCAGAAGAAGAAGGGCGCGAAGCTCAATATCCTCACCCATTGCAACGCCGGCTGGCTGGCGACGGTGGATTACGGCACGGCTTTAGCGCCGATCTATATGGCGCATGATGCGGGCATTCCTCTTCACGTCTGGGTCGATGAAACCCGCCCCCGCAATCAAGGCGCGTCGCTGACGGCGTTCGAACTGGGCAGCCATGGCGTTGCCCACACCATCCTGGCCGATAATGCCGGCGGCCATTACATGCAGGACGGGCAGGTGGACATGGTGATCGTCGGTACCGACCGCGTCACCGCCAATGGCGATGTCGCCAACAAGATCGGCACCTATCTGAAGGCGCTGGCGGCCAAGGATAACAATGTTCCTTTCTATGTGGCGCTGCCCAGTTCCACCATCGACTGGACCATGGCCTCGGGCCGCGACATTCCCATTGAGGAGCGCAGCGCGGATGAAGTGCTGAAAATGCGGGGCCGCACGGAAAATGGTAGCCTGGTGACGGTGGAAATCGCCGCTCCCGGCTCGCCCGCCGCCAATCCCGGCTTTGACGTTACGCCGGCCCGTCTGGTCACCGGCCTGATCACCGAACGCGGCACTTGCGCCGCCAGCATCGAAGGCTTACGGAGCCTTTTTCCCAAGGCCCAATAGACAGGTTTAGAGCTCATGCAGTCGCGTTGGAACGCCGCCGAAGCCCAGAAATTCGCCGCTGACTACGCCCCCAAGGGCGTCAATGCCGATCTGGCGGTGCGCACCTACACCACCCGCCTGCTGGGCTCTGATCCCCGCATGGTGCTGCATGGCGGCGGCAACACGTCGGTCAAAACCACGGTCAAGGATCAGCTGGGCGAAGATGTGGACGTGATCTGCATCAAGGGCTCGGGCTGGGACATGGGCGTGATCGAGCCCGCCGGTCTTCCCGCTGTTCGCCTGGAACCGCTGCGGAAGCTGCGCAAGCTGGACAAGCTGTCCGACGAAGACATGGTCAATTACCAGCGCATCAATCTGCTGGATTCCTCGTCGCCCAATCCGTCGGTCGAAACCCTGCTGCACGCTTTCCTGCCGCACAAATTCATCGACCATGTTCATTCCACCGCCGTCTTGGCGCTGACCGATCAGCCCGACAACAAGGCGCTGGTGCAGGAAGTCTATGGCGATCGCGTCGCCTATGTGCCCTACACCATTCCGGGCTTCGCGCTGGCCAAGGCGGTTGCCGAAGTGTTCGACAAGCATCCCAAGGCCGAAGGGTTGGTGCTTCTTCAACATGGCATCTTCACCATGGGCGACACGGCCGAGCAGGCTTACAGCCGCATGATCGAATTCGTTACCATGGCGGAAGAGCGCCTGATCCGTCAGCGCAAGGCGCTGGCGGCGGGCAAGCTGCCGGCCAGGATCGCGTCGGTGCCGGAAATTGCCCCCATCCTGCGTGGCGCGGTGGCGATTGAAAAGAATGCCCTGGCCGGCACTGCCAAGCGCCAGATTCTGGATTTCCGCACCAACGAACAGATTCTGAATTACGTGAATGGCGCCGAGCTGGCCCGTTACAGCCAGATCGGCGTGGTCACGCCTGACCATACCATCCGCACCAAGAACTGGCCGGTGATCGTGCCCGCGCCGGAAGCCGGCAAGCTCGATGAGTGGGCGAAGGATGTGCACGAAGCCGTGCAGGCTTTCGTCGCCCGCTATCACCGCTATTTCGAAACGAACAATGAAAAAAGCGCGGTCAAGAAAAAGGAACTCGATCCCCTGCCGCGGGTGATCCTGGTGCCGGGCGTCGGCATGTTTGGCATCGGCGCCTCCGCCAAGGATGCCGCCATCGCAGCCGATATCGCCGAGAACGCCATTGCCGTCATCACCGATGCCGAAGCCATCGGCGAATACCGCTCCATCTCCGACTTCGACATGTTCGAAGTGGAATACTG
Organism: Alphaproteobacteria bacterium; assembly: GCA_947474565.1. Taxonomy (GTDB): domain Bacteria; phylum Pseudomonadota; class Alphaproteobacteria; order Micropepsales; family Micropepsaceae; genus Rhizomicrobium. Next base: position 19,870 of record CANJIS010000018.1, read on the forward strand.
GTCGCTGGAACAGGCCAAGCTGGGCAAGTCGAACGAAAAGTCGCTGGCCCGCCAGGTGGCGGTGATCACCGGCGGCGCTTCGGGTATCGGCGCCGCCACCGCAAAGGCGATGGCCAAGGAAGACGCGGAAATCGCCATCCTGGACCGCGACGAAGACGCGGCCAAAGCAGCGGCGAAAAAGATCGGCGGCAAGGCGCTCGCTGTGGCTTGCGACGTCACCGATCCGGCCAGCATCAAGGCTGCCTTCGACAAGGTGGTCGCCAAGTTCGGCGGCGTGGATATCGTGGTGTCCAATGCCGGCGCCGCCTGGCAGGGCACCATCGGCAAGGTCGATGACGAAATCCTGCGCAAGTCTTTTGAACTGAATTTCTGGGCGCATCAGAATGTGGCCCAGAATGCGGTGCGCATCATGCAGGCCCAGGGAACCTTTGGCTGCCTGCTGTTCAACACCTCCAAGCAGGCGGTCAATCCGGGCAAGGATTTTGGGCCTTACGGCCTGCCCAAGGCGGCGACCTTTTTCCTGGTCAAGCAATATGCGCTGGATCACGGCAAGGACGGCATCCGCAGTAACGCGGTCAATGCCGACCGCATCCGCACCGGCCTGCTAACAGATGACATGGTGGCGGCCCGCTCCAAGGCGCGCGGCCTGTCCGAGACCGACTATATGAGCGGCAATCTGCTCAAGCGCGAAGTCACGGCGGAAGATGTCGCCGAAGCCTTCGTCTATCTCGCCAATGCCAGCAAGACGACGGCCGCAGTCGTTACCGTCGATGGCGGCAATATCGAAGCGAGTATGCGCTAACCCCTTGGCATCCCGCCGGAGTGTCCGTAGCGGCAGCGTGCGGACGCCAAGGTGAAACCAGTTATTTCGGCGCGTGGACACGCGCCGGCTGGATCGTTCATACGCTGGCGCAATGAACTCCCTCGCATCGCAAGCGATGCTCGCCGGGGATGACACGCTTCGCGTGTCAGGTATTGAACCGGAAGTGCATGACGTCGCCATCGGCGACGACATATTCCTTGCCTTCCAGCCGAAACTTGCCCGCCTCGCGCGCGCCCGCTTCGCCTTTTCCGGCGATATAGTCGGCATAGGCGATGGTTTCGGCGCGGATATAGCCATGCTCGAAATCGGTATGGATCACGCCAGCGGCCTGTGGACCCTTGGAGCCCTTGGTCACGGTCCAGGCGCGCGCTTCCTTTGGTCCCACCGTGAAGAAGGTCAGCAGACCGAGCAGGTCATAACCGGCGCGGATCAGGCGGTTAAGGCCCGGTTCTTCCAGACCCAGTGAGTTCAGGAAGTCCGGACGGTCCGCCGCCGGCATCTGGGCGATCTCTTCTTCGATCTTGGCCGAGATCACGACGCTTTTGGCGCCTTGCTTCTTGGCCATCTCTTCGGCGCGCGCAGAAATCGCGTTACCGGTGGCGGCGCTCGCTTCCTCGACATTGCAGACATAGAGAACCGGCTTGGCGGTCATCAGGCCCAGCTGGGAATAGGGCGCGATCTCTTCTTGTGTCAGTTCGGCCAGGCGCGCGGGCTTGCCTTCGCGCAGTAGGGTCAGGCCTTTGGTGACCAGCGTCACCGCTTCCTTGGCTTCCTTCTCGCCGCCCTTGGCTTTCTTCTCCAGCGCCGGAAGGCGTTTTTCCAGACTGTCCAGGTCGGCCAGCATCAATTCGGTTTCGACCGTCTCGGCATCGGCGATGGGATCGATCTTGCCTTCGACATGGGTGATGTCGTCGTCTTCGAAGCAACGCAGCACATGCACCACGGCATCCACTTCCCGGATATTGGCCAGGAACTGGTTGCCCAGGCCTTCGCCTTTCGAAGCGCCGCGCACCAGCCCGGCAATGTCCACGAAGGTGATCCGGGTGGGAATGATCTCCTGCGAGCCAGCAATGGCGCACAGGGTTTCAAGCCGTTCATCCGGCACGGCGACATCGCCCACATTCGGTTCGATGGTGCAGAAGGGATAGTTGGCCGCCTGCGCCGCCGCGGTCTGCGTCAGCGCATTGAACAAGGTGGACTTGCCGACATTGGGCAGGCCCACAATTCCGCATTTGAAACCCATTATTCGTCTTTCTTTTTTTCCTTGGGGGGCGGCTGCAACAACAGCGCCACCTTGCTCATGAAACCGGTATCGTCATCCTTGGCCAGAAGCGGCGCCGCTTCCACCATCGCATCCAGCATGGGCTTGAGCCATGCCAGATCGTCTTTGGAAAAATTCTGCAGCACATGGCCCGTCACGCGGTCCTTGTGGCCGGGATGGCCGATACCGATCCGCACCCGCCGATAATCCGGTCCCAGCGCGGCAGTGATGGAGCGCAGCCCGTTCTGCCCGGCATCGCCGCCGCCGGTTTTCACTTTGAGCTTGCCCGCCGCCAGATCGATTTCATCATGCGCCACCACCAGCGCGGTGAGCGGCAGCTTGAAGAATTTCAACGCGGCGCCGACGCTGCGGCCGCTGTCGTTCATGTAGGTCTGGGGCTTGAGCAAATGGACTTTGCGCCCCGCCAGTTCGCCTTCCGCGATCAGGCCTTCGAACTTGGCGCGAAACGGACCGAAGCCATACTCGGCATGGATCGCATCGGCCAGGATGAAGCCGGCATTGTGGCGGTTGAGCGCATATTGCGGGCCCGGATTTCCCAGGCCCGCAAGGAGCAACGCGGTGTCGGCCATCGAAGGCCTCGCGCGCGATTACTTCTTGGCCGGTGCGGCCGCGGCTTTGGCTCCGGCAGCCGGCGCAGCACCCTTGGCGCCAGCGGCAGGCGCAGCGCCCGCAGCAGCACCTTCGGCAGGGGCAGCACCATCGGCGGCAGCGCCTTCGGCGGCAGCAGGAGCGCCACTGGCAACGGCGGCGGCAGCCGCGGCAGCAGCCTTCTGCTCTTCGATGACGCTGGTGGGCGCCACGATGGAAGCGATGGTGACGTCACGGCCCTTTATGATCGGCTTCACGCCTTCCGGCAGGGCGAGATCGTTCAGGTGCAGGGTTTCGTTGATGTCCAGCTTGGACACGTCCACTTCGATAGCCTTGGGAATCTTGTCGGCCGGGCAGATCACATTCATCTTGTGGCGCACGATATTCAGCACGCCGCCTTTCTTCAGGCCCGGCGATTCGCCCTGGCCCTTGAAGTGCACCGGAATTTCCAGGCGCACCGAAGCGCCTTCGGCCAGGCGCATGAAATCGACATGCACGGGGCGGTCGCTGACCGGGTCAACCTGCAGCTGGCGGGGAATGACGCGGGTCTTCTTGCCAGCCACATCCAGCATCAGCAGGGTGGTCAGGAAGCCACCGGCTTCGATCTGGCGCTCTAGGGTGCGGGCGTCCACGGTCACGGTCACGGGCTCGCCCTGGCCGCCGTAAACGATGCCGGGAATCTGGCCTTTGGAACGCGCCTGGAAAGCCGGGCCCTTGCCCCTGCCGTCGCGCGCTTCCGCCTTAAGTTCTTGAATCTGCGCCATTTTCTTGATCCCTATGCACCCGGCAAGCCGCAAAGCCCCGGAAAGGCGTGGCTTTTAGCGGATGGCCTTGCGAAAGACAACCTCGGCGCAGGCCGGAATGCTAGCCTGCCGGCAGGGGAGAAAAGCCATGCACAATCCTTATCTGGCGATCCTGGCAGCGGCCGTGGCCGCCTGGGTCTTTGGGTCCGTCTGGTACAACGTCCTGGCCTAGGCCTGGCTCGCCGCTCTGGGCAATGATCCGGCCCAGATCGAGGCCAAGCGCAAAGTCCGCTAGGTGCCCTATGTGCCGATGGCGCTGTCTTTCCTCTAGGAAATCGCCATGGCCGCGCTGCTGAGCTTTCTGTTGTCGGGGCTGGGCGTGGGCAGTCTGGTGGTGGGTGCGGTGACCGGTCTTGTGATCGGCGGATTCATGGCGCTCTCCGGCCTGGTCAACAATGGGTTCGCGGGGCGCACCCTAAGACTGTCGCTGATTGATGGCGCCCACTGGATCGGCGTTGCCGTGATCGAATGCGTGGTTCTGACCGCACTGTCGTGAAGAACGTCTTGTTCCGCATTGATGGTGCTGTCCGGCGTGACCGGGCCATCGCAACCTGGTTTGCCCACGGGGATGAGCACCGGCAGTTGGTCCAGCCCTGGTTTGAACAGATGCGAAGCGCTGGCGCCGATGTGCGCGAAGTCCTGCATGACGATTGCCCCACCGCCTGTGTGGGCGATGCGCCGTTCGCGTATGTCGCCGCCTTCAGCGCCCACGCCAATATTGGTTTCTTCCACGGCGCAGAGCTGAAGGATCCGTCCGGCCTGCTGCAAGGCACGGGCAAGACTATGCGGCATGTGAAGCTGCGCTGGGGCGAGAGCATCGACAAAGCCGCGATCGAAAAACTGATCGCGGCAGCCTATCGCGATATCCGCAAACGGCTCGATTAATCGAAGAGGCTGGAAACCGAAGCTTCGTTGTTGATGCGGCGCATGGCTTCGCCCAGCAACGGCGCGATGGAAATGGTGCGGATATTGGGGCAGGCCTGCACATCCGCCGTGGCGGCGATGGAATCGGTCACCACCATGGATTTGAGCTTGGACGCCTTGATCCGCGCCACCGCGCCGCCCGACAGCACGCCATGGGTGGCATAGGCATAGACTTCGGTGGCCCCGTTCTTCAGCAGGGCATCGGCGGCGTTGCAGATGGTGCCGCCGGAATCGACGATATCGTCGATCAGCACACAGGCTTTGCCTTCGACATCGCCGATAATGTTCATCACTTCGGATTCACCGGCGCGCTCGCGGCGCTTGTCCACGATGGCAAGGTCTGTGCCCAGCCGCCGCGCCAAAGCGCGGGCGCGCACCACGCCGCCGACATCGGGCGACACCACCATGGGCAGGTTGGCGCCGCAGACCTCGCTGATGTCCTTCACCATCACCGGCATGGCGAACAGATTGTCAGTGGGAATGTCGAAAAAGCCCTGGATCTGGCCGGCATGCAGATCAATCGTGAGGACGCGGTTGGCCCCCGCCTCGGTGATCATATTGGCCACCAGTTTGGCGGAAATGGGCGTGCGCGGACCGATTTTGCGGTCCTGGCGGGCATAGCCGAAATAGGGGATCACGGCGGTGATGCGCCGGGCCGATGCGCGGCGCAGCGCATCGATCATGATCAGCAATTCCATCAGATTGTCGTTGGCGGGATAGGACGTGGACTGGACCACGAACATGTCCTCGCCGCGGACATTCTCCTGAATCTCGACAAAGACTTCCATGTCGGCGAAGCGGCGCACCTGCGCCTTGACCGGCTCGATTTTCAGGTGCTGGGCAATGGCCTCGGCCAGAGCGCGATTGGAATTGCCCGCGATCAGGCGCATTCCCCGCGAACCGTTCTGATCCGTCATTTTCAGCGCCCCGCCAATACGAAGAATTGATGTCGGCTTGTACCGGTCCCCCGGCTAAGTCGCAACGGACACAGTGCCGCTTTGCCGTTGCCCCTCTTACCCGTTGCTAAGTGAGCACAATCGCCGAGATTTGCCGCCCATAATCGGGTTCGCTGCGATGGGTGGTGCGGCGGAATGAGAAAAAGCCGTTTTCCGGGGGATAGGTACAAAGCTTCAAGTCGGCGATGTCGCTGATTCCGGCCTTGGCCAGCCGGCCTGCCGCATAGGCAGGCAGATCGAAGCGGAAATGGTCCGCCCGGTTGCTGGGGATAAAAAATACCCCATTCGCAGAATCAACCTCCAGGAAGCGGTCGCGAAATTCGCCGCCCACTTCGTAATTGGCTTTTTGGATGGTGGGGCCGATGGCGGCGCGTATCTGACCGCGTTTGGCGCCCAGTGCTTCCATGGCCGCGATCACCCCTTCCAGCACGCCGCCCAATGCTCCCTTCCAGCCGGCATGGGCGGCGCCGATGACGCGCGCGTGCGGCTCTGCGAACAGCACGGGTGTGCAGTCGGCGGTCTGAATACCCAACGCCATCCCGGGCAGGGCGGTGACCAGGCCATCGCCGTCCGGCCGGCCCTGCCAGTTTTCCTTCACGACATGCACAACCGGACTGTGAATCTGCGAAAGCGTGATGAGATGGCTCTGCGGCGCCAGCGCCGCGGTTACGCGCTGGCGATTTTCCGTCACGCGCGCCGGATCATCCTTGCTGCCCGGGCCGCAATTCAGGCTGGCATAGAGGCCTTCCGAAACACCGCCTGTGCATCCGAAAAAGCCATGCGCGATGCCGGGCAGATTGAGACTGTCGGCGCGATGGACGTTGAGAGCCATACCGAATCCTATCTCAAAATCCCGGCGGCCTTGCGGCGGACTGAGGCAGGATTGCCAGCGCCTTGAACAAATTTCCCATCTGATCCGTGCCTATCAGGCGCGCCACGGCCTGCAACAGGGTCCGCGCCGCGTCCGGATTGGCTTTGATCAATTGTTCCGCCCGCGATGTCAGGCCCAACTCAGCCAGGAACGCGCCTTGGGTTTTGGGGCCATAAGCGGCAGCGCCGCCATGCCTGGCCGCTTGCGCCAAGGCCGCGAAATCGACATGGGCGGACAGGTCATTCTCACCCGGTTCGGCCAACACATCAGCAAACGCATGCCCGCCCACGGCCTGCAGGGTTTCGCCGAACCCGGATTCCTCGCCATAGCCATAATCCAGGAGCAGGGCGCCGCCGCCTTTTTCCGCAATCGTTTGTGCAATGGTTTCCACCAGCGCGGTGGAGGCAGGCGAGACTTCGTAGGCGCCGCCATCCGGCGCGCCGGCGCGGCTGGCCGGAATGATGGCGCTGGGCGTGGGCAGGGGTGCCAGCGCGAAATCCAGATTTTCGTCTTTGGCCACGATCATGCGTTCACGCCAGCCTGTTTGCGTCTTTACATATTGGCGGATGGGCAGGGCGTCGAAGAATTCGTTGGCCAGCACAAACAAAGGCCGGTCCGTCAGGCTGTCATCGAAATGGCTGATCCAGCGCACGTTCACGCCGCTGCCGCTCAATTTCGCTGCTTGTACTTGCTGTAGCACCGGGCTGGCCTCGACCAGCACCACTTCCAGCCCCACCAGGAATTCCGGCGCGGCCTTGGCGGCGCGCAACACATCGGCCATCAAGGTGCCGCGGCCCGGTCCCAGCTCCACCAATCGCTTTTGCTTCGGCTGGCCCTGATCGTGCCACACCTGCACGCACCACAGGCCCAGCATCTCGCCGAACATCTGGCTGATCTCGGGTGCGGTTATGAAATCGCCTGCTGCGCCGAAGGGCTCGCGGGTTGCGTAATAGCCGCCTTCGGCATCATGCAATGCCAAGGTCATATACTGCGCCACGGAAATCGGACCCTGCACCGCGATCAGGGCAGCGATACGCGCTTCCAGCGCGTTCATGCGCGCGCCGGGCGCGGCTTGAGGCTCAACGCAAACAATGCGCCCGCCGCCAGCCATATCGGAATGGAAAGCGCCATGCCCATGCTCACCGGTCCCAGGAACGGCGCGTCGGGTTCGCGGAAGAATTCAGAGATGAAACGGAATGCGCCATAACCCGTCATGAAAATGGCGGCGAGCAATCCCGGCCGCCGGTGCAAACCCAGGGCCAGGCAAATCTGCAGGATGACGAACAACGCCACGCCTTCCATCGCCGCTTCGTACAGTTGGCTGGGATGGCGCGGCAGGTCGCCGGCGCGGGGAAACACCATACCCCAGGGCGCAGTGGTGACGCGGCCCCACAATTCGCCATTCACGAAATTGGCGATGCGGCCGAAGAACAGTCCAATCGGCGCCACCAGGCACACCAGATCGGCGATGGAGAGGAGATTCAATTTCTGACGGCGGCAGAACCACGCCATGGCGATGATCACGCCCAGCAAGCCGCCATGGAAGGACATGCCGCCTTCCCAGGCTGCGATCAGCTTGATGGGGTTGGTGACGAATTCCATCGGCAGGCCGCGGCAGAAATCGGCATAGGGCGACACACTGCAAAGCACGACGCCATAGAGCAGGTCCCAGCCGAAGCGGCCGCCCAGAATGACGCCGAAGGTCATCCACACCACCAGGTCGCCGATCTGGTCCTCGGTGGCGGGCGGCTTGCCATTATAAGGTGGCGCGGCCCAAAGCTGCTTGCGCCGCAGAAGCAGGATAATGCCGCCCCAGCCCAACAGCAGGCCCCCGATATAGGCCAGGGCATACCAGCGGATCGCAAACGGCCCCAGCTGCACCAGCACGGGGTCGAAATTGGGGAAGGGAAGGGTAGCCAGGACCATTGCGGGATAAATCGCGGTGCTTCGGGTGCAGTGTCAAGTAAACTTGAGTTAGAAGAGGTGGGCGGTCATAAACCGCTCAGGAGTTTCCCATGGCACAGACCGACAACCCCTTTCTCGATGGCCTGGCCAAGGCCTTTACCGATGCCGCCGGCATGGCCCAGGGCGTGCGGGCCGAAATCGACACTTTCATGAAGCAGCGGCTGGAACGGCTGGTGGCCGATATGGACTTTGTTCCACGTGAGGAATTCGAAGCCGTGAAGGCGATGGCCGCCAAGGCCCGTGCTGAAAATGAGGCCCTCGCCGCCCGGATCGCGGCCCTGGAAGCGGCGAAGAAAAGCTAAGCCCCAGAATCGACTCGTCTTTCGAGTCTTTGTGCATGAATTCGCACTGAAATCCGGTCCGCTGCCAAAGCTGTGGAATCTTTTTCCTATACACGGTTGGCGAGGCTGGGACTCTTGTCTCACCGCAAAATCTTGTGCCAGTTTGGATCGCAACTGCTTCGCGTTGTGGTTTGGAGACGATTTTCGCAAATGACATTTATCCACCAGGACGAAACGTCCTTTGCGCCCCATCCAATCGATCTGTTGGAGCGGACGGTGGAAGAGAATGGCTGGGCTTTCGAGCGGGCCAACCGTGACGAACTGAACCTGTCCGTGGCGGGAAAGTGGAGCGACCATCATTTCAGCTTCGCCTGGCGCGATGACCTGAAGTCGCTGCACTTGTCGTCCACGTTCGACATGCGCATCACCGAGGGGGTGCATCGCCAGAACATCGCCGACCTTCTGATGTATGTGAACGCCCGTCTCTGGATCGGCCATTTCGATCTTTGGCATGAAGACGGCACCGTGGTGTTCCGCCACGCCATGATTTTCCCCGGCGCCGAGGCCAGCCCTTCCCAGTGTGAAGCGATGCTCAACCTGGCGCTGGAAGCCTGCGAACATTACTACCCCGCCTTCCAGTTTGTGCTGTGGGGCGGCAAAAGCGCCAAGGAAGCGGTGGATGCCGCGGTGCTGGAGTGCGTGGGGCGAGCGTGACCCCCGTGCCGAAGGCACGCGATAAAGAAGTGATCCTGGTGGGCGCGGGCCGCATGGGCGGCGCCCTTCTCAAAGGATGGATCGCGCAAGGTATCGGCCCCATTACGGTGGTCGAACCCAAGCCTTCCGCTGAAATCAAAGCGCTCGCCAAAAAGAAAAAGATCACGCTGCTGGCCGCATTGCCGGCGAAGAAATTCTCCGCCTGTGTGGTGGCGATCAAGCCCCAGATTCTGAAAGATGGTGCGGGCACGCTGGCGGACATCGCCAACTCTTCGAGTGGAAAAGAGGGGGCACTGATGATTTCCATCGCGGCAGGCACCGATACCAAGCGCCTCGTAGCCGCCTGGGGAGCAAAGGCCCGCATCATCCGCGCCATGCCCAATACGCCCGGCGCCATCGGTCAGGGCATCACGGGACTTTATGCGGCCAAGGGCGCGACGCCTGCTGACCGCAAGCGCGCCACGCTTTTGCTGGCGGCGCTGGGCGAAACCCTCTGGGTCAAAACCGAAGCGCTGATCGACAGTGTCACCGCCGTGTCCGGTTCCGGCCCGGCCTATCTGTTCTTGATGGCCGAAGCACTCACCGAAGCCGGCATCGCGGAAGGCCTTTCCAAAGCCGATGCCGAAAAGCTGGCCCGCGCCACCGTTTCCGGCGCCGGCGCTTTGCTCGACACAGATAAGTCCTCCGCCGCCGCTTTGCGTCAGGCGGTGACAAGCCCCGGCGGCACCACCGAAGCGGCGCTGAAAGTGCTGATGGCGGATGAGGGTCTTGTTGCGCTGATGAAGCGCGCCGTGTCGGCCGCGCGCAAACGCGCCGTGGAATTGCGCTAAACCGGCAGTCTTATCGTCGCTTTCAATCCGCCCAGGCCGCTTTTATCCAATACGATATCTCCGCCATGCGCCCGCGCGATATCGCGGGCGATGGCCAGGCCAAGGCCGGAGCCGCCGGCTTGCAGGTTGCGGCCTTCGTCCAGGCGATGAAAGGGCCGGAAGGCTTCTTCCCGCCGGGCTTCCGGAATGCCGGGCCCGTCATCTTCCACCGCGATCTCGACAAACCGATCATCGCGCGACAGCGCCACCTGCACCTTGCGGCCGTGCTTTAAAGCGTTGTCCACCAGGTTTGTCAGGCAACGCCGTAGCGCCGCGCGCTTCACGTTCAACGCCAGCCGTTCCGGCCCGGTGACCTCCACGTCGCGTCCTTGCCGCGCCTTGGCCGCGGCGGCAGCCGTGTCGCGCACGAATTCGCCGAGATCCGTGACTTCGGATTCCTCGCCGCCTTCGCCGCGGGCGAACGCCAGATATTCATCCAGCATGCGTTCCATTTCGATGATGTCGCCGCGCAGTTCGGCGACATCCTTGTTGCCTTCCATCATCGCAAGCGCCAGCTTCATCCGCGTCAGCGGTGTTTTCAGGTCGTGGCTCACACCCGCCAGCATTTCGGTGCGCTGGCCAACATGCCGTTCGATGCGTTCGCGCATGGTGAGAAAGGCTTGCGCGGCGCGGCGCACTTCGCTGGCGCCATAAGGCTTGAAATCGGGGACCGGCCGGCCCTTGCCGAAATTCTCCGCCGCCCGCGCCAGCCGTTCGATCGGCCGCACTTGATTGCGCAGAAAGATCGTGGCGATGGCCAGCAGGATCAGCGCCGATCCCACCATCCAGAGAATGAAAATGTCTGGTCCCGACACGGTGATGCGGTCGCGTGGGCCGACAATCTCCAGCACGCCATCCTTGGTCTCGACCTTGATATTGAAATTGTTGCCCATACGGGCGGACGTGAAATACCGGTCGGGGCTGACGCGGGTTGCGATGATGTCATCCAGCGCCACTTGCACCGTATTGCTCGGCGGGGGGCTGGGGGGCAACGTGGCGCCGTCATGGAAGGTGAGGCGATAGCGCAATTGCCGCGCCGACAAGGCGCGCAGGGCGTCGCGCTCCAGGGCCGGGGTGGAATCCTCAAGCGCCACCAGCAGCGCGACATCGGCCGCAACATCGCGCGCCAGCCGCCGCGTGGTGGCGGCCTGATCACGCTCGAAGAACACATACGTGACGATGCCCTGCAGCAGCACCATCGGCACCACGATGATGATCAGCGAGCGGCCGAACAGCCCGCGCGGCAGGAAGCGCTTGACGAATTTTCCCACCCCAACGCCTTTGCGTTGGGAATCTGAATTCTTTGCGAGGTCAGCCACGATCGGGCACCAAAACATAACCAACCCCGCGCACGGTCTGCAGATAGAGCGGCAGCTTGGGATCATCCTCGATCTTGCGGCGCAGACGCGTCACTTGCACATCAATGGATCGTTCCAGCGACACACCCAGCCGGGCGCACAGATCGCTGCGGGAAAAGGCATGGCCGGCATTGGCGGCGAAAAGTTGCAGCAGTGCCGCTTCGGCGCTGGTGAGCTTCACCGGCTTGCCGGATTTGGTCAGGCGTGAGCCGTCCGGATCGTAAAGCGCTGCTCCCATCTTCACCGGCCCCGCAGCGCCGCGCTGCACCGGCGCGGTTCGCCGCAGCAGGGCAGAAACCCGCAGCAGCAATTCGCGCGGCTCGAACGGCTTGGGCAGATAATCATCCACCCCCAGTTCCAGCCCTTTGATCCGGTCCTCAGGCTCGCCCCGCGCCGTCAGCATCAGGATGGGAACCTGGGAGCCGGCGCGCACCGATTTGGCCAGATCTAGCCCCGATTCACCGGGCATCATCACATCCAGGATCAAAAGGTCGAAGGCCATGCTTTTCATCAGGGCGCGGGCCTCGGCGGCATCCCGGGCGGCGCTGACGCGAAAGCCATTGCTTGAAAGATAGCGGGTCAGAAGGGCGCGCAGCCGCTCATCGTCATCCACCACCGCTAGGTGCGGATCGTCGAAAGACCCGGTCATGGTGAATATCTCATGGCAGCTATTACGCTCTGTCGCGCCCCAAAAAGGCCCTTGGGTCTTGCGGTTTTTGCATCCGCCATGCTGCAATGACCCTAGAACTTCGACCGGGCGGCGGGCAAGGCCCGGAAAAACCCGGATATTTGGCGGAAACAGACCTATGGCAGACGTGATCCCATTCGACCAGCGCGAAGGCAGCCTTTGGTATGACGGCAAGCTGGTGCCCTGGAAGTCCGCCCAGACCCATGTCCTGACCCATGGCCTGCACTATGCCTCCAGCGTGTTTGAGGGCGAGCGCATCTATGGCGGCCGCATCTACAAGCTGAAAGATCATACCCAGCGCCTGTTCGATTCCGCCGAGACGCTGGGCTTCACGATTCCCTACACCCAGGATGAGATCAACGCCGCCTGCCAGGCCGCTGCCGATGTCCAGGGCATCAAGGACGGCTATATCCGCCCCGTCGCGTTTCGCGGCAGTGAGATGATGGCGGTCAGCGCCCAGAGCACCAAGATTCATGTCGCCATCGCGGCCTGGTCCTGGCCGTCCTATTTCAGCCCCGCGGAAAAGCTCAAAGGTATCCGGCTGGAGATTTCCAAATGGCGCCGCCCTTCGGCTGAGACTGAGCCGGTGCATGCCAAGGCCGCAGGCCTTTACATGATCTGCACTCTGTCCAAGCACGCGGCGGAATCGCGCGGCTATGCCGATGCCTTGATGTTCGATTATCGCGGCCTCGTGGCGGAAGCGACCGGCGCCAATGTCTTCTTCGTCAAGGATGGCGCACTGCACACGCCGACGCCCGACTGTTTCCTCAACGGCATCACGCGCCAGTCGGTGATCGCCATTGCCAAGGCGCGCGGCATCAAGGTTGTCGAACGGCATATCAAGCCGGAAGAAATGGCAGATTTCAGCGAATGTTTCCTTACGGGTTCGGCTGCGGAAGTCACCCCGGTGTCGGAGATCGGCGAATACCGTTTCAAGCCTGGCACGTTGAGCGAAACGCTGATGAACGCCTATGCCGATGAAGTTCGGGGCGTTGCCACGGTTACGGCCTGAATTTATGGAATCCGAAAGCCTGCCGCGCACCCATCGTGACTGCCCGGCCTGCGGCGCGGCGTCGGCCGCTTCGCCTCTGGTCCGCTATCAGCATCCCGATTGGCCGATGCGGCGCTGCTCGGCTTGCGAGCTGATCTATCTGGAATGGGTGCCAGAATATGGCGCGCTCTATGACGAAATTTCCTGGACCCGCCAGCACAAGAAAGAAGAGTTGCGCCGCCTGAAGGCGATGCCGATTCTGGCGCGGCTGGATATGTGGACGCGCTGGCGGCTGGGCCTGTTCGGCGATGCCACGCCGGCCGGCGGGCTCAATGCCTGGGCCAAGGCCGGTCCGGTGCTGGATGTGGGCTGCTCCATCGGCAAGGGTTTCGACAAGTTGAATGAAGGCCGCATTCCCCATGGCATCGAGATCGATGCCAAGGCGGCAGCGATGGCGCAGGAAAAATTCGGTCCGCGCGGCGGCAAGGTGATCAACAGTGATGGCGTCGGTGGCTTGAAGCAATTGCCGGGAAAGTATTTCACCGGTGTGACGTTGTGGTCCTATCTGGAACATGAAGCCAATCCCCGCGAAGCGCTGATCGAGACGCGCCGCGTCTTGACCAAGGACGGCATCGCCCTGGTCAAGGTGCCCAATTTCAACTGCGTCAACCGCATGGTGTTGGGAAAGAATTGGCCGGGCTTCCGCCATCCCGATCATGTTCAGTATTTCACGCCGGGCACGTTGGGTGCGATGGCGAAGAAAGCCGGATTTGATGTGAAATTCCGGCTCTATGGCCGCATTCCCACCAACGACAATATGTACGCGATTTTAAAGCCCGCGAACTGATCTCAACCCGGGTGGGCGCGCACAACGAGCACTGCGCCGATAACCAGTAGCGCAATCCCCACAACCTCCCGTGCCATAATCTTCTGCTTGAAGACCACGTGACTGACGATCTGTGCGAACAGCACATCCACCAGTCCCAGAGTCCGCACGCTGGCGGCGGTGGCCAAGGCAAAAGCCAGGAACCACATTTCCGATGCCGCCGCGCCGGTGAAACCCGCGGCCAAAGTCCTGCGCTTGAACAGCAGCAACCAGACCAGCAGCAATCCGGTCTGCACGGCCAGACCTGCGGCCAGAGAAAAAGTGGCGGGCATGACGTAACCCGGCATGTTCAAGGCGAGGATTGCGCCGCGATAGGAAACGCTGGAAAGCCCGAACAATCCCGCCGACGACAGGCCCAGCAACGCGGGCCCTCTCACATTTTTAGAGGGGCCACCCGTCAGCGCTTCCGGCTTTACGGAAATCGCCGCCACTCCCGCCATGGCGATCAGGATGGCGGTCAGGGTCATGCCGCTGAGGGCATCGCCCAGGAACACCAGGCCCATGATCGCAACCAGGATCGGCTCGGTCTTCAGATAGGCCACCGTCACAACAAAAGAGCGGTGCTCCATCGTCATCAGCATCAAGGCGGTGCCGGCGATCTGCGTGACAGCGGCCAGCACTGTCCATTCCATGAAGGGCAGGGTGATCTCCGGCAGATGCGCGCCGGTGGCAATCAGCGCAATTGCCAGAAACAGCAGCGCAAACGGAAAGCCGAACAGAAAGCGCACCAGTGTGGCGCCCAGCGCCCCCAGCTTGGGCGTCAATTCCTGCTGCATGGCATTGCGTGCGGTCTGGCCCGCTGCGCCGATCAGGGTGAACACCACCCACAGACTGCCGCCCATTTTAGGCGTCTTCCAGTGAAGCGCCTTCGCTCGGTCCGGGGCGGATATGGCGCATGCCGCTGCGGAAATAGATCACGCCGGTATAGACGGTCAGCGCCGCCGCGACCCACAGCAAAATATAAGCAAGCGCCGCATAGCTCATGGCGGGGATGCCGGGCAGATACTCATCCGCCAGCGGCGTCATCAGCATGGTGGCGATCGCGATCATCTGCACCGCGGTTTTGAATTTTGCGATGGCGGTGACGGCCACCTTGACGCGGGTCGAAGCCAGAAATTCGCGCAACCCTGACACCAGAATCTCGCGCGACAGGATGATCAGCGCCGGCACCAGCCGCAGCAGACTAAGGGTGCCGTTTGTGGGGCGTGCGAAGGTGCCTTCCGCCACCAGCAGCATCAAGGCCACGCCAACCAGTACCTTGTCGGCGATGGGGTCCAGCATGCGGCCGAAATCCGATCCCGCCTTCAGCTTGCGGGCGGCAAAACCGTCCAGCCAGTCGCTGATGGCGGCCAGCGCAAACACCGATACCGCCACGATGCGCGCCGCATCGCCGGGCATGACAAAGGCCACGGCGAAGACGGGAACCAGCAGAATGCGCAGAATGGTGAGGGCATTGGGCAGGGAATACATGGCGGCAGCTTAGACGCATGTGTGGCTCGCAGGAAACCTGCTTTTTTGGGGCCTTTACGAGCCGCCAGAATGGAAGAAATCGTAGATTTTCTTCGCCAATGTTTCCGAAACCCCGGCCACGGATTGCAGATCGGTCAGGCTGGCGGCGGCCACGGCGCGGGCCGAGCCGAAATGCTGCAACAGCGCGCGTTTGCGGCCAGCGCCAACACCCGTCACTTCGTCCAGGGGATTGGCCCCGATGGCGGCGCTGCGTTTTTTGCGGTGGGTGCCGATGGCGAAGCGGTGCGCTTCGTCACGCAAGCGTTGCAAATAATAAAGCACCGGACTTTTGAGATCGAGGCGGAACGGGTCCTTGCCCGGGATATAGAAATGCTCGCGCCCGGCGTCGCGGTCGGGCCCTTTGGAAATTCCTACCAGCGCTACATCCTCCACGCCCAGATCGGCGAACACCTGGCAGGCGATGCTGAGCTGCCCCGGGCCGCCGTCAATCAGCACCAGATCGGGCCGCGCCCATTTCGTATTCTCGATCGGCTCCGCCTCTTCCTTCACCAGCCGCGCAAAGCGGCGGGTGAGGACTTCGCGCATCATGGCGTAGTCGTCGCCGGGGGTCAGTTCCGAAGATTTGATGTTGAACTTGCGATACTGGCTTTTCTCGAATCCTTCCGGTCCCGCGACAATGAAGGCGCCCACGGCGTGCGCGCCCTGGATATGAGAATTGTCATAGACCTCGATACGCCGCGGCGGCGCGTCCAGGCCGAAACTTTCCGCCACGCCTTCCAGCAATTGCAGCTGGGCGCTGTTTTCGGCCATGCGGCGGCCCAATTGTTCGCGGGCATTGGTCAGCGCCCGGTCCATGATCTCGCGCTTCTCGCCGCGCTGGGGTTTGGAGATTTCAACTTTGTATCCGGCGCGTGAACCCAGCGCCTCGGCCAGCAGCGCCGCATCTTCCACATCCTCCGACAGAAGTATGAGCTTGGGCGCGGTGCGGTTGTCGTAGAATTGCCCGACAAAGGATTCCACCACTTCCGGCAATTGCATGTCGAACGGCATGCGCGGGAAATAGGGCCGGTTGCCCCAATTCTGTCCGGCGCGGAAAAAGAACACCTGGATGCAGACCTGGCCGCCTTCGGTATGGGCGGCGAAAAGATCGGCTTCATCGAAGGTGGAAGGATTGATGCCCTGGCTGGCGTGGATATGGCTCATGGCCTTCAGCCGGTCGCGCAGCTTCGCCGCCGCTTCGAAATCCAATGCCTCGGATTTGGCAGTCATCTCCTTGACCATCAGATCCTGCACCGCCCGGCTTTTGCCATGCAGGAAATCCGCTGTCTCGGTCACCAGTTCGCCATAAGCGGCTTCGTCCAGGCGGCCGACGCAAGGCGCGCTGCAGCGCTTGATCTGGTACAGCAGGCACGGCCGGGTGCGCGCCGCGAACACAGAATCCGAGCAGGAACGCAGCAGGAAAGCGCGCTGCAAGGTGTTGAGCGTGCGAGTGACCGCGCCGGCGCTGGCAAAGGGCCCGAAATAGACACCCTTCTCGCTTTTGGCGCCGCGATGCTTCAGCAATTGCGGAAAAGGATGGTCCTGGCGCAGCAGGATGTTGGGGAAGCTTTTGTCGTCGCGATAGGAAACATTGTAGCGCGGCTTGAGCTGCTTGATCAGGTTGCTTTCCAGCAGCAGCGCCTCGGTTTCCGAAGCGGTAGTGACGAACAGCATCTCGGCGGTTTCCGCCACCATGCGGGTCAGCCGTTCGCTATGGACTTTGCCGGTGGCATAGGCGCTGACGCGCTTCTTCAGGTTCTTGGCCTTGCCGACATACAGAACGTCGCCCGCCGCATTCATCATGCGATAGACGCCCGGCGCATCCGGCAGGGTCTTGAGATAAGACGTGATGAGGTCGGCGCCCTTGAGCGGGGTCATACCGGGAATATATTATCGCGTGCGCTCGATCTCAACGCCTGCGGACTCTGCCGCCGACAGGGCGTGGAGCTTTTCTACCCGCACCCGGGCGGTCTTGACCCGGGAATCCTCGAAACAGGTCTTAGCGATGCGCTCTGCCAGGGTTTCGATCAGGTTCACATGACCCTCGGCGATTATGGCGCGGATCTTTCCTTCGATCACGCCGTAATCCACCACCTTGGCAAGGTCATCGCCCAGATCAGCCACGTCTTCCACCGCCATGTCCACATTGATCCGCACCGGCTGCATCTTTCCCACTTCGTGGTGATAGACCCCGATCTGGGCCGGCAGTTCCAGGTTGCGGATGAAGACATGGCGGATGGCGTGGCTGGCGCTGGCAAAGCTGGTCATTCCGTTCCCTGTACATCTGGAGTTTGCCAGATCAAATGCTGGCCGCCATCCACCGCGATCATTTGGCCGGTGACGGACGGCGCTTCCAGCAGATAGCGGATGGCCGCCGCCACATCCTTCGGTTCGGCGCCCTGCTCCAGCAGCGTCGCTTTGCGCTGGCGCTCAAAATCTTCTTCCGACTGGCGCGCGTTGCGCATGGTCGGTCCTGGCCCCACGGCATTGACGCGGATATTGGGCGCCATCGCCTGCGCCAGGGTCGTGGTCAACCAGTAAAGCCCTGCCTTGCTCAGGCTATAGGAAATGAATTGCGGCGTCGGCTTCAGGACGCGCTGGTCGATAATGTTGATGATGTTGCCGCGTTCGCCCTTGGGAAGTTGCTTGGCGAAAAGCTGTGACAGCAAAAAGGGCGCGCGCAGATTGGCTTCCATATGTGCGTCCCAGCTTCGGCGGCTGGCGCTTTGCCAATCATCGTTTTCGAACAGGGATGCGGAATTGATCAGGGCGGTGAGCGGCCCGATTTCTTTTGTGACGCGCGCTATCAATCCTGCGGTTTCTTCTTCATTGGCGAAGTTGGCGGCGAACAGCGCCACCTTGGCGCCTTTGGCGCGGATATCCCTGGCGGTCTCTTCGGCTTCTGTGGCCGAGCCGTGATAATGCAGCCCGATGGACCAGCCGGCTTCGGCCAGATCCAGGGCGATGACCCGTCCCAGCCGTTTCGCGGCGCCGGTGATCAGAAGCGTCTTTGTCATGAACTCAGTGATATCCGATTTCGCCCCGAGCCTTGCCGCGGAACACCCAATAAGACCAGGCGGTGTATATCAGGATCACCGGCAGCAGGAACAGCGTTCCCACGCCCAGGAATATCTGGGTATCTGGCGATGACGCCGCCTGCCACAGCGTATAGTGGTGCGGCACGATCATGGGAAACAGGCTGATGGCGATCCCAAGATAGGAAAGACTGAACAGGCAGATCGCGTAAAGAAACGGAGTCAGTTCCGCTTTCGGGTTGGCGATGGCGCGCAACTCCAGCACCGCGAAAAGGGCCGTGAGCAAGGGCACCGGACTCAGGAGCGCGATATTGGGCCATGAGAACCAGCGATGCGCGATATCGCCATCCATCCATGGCGTCCACAGACTGACGATGCCGACGGCTACAAGGGTCCCCAGGAAACAGAACCGCGCTTGAGCCCGCGCCTTTTTCTGCAGGTCACCTTCCAGCTTCAGGATCAGCCAGCCCGCGCCCAGCAGGCCATAGCCCAGCACCAGCGCCAGGCCGGTGAACAAGGAGAAAGGCGTGATGCAGTCGAAGGTGCTGCCGGTGAAATGCCGCCCTTCCACTTGAAAGCCTTGAATGAAAGCGCCCAGCACCACGCCCTGGGCGAATGTCGCCACCGTCGAGCCATAGCCGAAAGCATGGTCCCAGAAGCCGCGATGCTCCTGGTCGCGGAAATGAAATTCAAACGCCGCGCCGCGGAAAATCAGCGCCAGCAGCATGACCAGGATGGGAAAATAAACCGCCGGAATGATGATGGCGAACGCCAGCGGAAACGCCGCCAGCAATCCCAAGCCGCCCAGCACCAGCCAGGTCTCGTTGCCATCCCAGATCGGCGCGATGGAATTCATCATCAGGGTGCGCGCCTGCCGTGTGGGGGCGAAATTGTAGAGAATGCCGACACCCAGATCGAAACCATCCAGCAAAACATAGAGGAAGACCGCAAGGCCCAGGATCAGCGTCCAGACCGGCACGAAATCGAAAATCATCGCGTGCCTCCCGCCAATGGCTTGGCCGGGGCATCGTTATGCTGTTTCACGCCACCCTGCACCATGCGCAGCATCACCCACAGGCCGGTCGGAAACATCACGGCATAGACCAGAACATATCACGTCAGAGAGATCAGGACGTCCAGGCCGGTCAGTGACGGTGTGACGGATTGCGCTGTGCGCATCACGCCATAAACCGTCCAGGGTTGGCGACCGACTTCGGTTGTTGTCCAGCCCGCCACCACGGCGATGAAACCCAGCGGCGAAGCCAGCATCAGGGCGCGCAAATACCAGGCGCGGTCATAAAGGTGCCTGGAAAATCGCAGCCATAATCCGGCGGCGATCAGCGCGAGCATGAGAAGTCCAATGCCCACCATGATGCGAAAGGCAAAAAACGTAATCGCCACCGGGGCCCGGTCCTGGCGCGGAAATTCCTTCAGGCCGGGCACCACGCCATTGGCATCATGGGTGAGGATCAGGCTGCCCAGGTTGGGCACGTCAATCGCATAGTGATTGGTCTCGGCCTTCTGATCGGGAATGGCGAACAGGGTCAGCGGCGCATGCGCCCCGCGTTCCCAATGCGCTTCAATCGCGGCCAGCTTGGCGGGCTGGTATTGGAATGTGTTGATGCCGTGCTGGTCGCCCAGGAATATCTGCAGCGGCACCAGCAGGGTCAAAAGCCACAGCGTCACCGACAGCATCAGCTTGGCATCGCACACGGATTTCTTCCGCAGCAGCAGATAGGCGGCCACGCCCATCACGACAAAACCGGTGGTGACATAAAAAGCGGTGACGGTATGCAGGAAGCGGTAAGGGAACGATGGGTTGAAGATGATCGCCATCCAGCTGGTGGGATGGAAAATGCCGTCTTCGATCCGATAACCCGCCGGGGTCTGCATCCAGCTATTGGTCACCAGAATCCAGAAGGATGAAAACAGGGTTCCCGCCGCCACCATAAACGCCGCGCCGAAATGCGCCCAGGGCGGCACCAGCTTGCGCCCGAACAGCAGCACTCCGAGGAAGCCCGCCTCCAACGTGAAAGCCGTCAATCCTTCATAGGCCAGCATGGGTGACAGAATATTGGCCGTGGCGTCGGAAAATCGGCTCCAATTGGTGCCCAGCTGGAATGGCATCACCACCCCGGAGACGACGCCCATGCCGAAGGCGACTGCGAAAATTCGGGTCCAGAAGGTTGAGATGCGCAGCCAGCTTTCGCGGCCGGTGAAAAAGAAAACGCCTTCCAGCAGCGCGATATAGGACGCCAGCCCGATGGTCATGGCAGGAAGCAGGATGTGCCAGGCGATAACCCAGGCAAATTGCAACCGGGACAGGACAAGCGGGTCCAGCGTCATGCGGCAAGCCTAGCGCAAAGATGCGCCGATAGCTTGGGCAAACTGCCTCAGGCGATGAAGCCGACCTTCTTCTTCACATCGTCTATGATGGGCGTCGCGATGGCGCGGGCTTTATGGGCACCGGCCTTCAGAATGCGGTCAATCTCGGCCGGGTCGGCCAGCAGGCGGCGCATTTCTTTGGCCATCGGTTCCAGCTTGGCCACGGTCAGGTCCGCGAGCTTGTTCTTGAACCCGGAAAATTGCTGGCCGGCGAATTCGGCGATCACCGCGTCACGGTCCTGATCGGCCAAGGCGGCATAGATGTTGAGAAGATTTTCCGCTTCCGGCCGCTCCTTCAGTTCGTCTTTGGAGCCAGGCAGCGGATGGGGATCGGTCTTGGCGCGCCGGATCTTGTCGGCAATCGCTTCGGCGGTGTCCGTCAGGTTGATGCGGCTGGCATCGCTTTCGTCCGACTTGGACATTTTCTTGGTGCCGTCGCGCAAGCTCATCACCCGCGTGCCGGTGCCGGTGATCACCGGTTCGGGCTGAGGAAAGAAATCCGGCGCGTTGTAATCATTGTTGAACTTGCCGGCGATGTCGCGCGCCAGTTCCAGATGCTGCTTCTGGTCTTCACCCACGGGCACATGGGTGGCTTTGTAAACCAGAATGTCGGCGGCCATCAGCACGGGATAGGTGTAAAGGCCGACGCTGGACCGTTCCTTGTGCTTGCCGGATTTTTCCTTGAACTGGGTCATGCGATCCATCCAGCCCAGCCGCGCCACGCAATTGAAGATCCAGGATAGCTCGGCATGTTCCGGCACCTGGCCCTGGTTGAAGATGGGGGTGCGCGAAACATCCACGCCGCCGGCGATATAGGCGGCAGCGACTTCGCGGGTGGCGCGCGCCAGTTCTTCGGGCTTGCCGTAACCGGCATCGGCGGTGATGGCGTGCATGTCCACGACACAAAACAGGCAGGGCATCTCTTCCTGCATGCGCACCCAGTTCTTCAGCGCGCCCAGGTAATTGCCCAGATGCAACGTGTTGGTGGGCTGCATGCCCGAAAGAACCAGGGGTTTGTGTGTGCTCATGATGCGGGTTTATGCCCGACCAGACGGCGCAAGCCTAGAGGGGAACGGCCTCGGGGCGGCCTTCCAGCGCCTGGTTTAGGCGCTTTTCGATAGAGGCCAGGCGCTCGGGATGGATGATCTTGTGACCGAAGCCATCGCGCACATAGAAAACGTCGACGGCCTTTTCGCCATAGGTCGCCACCATCGAGGTGGTGATGGATAGGCCGGATTCGAACAGGGCCTGGGTGACGTCGTACAGCAGGCCGACCCGGTCCAGACATTCCACTTCGACCACGGTCGCCAGGCGGCTGGCTTCGTTGTCGAACAGAACCTTGGGCCGAACCTTGAAGGCGCTGGCTTTGCTCTTGAGCGGACGGCGCGCCATCAACTCGCGCCGCGGCCAGATTTCGCCGCGCAGCGTCCGGGTGATGGTCTGGCGCAGCCGCGCCAGGCGTTCGGTATCGCTGAAGGCTTCGCCTTCCGCATCCTGCACCGAGAAAACGTCCAGCGCGAAGCCGTCGGTGGTGGTGAAGACCTTGGCATCCACGATGGAGCCGCCCGACATGGCGATGGCGCCGGCGAAAGTCGAGAACAGGCCGGCATGGTCCGGCGTGTAGAGCATGATGTCGGTGACGGCGCGGAATTTGTTGGGCGTAAAGTCCAGCGCGATCAGATCGCCGCTCGCATCGGCCTTGGCCATGGCGCGGGCGTGGCGTTCATACTCGTCCGGCTCAAACGCCAGCCAGTAATTGTCGTAATTGTGGGTCAGCGCCTTGTCGCGCTGCTGCGGCGTGAAGTCTGTCAGGCGCTCGCCAAGCCGCCCCTTGGCTTCCAGCACCCGCGCGCTGCGCGCCGAGGCCTGGTCGCCGCCGGTCATCATCTGTTCAGCGGCATAATAAAGTTCGCGCAGCAGCTGGCCTTTCCAGCCATTGAACACGCCCGGTCCCACCGCCTTGATATCGGCGACGGTGAGGATCAGCAGAAGCCGCAGCATTTCCGGCGTTTGCACCTGGGCGACAAAGTCGCGAACCGTTTGGGGATCGGAAAGATCGCGGCGCTGGGCCGTGTCGCTCATCACCAGATGGTTTTTCACCAGCCAGGCCACGGCCTGGGTATCGGAAGGCGACAGGCCCAGCCGCGGCATCAGGCTGCGGGCGATCTCCGCCCCGACATCGCTGTGGTCACCGGGCAGGCCCTTGGCCATGTCATGCAGCAGCACGGCGCAATACAGCACCGCGCGCGATTGGATGCGCTTGATGATCTCGGTGGAAAGCGGGTGATCGTCCTTGTTGTCGCCACGCTCAATCGCGGCCAGGTTGCCCACGGCGCGGATCAGATGCTCGTCCACCGTGTAGTGGTGATACATGTTGAACTGCATCAGTCCCACGGCATGGCCGAATTCCGGGATAAAGCGTCCCAGCACGCCCGCTTCATTCATCAGCCGCAGCGCCCGCTCCGGGTCGTTGCGCGATGTCAGCATGGACAGGAAGGCGGTGTTGGCTTCGGGATTTTCCCGCAGCTTGCCGTCAATCAGGTCCAGCGAGCGGGTGATGGTGCGCAGCGCATCGGGGTGAATGTCCACCCGCTTGGCGTCGGCGGTCTGGAAGATGCGCAGCATGTTCACCGGATCTTTGCGGAAGATACCGGGATCGGCGGTCAACCGGCCATTCTCGACATAGAAATCATCGCCGCTGCTGCGCGGTTTCAGAAACCCCGGAATGATGCGGGTGAGCGATGGCCGCGTCTTTCTGTGCTGCACTTCCAGCGCGGCGCAGAAAATACGCGTCAGATCGCCGACATCCTTGGCGGTGAGAAAGTAGGCGCGCATGAAAGCTTCCACGGCGCGGCGCGGCTTTTCGGGATTGGTATAGCCCATCGCCGCCGCCAGGCCCGGCTGCACATCGAACGACAGCCGCTCTTCGGCGCGCGCCACCAGGTAGTGCAGATGGACACGCACATTCCATAAGAAGGCTTCCGCCTTCTGGAAAGTTTTGTATTCGTCCTTGGTGAAGACGCCATGATCGACCAGGTCGGCGGCGTCGTCGCAATGATAAAGATACTTGCCGATCCAATAGAGGGTTTGCAGGTCACGCAAACCGCCCTTGCCCTCCTTGATGTTGGGCTCGACCAGATAACGGCTTTCGCCTTGGCGGGTGTGGCGCTGATCGCGTTCGGCCAACTTGGCCTCGACAAAATCCTGACCGCTTCCGGTGGCGACTTCGGTCCAGAACTTCTTGCGCAGCTCGTCATACTGGCCGCGGTCGCCCCACAGATAGCGCGCTTCCAGAATGCCGGTGCGAATGGTGATGTCCTGTTTGGCTAGGCGCACGCAATCGGCCAGGGAACGGGTGGCATGACCCACCTTCAGCCCCAGGTCCCACAGCATGTAGAGAATGAATTCAATGATGCTCTCGCCCCATTGCGTCTGCTTGGACGGGCGCACGAACAGAAGATCGACATCTGATCCCGGCGCCAGTTCGCCGCGGCCATATCCGCCGGTGGCGACCACGGTGATGCGCTCGGCGCTGGTGGGGTTCTCCGCCGGATATACATGGCTGGTGGCGAAGTCATAGATGACCTGGATCACCGCATCCTGCAGGCCCGACAGGGTCTGGGCTGCGGCAAGACCATGCAGGCCCTGGCCGGTAACGGCGGCTTGCACTGCGTCCCGCCCTTTTTGGAAAGCGGCCTTGATCAGCCCCAGTCCTTCCTTGCGCAGGGTCAGATTGTCCGGGGCGGAACCGGCCAGCGCCGCCAGCGCGGCGCGCAGCCCGGCGGCGTCGAAGACGTCACCGGCGACAAGGTTGGGAAGCGGCTTTTCCAGGCCCATGGAAACCATCATAGGGCCTGACCGCCGTGAAATCAGCCCCTTAACCGTGGCCCGGAATCAATTCCAGGAACCAGGAAGGCGGTCCAGCGGTTGTAGCCGCAGGGGCAAGAGGAGAGACGATGATGCGGTTATCCATGCTTGTCATTGCGGTTTCGGTCGGCGCCGGCAGCCTGATGGCTTTGCCTGCATTGGCCGTTCAGGACCAGCCCACCAATCAGAACGGGATCGAGACCGTCTGCACCGGCGTGGGCTCGGCCAAGGACAATCCGGCCTGGAGCGGTTACCCCGTCAAGCTCACCTTCTCCAATACGGCTGGCGAAAACGAGGCCATGGAGCATGTTGCCATTTCCCAGGGCGGCAAGGCGGTGATGGAAACCGATTGCGATGCGCCCTGGCTGCTGATCAAGGCGCCGGCGGGCCAATATGATGTGAAGGCGTCTCTGCCTGGCAGCGGCCGCACCGCGTCGGCGAATTTCTCCACCAGCGGTTCCAGCGGTCAGAAGACCGTGAACCTCGCATTCCCCGGCGGCAAAGATCAGGCAGCGATGCCCGCCCAGTAGCGGTTTTCCAATTCCCAAAAAGAAAGGGCCGGCAGCTTTCGCTACCGGCCCAAACTTTTGGAAACTTCAATACTGTCTTAGACAGCCTTGAGGTTCGCAGCCTTGGCGCCACGAGCGTCTGGCACCACGTCAAACGAGACCTTCTGGCCTTCCGTCAGGCTGCGCAGGCCGGCTGCTTCAACAGCGGTGGCGTGCACGAAAACGTCCTTGCCGCCGCCTTCCGGAGCGATAAAGCCGAAGCCCTTGGAGGTATTGAAAAACTTCACGGTTCCAATCGTCATGGTAGTTCCTGCAGTAAGTTGGCCACCAACGCGGAATGCGCCGGCGGACCGGGGTTACGTGTGTCTCAGGGAAGGAAGGAACTGTCTCGTCCAGGCGCGCAACGTTAGGCGGGCAGGAGTCTCAATTGCGCTTCATCTGGGACGGGACGTATCCACGATGGCCGCGACAATACGCGCATGGGGGGTCTTAGGCAAGATAGTGGCCCGGTACACACGGGCGTTTTTGCGTCTGCGAAGCAGACATGGTCCGACATATATATTGCGTTGCGCGTTGTCATGAACGCCACCTCTCGTGCGGATTGGTTAAGTGCGCCGACACGCTGTCAGTTCGTCCGTGGCCGGATGACTGAGCATCTGGCGCGCTCCGCGCGCGGATTTCAGGTCTATAACCCGCCTAGCGACAGCGTAGCGGCGCCGCGATATCAGGTGGCGCAGAATTTGGGCAACGAACGATGAACGTGACGATGACCTACAATCCGTCTTGCGGTACCGCCCGCAACGTTCTGGCCCTGCTGCGCGGGCGTGGCATTGAGCCTACGGTCAACGAGTACCTGAAGACGCCGCTCACCCGCGATGAGATCGCCGCCCTGGTGAACAAGATGGGCGTGCCCGTGCGCGATGTCGTCCGCGCCAAGGAAAAACTCTATTCCGAACTGAAACTGGAAAACGCATCGGACGATGAATTGCTCGACGCCATGGCCGCGCACCCCATCCTGCTCAACCGCCCCATCGTCACCACCCCCAAAGGCAGCAAACTCTGCCGCCCGAGCGAGACGGTAGAAGCGTTGCACTAGGTCCAATCGACATTCAGGATTCTCAAGAGAGGCTTTGGCTGATTCAGTTTGCTCCGGGTCGAGTGATTCGGAGCGGCAGGAATGGTCAAGCGATACGAATTGACGGACACGCAGTGGAACCGGATTTGTGAGGTTTTACCC
>CANJIS010000019.1 GCA_947474565.1 Alphaproteobacteria bacterium
CTCTGGGAGGAAGTGCAAGACTGGGTACAGAACCAAGGCAAACACGCTGCCGACCATAAAGGCCTGGACCATGGTTGAAGCCATGTCTCGCCATATCATGTGTTTTTGGGAAACCGCATGACGGTATCTGTAGAGACGTTCGAGCGTGACTATAATGAGGAACGATACAAACGACTCGAAGTAGGGGACACCGGTATCGATCCATGTGTCTTTCGTAAAATAATCTACACCCACCAAAAATGTCGCTGCGAGCGGAAGCAGCGCATATTTACTGAGTTCATAAAGCTTGCTTGTTTGCATGAATTATCCCCTCAAGACCAAAAGAGATTTAACATAAAACCTATAAATTTTCATCCGGAACTTCTCAAACTCCGCGGGCATTTTGCGGTTTTCTTTTATAAAAAATCAAGCCGATCGGTGACTGTAGATCATTGATTGTTCACAACAAATAATGGTTTTCGGCTGGTAGTCAACGCTTGAATGGTAGTCTAAGATGGGGCGTCACGTAACATCGTGGCGCCCCATTTTTTAGAGGAAACACAGATGAAAAAATTCCTGATCGCGTCCTGCGTGACGATGGCATTGCCCACCGCCGCCTTCGCGGATGTCGCCGCGCAATTGACTGTCGCCGAACAGCATGCCGGTTTCGCCGCCAAGGCGGGGAACACCATCGACCAGGTGCATATGCATCTGCATCACGTCTTGAACTGCCTGGTCGGTCCCAGCGGCGCCGGCTTTGACGCCGCGCCCGGCAATCCCTGCGCCAAGGCCGGCACCGGCGCGGTTGCCGAAGCCGATGCCGCCGTGAAGGTCAAGCTGACGCCGGCCGTGGCTGCCGCCACTGCGGGCATTGCCGCCAGTGACGTGGCCGCCGCCCAGGCCGAAGCAGGCAAGGCCGCCGCCGCGATTGCAGCTGCCAAGTAGCTTTACAAGATAAAACGGCGAAGCTCTGCGGGGCTTCGCCGTTCAAACCGCCATAGGCGGTTTGGGAATGGTGGGCGCGACAGGGATCGAACCTGTGACCCCTTCCATGTCAAGGAAGTGCTCTCCCGCTGAGCTACGCGCCCGGGCCATTGCCGGAAGGATGGGGTTTTAGCCGCCCCTTCCCCATAAGGGCAAGGTTCGGAAAGGCGATTTTGGGGCTTTATGCGGCCGCCAGCATCCGGTCCACTTTCGCCACGATTTCGCGCAAATGGAAGGGTTTGGACAGGACTTTGGCCTGTTTGGGGGCGCCGGAGGCCGGATGCAGCGCCACGGCGGCAAAGCCGGTGATGAACATGACTTTCAGGGTGGCGTTCATTTCCACCGCCCGCTTGGCCAGTTCGATCCCGTCCATGCCGGGCATCACGATATCGGTGAGAAGCAGGTCGAAAACCGCGTTCTGGACGCAGTCCCAGGCTTCGGAGCCGTCGCCAAAGTCAGTGACGTTATGGCCGGCCTTGATCAGGGCGGCGCACAGAAATTTGCGTAGAGACTCATCGTCTTCCGCAAGAAGGATATGCGCCATCGAACCGCCCTGCCCTTGGCTTGCAATAAAACCTATAAACGGCAAAGCGTAAACAGCGGTTAACGGGCCGCTTGCGCGGGGGCCCCGCATGGGCTTGTCTTAAGGGGCCTCATCCGAGCTTTGCCATGGCCCCCCCGAGTTCCGCCGATGCCGCCGGTGATGCCTCTCTGGCCCTGCTTTATTCCCAGCCGTTCCGGATTTCGCGCCCCGGGCGCCAGACCCTGCCCTTTGTTTTCGCCTCCCCCCATTCGGGCCGGGTTTATCCCACCAGCCTGACGGAAAAGAGCCGGCTTTCCGCGCTGACCCTGCGCCGCTCCGAAGACGCGTTTGTCGATGAATTGTTCGCCGGCGCCACGGCCCTGGGCGCCCCGTTGATCGCCGCCAGCTTTCCCCGCGCCTATTGCGACGTGAACCGGGCCCCGGCCGAGCTGGACCCGGCCATGTTTTCCGGCCCGCTTCAGATGGCGGTGGATGCACCCACGCCGCGGGTGCAGGCGGGGCTTGGCGCCATTCCCCGCATTGTGCGCGATGGCGCAGAAATCTATCGGAGCAAGCTGGCGCCCGAAGAAGCCCGCAGCCGCATCGAATTCCTGCACAAGCCCTATCACCTGGCGTTGAGTTTGCTGATTGAAGAAACCATGGCGCGCTTCGGCACCGCCATCGTGATTGATTGCCATTCCATGCCGTCAGCGCTGTCGGTGCCCGATATTGTTCTGGGTGACCGTTATGGCGCTTCGGCGGCGCCCGCGCTCACTGCCTGGGCGGAAAACGCCTTTACCGGCGCGGGTTTCTCCATCGCGCGCAATTCGCCTTATGCCGGCGGTTACACCACATCGCGCTATGGCAAGGGCGACAGCAACTGCCATGCGCTGCAGATCGAGATCAACCGCAGCCTGTATCTGGAAGAAGAGAGCCTGGTGAAACGCGCCGCGTTCGGCGCCATTCAAAAGCGGCTGACGGATGCGATGACCAAGCTGACATCGCTGCCGCTCTCGATCCTGGGCCGCCGCGGCGGCCTGCCCTTGGTAGCCGAATAGAACTCCATTTTGCGCTAGGACTTTTGCGGCGTGGCCAGGCGCCGCGAGGGCCGTGAGCTTTGCCCACAAGCGAAGCGGCAACGCCGCCACGACGCAAAAGGACAGCGCAAAAAAATGGCCGCTACGAGAGCGGCCAAGTTCAGGGAGGAACCGCCCAGGAAGGGCGGCGGCTTCGCAATCGGAGATCGCAATACCGCGCTGCAACAATATGCCGAAGACCGTAGTTTAGTGCAAGTCTAAAAAATAGGCAGGTGTGAATAAATTCCCAGGAAAACCAAGGAGAAATTTCACAGCCGTGCATGGCTGACGCATCATTTTCGCAATGGTGCGTCGGGGCAAAAGCCGAGTTCCCCCGTCGTGATGCGTGAATTCACATCCCTGTCGTGGCCACGCAACAAAAGATTCGCGCGAAGCATTTAGCAAACCGCCAATCCCGGAAGGGCCAAATCTGGCGGCGCTTTCCGATAGTTAGGAGAACGAACGATGGACTCTTCGTCCGATTTGCCCTTGGCCAGCCGAGGTCTGTGGTTCGAAAGCGCCCTGGGAAATTTGGGGCTGCCATCGGCCCGGCGCGTTGCACCTGCCGCCTTTGACACAAGGCCGGTTCGCAGCCACCGCACGATCTTCATTTCCGACACCCATCTGGGCACGCGCGGCTGCAAGGCCGAAGCGCTGGTGGATTTCCTGGTCCATAACGAATGCGAGACCCTGTTTCTGGTGGGGGACATTGTCGATGGCTGGCAGCTCAAGCGCCGCTGGATCTGGCCGCAAGCCCATACCCAGGTGATTGCGGAAATCCTGCGCAAGGCGGATGGCGGCACACGGGTGATTTTCGTGCCCGGCAATCATGACGAATTCGCCCGCGATTATGCCGGCCGGCTGTTTGCCGGTGTCGAGATCATCAACGAGACGGTGCATGTCACCGCGGACGGCAAGCGTTTCCTGGTGCTGCACGGCGACCGCTTCGACGGCGTGATCGCCTGCGCCAAATGGCTGGCCCATGCCGGCGACTGGGCTTACGGCATGGCGCTTCGCGGCAACGATCTTCTGTTCCGCGTGCGCAAGGCGCTGGGCCTGCCTTACTGGTCGCTGTCGGCCTGGCTGAAGCACAAGGTCAAGAACGCGGTCGAATATATCTCCCACTACGAAGAAACCGTTGCGGCGGAAGCCAGGAGGCGGGGCGTAGACGGGGTGGTTTGCGGCCACATCCACCAAGCCGAAATCCGCATGATCGGGGATGTCCTTTATCTCAACGACGGAGACTGGGTTGAAAGCTGCAGCGCCCTTGTCGAAGATGCCCGCGGAAATATGGAGATTCTGCGCTGGGAACTCCCGCCTCAAAGAAGCGCCGTCCGCACCGGTCACGTCGAACCGGCCGGCGATCCCGCGCCCGCGCTTATTCCCGCGTAGAAAGCGGCGTTTGCAGCCGGGGCCCGTCCCCGGCGTGGCCGCGCATTTGAAAATCCTTATCGTCACCGACGCCTGGAAGCCCCAGGTCAATGGCGTGGTGCGCACGCTGGAAGTGCTGGGTCAGGATCTGGCCGATCTGGGCCATACCGTGCGGTATGCGACGCCGGAAGGCCGCTTCACTGTGCCGATGCCGACCTATCCCGAAATCCGCCTGGCGCTGTTTCCCCGCGCCACGCTGGAAAAGGAAATCCGCAGCTTCGCCCCGGATGCGGTGCATATCGCCACCGAAGGTACGCTGGGGCTTTCGGCGCGCGCCATCTGCATCAAATACGGCATCTCTTTTTCCACCTCTTTTCACACACGCTTTCCCGAATACGTGAAAGCACGCTTTCCCTTTGTGCCGCTGGAAGCGGTCTATGCCTGGCTGCGCTGGTTCCATGGCCCGGCCGAGGCGATGATGGTGGCGACCCAAAGCCTGAAGCGCGAAATGCAAGCGCATGGCTTTCATCATTTGCGCATCTGGTCGCGCGGGGTGGATGTGGAGCGCTTTCATCCCATCCCGGATGCAACCCTGCCTTATGAAGCGCCGGTCTGGCTCTATGTCGGGCGCGTCGCGGTGGAAAAGAATATCGAAGAGTTTCTGGCGCTGGATCTGCCCGGCACCAAGCTGGTGGTGGGCGATGGCCCGGCCCGCGCGGCGCTGACACAGAAATATCCCGCTGTGCGTTTCCTGGGCGCCTTGGACGGCGACGCGCTGGTGCGGACCTATGCCGCCAGCACCGTGTTTGTCTTTCCCAGCCGCACCGACACCTTCGGCCTGGTGTTGCTGGAAGCTATGGCCTGCGGACTGCCAGTGGCCGCCTATCCGGTGCAGGGGCCTCTGGATGTGGTCGGCGACGCCCCGGTGGGCGTGCTGGACGAAGACCTGAAAAAGGCCTGTCTGGGGGCGCTCCAGATCGCCAGGGCGCCTGGCAGCCCCACCCCCAGGGAATTCGCCCTGGGCCATTCCTGGCGGGCCTGCACCCTGCAATTCCTGCGCAATATCCTGGTCGAACCAGATCCAGATTAACCGCCTGAAACAGCGGCCTTTCTCTTAAGGCGAGGTCTGCGCTAGAATCATGGGAAAGCAGAGGTTCCCTGTCCCCGATGGCGTTGGCGCCCCGCCCTTTTCTTGACCGCAGGGAATGGCTTTTTCTGAGTCTGGTGATCCTGTTCTGGGCCGCGTTTGTCGTGGTCCTGGGCAAGGACACCAGCTGGGATTTCCGCAATTATCACTGGTACGCGCCCTACGCCTTTCTCAACGGGCGGCTGGGCCTTGATGTCGCCGTCGCCCATCAGGCGAGCTGGTACAATCCCTTTCTCGACATTCCTTTCTATCTGCTGGCCACCCACACGCGATCCTGGATCGCGCTGGCGATGCTGGGCGCCGTGCAGGGCGCCAATGTCGTTCCGCTGTATCTGATTGCGCGCGAAGGCCTGAACTTTGCCGACAAGAAATTGGCGGCGGGGGCGCTGGCGCTGGCGGGCGAATTCGGCGCGCTCACGCTCACCGAGTTCGGCACCACCTATTACGACAATGTGATGAGCCTGTTCGTGTTCACGGGGCTGGCGATTTTGATTGTCTGCCAGCGCCGCCTGCGGGATGGGCCGCCACAGGGCGCCGCCCTGATCGCCGGATTGGCCGGGCTGATCACCGGCATGGCGATGGGACTGAAGCTGCCGGAGATGCCGTTCTGCATCGGCTTTGCCGCGGCGCTGCTGGCTTTGGGCGGAAGCGGGAAACAACAAGCGGCGCGATTGATCGGCGGCGGCGTGGGCGGGCTGGCGGGGTTCACCCTGTTCAGCGCGCCGTGGATGCTGAAGATGTATCATCTCACCGGCAACCCGCTCTTTCCCTATTTCAACGAGTATTGGCGCTCGCCTTTGGTGCTGGCCGCGCCGTATCGCGACTTGCGCTTTGTCCCCACGCATTTCTGGCGGGAAGTGCTGTTCCCCATTCTGTTCTCGGTGGACTGGCATGTCGCCGACGATCTGGGCTTTCAGGATTTCCGCGTCTGTGCCGCCTATTTTCTGGTGATCGCCGCCATCATCCTTTGGGTGGCCAAGCGCCAAAGCCGCGATCCCTTGATGACCAATCGCGTGGCGCTGCCGCTGATCGCCTTCTGCGCCGTCAGCTATCTGGTGTGGCTGAAAATGTTCGCCATCTATCGCTACATCGTGGCGCTGGAGATGATCGCGCCCATTCTGATCGTGACGGCAGTGGGGCTTTATCCGGCGTCGCGGCGGACACGCTATCTGGCGCTGGCTGCCATCGCCTTTCTGCTTCTGGTGACGGCGCGCAGTGATTTCCTGGAGCGGGCGCCCTTGGGCGATCCCTATGTGCAGGCCGCGATCCCGCCCATCGCCAAACCGGACCGGACCATGGTGCTGATAACCGGCGACAGCCCGATGGGCTTTATCGCCACCCAATTGCCGCCCCAGATTCCGGTGCTGCGGGTGGATGGCTGGATGGTGCAGCCCAAGGACGGCACCGAGCTCACCCGTCAGATGAAGAGCCGGGCCGGCCGCCATCTGGCGGAAGGCGGCGATCTTTTCCTGATCGCCGACGCCACCGATATGACACGGGCGCGCGACGCGCTCGCAGACTATAGTCTTGCCGTCCGCTGGCCCGAATGCCAGCAATTCGACACCAATCTGGCAGGCACCTATCAATGGTGCCCGCTTGCGAGAAAACCATGACACGCATTGCCGTTCTGGTGCCCTGTTATAACGAAGAAGCCGCCATCGCTGCGGTGGTGCGCGATTTCCGCCGCGTGCTGCCGGGCGCGGTAATTTATGTCTATGATAACAACTCCAGCGACGGTACCGCAGCAGCCGCGCGGGAAGCCGGCGCGGTGGTGCGCCAGGAAGTCCGCCAGGGCAAAGGCAATGTGGTGCGGCGGATGTTCGCCGATGTCGATGCCGACATGTATGTGCTGGTGGATGGCGATGACACCTATGAAGCCGAGGCCGCGCCGCGCCTGATCCGGCACGCGATCGAAACCGGGACCGATCTAGTCACCGCCCGGCGTATTCATACCGAGGCCGGCGCCTATCGCCCCGGTCATGTGCTGGGCAACCAGATGCTGACCGGCCTGACCACTTTGCTGCTGAATGTGCAGCTTACCGACATGCTGTCGGGCTATCGCGTCTTTTCCCGCCGCTTTGTCAAAAGCTTTCCTTTCACCGCCCAGGGTTTCGGCATCGAGACCGAACTGACGGTGCATGCGGTGCGGCTGATGATGCCCATGGCCGAACTGGGCACACGCTATAAAGAGCGGCCGGCGGGATCGGTCTCCAAACTCAACACCTGGGTGGACGGCTTTCGCATCCTGCGCACCATTGTGCATCTGATGCGGGAGGAGCGGCCGCTGATGTTCTTCATGACAGGGTTTATAATTCTCGCGCTGGCATCGCTGCTCACCAGCGCACCGGTCGTGAGCGAGTATCTGGAAACCGGGCTGGTGCCACGCCTGCCCACCGCCGTGCTGGCG
The DNA here is from genome assembly GCA_947474565.1 of Alphaproteobacteria bacterium. Classification (GTDB taxonomy): domain Bacteria; phylum Pseudomonadota; class Alphaproteobacteria; order Micropepsales; family Micropepsaceae; genus Rhizomicrobium. The sequence goes on from CANJIS010000019.1 coordinate 7,488, forward strand.
ACTGCCCTGATGCTGCTGGCGTTCCTGTCACTGATGGCCGGCCTGATCCTGGATACCGTGACGCGCGGCCGCTGGGAGCAGAAGCGAATGGCCTATCTGTCCATTCCCGGGCCGCAGGATCTTACGCCACCATGAAGGGCCGTCCCGGATGGATCGGGTATTTGATCGGCCATCCCTTTGTGCGTTTCGCCCTGGTGGGCGGCTGCGGTTATTTCGTGGACCTCGGCATCCTGGCATGGGGCACAGACAGGATGGGATTGAGCTTCGCGCAGGCGCGCGTTTTTTCCATCTTCGGCGCCATGTGTTTTACCTGGGCGGGTAACCGCTATCTGACCTTTCCCGAAAGGCGGGCCCGCACCATTGCGGGGGCATTCCAGGAATGGCTGCGGTTTGTCGGCGCCAATCTGCTCGGGGCCGTGATTAATTATGCCGTGTCGGTGGCGCTGGTCCGTTATGCGGCGTTTCCCTTCAGCTATCCCTATGCCGCCCAGGCCATTGGCGTGCTGGCGGGACTGGTGTTCAATTTCACCCTCTCCCGCGCCATCGTCTTCCGGAACCCCGCCTGAGCGGCTAGCCTTCGGTATGGGCTTGAAAGCGCTTTATCTTGGGGTAGCTATGTCCGCGCTTCTGGCGGCGCCCGCCGCTGCGGCCACCACCACAAACATCATTCGCCATGCCGCCTGGACGGCGGCGGACGAACGCGATTATGGCGAGTTCATCGCCGCGATCGGTGCTTCGGGCTGCCGCAGTGTGGATGCCTGTCTGCATGACAAAGCCAATGTCTTTGCCGCCAGCGATCCCAAAGGCGTGCGTTTTCGTTCCGACTGCGCCGACCTGCCTTATGTGCTGCGCTTCTATTATGCCTGGCACCGGGGGCTGCCTTTTTCCTATGTCACCGATGTGGCGCCCAGAGGGCGTGCTTCCGACATCCGTTATTCGCCGCGCGGCAATCAGGTGGCTGAGCGGCGGGATGTCCTGACCGGCGCCAATGCGCTGTCCATTCTGAATGTGCTGCGCGACGGCGTGTCGTCAGCCGCCTACCGCATCGATCCCGAACTGGAAGCGCCGCTCGCCAGCGATTTCTATTCGCCGGCGGTGGGGCCGGGATCCATCAAACCCGGCACGGTGATCTATGATCCCAACGACCATCTGGCGGTGATCTGGAAAGTCGAAGCCGATGGCCGGCTTCGCTATATCGATGCCCATCCCGACAATTCGCTGACCAGGGGCTTTTACGATCTGCGCTTTGTGCGCTCCTCGCCCGGCATGGGCGCGGGCTTCAAGAATTGGCGGCCGGCGCGGCTGGAAGGAGCAAAACAGGGCGCGGACGGCGCGCTGGTGGGCGGCCATATCCGGCTGGCGAGGAACGACGAGATCCAGGATTTCTCTTTGACCCAATTCTACGGCACGGAGCGCGGCAACGATTGGCGGGGCACGGATTGGAGAAGTGGCCGCTTTGTCCTGAACGGCCAGCGAATGGATTATTACGACTATGTCCGTGCGCAGATGGCGGGCGGATCCTTGAGCTTCGATCCGGTGCGGGAAGTGGCTGACATGGTCGTGTCCAACTGCGCCGATCTCTCCTATCGCGCCGATGCAGTGAATCTGGGACTGGAAGCGGGGATGGACAAAAGGTCCGAACCGGCGCGGCTGCCGGTCAATATCTATGGCACCGAAGGCGAATGGGAGGATTTTTCCACCCCGTCACGCGACGCCAGGCTCAAGACCGCTTTCAAGGAACTGCGCGACAATGCCGAGCGCTTTATGACGATGGCTCGCGCCGCAGATGCCCGGCTGGCCTACCGCGGCAATGATCTGGCGGGCGACATGCTGGCGGCCTATGATCGCGCCGCCGCAGGGTGCAGCGTCAGCTATGTCCGCAGCGATGGCTCGCCTGTCTCTTTCGGTTATGAAGAGGCGCGCCGCCGCCTGTTCCGCTTTTCGTTCGATCCGTATCAATGCGCCGAGCGGCGCTGGGGTGCGGAAGGCGCCGAGCTTTCCACTTGCCCGGACGGCCCCCTGAAACGGGCCTGGTATGCGGCGCAGAAGAGCCTGCGCAACCAGCTCGACCGCACCTATGAAGCCCGGATGGACTGGTCGCTGGCGGATCTGGAAACTGGGGACCAGCGCATCGGCGTCAAAGAGGCGCCCGATACCGACGTGCGCAGTTACCTGCTGGCCCAAAAAGAAAAACCGGGCGGCCTTTCGGACGCCCGGTTTCGCTAAGAAAAAAACGTCTCTTACTTCTTGGCGGGAGCCATAGCAGCAGGAGCAGCCTTGCCACCCACGGTGGTGGGGTGCGCCGCGTAGACGGCATAGAGGCCCACAATCATGGGACCAGCGCCGTCGCCGGCCTTGGCGGCGTTCAGGGTCTTGACGCCATCAGCGGCGGCACCAGACGCAACCTGCGCCAGGCCCAACACGATAGCGGCTTGTTCCTTGTCCTTCGCGCCCTTGGCGATGCCGTTCTTGGCCGTGGTCACGGCTTCCTTGGCCTGACCGGCGCCGACCTGCTGTTCGGCGATCTTGATCAGAGAATCGCCGTCCTTGGCAGCGGTGACAGCCGCAGCCTGACCGGCAGCAATCTGACCGGACTGTTGCTTGGCGAGCGCCGCAAGCTTCTTGGAGCGATCGTCGTTGAGCAGACCGGCGGCAGCGCCCTTGTCCATCACAGCGGAAGCTTCCTGCGGGAAGCCGAGCTGCAGGTCGATCTGCGCCATGTTGATGTAGTCATCCTTGGTCGCCAGCGTGCCCGTCAGGTACTTCAAGCGATAGATGTTCAGCGACTGATGGTCGGTCAGGCCCTTGGCGGTATCAGCGATCTTCAGGAGCTGAGTCCAGTATTCGGCCTTGCCGGTCTTGGCCACCAGCTGCTGCAGCGCGTCGCGCTGGCTGACCTGATCGTTGGTGTCATAAGCGCACTTCATCTGAAGCTGCAGCGTGGTCTCATCGGCCATGCCGCCCATGCCCTTAACGTACTTCACGCAGCCGGCCTTGTTGCCCGACAGGTAATAAGCCTGTGCCACGGCGCCGGCCGAAGCGGCGTCCATGCCGCCAGCCGCCTGCAAGGCATTACCGTCGGCGATCACCGCGGCGTAGTTCTTGGCGTTGTAGTCGTTGGCAAGCTTGGTCTTGACGGCCGACACGCCGCCGATGCTGGCGTCGCCCGACTTGGCGCCGACATAGGTCTTGACCTGGTTGATGGTGCTGTTTTCCTCAGCGGTGCGATCGGCAACGGCAGACGCTTTTTCAACCAGCGACATCGCGCCCTTGTAGTCACCCTTGGCGGCAGCGGCCATCGCCTGCTGCAACGGTTCGCCGACGGCAGAGCGCACAGCGGCGGAAGCCGGACCGGCCACCAGCAAAGCGGCGCCGAGAAGAAGAGCCGCGGAAACGGCCTGAAGCTTGTTCGTAATCATAAGAAAACCTCACCTTATTTAACGCGGGAAGCCCGGGTCATATATCGACCACGGGCCCCCGCCTAGCATTAACCCTTCACTTGGGACTAATTATACTGGTCGATGCCCACAAAACCAATATGGGTCACGCCCAGATGTTGCGCGTCGGCCAAAACCATCGCAACAGCGTCATATTTGGCCAACCGGTTGGGATTAAGCTGAATTTCAGCCGCCGGCTTCATCTTGGAGGCTTCAAACAGCTTGGTATCCATCGTGTCCCGGTCCACGCGTTCGCCGTTCCAGGTGATAGTTCCGTCAAAGTCCACGCCCAGTTCCACGATGTTGGCTTCCGTGTTGGACTCAGGCGGAGCCTGGTCCGGACGCGGCATGTCCAGCTTCACGGCGTGGGTCTGGATTGGGAGCGTGAGGATGAGCAGCGTAAGCAGCACCAGCATCACGTCGATCAGCGGGGTGGTGTTGATTTCCACAAGGATTTCACCATCCGCCTGAGAGGTCGACATACCCATGATAAATTACCTTCTTCTGAAACGAACCAATTACTCGGGTATCGGCGCATTCGGCGGAGGCTGGGTCAAGAAACCAACCTTCATGATGCCGACCTGCTGACAGATCGCGATCACCTTGCCCACCGCCTCAAAACGCGCATCCTTGTCACCGCGGATATGCACTTCGGGGAAGAGCTTGCCTTCGGCATTCGCCTTAATTTCCGCCTGGATCAGGCGGTACTTCAGGTTGGGAATGTCGATCGGCGTGGTGGTCTCGCTACCCCAGTAGATTTCCTCATCCGTATTCACCGCGATCACAATGTTCTCCGGCTTCGTCACCGTAGCTTGGTTGCGATAGGGCGGCAGGGTCATCGGCACCAGCTTCGACACCACCGGGATGGTGACGAGGAAGATGATCAGCAGAACCAGCATCACGTCGACCAACGGGGTCGTGTTGATGGTGGTGTTGAGACCTTCTTCCTCGGCCGCGGCCGCACTCATAGCGTTGACTGCCATACCACTATACTCCGCTTAGCTGTCCGCGCCTTACTTCTTGGAGACGAGGAAGGTCTGCAAGTCGCCAGCGAAGCTCCTCAGCTTCTCGAGGATGACCTTGTTGCGGCGAATCAGGTAGTTGTAGAGCAACACCGCCGGAACCGCGACCGCCAGACCGAGAGCGGTCATGATCAGCGCTTCACCGACCGGGCCTGCGACCTTATCGATCGACGCCTGACCGGCAACACCGATGGCGATAAGGGCCTGCAGAATGCCCCACACCGTGCCGAACAGACCGACGAACGGGGAGACCGAACCGACCGAACCCAGGAAAGACACGCCGCCCTGGATGTTGGCGTTGGCGTCTTCCAGCTGATGCGCGATCTGCATGCCGATCCAGTCGCTCACGCCCACCAGCGAGGTGGTGTTGTTCGAGGCCTTTTGGCCGGCTACAGCCAGAGCGCGGAACAGCGAAACCTTCGGCATCGCTTCAATACCTTCGTTCAGCGTGGCGGCAGCCCAGAACTTCTTTTCCATAATCTTGGCGTGATTCAGGATGCGCTGCTGTTCGATGAACTTGGTGATGAAGATGTACCAGGTACCGGCCGACATGACGGCAAGCACGAAGAGGATGAACTTGGAAACCATCGTGCCGGTCTGCCAGATGTGGGTAAGACCGTACGGGGTGGCTTCCTCGCCCTGCGCGAGGGCAGCGGCAGCGTTGGCCGAAGCAGCAGCGGGAGCTTCCTGCGCGAAGGCAGGGGAAACGTGACTGATGGTGATGGCCAGGCCCAGAACAAGGACGATGGCGGCGGCGATCGTCAGAAACTTCGAAACCATTTTTACTCTCCGTTTATAAAAGTTTGTAAGCGAGGTTGATTTGAACTGATTATTACTGCGCGTTCTTAAGGTCCCAGACCACGTCGACCAGAATGGTGTCGACGACGGGGTTACCGCCACGGGTCGCCGGTTCCCAGCGCCAGTTGTCCTTCACGTGAGCAACGGCGGCCTGATCCAGGCGGTTTGAACCGCTGGTCTTGTCAACCGACACTTCGGTGGCCTTGCCATCGGTGCTGACGGTGACCTTGAGGCGCGTGGTGCCCTGTTCGCCCAGACGCTGCGACAGCGCCGGATAGGGCGGAAGGGTGTGCGTCTTTTCGATGCTCTTCGGCGGCTGCGGCGGCACGGGCGGCGGCGGCGGCGGAGCAGCCTTGACCACCGGCGGCGGCGGCGGCGGAGCGGCGATAACGATTTGCGGCGGCGGCGGCGCGACAGACGGCGGCGGCTTCACCAGCGCGGGCGGCGGGGGCGGCGGCGCTTCAACGACGGCTTTCTTGCCGACGACCGATGCGCTGATGTCCATCACTTTGTTACGCAGCTGTTCGCTGGACAGACCGACGACCAAGGCAGCGATGATGCCGACGTTGACACCCATGGCCACCAGGCCGCTGGTGGCACGCGCCTGCTTCGATCCCTTAACGGCGTCGCCTAAACTATGCTCAGGACGTTCCATGTGTTCTCGCTCATTTATAAAAATAAACAACCTATCGGGGCGTTGGTCGCATTCCGAAAGGACACCTCCCACTGACGCCTTTGTTAAGCGCTCGTTTCCACCTTTTAATCAGTGGTAGACGCGCTTTGCAAGGGCACACTCAAACCGAATTCTTGCTTCTCGTCTTCAACCGCTTGGCAACCCGCCTCACAGTGCATTCAACATCTCACGAACCACCCGGCGCATACCGCACCGGGTCATCAAACCGATAAATGTCGAGACAGAAGTCTCCCAACCCGGCGCCATTTCGTTGGCGCTTCTTGCCCCTCTTGTTAGAGCAATCGTGACCGGCCTTGGCAAGAGGGTGAAGACAATCTGCGCCTGCATATTCACTGCGAAGCTGGGGGCAACAGCAGCATTATTTCGCAAATGCAGCATTGCATGACGCGTGACGGCGACGCGGTGAAAGCGCAAAAAAACGCAATAAAACCGCATAAAACGTACACAGACGGTTGTGGCGTACACGCCATCCCGCAAGATTCATGCGCCGTTATTGCGGCGCGTGAGAAGGAGTTCCGCATGCTGCGCGGTTAGGACAAAAGCGCGCGCCCGATTGGCTTTTTTATGCGCTGCCTTCCGTTCAAGCCTGTTGCACAGGGCGCGGGCATGCCTGCAATAGTGACAGTATGTCGGTTTGATCGCATTTTTACGAAGGAATCTGCATGCGCTATCTGCACACCATGGTGCGCGTCGGAAATCTGGACAGCGCACTCGATTTTTATTGCGGCAAGCTTGGGCTCGCAGAAGTGTGCCGGCATGAAAACGAGAAAGGCCGCTTTACGCTGGTTTTTCTCGCCACGCCCGAAGAGGCGAAAAAGCTCAGTGGCAGCGCCACCACCGCGATGAGCCCGATGTTGGAGCTGACCTATAACTGGGATGAGACGCGTTATGCCGGCGGGCGCAACTTTGGTCACCTCGCCTATGCCGTCGAAGACATCTATGCGCTTTGCGAAAAACTGATGGCCGCGGGTGTGACCATCAACCGGCCGCCACGCGATGGCACCATGGCGTTCATCCGTTCGCCGGATGGAATCTCGATCGAGTTGCTGCAACAGGGCGAAGCTTTGCCGCCACGCGAACCTTGGGCGTCGATGCAAAACACCGGCGTTTGGTGATTGGAAAAGCGGTTTTAGATTCTGCCTAACAGCGAGATCGTTCCGACTTGGGTTGTCGAAGCATTGCTGCCGCGAATCCAGTCGTAATTGAGCCCAATGCTCCAGGTGTCGGTGCCGCCGGAAAGACCGAAGCCCACCAGGACATTGCCCCGGTCAGGATCGGGTCCAACAACCGTGAAGGTGTTGGCTGGCGCGGAGAGGCCGCCGGTCGAGATGAAGGCCGACTTCAATTTCACGGGCGCGCCGATCGTGTCATAGCGGTAGCCCATGCGCGCTTCCGGAGACAGCGTCGCGTCCCACAGATTGAAGCTTGTCTTGGCATCCACGCCCAGGAAGGCGCGCAGCGAATTGGCATAATAAGGCGCGACCTGCAGATTGAAGCCATCGCCGCCGTTGGTTTCGGTATAGCCCTCTTCGCGCATGGTCAGGCCGTCCAGGCTGAAATGCGGGATGATGTCGAAGCCGTTATATTTCAGCGTCACGCCGGTGGTGGCGCCGATCGCACCCAGCAGGCTGGCGCGTTTGCCCTGGGCGACGCGGAGCTGGTTGCCGATGAGCAATTGGCGGGTGCCCTTCAGATTGCCATAACCGATGTCGAGCTTGGTATCGAGGAAGGCGCGATTGCCGCGCCAGTTGGTATAGCCGGTGAGCATGTACCAATTGAGCCGGGTTTGGCTGGCGCGCGGCAATGTCTGGTTGATGTCGCTGGAATAGAAAGTCAGCGCGCCGCCATACCAGCCGGTACGCGACGAGCCCGCATCCATGCCCAGCGAGAAGCCGAAGCCGTGATCCTTGTAGACGGTCAGATCATTCTCACCGTCATAGGCGCCCTGATTGCGGACCATGCCGGAGAATTCCTGGCCCCACAGCGTCAACTCGCCGGACTGATTGCCGTACGAGCGCAGCAAACGCTGGCGGGCGGCGACCGGGCCGGTGGCCTGGTCGGTGATCAGGATCGCCACCTGGCGCGCCCCGCCCGAAACATCCGGTGCGAATTGCGAAAAGATGCGCTGCGATTTTTGCTGGGACGCGGCGATGTTGATGCCGCTGGGGATGCCCGAATTGCCGTTATAGACGGTGAGGCCCGAGGCAATCGCGGCGCCCAGCGTGGAATCGTTGCCCAACGCGGCGACGGTGTAGGGGAACAGCTTCAGCGCCGAGCCCGAAAGGTTGAGGCCGGCGGTGCCATCGGCGTTGGTGGCGCCGGTGGAACGCGGGATCAGGGTCAAGGTCAGGGCCGTGCCGCTGTTGCGCAGCGGCGCACCGCCCGAATAACCCGTCTCGGAGGGCGATTCAAACAGGAACGGAATGGCCAGAGACAGCGCACTGTTCTGATCGGTCAAGCCGGCATCAACGACCGTGGGCGCGCTGATCAGGGTGATGGTCTGGGCGGTGGGCTTGGCCGCGCTGGGCGCGGAAATGAAGCTGCCGAATTGCAGGCCGATCACGGCGGAGGAGGAAATGACGGCTTCGCGTGACGCCCTGATTACCGGCAGGCTGTTGGACGTGGTCTGGGAAATGGAAAGTCCCAGCACACCGCCATTGATGTGAACATCCCTGGCGTTGAGCGAACCGGTGCCCTGATTGTTGGCGATAAAGAGCTGGCCGTTATTGTCCACTTCGACATCCAGCCCGCCCGGCGTCGACAGGATGGCGGCGTTGACATAGCCATAGGAGCCGACATGCAATTGGTTGCCGACGCCGGCGCCGAAGCTGATCAGCGTAGGATCAGCGGTGGGCGCAAGACCGGAGACGCTCGAGGTGACCACGCCGGACACGGTGGCGTAATTGCCGGGCGTGTTGGTAACGGCGGTGCCGCCATTGGCGGTGGTGATGGTGGTGTTGGCGTTGCCGGTGTGATCGTTAAACCCGACGCCGGTATTGCCGACATTCAGCTGATTGCCGTTGCCGCCGGCGTTGAAAAACAGATCGCCCTGGATCTTTCCGCTATTGTTGATGGTGGTGCGGCCATTGGTGCCGGCGGACAGGTCAATGGACTTGGCCGTGTTGCTGACCACCGCGCCCGAGGCAGGGTTCTGCGCCGTGATTTGCGCCATAATGCTGCCGGCATTGTTGATGGTCTTGACGCCGCCCGAGGCATCGATGATGGCGGTCGAAGACTGGACAAAGGGCGCTGAACTGGTGGCCAGCGCCGCGGTCGGCGCCGTGGTGGTGGAGGCGACCTGGGCTGCGATGCTGGCGCGGGGCAGCACGGTGATTTCCGGCACAGTGGCATTGGCCAGAATGCTGAGCGCCGTGGCGGCGCCGCCGCCCGGGCCGCTGACGATGGCATTGATGGTGCCGGCGGTGAAGTTGGCGGACGACGCCGCCTGGCTGGAAACCACGATCTTGGGAATGGTGGCGTAACTGCCGACGATGAAGCCGGTGGCCGAGGTGGCGGAATTGGTGTTCACCGAGGTGGCGGTGGTCGCTTGAATGATGCCCGTGTTGAGCAGGCCGCCCGCGATCTTGGTGTCGTAGAACGCCGAAGCGCCGTTGATCACCAGGCCCAGCACGCTTTCATTGTTGTTCAGCGGCCTTGTGGTGATCTGGCCACGGTTGATGAAGCCATATTTGCCGCCATCCACCTGATCGACACTGGTGGGCACAAGGCCAAAAACGAGCGGCCCGGGAATGACGCTGGTTGCCGTGGTCAGATTGGCCGAAGGATCGACCACCATGACGGGCTGGACGCCGTTGCCGGTAATGGTGCCGGCAGGCGTGGAGGTGTTCGCGGTGGCCGGACCGTTATTGAGGAAACCGCCGGCGAGAGAGCCACCGATGACCAGGGCGACGCCGCCTTCATTGTTGCCGCCGGCGGACTTGATGACGGTGGTGCCGGTGGAACTGATGGCACCGGCATTCACAAAGGCGCCGACATTGCCCAGAGCAGCGCCGCCTGCGATGGGGCTGCTGGTGCCGCAGGTATAGCTCAAGCTCGCAATGTCCTGGCAGGGCGTCAGGCTGCCCAGCAGCACCAGGCCGCGGGCGGCATTGCCGATGCTGGTAACGGCCGCTCGGGTGTCGAATACCAGGTTGCCCTGGATATTGCCGTCCAGTTCGACGGCGGTATTGCCGCTGGATTTGTCGCCCACAATGACCGTGGGCTGCAGCGCGACGGGTCCGCCAATGGTGAAGTTGCCATTGATCGTCGTGCCCCGCTGCAGAAGAATCCCGTAGCTACCATCGCCTTTGACGCCGATGGAGGAAAAAAGATTGCCCTGGACACTCTGTCTGCTGCCCGTCTGGGCAACCGTGGTCAGCTCGGTCAACAGAACCGGGGCATTGAAGGTGTGCCCGCCGATGAAGCCCAGGCCGACCTTGTTGGAGCCGGCGCCCATCACGTCCAGCGTACCGATGCTGTAGATGCCGATATTGTTGGTGATATCGCCGGCGGTGGTATCGACCAGAATGCCGGAACCTGCGGAGGTGCCCAGATTGTTGATCGCGCCCGTCAGGGCCACGAAGTTATTGGAATTGAGGATAACGGCGGGCGAGGCGGTTTTGACCGAGACAACGCCGCCCTGTTCAATGGTGATGTTGCCCGCGCCGCTGGTGGCAAGCGCGCCGCTGGTGGTGCCTTGGGAGATTGTGGTGTCGGCCCGCACGCCGGAAGCAAAGCCGGCCACAAGCGCGGCCATTGCGGCGGAAAGCATCAAACGCTGCTTGTTCAAAGTAGTCCGATCCTTTTTGTGCCGGCCAAAGGGGCGGCGGTTGGCGCCCCACATCTGGCTGCCGCCCTGTCAGGCCCTTCCAGGCCTTCCGAGGTGATTTTTAAGCAATCCGTTCGATCCTCGAGGTTGTCAGCTACCGGCCGGCCCGGGTCACTCCTCCAGAGCCCCCTTTGTTACCCACTAAAAGCCCCGGTTCAACACCAAATTTTCGCGCTTTAATCAGGTGTTAGCCCCGGCTGGACCAATATCGGGGGTGAAAAATCCTTAACGGGGCACGTTTTGCCATGACCCAGGCCCGGCATACCGGTTTTGCCCGCCTGACCCAGAAAGAGGTCAGTCAGGCCGTCGCCCGGCATGAAATGCTCTATTCCGGCCGTGTCGGCGGGGCCCGGGCATCTTTCGCTTTCTGTGACCTGTCGGGGACGGACCTGTCCGGCCGCAACCTGGCGGACGCCGATTTCACCGGCGCGGTGATGGAAGAATGCAATATGGCGGGGACGCGGCTGGATTCCGCCAGTTTCTTCGGCACCGACCTGCGCCGCTCCAATCTTGCCCGCGCCAGCATGCGGCGTGCCGATTTGCGGGGCGCCAGCTTGCGCGGCGCCAATCTGATCGGAGCCGATCTCTATGAAGCCGATTTGCGCGAAGGCGCCATCGCCGAAAAAGAACGCTCGGGCAATCTGCGCCTGATGCAGCATGACATTGGCGGCGCCGAACTGCCCGCCGCCATGCTCAATTCCGCCAATCTGGAGCGCGCCAAAATGACCGGCGCGATGGCGGTGCAAGCCGATTTCACCGACGCCATCATGAAGGGTTGCCGGCTGACACGGGCCAATCTGCGCCAGGCCAATTTGCGCGGCGCCGATCTGGAGAACGCCGATCTCAGCGGTTGCAATCTCAGCGGCGCAGATCTGGCCACCACCCATGGCGCCGACCTCTCCAAGACCCTGATGGAACAAGTCGAGCCCGATCCCGCCGAAACCAAGCGGGTCGAGGATTTGCTGGAAGCCCATTCCCGCTGGGCCGAAAGCGACGGCCGCGAAGGCGCACCGGCCGATCTTTCCGGCCTGGATCTGCGCCGTGTGTCGCGGCTTTCCCATCGCCGCCTGACGGCGCTGATCGCGCCGGGCGCAATTCTGTACGGCGTGGACCTGCAAGGCGCTTCGCTTCAAGGCAGCAACCTGGCCGGCGCGGACCTGCGTTCGGCCAAGCTGGGCGGCGCCGATCTGCGCGGCGTGAATTTTTCAGGCGCCAAGCTCAATCATGCCGATCTGCATGACACCAAGCTGGGGCCGTTAATGATTTCGGATTCCCGCCTTCTGCCGGCGCGGCTGGACAATGCCGAAGCGCGTTATGCCGATTTTCGCGGCGCCGACCTGCGCCGCGTACGCATCAATGGCAGCGATCTGGCCTATGCCAATCTCAGCGATGCCGATCTGCGCGAAGTCGACATGACGGGTGTGGATGTCACCGGCACCAAGCTGCCGATGCAGTTCGCCGAAACGGGTCAAATAACCGCTTAAATCAAGCGTTTTCAGGCTGTATGTGCTGGGCCCGCGTTTTGCTGCGGATGAACTGACCCAGCCGCGCCAGCGAAACCTTGGCTTCATTGCTTTTGGCGTCCATCTGAAACAGGTGGCCCATGCCGTCATAGATTTCCACACTCACGGCGGTCTGCGCATCGGCGGCGCGGTCACCCAGTTTGGACGCATCATCGCGCAGAATCTCGGCGGCGCCGGCATGCACCATGACGGGCGGAAATTCCTTGAGGTTGGCGAAGGCCGGCGAGCAATAGGCGTCCGACGGATTGGACTTGCGCAAGTAATGCCGCGCGCATTGAAACAGAATCTCCCAATGCAGCGCCGGGTCGCTTTTCTGATTCTGCAGCATGGACCAGCCGGACAGCGACAGGTCGGCCCAGGGCGACATGGCGACAACGCCCGCCGGCATGGCCAGGCCGGCATTGCGGATTGCCAGCGCCACCGCAAAGGCCAGGCCGCCGCCCGAGCCGTCACCCGCCAGAATGATGCCGGACGGATCCTGGCCGGTGGCGAGCAAGCCGCGATAGGCATCAATGCCGTCGCGCACGGCGGCGGGATAAACGCATTCGGGCGCCAGGCGATAGCGCACCGCGAAGGCTTCGGCCTCTCCCGCTTCCACCAGCTTTCCGATCAGGGGACGGTGGCTTTCCGGCGAGCCGGCGATATAGCCGCCGCCATGGAAATAGAGCAGCACCCGGCCGGGTTGGGCGCGTGGATGGCGGGTCCATTCGCCCGGAATGGGGCCAAGCTGGCCGGGGATGAATTCCAGGCCGGCCGCGGGCTCTCCGAACCGGGCGAACAGGGCGGCAAAATGCGCGCGCAGTTGCCCGATATCGCTGGGCGCGGCGCCGGAGGATGGACGGGTCCACAAAGCCATGGGAGTGCCGAACCGTTTCGCGGGAAACAGTAACACCAAGCCCAGAAAGCAAAAAGGCGGGGCGCCACCGGCGCCCCGCCCTGCTTTGACTTTATGCGCCGATGGTTAAGCGGCGGCCCTCTGCGAAGGCGTCTGTGCGCCCTGAATGGTCTTCAGGTCGGGTGCGCCAATGACGATCTTGCGGGGCTTTTTCTCGTCCGGCACGACACGCTCCAGATCGACATGGAGCAGGCCATTTTCCAGGCGCGCGCCCTTCACTTCGACATGCTCGGCAAGCTGGAATTGGCGCTGAAAGGCGCGGCCGGCAATGCCCTGGTGCAGATAGGAGGGCGTGGGCGAGGGGTCGCGCTTGCCTTCGACGGTGAGGACGCCGTCGCGGACCTCGATTTCGAGATCCTTCTCGGCAAAGCCGGCGACGGCGAGGCTTACGCGGTAATGGTTCTCGTCACTGCGCTCGATATTGTAGGGCGGATAGCCCGGTGCGCCTTCGGCTTGATCGAGCAGATCAAGCAGACGGTCAAAGCCGACGGTGGTGCGGAAGAAAGGGGAATAGTCCAAACGCATGATTACAACCTCCTGGAAGCGTTGAGTACGAGTTCCGGTGCAACTTGCCCCCGGAACAGCCTCTAGATAGGAGCCAAAAAAGTCCCTTCAAGCCTCTTGAAAAACGCCGAAATTCACCCAGGCCAGCACCCAGAACAGGGCCATGGCGCCATAGATAACCAGGTCCATGGCGCGGGGGCTGAGCGCCACCCCGGTCCGGCTTTTGATCAGGGTGCGAAGCCAGGCACCCTCTTCCGGATTGCGCTCGGGCGCGCGCCAGCTGCGATAGCGCAGCCAGTTTTCCAGATTGTTGAGAATGCAGGCATCGTTGTTGAGTTTCCAATGCAGCACCACGGCTGGAATGAAAAACAGATAGAAAATGAGAAAGCCGCGCCCGGGCAAAAGCCAGCCCAGCACGATCAGCGCCAACATCGCCAGATGCAGGTAAAAGCAGAAACTGCCGAGCGGATCGCGCCCCTGTGTGGTCTGGCCGGTCATGGAGACAAGTCTGTCCCCTTCCCCGCCGCGCTTCAATGCGCTTTGTTCAGGCCATGATTCCGGCACGCGATTGTTTTGAGCCCGAAGGACTGGAGATCGACGGCACGCGCCTGCGGGTTGCCCGGTTCACGGCCGATCCGGCGCGCGCGCCCCGCGGGCTTTGCGTGCTGCTGAATGGTCAGACCGAGTTCATCGAGAAATATTTCGAAGTGATCGACGAATTGCGCGGCCGCGGCTTCGGCGTAGCGGCGATGGATTGGCGCGGCCAGGGCGGCTCAGGCCGATTGGTCGCTTCACGCCCGCTGGCCGTGCATATCGAAGACTTCGCGCAGTATGACGCCGATCTCAGCGCCTTCATGGACCGCTTCGTGGCGCCCCTGCTTGGAAACGGGCAGCGCCCGATCGCCGTGGCGCATTCCATGGGCGGCCACATTCTTCTCAACTACCTCAACCGAAATCCCGAACGGTTCGCCGCCACAGCCTTCAGCGCACCCATGGTGAAATTCTCCACCCGGCAGCAGCCGCAATGGCTGGTGCATATGGTGACAGCCGTCATGATGCTGGCGGGCCGGTCCAGGGATTTTGTCTGGGGCATTGCCGTGCGCGATCCGCTGACCATGACGTTCGAGCGCCAGATCGTGACGTCCGATCCTGCCCGCTTTCAGCGCGCCAAGGATTTTCTGATGCGCCATCCCGATCTTCGGAGCGCAGGCCCGACCTGGGGCTGGGTTGCAGCAGCCTATAAGGCATCGGCGCGGTTCGTGGGGCCAGGCTTTGCCGAGAAAATTTCAACCCCGGCGCTGATCATGGCCGCAGGCCGCGACCGTGTGGTGATCAGTAAAGCCGCCAAAAATTTCACGCAGCGCATGCCGGCCAGCATTTATCACCGGATCGAAGGCGCGGAGCATGAAATTCTGATGGAGCGCGATGTCTTCCGTGAGGAATTCTGGCAAGCGTTCGATGCCCTCATGGCCAAACACGTATAAAAAAGCCCCGGCGTCACCGCCGGAGCTTCTATCAACAGTCTCGATTACTGAAGCGGCGGCATCTGGGCCACGGAAGCAGTAGGCTCCGACGGCGCGGTGATAGCAGGCGCGGTGACAGGCTGCTTCAACGCAACCGTCGGCCCAGCAGTTACAGCAGGCGCTTCCGCAAGCTGCACCGAAGAACCTTCCTTCTGCGCCGGCGAGACATTGTCCATGGTGAAGGTCATGGGCGCGTCAATCGCCACGTTGTCGGTGGGACCAATGCCGATACCGGGCGTCACCGCTTTGGCGGTCTGCACCGGCGCTGCAGCCGGAGCTTCAACAGCAGCGCTTTGCACCGGCTCGGGCGCCGGCAAGGCTTCCGGCGCAGGCGCCGGCTCACTGGCCGCCAGCTTGGGTGCTGGCGCGGTTTTCATCGCCACCGCCTTGGCGGCGACATGATTGGTGGTGACGGACTGATAGGCATAAAGGCCACCGCCAGCACCGCGACCACCGCCGCGCCGATCAGTTTGGGAAGATTGGTGGTTTCTTCATCGTCCTGCGCCGTGGTGTGGATGGGCCGTATCGAAGACGAATCGTCTTGGTCGAACCTTTGCTCGATGACAGCCTCGCTCATCACACCTTGTGAAATTTCCGCAGGTGTCGGCTCAGCCAGGCTGTTGTTGACGTTCGGGTTGAAACTGAAGTCGCGCATTTTTCCTCCTGCATGCAATTGATCTGCAAAGAGAACGGCTTGATGCGCATGCGGTTGCGAAGCAGCGGCGAACAAGGGCGAAATTGCGGCGATGTGGAATTTTGCGCGTTGAATATCAGGGAAAACATTGGCGCTTATCTTTTTCCCGCCATGTTTCTGCGCGCTACAAAATCAACCTGCGAGCAGTGCCATCGCTTGTGCATGCAAGCGCTTGTCGCCCGCGGCCAGGATAGTCTTGCCGGATTGCGCTGATCCGCCATCCCAACTTGTCATGATACCGCCCGCACCTTCCACCAGCGGAATGAGCGCTGCGGCATCCCAGGCCTTGAATCCGGCTTCGATAATCACATCGACAAAGCCCATCGCCAGCGCTGCGAAAATATAGCAATCGCCGCCATAACGGGTCAGGCGCGCCTTGTGGTGAACGCGCGTGAAGGCCGCCTGCTGCTCCGGCGACATATAAGCGGACGGATCGGTGGCGCAGAGCACTGCTTCGGAAATGTCAGCACAGGCGCGCACCTGGATCGCTGTGCTGCGTCCGGCCTGCACCAAGTGGGCGGCGCCATTGACGCCGATAAAGCGTTCGCCCA
The DNA here is from genome assembly GCA_947474565.1 of Alphaproteobacteria bacterium. Lineage (GTDB taxonomy): Bacteria > Pseudomonadota > Alphaproteobacteria > Micropepsales > Micropepsaceae > Rhizomicrobium. The sequence goes on from CANJIS010000019.1 coordinate 23,957, forward strand.
ACACCGGCTGATCGAGAATGCCCAGTACCGGACGGCCCGCTTCTTCCAGCGCGATCAACTGACCCCATTCATGGCGGCCGGTGATGAAGGCACGGGTGCCATCCACGGGATCAAGCACCCAGCGATAGGAATTCTTGCCGGCCGCCTCGCCGAATTCTTCGCCCAGAATACCGTCGTCCGGCCGCTCTTTGGCAATCAGCGCGCGCATGGCGCGCTCGGCCCCGCGATCCGCTTCGGTCACCGGATCAAAAGCGTGCTCGCCTTTTTTGTTGGTGACATCCAGCGGCTTGCGGAAATAGGGCCGGATCACCGCGCCGCCGGCATCCGCGAGCCGGTTGGCGAAAGCGATCAATCCGTCATCGACCTGGGTCATACGCCCCTATTGCCACGAAACAGCCTTTCACGACAGAGGCCACTATAGGCGCGAGAAATTTTTGTCCCTGAGCAGGGTTGCCTAGCGACAGCGTAGGCAACGAGCGCTGTGGGCACTTAGCCCATGAGCGACGAGCGACGAACTCAGGGGCAAAAAGGACCGCACCTAGGCGTCGGCCGCCTGCTTGGCGCGCTTACGCTCATGCGGCTTCAACGCCCGCTTGCGGATGCGGATGTTCTGCGGCGTCACTTCCACCAGCTCATCGTCCTGGATGTAGGCCATGGCCTGTTCCAGGGTCATCGGCACGATCGGCGTCAGCTTGACGGCTTCGTCCTTGGACGTGGTGCGGATGTTGGTGAGCTGCTTGGACTTGAGCGGATTGACGTCCAGGTCGTTATCCTTGGCGTTCTGGCCAATGATCATGCCTTCATAGACCTTGGCGCCGGTGGTGATGAACAGCTTGCCGCGCTCTTCAATGTACCAAAGGCCATAGGTCACGGCCTCGCCCTGCTCGGTCGAAATCAGCACGCCATTGGTGCGGCCGCCCACGCTGCCCTTGTGCGGGGCGTATTCCATGAACATGCGGTTCATCACGCCGGTGCCGCGCGTGTCGGTGAGGAATTCGCCGTGATAGCCGATCAGCCCGCGGGCGGGAGCGTGGAAGACGATACGCGTCTTGCCCGCGCCGGTGGGGCGCATGTCGGTCATTTCGCCCTTTCGCAGCGAAATTTTCTCGATCACCGTACCGGTATAGGCATCGTCGACATCGACGGTGACTTCCTCGATCGGCTCCAGCTTCTCGCCATTCTCGGTCTTCATCAGCACACGCGGGCGGCTGATCGACAATTCAAAACCTTCGCGGCGCATGGATTCAATCAAGACGCCAAGCTGCAACTCGCCACGGCCGGCAACTTCAAAATCGCCGTCGCCGGTTTCGGTGACCTTCAGCGCGACATTGCCTTCGGCTTCGCGGATCAGGCGTTCGCGGATGACGCGGCTTTGCACCTTGTCGCCTTCGCGGCCGGCATAGGGGCTGTCATTGACCGAAATGGTCATGGCCAGGGTCGGCGGATCGATGGGATGGCTGGGGACTGCTTCCGTCACGGTCAGATCGCACAGCGTGTCGGCCACGGTGGCGGTTTCCAGGCCCGCGATGGCGACGATGTCGCCGGCTTCGGCACGTTCCACCGGCACGCGCGCCAGGCCGCGGAAGGCCAGCAGCTTGGTGACGCGGGTTTTTTCAATGGTTTCGCCGGCGGCGTTCAGCGCCTTGATGTTGCGGCCCATGGTGACGCTGCCCGATTCAATACGGCCCGTCAGAATACGGCCCAGGAACGGATCGGCTTCCAGGGTGGTGACCAGCATCGTGAAGGGATGCTCATCGCCGGCCAGGGCTTGCGGCTTGGGCGGCGGCACGTCTTCGACGATGCGCCGGAACAACGGCGACAGGTCCTTGCGTTCGTCTTCCAGCTCATCCACCGCCCAGCCATTGCGGCCCGACGCGAAGAGGTGATGGAAGTCGAGCTGGTAGTCATTGGCCTCCAGCGCCAAAAACAGATCGAAGATGGATTCCAGCGTTTCCTTGGGCTGGGCATCCGAACGGTCGATCTTGTTCACGACCACGATGGGCTTGAGGCCCAGCTTCAGCGCCTTGGAAAGCACGAATTTGGTTTGCGGCATCACGCTTTCGGCCGCGTCCACCAGCAGCACCACGCCATCCACCATGGAGAGAATGCGTTCGACTTCGCCGCCAAAGTCGGCATGGCCCGGTGTATCGACCGTATTGATGCGCACGCCCTGCCATTCCACCGAGGTGCATTTGGCCAGAATGGTGATGCCGCGCTCGCGCTCCTGATCATTGGAGTCCATGGCGCGCTCGGCCATCTGCTGGTTCTCGCGAACCGAGCCGGATTGGCGCAGCAGCTGGTCCACCAGCGTGGTCTTGCCGTGGTCGACGTGAGCGATAATGGCGATATTTCGGATTTGCATGATGCTTATAGCTTCGCGGTTGGGCAGCGGCGGCTTCATAGAGGGCCTACTGCCCCTTGCCAAGGAAACCCTGACAGGTTCCCGGAATTATAAATTATATAGCATTATCAATTACTTATATGGATGCCGGCGGTCATCCCCCAGGCGCATTTCCGAAAAACCGAGACAATCATGGGAAAGCTTTGGCTTAATACGAGTCAGGGAAGGCAATTACGGACGGAACAAGGTCGCAAAAGACCCGCCGTCTGAGGGGGCGAAATCTCGCCGAACTAATTTTTACGGGTCGCGATGTCTGCCGTCAGAGGCAGCGCAAACGCCATGCGTAGGACGTGTCGCTAAAACAAAACAATGTGTCCAGGGGAAACGAGTCGATGAACGCGCCAGTGGAATATGAAGAGGCCGGCCCATCTTGGAAGGCATGGGTGATCGGTGCTGCTGCTCTGAGCCTGCTGTTCGGCGGCTACTGGTACATGAACAGTGAGAAGGCGCCGACGCGCGCCAAGAAGCCGCCGGTGCCGGTGCGCGCCGCCGCGGTCGAGCGCCGCGACATGGCGGTGGTGGAGCACACGTTGGGCACAGTGGTGCCCTTCACCACGGTGCAAATCGCCAGCCGCGTTTCCGGCGTCATCACCCACACCTATTTCAAAGACGGCCAGATGGTGAAGAAGGGCAATCTTCTGTTCGAGATCGATCCGCGCCCCTATCAAGCCGCCTTCAACAACGCCACCGCCACGGAAGCCAACGCGAAGTCCAAGGCCGACCGCATGCGGCGGCTGTTCCAGGAAAACGCCATCGGGGCCCAGGACAATTCCGATGCCCAGACCGCCTATGCGGTGGCCCAGGCCCAGGCCGAGGTGGCGCGCCTGAATCTGGAATTCACCAAGATCCGCTCACCCGTCGATGGCAAGACCGGCGCCATGCTGGTGCAGGAGGGCAATACGGTGATCGCCAATCTGACCACCACGCCGCTGGTGACCATCGATCAGATTCAACCCATCAAGGTTTCGTTCGCGTTGCCGCAAAGCGATCTGCCACGCATCAAGGCGCGCCAGAAGGCCAACGGGCTCACCGCCACGGTGGATTTCCAGGATCAGGACGGTCACCCGATCCAGACCGACGGCCCGCCTTTGGTGGCGCCGGTGGATTTCATCAACAATGCCGTCAACAATGTCAGCGGCACCATCGAAATGCGCTCGGTCTTCGCCAATGCCGAAGACACGCTGGTGCCCGGCCAGCTGGTCAATGTCACGGTGCAGCTGAACGATATCCCGAACGCCCTGACGGTGCCGCATGATGCGGTCAATATCGGCCCGGATGGCAATTTCGTTTTCGTGATCGAAGACGAGAAGGCAGCCACCAGGCCGGTGACTGTGTTGTTCGACAATGGCAAATCCGCCGCCATCACCGGCGCGCTGCAGCCCGGCGATCAGGTGGTGATCGAAGGCCAGTTGCGCCTGACCCCCGGCTCGACAGTCGCGGTTGAAGGGGCGCTTGAGCGGCCCGTCAAAGGCAAGGGTAAAGGCAAGGGTAAAGGCAAGGGCAAACGCGGCGCTGCGAAAGAAGGCTGAGCCATGAACATCTCCAAGCGGTTCATTGAATATCCAGTGATGACGACGCTCCTGATGGCGTCGCTGCTCGTCTTCGGCATTGCCGGTTATTTCAAATTGCCCAACAGCGAATTGCCGAATGTGGATTTTCCCACCATTCAGGTGAGCGCCAATCTGGCGGGTGCGGACCCGGAAACCATGGCTTCGGCCGTGGCCGCGCCGCTGGAAGCTGCCTTCGGCACCGTGCCGGGCATCGCCCAGATGTCGTCCAGCAATACGATGGGCAGTACCCGCATCACCATGCAGTTCGAGCTGGACCGCAACATCGACGCGGCGGCGAATGACGTGCAGGCGGCGCTTTCGTCCGCTGCGCGGCAGATGCCGAAGTCGATGATCAATCCGCCGACCTTTCACAAGACCAACCCGATTGACCAGCCGATCTTCTTCCTGGTGCTGACCTCGCACACCCTGCCGGTCACCACCATTGAACGCTTTGCCAACCTGTTCTCGCGCCAGATCTCGGTGCTGAGCGGCGTGTCGGAAGTGCCGGTGGTCGGCGTCTCAAAATACGCAGTGCGCGTGCAGGCCGACCCCAATGCGCTTGCGACGCGCGGCATCGGCATCGACACCGTGGCCAGCGCCATTGGCACGGCCAACGTCAATCAGGCCACCGGATCGCTGAACGGCGTGGACGCCAAGATGATCCGCGCCGACGGCCAGCTGAGCAGCGCCGATGATTTCCGCAAGCAGGTGATTGCCTATCGCGACGGCGCGCCGGTGCGCCTGGGCGATGTCGCCAAGGTGATCGACGCCAGCGCCGATGTGCGCACCGCCGAATGGTACCGCACCCAGCGCGCCGTTTCCGTGTGGGTCCGCCGCCAGCCCGGCGCCAACACCATCGAGGTGGTGAAGAAAATCCGCGAGCTGATGCCGCAATTCCGCGCCGCCCTGCCCGCCGATATCGACCTGGAAGTGCGCCATGACCGCAGCGAAAGCATCAAGGTCTCGGTCGACAATGTCGAAGAGACGCTGCTGATCGCCGCCGCCCTGGTGGTGGGTGTGATTTTCCTGTTCCTGCGAAAAGTCTCCGCCACCATCATCCCGGCGCTGGCGCTGCCGCTGTCGATCATCGGCACCTTCGCCGGCATGTCGATGATGGGTTTCAGCCTCGATAACCTGTCGCTGATGGCACTGACCCTGTCGGTCGGCTTTGTCGTCGATGACGCCATCGTGATGCTGGAGAACATCGTCCGGCATATTGAAATGGGTGAGAAACCCTATGACGCCGCCCTGAAGGGTTCAGGCGAAGTCGCCTTCACCATTCTGTCCATGACCGTGTCGCTGGTGGCGGTGTTCATCCCCATCGTGTTCATGACCGGGCTGGTGGGGCGTCTGCTCTATGAATTCTCCATCACCATCATCATGGCGATTGTGATCTCGGGCTTTATCTCCATCACCTTCACACCCATGCTGTGCGCCCGCCTGCTGCGCGATGAACGCGGCAAAAAGCACAATGTCTTCTATCGCTGGAGCGAAGCTGGCTTCAACGCGATGCAGAACGGCTATAACAGCAGCCTGAACTGGGCGATGCACAACCGGCCGTTCATCATCGGCGTGTTCTTCGCTTCCATCGTCGCCAGCGTGCTTTTGTTCCGCGTCATGCCGCAGGACTTCATGCCGCCGGACGACCAGGCGCAGCTGGGTGTGCAGATCCAGGCGCAGAACGGCACGTCCTATGAGCGCATGGTGGAATACGCCCAGAACGTCAGCCGCATCGTCCATGAGAACAAAAATGTCTCGGGCGGCATGCTGGATGTCAGTTCGCCCGGCGCCGGCGCCAGCAGCGCCAGCATCAATGTGATGCTGTATGAACGCGGGCCCGAACGTTCGACCCCGGCCAGCGATGTGGCGATTGAGCTGCGCAAGAAGCTCACCAACCTCACCGGCATCAACGTCTTTGTGACACAGCCGGCCACCTTCAATATCGGCGGCCGTTCGGCGCGCTCGGCCTACCAGTACACGCTGCAGGGCCTTGATCTGGCCCAGTTGCAGCAAATGTCGATGCTGCTGGAGGAACAACTTTCGGCGCGTCCGGAATTTGTCGGCGTCACCAGCGACTTTGACCGCGTTGCACCTTCGGCCAATGTCCATATCGACCGTGACCGCGCCGGCGCCCTTGGGGTCACGGTGCAGCAGATCGAAAGCGCCATGGGCTATGCCTATGGCGGCCAGCAGGTGTCGCAGATCTTCGGCTCATCGGACCAATATCCGGTGATGCTGGAATTGCTGCCCTCCTACCAGAACAACACACAGTCGCTGCGCTCGCTCTACATCACCGGCAGTGGTGGCCGATTGGTGCCGCTGTCATCGGTGACCACCACCCAGATCAAGACCACGCCCCTGGCCATCAACCATTCCGGCCAGTTGCCGTCTGTGACCGTCGCCTTCGATCTGGCGCCGGGCTACACGCTGGGCGATGCGGTGAAGGGCATCCAGGAAGCCAGCGACAAGATCGGCATGCCGGCGACGGTGCAGGGCTCGTTCCAGGGCGTCGCCAACGCCTTCCAGGAATCCATGGCCGACATGCCCCAGCTGCTGCTGATCGCCGTCCTCACCGTCTATATCGTGCTGGGCATCCTGTATGAGAGCTTCATCCACCCGCTCACCATCCTGTCGGGGCTGCCCTCGGCGGCGGTGGGTGCGCTGGCGACGCTGTTCCTCTTCGGCCTGCCGCTCACCGTCTATGCCTTTGTCGGCATGGTCATGCTGGTGGGCATCGTCAAGAAAAACGCGATCATGATGATCGACTTTGCCCTGCACAAACAGCGTACCGAAGGCACGCCCGCGCATGTGGCGATCACGGAAGCCGCCCGTGTCCGTTTCCGGCCGATCATGATGACCACCATGGCGGCGTTGATGGGCACCTTGCCGATCGCCATCGGCACGGGCTTGGGCGCCGAAGCGCGCAAGCCCATCGGCCTGGCGGTGGTGGGTGGCCTGATCTTCTCGCAGGCGCTGACGCTCTACATCACCCCGGTAATCTATGTGTACATGGACAAGCTGGCGGGGGTGCGCCTGACGCGCCGCCGCAAGAAGGTCGTGCGGCCTGCGCCGGCGGAGTAGTGAGCCGCGGGTAAAAACTGAAAAGGCGCCGGTATTTCCGGCGCCTTTTTCTTTGTCTTAGATTTGGTGGCCGACGGCGCGAGGTCTTAACGCATCGAAGGGGCCTGATAACAAAAGCCCGGCGGCATAGCCGCCCAGATGCGCCTGCCAGGCGATCAGACCCGTTTCACCCGCCATGCCGAAGCCGGTAAGCCCCGCCACCACATTCAGCACCGCCCAGATCACAGTGAACAGGATGATCTGCCGCGACCACAGCGGCAGCATGGCGGCCTCGGCAGAGGGGCCCTGCCCTAGCAGGGCCGGCCGTTCCGTGGGCAGCAGCCGGATGCCCGCCGCCATCAGACCGGAGACTGCGGCTGACGCCCCGATCACCGGCTCCATCGAAGCCCAGTTGAACGCCAGATGCGTCGCCGCCCCTGCCACACCGCAGACTGCAAAGAAGACCAGGAGCAGGGCAGCACCGAAGCGGCGCGCCACGATCGGCCCGAAGGCAAGCAGCCACAGACTGTTGATCGCCAGGTGGGTGTAGTCGTTGTGCAGGAACATATAAGTGAGAAAGGGAATTCCCCGCTCCACCAGGCTGCCGCCGTCAATCCCATGCTGGGACAGGAAGTCGGCACTGTAGCGTGCCGGAATGAAAGCGTACTGGTTAATCCAGGCCAGCGACTGCGCGGCAGACACCAGGGTGCGGGCGGCATGCGCCGCCACCAGCAACGCGATCAGGATCAGCACCACCGCCGGCGCGCGGAAAATGGGTTGGCGAGGGGCGTGCGGCTGCAGGAAGGCCATGGCGCTTATATCTAAGAGGTCCGCGCGCCCGTGCAATGCTTCGGATTGGCACAGCGCAAATTTTCAATCCGGCACAGCGCCGGTCCCAGGCGCCAGCTTCGCCCCGTTAACCCGCCGGTAACACCTGAATAAAGCCCGTTTTCCGCGGCTTTTTAATTGCATTCGTTCCTGTTTGAGACGCCAACCTCTTAACGGCGCTTAAGAACTGGCACGGCGGTTGCTGTGTAGGACGCAAGCAATTCAGGAACCGCGTCATGCCCCATACCAAGAAAGTCCTCGCCCTCGTCCTTTTCAGCGCTCTGTCGGCCACTGCGGCCCAGGCGCAAAGCTGGACCCAGGCTTCCAACTACAATGGCAACGCCTCCTCGCAGAATACCCCGTCCAATTTCCAGCTGCGCGACCCCCAGGGCAACCTGACCCGGGTCAATGGCGAGTTTCAGTCTTCCTCCGGCGGCTACTCGTCTCAGGGCGGCACACAGACTGCCTCTGCCGGCACCGGTGGAGCTGGCACGAGCGGTGCAGGAGCACAGTACGGCCAAGCCTCTGCAATCGGTAACTCGCTGAACGTGGTCGTACTTGGAAATCGGAACACGACTGTCATCGACGCCACGCAAATCAATAACGGCAATCAGACCGCCTCTGTCGAACTGAATCACTAAGTAGGAAGAAGGGAAGCCCCTCCCATGACTCGCCGCGGACGTAAACACCTCCTGAAGCCCCTGGCCCTCGTTCTGGCCTCTGTGGCGCTCGCAGGCTGCATTCACACCGATCCCGACGCTTCGGGGCGGTACACCTCGCCCATCGGTGGCGCCCCGGTGATCACCAACGAAACGCCCTATTCATAGTCCCTGCGCTGCATGTCCGGCATTGTCGGTCAGCATCCGGTGCGCATCGCGGTGGGCCAGATCTCTGACTATACCGGCAAGTACGAATCCGATGGTTCGGGCCGCAAGGTCACCGCCGGCGCCGCCCTGATGGCGATGACCGCCCTGTCCAAGTCGGGCGTCCATATGGTCGAACGCTTCGACACCTCGGTCGCCGAGATGGAACTGAAATACGCCAACAACAAGCTGATCGCCAACGATCAGAACCCGCAGCCGGACGACTATCGCAAGATCATGGCCGGCGCCATCCCGGGTTCGGATTACTACATCGTCGGCGGCGTCACCGAGCTGAACTTCAATCTTCGCTCGCAGAACGCCAGCGGCAATGGCGGCGGCACCGGCACCAACGCCACCACCGGCACCATCGGCGGCAGCGACTATGTGATGAATGTCGGCCTGGACCTTCGCCTGGTCAACAGCAACACCCTGGAAGTCGCGGACGTGATTTCCTACCAGAAGCAGATCATCGGCCATCAGATCCAGGCCGGCGTGTTCGACTTCCTGGGCAGCACCTTCTTCGACATCAGCGCCGGTGAAAGCGCGCTGGAGCCGATCCAGCTGGCCATCCGTTCGGTGATCGAACGCGGCGTGCTGGAAATGGTGGGCCGCATCTATCGCGCCTCACCCGGTGCCTGCGCCATGTCGAGCGATCCGCTTTACGACGCCCGCTACACCATGGGTCAGCCGTCGCCTTACCAGATGGGCCCGTATCAGCAGCCGTATCCGCAACCAGCCTACTATGCCCCTAACCAGGCTTACAATCAGGAGAACTTCAATGAATACGCGCGTCAAATCCCTTTTAGCGGCTACGGTTCTGTCGACCCTGTCGGTGGCGTGCGCCTCCGCGCAGGCTACTGAGTACGGCAGCTGGGGCGACAGCATGTTTGCTGGCGGCGCCATGGGCAGCCAGGTCAGCAACATTCAGGAAAACAACGCCGTCAACTGGTCCAATCTGAACGGCAAAGTTGATACCGTTCAGGGCGATGTGGTTGTCCAGGGCGCTGCAGGCGGCAACATGATGGACATCACCACCATGAGCAACACGTTCGTCAGCAGCGACCAGTATGTCGGCTTTAACGGCTCCATCGGCTCCAACATCAATGTCGGGATCAACAATGTCGGCGGCAGCGTCGGCATCGGGAACCAGGTAGTCTGCAACAGCCTGGGCGTTTCGACCGAACCGGTCTGGACCGCCACGCAGAGCGCCCAGACCTGTAACGCGTCCGATCCGTCCGGCGAAATCCACGCCAATGTGAGCAATGTGTATGGCGATGCCATCTTCCAGAGCTCGGTGATGAGCAACAAGTTCGAAGTCGACTCCAACGCGCCGAATATGCCGGTCTTCAATTCTCAGCTGAACAACAGCGCGGTGTCTTCGACGGTCAACGCCAAGGTGTTCAATCTGGGTGGTTCGACGATGTTGTCTTCCAGTGCCATCGGCAACACTGGCCAGGTCATCCATTACAGCACCGATTGATCCGGAGAGGCGGGTCTGAGACCTGCCTTGCCAACGATGTTCCGCTTCGGCGTCCCTGGGGCAAACGGGAATGCCGGACAAGCAAAGGGAGGGTCCAAAAGACCCTCCCTTTGTGTTTACGCCCCTCCGGCTATCGCTGGCTGTCGGACGCGCGGCAGTAGCCGTTGCCTACGCTGCCGTTAGACAACCCTCGGCCAGCTACAGCCACCTCCCCTCCAGCGCGTGCGCGGAAGGGAGGAGGGCCTGTGCAAGCTGCACCGCCCCTTTGCCTTTTGCCGTCCCAGATAGTATTTCCGGGCTTATGACCGCCTTGCCGATCGACCTGGACGCCTTCAACGCCGCGCCCCTGACGCGCGAGCCCTTTGCCTTTTTGATGGTGCCGCAGTTCGTGAAGCGCGAGGCGATGGCCGCGATCAATGCCGATTACCCCCTGGTCAGCCACCCCGGCAGCTTTCCGCTGCCCACCCTGAAATATGGCCCGGCTTTCGCGAACTTCATGACCGCGATCCAGGGACCGGAATTCACCCGCGCCGTGGAAGAGAAACTGGGCGTCGACCTGTCGGGCCGCCCCACCATGGTAACGGCGCGGGGCGTTTCCGCCGCGCGCGACGGCCAGATCCACACCGACAGCCGCACCAAGCTGATCACGGTGCTGATCTATATGAACAATGCCTGGGAGGCGAAGACCGGCCGCCTGAGGCTGCTGCGCGGACCGGATGATCTGGAAGATGTGATCGCGGAAGTGCCGCCGGACGAAGGCACACTGGTGATCTTCAAGAACGAACCCAACGCCTGGCACGGATTTCATCCCTTTGAGGGACCGCGCCGGGTGATTCAGCTCAATTGGGTGACCGATACCGGGGTGGTGAAGCGCGAGCAGACCCGCCACCGGGTCAGCGCATTCTTCAAGCGCTTGCGTGGAAAGAACGTCCCAGAGCGGATGTAGTGAGGAGCGGTTTGCCGTAGGAAAATGAAATGGTCCAGTGGACCATTTCGAGCGACGAACGCCACGAGCTAAAGCGAGGGGCCAGGATAGATATGCCAGCGTCCGTTGAAGTCACGGATGCGGTGGCCAGTTTCCGTCTTTTCCACATTGCTGGAATCCAGCGGCAATTTGCCGAAGCCGCCGGGAATATCGAGCACATAAGTCGGCTGGGCCAGGCCGGAAAGCGTGGCGCGCAGTTGATGGGTCAACGCCAGCCCTTCCTCGACGCCGATCCGGAAATGCGACGTGCCGCGCGCCAGATCGGGATGGTGCAGGTAATAGGGCTTGATGCGGTTGGCGAGAAAGGCGCGCATCAGATCCGCCAGCGCCTCGACCTTGTCATTGACGCCTTTCAGCAGCACCGTTTGGCTGACCAGGGGAATGCCGGCATCCGCCAAGCGCGCCAGCGCGGCACGGGCCGATGGTGAAAATTCTTTCGCATGATTGGCATGGATCGCCACCCAGCTTGTGGCGCCCGGCGCCATCAAGGCAGCGATGAAATCATCGGTCACCCGATCGGGGTCCACCATCGGCACGCGGGTGTGCCAGCGAATGATCTTCACATGCGCAATGGCGGCCAGTGTTTGGGTGATCTCGGCGATGCGGCGGCTGCTCATCACAAAGGGATCGCCGCCGGTCAGGATCACTTCTTCGATTTGCGGATGATCGGCGATATAGGCGAAAGCCTGTGCCAGTTCATCGGCGGTCAGCGGCGCGGTCTTGCCCGGGCCCACCATCTCGCGGCGAAAGCAGAAGCGGCAATAGACCGGGCAGCGCGAAACCGCCTTGAACAACACGCGGTCCTGATGGCGATGCACCAGCCCGCGCACCGGTTCATGGGCGGCGTCACCGATGGGATCGGAACGCTCTTCCAGTGTCTCGATCAGCTCGGCGATATCGGGCAGAAACTGGCGCGCGATGGGATCGTTCGGATCGGCCGGATCAATCAGCGCCTGCAGGGTGGGCGAAACCGCCACTGCATATTTCTGCGCTACCAGCGCCAAGCTCATTTTTTGTGCGCCAGATTGGGCAGGAACATGGTCAGAAGTCCGATCGCCGGCAGGAAAGCGCAGACCTTATAGATGAAAGTGATGCTGGTGGCATCGGCCAAAACGCCCAGCACCGCCGCACCCAGCCCGCCCATGCCGAAGGCAAAGCCGTAAAACAGACCCGAAACCATGCCCACCCGCCCGGGCAACAGATCCTGGGCATAGACCACAATGGCAGGGAACGCCGAGGCCATCACGATGCCGATGATCACCGACAGGATGCCGGTCCAGAACAGATCAACGAAAGGCAGCATCAGGGTGAAAGGCAGACAGCCCAGGATGGAGAACCAGATCACATATTTTCGGCCGAAATGATCGCCGAGCGGGCCGCCCAGGAAGGTGCCAACCGCCACCGCCGCCAGGAAGGCGAACAGATGCAACTGCGCCGCCGCCACCGACACGTTGAACGCATGGATCAGATAGAAGGTGAAATAGCTGGTGATGGCGGTGAGATAGAAAAACTTGGAGAAAATCAGCAGCAGCAGGATCGCCACGCTTGTGGCGATGTGGGCGCGGCTATAGCCGTCCAGGGGCGCATGCTTGGCATGGTGCATGCGCACCAAGCCATGATGTTTATACCAGGTGCCGACCTGAAACAGGATCACGGCGCCCAAAATCGCGATGGCGCTGTAAAACGCCACGCCTTTCTGGCCCCAGCTTGCGACCACAAAGGCGGCGCTTAACGGACCCAGTGCGGACCCGCTATTGCCGCCGACCTGGAACATCGCCTGCGCCAGCCCATTGCGGCCGCCCGACGCCATACGCGCCACCCGCGACGACTCGGGATGAAACACCGACGAGCCGACGCCGATCAGCATGGCCGCCAGCAAAAGCATGGCGTAGTTCGAGGCGAAGGCCACCGCGACGATGCCGGCCAGGGTGACGATCATGCCCCACACCAGCGAATACGGTGCGGGCTTCTTGTCGGACAAATGGCCCACCAACGGCTGCAGCAGCGAGGCCGTGCATTGGAACGCCGTGGTCACCAGACCGATTTGGGCGAAGGACAGATGAAAATCATTTTTGAGATTGGGGTAGATCGCCGGCAGCACCGCCTGGATCATGTCATTGAGCAGATGACAAAAAGAAATCGCGAACAGCACCGAAAAGGCGGTGGTCTGAACGGCGTTTTTGACGGGCGCGGTGCTATCGCTCATGGGGTGCGAAAATTGCTACCGGCCAAGAGTTTTGGCCATGCCCGTTCCGGCATGGCGGCTATGAAGTGACTCTCCCTGTTTTGCGCGAAGCGCCTAAAAAGGGGAGATGCCGTAGCACGGGCTCGGCCGTGCGAAGGCAGAGGGGTCATCAAGAAGCCTGCGGAGTCCATAAAACGGCATCAATGTTGGGAGCACCGGACGCCAGCATCACCAGGCGATCAAAGCCAAGCGCCACGCCGGAAGCGGGCGGCATATGCGCCAGTGCCGCCAGGAAATCCTCATCCAGCGGATAGCGGTCGCCATGCACGCGTTCCTTCTCATCCATTTCTGCGATGAAGCGGGCGCGTTGTTCGTTCGCGTCGGTCAATTCGCCAAAGCCATTGGCCAGCTCCACGCCACAGGCATAAAGCTCAAAACGTTCTGCCAGGCGCGGGTCTTCCGGCTTGGGGCGCGCCAGCGCGGCTTCCGCGCGGGGGTAATCGTAAAGCACGGTGGGCTTTCCCGCGCCCAAGCGCGGTTCAATGCTGGCGGCCAGCACCTTGCTGAAAATATCCGACCAGCCATCGTGATCGGCGATGACAAAGCCGGCCCGCTTGGCGCGGGTGGCGAGCATGTCGCGATCACCCTTGCCATAGGGCGACAGGGTATCCAGCAATTCCATGCCAGCATGAATGCGGAAGGCGTCTGCCACCGTCAGCCATTCGGCTTCAGCAGCCGCATCACATTCCCGATCCAGATAGGTGAGTTTCTTTCCCGCTTCATCCGCCGCCAGCTTGAGCAGTATCAACGTATCGGCGATCACGGCGCGGTAATCGGCCCCATCATCCTTGGGTTGGGCGCGGTACCATTCCAGCATGGTGAATTCCGGCGCATGCAGCCGGCCCCGTTCCCGATTGCGGAAAACGCGCGCGAATTCAAAAATCTTTTCTTCCCCCGCCGCCAGCAGTTTCTTGGCGGCAAATTCCGGGGAGGTGTGAAGGTAAAGCGGCTTGCGGCTGCCATCAGGCAGATGCGCTTGCGTGCCAAAGGCATGCAGATGCGCCTCATTGCCGGGCGAGGATTGGAGGATGCCGCATTCCACTTCGGTGAATTCCTGGGCGTGAAACCAGGCCGCCAGACGCGCCTTGATCCGGCCCCGGAGCATCAGCAGGGGCCGCCGGTCGGCATGAATTTGGGCGTCCCACCAGGGCATTTTGACCTCTTATAGCCCCCCTGCTATTAGCCCCCGGCAAATCCGCTGATTTGAAGAGGTTTTCCGTGGTCTCGGTTATCGCCAGCTCTGTGCGCAAAGGCAATGTCATTGAGAAAGAGGGCAAACTCTATCTCGTGCTGACAGCCGAAAATATCCATCCGGGCAAAGGCACGCCTGTCACCCATCTGGAAATGCGCCGCATCTCGGATGGCGTGAAGACCGTGGAACGCCTGCGTACCACCGACAGTATCGAGAAGGCCTTCGTCGAGCACAGCGACTATAATTACCTCTACCAGGACGGCGACACCTACGTGTTCATGGAACCGCAGACCTTCGATCAGGTGCCGGTGCCGGCGGATGTGGTGGGCGATTACGCGCCCTATCTGACGGAAAACATGCGGGTGCAGCTGCAGACTTTCGAGGGCCGCCCCATCTCCATCGAGATTCCGCAGCGCGCCACTTTTGAAGTGGTGGATACCGAGCCGGTGATGAAAGGCCAGACCGCCTCTGGCTCCTTCAAGCCTGCCGTGCTGTCCAATGGGGTGCGCACCATGGTGCCCACCCACATTACGGTGGGCACAAGAATTGTTGTGATGACCGACGGCGGCGCCTATGTCGAACGGGCAAAAGACTAGGATTCCCAGGATTTTAAGGGTTTTCAGGGCCCTGGCGGGCTTTTTCCCGCCATAGGGTTTTGCCCTGCTTTGTGGTAGCGTTCGCCGCCTAATATTCGGAGGAACCGTTCCATATGAAGACCGTCATTCTGGGCCTCGCTCTGGCCACTGCCTTTTCCCTTCCCGCCTTTGCCGCCCTGAAAGTGGGCGACGTTGCGCCGGACTTCACTGTCACCGCCAGCCTGGCGGGCAAGGATTCCACCTTCAATCTCTACACCGCGCTCAAGAAGGGCCCGGCGGTGGTTTACTTCTATCCCTCCGCCTACACCGGCGGCTGCGATCTGGAAGCCCACACCTTTGCGGAAAGCGCCGACAAGTTTGCCAGCGCCAACGCCACGATTATTGGGGTTTCCGCCGATAATCTGGAGCGTTTGAACCAGTTCTCCGCCGATCCCGCTTTCTGCGCCGGCAAGTTCTCCATCGCTTCGGATGAAAGCACCAAGATCGCCCAGACCTATAACCTCAAGGTTACGCCGCCCCGCGCCGGCGCCAAGGATGTCCGCGGCGTGGATATCGGCCATGGCTTTATCGAGCGCGTGACGTTTGTTGTCGGGACCGACCACAAGGTCCTGTCGGTGATGTCGTCGACCGATGACAAGCTTTCGCCCGACCAGCATGTCGATAAATCGCTGGAGATGGTCCAGAAGGTCAAAATGGCGGCCAAGTAAGGCGGCCTTTCCGATCTGAAACCAGCGCGCCTCGCGGGAAATCCGTGGGGCGCGTTTTCTTTTGGGCCGTCCCCTTCAGGGGGTTTTCAATCCCGCCCAGCCTGACAGCCTATCAGTCACAAACCCTGTTGCGGGATGGCACCAATTTGCAATTAATATAATAAGTTCAATGCCTTATAACGGCAGGAATACCACTAACCAGTGGCAAGGAAACGTCTTTGTGACGGTCCCAAGTCTTGCTTAAGTCCGGTCGGGCTAGGCGGTTTGGGGGCACCAGACATCCAACGTCCGCACAAAACAAAAACCGGACTTGGGGTAATGGTCAGTTTCAAACGCGTGATATTGGCGGCCGCCGCAGCGGCGCCCTTGTTCGCACCAGTGGCGGCTGAGGCTTCCATTCGCGACACCGTCACCCATTTGCTGGATCAGGTCGTTGCCGTGGTTCATCCCGACGCCGTGGCCCCAGATCCGGTCGTGATGTTGCCCGCGACCCGCAGCGTCGCGGCGCCTTCCGCATCCGCCTTCACGTCACATCTGCCAGAACTCAATCTGCCGTCGCTGCCTTCTGTGGCCGTGGCCGAACTGCCGGAGCCTTCGATCGAGATCCCGCTGAAGAGGCTGGCGTGTGTGGAATATGCCCGGGCGCGTTCCGGCATGGCCGTGTTCGGCGACGCCAAATACTGGTGGGCGCGGGCCAAGAACATCTACGCCCGCATACGCACCCCGGTTGAGAATTCTGTGATGGTGTTCACCGCCACCAAGAAGATCCGGCTGGGCCATGTTGCGGTGGTGACGCACATCATTTCAAACCGCGAAATTCGCGTCGATCAGGCCAATTGGCAAAACCATGGCGAGATCGATCATTCCACCCCGATCCGTGACGTCAGCGCCAAGAATGACTGGAGCAAGGTCCGGGTGTGGGACCTGAAATCGGGCCAGTTCGGCGCCGTCTATCCGGTGTCCGGCTTTATCGCCAAAGACCTGGTGCGCCAGGCTTCGCTGGACTAACGCCGGCGCCTGGGGTTCAGCCCCAATCTTTGCCTTTGTGCGGCTTGCGGATCAGCTGGGGTTCCTGAAAACCCGGCTTGGGCGAAACCGAAACCGGCGCGCCCTTCTTGTCGGCCTTGGGTTTTTTCTTTTCCCGATTGTTCTTCTGTTCGCGGTTGGCCATGGGCAATTCCTTGAGTTCAGATTCGGGAACCAAGGATAAAGCGGAAAATTGGACCGGAAAAGAGGTGTTTGGCCATCTCGCCGCGCATCGTTGCCGGAAGAGCAAGGCTTTTATCTATCGCCGCATACTATGACGAATTTCCTGGGTTAGCGTTCCGTCATTCGACAGCCAAGGCTGGAGCTCACCCGTCTTTAGAATAGCGAATGCAAACTCGTTGCTCTGCCTGGGAAATACCGCTGCAAAAGCCTTGGCCAGCGGCGCAACTACGCGAAGGAAATGAGCCTTGAACCGGCGCCCGGTGGTATCAAAGCGCTCATACGGCAGGCGCAGGCCGTAAAAGAATTTGACGTGGTGGACGTGCTGCGGATCAAAGCTTTGGATAGTCTTGTAGACCTCGCGCTCCGTCTAACGGTAGATGAAGTTCGGGACCGGACCATTCTATACGCCACCATATTGGCAGTTATCCGAGGTTACGACAGCCTCAATCTCGTAATCTGGAGTTAGCCCCGACAGGCGCGCGATTTTCATTGCCAAGCTGTCGCGCGCTTCAAAAACCACTACAGCCTTCTTGGCCACCCTATACATTTCCAAGAGAGCCCGGTGCGGTGACCGACAATGATGTAGCCCGGCATGGACCAGCGCGACATCAAACGCCTGATTCTCATAGGTGAGGCATTCGGCGTTTTGGTGGGCCCATTGGAGCGGCGCGACTGAACCATGCTGCTGGTTGTCTAGGTTCGTGATGGTGGCATCGCGAAAGCCGAGGCGAAGTAATGTCTCGCCATCGAGGGGGCCACCGCAGGTAACGAGTACTTTATCGTCTAACTTGAGCAGCCCCTCGCCAAGAAGGCGATGCAACACTGCGTCATAGAAATCGTGGCCCATTTCTAGGAAATAGCAGAAATTAGCGGTGGGTCCAAGATGGCGGACTTTTCGGCGTTGGAGGCAGGCCGTGCGCGGGAATTCGCCAGCATTGAAACCGATTTTTCCAGGCGAACGGCCCATAGCGGCAGTGTATGAACGCGGCGCGCGGCCGGAACAGATTTTCGCTCCGCCAAAAACAAAAAGCCCCGCGAGATTTCTCTCGCGGGGCTTTTCATTGTTCAAGCGGATTATCTTGTTTTGCTTCCTGCCCTTGGCAGACCTGGCAGCGTTCTACTCTCCCGCGGCTTGAGCCGCAGTACCATGGACGCAGAAGGCTTTGACGGCCGAGTTCGAAATGGGATCGGGTAGAATTCCTTCGCTATGACCACCAGGTCGGCAAAGGGCAGAAAGCATTCGCACATTGCTGCGCGAACCGCACAAAATTCATACGACACGTTTGACCGTAGTTATTGGGTATTGGAATGCCTGGCTTTGTTTCCAGGCATGAAACGAGTGCTGGCGATCAAGCCAATCGAGCGATTAGTACCAGTCAGCTCAACGCATCGCTGCGCTTACACATCTGGCCTATCGACGGGGTAGTCTTCCCCGGCTCTCAAGCGAAACCTGGTTTTGAGGTAAGTTTCCCGCTTAGATGCTTTCAGCGGTTATCTCGTCCGTATTTAGCTACTCGGCTATGCCACTGGCGTGACAACCGATCCACCAGAGATACGTTCGTTCCGGTCCTCTCGTACTAGGAACAAGTCCTCTCAAGTTTCGAACACCCACGGCAGATAGGGACCGAACTGTCTCACGACGTTCTAAACCCAGCTCACGTACCACTTTAAATGGCGAACAGCCATACCCTTGGGACCGGCTACAGCCCCAGGA
>CANJIS010000020.1 GCA_947474565.1 Alphaproteobacteria bacterium
AAGGGGCGGATCTGCTGCTGGGCCGAAGCGGGCGTAGTCGCCGCCAACAAACCAACAGCCAACGCGCTGTACGCCAAACGACGGATACGCATAAATACCCCAGGGGCGGCGGAAGCGTGGAGCGCCTTCCAGCCATCATAATTTTCCAGAACTTAGCGGGAAGAATTAAGCAAAAGCAATCAGAAAGATGCCGCTGGATACGGAAAACGCCTTAGAAATCGAGCTATTTCGGGCCACCCGATAGGCAGATTACAGCGGCCAGATTAAATCCGTGAGAGTCCTGCGTTAATCGGTTCAGAAAAGTCCACCGGGATCGGAGACGATGGGTTTGGCGCGGTGGCTTTTTTTCCCGGCGCTGTTCCGGCGCCATTGTCCGGAGGCTAAGAACGGGCGGCTTCGGCGGACGATCTCAGACCTGACATTGGACAAGATGATATTGCAGGAAGCCGTGACCGGCCCCCACTGAGTGGTCCAGTTGCAATGTTAGTTTAGTGACGGGGTTTGCGCTAGCGCCCCGCTGGCGGACTGATCCGGCGGCCAGCAGATTGCCTCTGGTGCTGGTGGGCGGTACCGAAGCGATGAGTGCGGCCTCACGGTATTGTAGTGCCTTCTCCAGGCTTCGATCATGATCTTTGCCTCCTTCAGCGTGTAGAAGATCTCACCATTTAGCAGCTCATCACGAAGCTTTCCGTTGATGCTTTCGCAGTAGCCATTTTCCCAGGGACTGCCTGGTTCGATGTAGGCGGTCTTCGCGGCGATGGCGATATTGGCGCCGTGCCGCGCCGCCTTGAGCGCGATGGCCAGCCCGATGCCACGGCTGGCGCCGGTGATAAAGAGGGTTTTGCCTTTCAGGCTCATTTTGCCTTTCAGTCCTGGGGAGCCTATATGACAGACAATGCGCCGCTTTGTCCTCCTTTTGCCTTTCGCTTTCGCCGCCACGGCGGCGATCGGCCAGGCTTTGTCCGGCACCCAGACCCTGCGGATGGATTCCGATCATGTCGCCATCACCGTCACCCTGGACGGAAACAGGACCCGCTTTGCCGAGACGGCGGGCGCCCTGGAATATAACCCGGCCAACCCCCTGAAAAGCACCATCGCCCTGTCTCTCGATACCGCCAGCATCGAAGCCGAGACGCCGCGCAACGCCTTCGATCCGGAGCGTTTCCCGGAAATGCGGATTATTTCCACCACCGACGCAAAACCCGGCAAGGCCGGCATGGAAGCCCTGCCCGTCAACATCACCATCCGCGATATCACCCGCCCGGCCCTGCTCCAGGTCAGTTTCAAGATCAGCTCCGCCCAGATCATCACCCTGCATGCCGAAACCGTGATGAAGGCGGCGGATTTCCGCCTTGGGCAGCGCGGCAATATCCCGCTGGTGATCGATGCGCCCTTTGTGCGGGTGAACCAGGCTTCGCGGTGAATAATAGTCTTGCTTCCAAAGTCATGGCGGCAAGTCCCGCGGCCATTGCCGAAGCGGCGCGCATTCTGGCGCGCGGCGGGATGGTCGGTTTCCCCACCGAAACGGTTTATGGCCTGGGCGCCGATGCCACCAATGGCGAAGCCGTTGCTGCGATATTCGCCGCCAAGGGACGGCCGCGCTTTAATCCCCTGATCGTGCATGTGGAAGATCTGGAACAGGCGGAGACCCATGCCGAATTTTCAGACGGCGCGCGCGCCCTGGCAAAAGCCTTCTGGCCTGGCGCGCTGACGCTCGCCCTGCCCCGCCGCGCCGATTCAAATCTCTCGCATCTGGTAAGCGCCGGTCTTGATACCGTGGCGCTGCGCGCGCCTTCCCATTCCGTGGCCCGCGACCTGCTGCTGGCAAGTGGATGTCCCATCGCCGCGCCCAGCGCCAATCTTTCGGGAAGCGTCAGCGCCACCACCGCCGCCCATGTCGACGAAGGCCTGGGCGGGAAAGTGGATGTCATTCTGGATGGCGGCGCCTCTGCCTTGGGCCTGGAATCCACCGTCATCGGCTTTGACAAGGGCAAGCCGGTGCTGCTGCGTCCCGGCGCGGTGGCGCGGACAGAGATAGAGAAGATCATTGGCCCCCTCGCCGCCGCTGACGATATGATCCGCTCTCCCGGGCAGCTGGAAAGCCATTATGCGCCCCGCGCCGCATTGCGGCTGGGCGCAACAGCGCCGCAACAAGGCGAAGCCTTGCTTGGCTTTGGCGATGTAAAAGAAGCGCGCCTCAACTTAAGTCCGCGCGGCGATCTTAAAGAAGCCGCCGCCAATCTTTTCGCCATGCTGCGGGACTTGGACAAGATCAGTTCCGCCATCGCCGTCTCGCCCATTCCTGATACCGGGCTGGGCGAAGCCATCAATGACCGCCTTCTGCGCGCCGCCGCGCCCAGGAGCCCGGCATGAATGATATTGTTGCGCGGTTGAAAGCTGCCGCCGGAGAAAAAGGTTTCAGCGAAGACCCCAAGGAAATCGCCCCGCATCTGGAAGAATGGCGCAGCAAATACCAGGGCCGCTCCACTCTTTTGCTCAAGCCCGCCAGTACAAAGGACGTCGCCGCCATCCTGGGCATCTGTTTTGAAACCGGCACCCCCATCGTGCCCCAAGGCGGCAATACCGGCCTGGTGGGCGGACAGATTCCCTTTCATGGCGAAGTGCTGTTGTCGCTGAAGTGGATGAACCGCATCCGCGGAGTGGACAAGGACGGCATGATCCTCACCGCCGAAGCCGGGGTGGTGCTTGCCGAGGCGCAAGCCGCTGCCACCGAGGCGGGATTGATGTTTCCCCTCAAATTGGGATCGGAAGGCTCCTGCACCATCGGCGGCAATATCGCCACCAATGCCGGCGGCAATCATGTGCTGCGTTACGGCATGATGCGGTCTCTGGTGATGGGGTTGGAAGTGGTGATGGCGGACGGCCGGGTGCTGGAAATGCTGCGGCCCCTGGCGAAAGACAATTCCGGCTATGACTTGAAGCAAATCTTCATCGGCTCGGAAGGCACGCTGGGCGTCATCACGGCTGCGAATTTGCGCCTCTTTCCCCGCCCTGCCGAAACCGTGGTGGCCTTTGCCGCAGTGCCCTCACCCGATGCGGCGCTGAAATTGCTGGGTCATATGCAGAGGCGCACCGGCGGCTTGCTGTCCGCTTTTGAACTGATCCCGCGCATCGCCATAGAATTGGTGAGCCACCACATTCCCCGCGCGCGCGATCCCCTGGCCGCGCCTTCGCCCTGGTATGTGCTGATCGAAGCAGCGGGGAGCGTCGCGGGCCTGAAAGATCAAGTCGAAGCGGCGCTGGGTGATGCCATTACGCAGAACCTTGCCCGCGACGCGACCCTTGCCGCGAACGAAGCCCAGGCCCGGACGCTGTGGCACATCCGCGAAAGCATTTCCGAAGCCCAGAAGCGTGAAGGCGCCTCCATCAAGCACGACATCTCCGTGCCGGTGGCGTCCATTCCCGCCTTCATCGAAAAGGCCACCCAGGCCGTGGCCGCCAAATTCCCCGGCGCGCGCCCGGTGACGTTCGGCCATCTGGGCGACGGCAATCTGCACTTCAATTTCAACGCCCCGCCCGGCCAGGACGAAGGCTTCCTGGCGCAATGGGACGAAATGCAGTTGACGGTGCATGACATCGTCAAGGAATTTTCCGGCTCGATCAGCGCCGAGCACGGCATCGGCGCCATGAAGCGTGATCTGTTGCCCCGCTACAAATCGAGCGAAGAGCTGGACGCCATGCGCCTGCTCAAGAGCAGCTTCGATCCGAAGAATATTCTGAATCCGGGAAAAGTGATTCCGCCGGTTAGGCGCCTCTGATGTCATGGCCCACCGGAGTGTGGGCCATCCAGTTGATACCGCGCTACTTCTGCAAAAAAGAGTCTGTCTCACCTGGATGGCCCGGATTCCCGGGCCATGACAATTGAGTGCTAGGCGGCTTTAGCGACCGGCGCCAACGGCGCTTCTACAGGTTTCTGGTTCGACAGCGCGCTCACTGTGGCGGTGAAGAAGGTGGCCGCATACGGCAGCGCCTGGATTCCCAGCATCACCATCCACATGCCGATGGCAGGATCTTCGAAGCCGCGGTCGAAGATCATCGCAATGATTGCTGCGAACAGCAGAACCAGAAGCAGAGTTTCCTGCCACACCACGCGCAGCACCTGGCTGAACAGGGCCGGATCGGCGCATTTGGGCGTGCGCAGGAAGGGCTTGCCGGACGTGAACAATCCGGTCCAAACCGCCTTGGCCACGGTATGGGTCAGCGCCAGCCCCGCCACCGACGCCATCATCGCGCCCTTGAAGCCGGAGCCTACCTTGGGCGGATAGAGCGACAGGGTCTTGAAGCATTTGGTGAAGAACAATGCCATGGCCGCCACCGACAAGGCCGGCAAGGGCACATCAATCACCGCTGGAATCGCCCACATAGCCGCCGTCCACGCCAATGCCGTCATGGTAATCACCATGCTCAATCCATCCGAAATCCAGGGCAGCCAGCCGGAGATGAATTGATAGCGCTGCTCCCAGGACAATGAGGCGCGGCCCAGGACAATCTCGCCCCAATGGCGCTTCAGCATCTGCATGGCGCCATAGACCCAGCGATAACGCTGGGTCATGAACGCTTCCAGCGTATCGGGCTCCAGCCCCGCGCCCATGGCCTGGGGAATATAGGCGGCATGGTATCCGGCTTCGAACAAACGGAGCCCCAGCTCGGTGTCTTCGGTGATGCACCATTCGGCCCAGCCACCCACCTGCTCCAGCGCCTCTTTGGTCACCGCGGTCATGGTGCCGTGCTGGATGATGGCGTTGTGCTCGTTGCGCTCCACCATGCCGATATGGAAAAAGCCGCGATATTCCTCATAGGCCATGGCCTTGAAGAAATTGTCGCCAAAGTCGCGATAGTCCTGCGGCCCCTGCACCAGAGCGGTGCCCGGCGATGAGAAATAGGGCATGACACGGCGAAGCCAGAAGGGCTCGACCTGATAGTCACTGTCGATCACCGCGATATGGGTGGCGGCGGGATCCGTCAGCTTCAGCGCATGGTTCAAGGCACCCGCCTTGAAGCCCTTCACATTGTCCAAATGAAAGAAGCGGAAGCGCGGGCTGGCCATTGCCGCATTCAGCACCGCACAATGCGCTTCCACCGGTTTCCAAACTTCGGGATCGGGCGTGTTGTTGTCCAGCAGGATCACTTCGTAATCGTCATAGTCCAGCCGCGCCAGCGCATTCAGAGTCTCGATCACCATCTGCGGCGGCTCGTTATAGGTCGGCACATGGATGGAGACGCGCGGGCTCTGCAGCGGAATGGCGGCATGCGCCACGCGGCGGTTCTCCCGCCACAGGCTGGCGGTCATCTCAATGCCCTCCGTGAAGATGATGACGCAGGCCAGGATGATCAGCGGCGACATGGCGATCATCGCGATGACATCGGTGGGGTCGATATATTCCAAGGCGGTGGCGTCGAACAGCGCCAACAGTCCGGTGGAGACCAGCGCGATCAAACTGCCCATCGCCACATAACCAGTCTGACGCAGGCGCGGCATCCGCCCCAGGATGAAAACGCCCAGCGCCAGGATCAGCAGCGCCACGGCAAGGGCGTAGCGCCGCCATTCCGGGAAATTCCGTAAGAGGCCGGTGAACGCGAATTTGGGATTGCCGGTGGCGTCGAACAGGCCCCAATAGGCGCCCACCGCGCCTTCCGCATCGCGTTTCTTCAGCGGCTGGTCATAGGCTTCCAGCAGGTAATAGTCCCAGCCCTTGTCCATCGCCAGCTGCACGAAGCCGCGCACGAAAAAGGCTTCGTTGGAGAGCGAGGCTTCGGCGCTGCCATGGGTGCGCCCGTCGGAAGGCCAGCCCGCCTCACCAATCACCAGCGTCTTGCCGGGGAAAGCCTGCTGCACGGTGTCGTACCACTTCACCGTGGATTTCAGTGAACCGCGGATATCGGAATTTTCCCAATAGGGCAGAAGATGCACCAGCAGAACATCGACATTGTTTCCGACATCGGGATTGAGCAGCCAGGTTGACCATGGCTCGGCGGTGGCGATCTTGATGCGCTGGGGCAGCGCCGCACGCACCTGGCGGATGTAATCGTTGATCTGGTCGGCGGAGAGATCGCCACGATACTGGGTTTCGTTGCCCACGATCACCAGATCAATGGCCCGCCGGTTGGCCAGCGCGGTGCGGATGCCCAGCTCGATCTGTTCTTGATTCTTGACCATGTCCGGGCCAAGCCAGATGCCCAGCGATACCGTCATGCCGTAACGGCGGGCAATCTCAGGCACCTTGTCCATGCCGCCATCCACCGTATAGGTGCGGATATGGCCGGTGATCTGGGAAAGCTCCGCCAGGTCACGGTCGATCTGTTCCGGCGTGACGTGCTTGTCGTCTTCTTCCGTGAAATTGTGACTGTGGCTGTAGGCGATGCCACGCACCTGCCCGTCCCATTCGGGCGCGGTCACGGCATAATCGCGGCTGGCCCAGAACAGCACGCTGGCGGACAACACCAGCGCCAGGGCGAAGTAAATGCGGAAACGGCCGGTCGTCCGGGTCAGGCGGCGAAACAGGTTTTTCAGCCGCGACACGGTTTAACGGTTCATCTGCTCAAGCATCGCCTTGTCTTGAGGATCATTCGGATCCGGAACGTAATCCGGATCGCCGCGCCGTGCCGCCGGCTTGGTCGCGATCAGCCTGAGATCAAAGACAAGCGTCTGGTTGGGCGGAATCAGGCCATTGGCGGCGCCGCGGTCGCCATAGGCCAGATTGGCCGGGATCACCAATTGCCAATGATCACCTTCGCGCATCAGGGTCAGCGCCTCGATCCAGCCGGGGATGACACTGTTGGCCTTGAAGCTGGCCGGCAGGCCCGGCGAAGTGCCATCGAAGATCGTGCCGTTGATCAGGACGCCGGTGTAATAGACCTGCACCGTGTCGGTGACGGTGGGGCGGCGGCCGAAGCCGTTCTGCAAAATCTTGAACTGCAATCCGTCGGGACGGACAATCACGCCCTGTTTTTTGGCGTTGTCCATCAGGAAAGCCTTGTTGGCCTCCGCGCTCAAGGCTTCGTCTGCTGCGCGCGCCGGAAGCGATGAGATCGCCGGCAGGCCAACCAACAGGAACGCAAAAAATACTACGACTCGCCGCATGGGTGTTCTCTCCGGGCCGGGACTATACCCAGCCGCAATACGCATCCTAGCCCCAGCCCAAGGGAACCCCGGCTTTTTGGCGAATTTTGGACTTTTTTTGTGGTCGCGCGGCCTGCGGAAAACCGCGAGGCCACACTTTTCCGGGCCGACGCTCCGGGTGCCTTAAAAAGTCTTGGCGGCCAAATTTATCAGCACGGCCAGGCCGAAAAGGGCCACCAGGGCCCCGGAAAAGCGGTTGATCAGGCGGATGGCGTTGCTGTCTACCCGGGTGTGGAAAAGTCCGATCAGGCTGGTCAAAAACAGCCACCAGCCAGCCGATCCGCCCACCACCCCGGCGACCACAAAGGCGGCATCGCTGTAGCTGCCTGCCCCGCCGGCCAGCCCGCCCAGCCCGGCGAACATGGCGGTGAAGGCCAGGAGCGTTGCCGGATTGGTGATGGTCAGGACAAAGGCCGAGGCAATGGCCCCGGCAAGGGAGCTGCCGCCGTTTTCCGGCGCGCTTTCGCAGCCGTCATTTTCGGCTTTGGGCGTGAGGGAAGAAAGAAAGGCGCGGACGCCGAAATACAAAAGCAGCGCCCCGCCGACCAGTTCGATGATGGTGGCATAGCCTTCGATCAGGATGGCGATCCAGGTCAGACCGAGGCCGGTGATGGCAGCGAAGATACCATCGCCCAAAGCTGCGCCCAGGCCGGAAATGAATCCATTGAGCGGGCCAAACGCAAAGGTGCGCCGGATGCAGATAATGTTCACCGGACCAATGGGGACCGCCGCGATCAGGCCCATGATGATGCCTGAACCGATGAGAAGCAGATAATGCATCAGGCGGGCTGCAGCGTTTCGACAAAGCGCAACGGCTTGCCGCTTGACGCTTTGGCGAGGCCAAAATCGCGCATGACAAATTCGCCGCGCAAGATGGTGGCCACCGCCCAGCCCTTGGTGGTCATGCCGTCGAACGGCGTCCAGCCACAGCGCGAGGCGATCCAGCTATTCTCAATCCTGCGGCTGTGATTCATGTCCACGATGGTGAAGTCCGCATCCCAGCCCCGGGCGATGCGGCCCTTGCCGGCGATGCCGAAAATGCGCTGCGGGCCATGCGCGGTGAGATCGACAAAACGCGCCAGGCTCATATTGCCTTTGTTGACATGATCCAGCAGCAGCGTGACCAGGGTTTGCACGCCGGGCATGCCCGACGGCGTATCGGGATAGATCTTGTCTTTTTCCTCGCGCGTATGCGGCGCGTGGTCGGAACCGATCACATCAATCACGCCATCGCGCACGGCCGCCCACAATGCCTGGCGGTGGCTTTCATCGCGGATCGGCGGGTTCATCTGGGCATAGGTGCCCAGCCGCTCATAACATTCGGGGGCACTGAGGGTGAGATGCTGCGGCGTGGTCTCGGCGGTGGCGAAATCCTTGGCCGCGGCCAGAAGCGGAATTTCATCGCCGGTGGTGACATGCAGCACATGCAGCCTGCGGCCCGCCTGCTTGGCCAGCCGCAAAACCCGTTCGGTGGAAAGACGCGCCGCTTCGGCATCGCGCCACACCGGATGCGTGGTGGGCTTGCCCCGTTCCGCCAGCGCCTTGCGCGCGATCAGGCGGTCTTCATCTTCGGAATGCACCGCCACGCGGCGCGTGCCGGATTTCAAGGCGGCGAGAATATCTTCCGGCTTGTTAAGCAGCAGCGTGCCGGTGGACGAACCAAGGAACGCCTTGATGCCGCAAACACCGGGCAACTTTTCCAGCGCCGCCAGCTCGGCGATATTGGCCGGCGTCGCGCCGGCATAGAAAGCATAGTCGCAATGCATGCGGTTCGCCGCGCGCGCCAGCTTGTCTTCGATTGCCGCCTTGTTGGTGGTCGGCGGGCTGGTGTTCGGCATTTCGAACACGCCGGTGATACCGCCCAGCACGGCAGCGCGGCTGCCGGTTTCCAGGTCTTCCTTATGTTCGTTGCCGGGCTCACGCATATGCGTCTGGCTGTCCATGGCGCCCGGCAGCACGTGCAGACCCTTGGCTTCGAAAATTTCCGCGGCCTTGGCGTTGGGGAAGGAACCGATGGCGGCGATGCGCCCGTCCTTGACGCCGATATCGGCCTCAGCGATGCCGTTAACAGTGCCGGCAATGCCCCCACGGATCAAAAGGTCGAATGCCTCTGTCATGGAGGCGTCGTTACCCCCTTAAGCCGCACCTTGGCAAGTTTGATGGCAAGGATTACTTCCAGAGCCATGGAAACTGTGCATTTGTCAGATCGCGCCGTCATTGCCCTGGAGGGGCCGGAAGCGCGGGATTTTCTCCAGGGCCTGATCACCAATGATCTTGGAACTCTGAAGCCCTATAACGGGCTTTATGCCGCGCTGCTGGGGCCGCAGGGCAAAATCCTCTTCGATTTTCTTATCATCGAAGGCGATGGCGCCTTGCTTCTGGATTGTGCCGCGGCCAGCGCCGAAGCGTTGATGAAAAAACTGAAACGATATCGCCTGCGCGCCAAGATCGAGATCGCGCTGCGCCCGCAACTTTCCGTTTATGCCGGTCTCACTGGCCGCCCCGGTGAACGGGCGATCAGTTTTGCCGATCCCCGCCTGCCCGCGCTGGGCACCCGCAGCATCGGTGCCGTGGCCGAGATGCCGGCCGATCTTCCAGGGCCCGCCACCTATCATGCCGCGCGTCTTGCCTTGGGCGTGCCGGAAGGCAGCGATTTCGGCAGCGACAAAATCTTCGCCCTGGATGCCGGGCTTGATGAGCTGCACGCCATTGCCTTCGACAAGGGCTGTTATGTCGGCCAGGAATTGACGGCGCGCATGAAGCATCGCGGCACCGATCGCAAACGCATTCTGGTTGCGACTGCCGATGCCGCCCTGCCCGCTTCGGGCGATGTCAAAGACGGCGGCACCGTGCTGGGCGAGCTGGTTTCGGTTTATGGATCAAAAGGCTTTGCGCTGGTGCGGCTGGATCGCGTGGCGGAAGCCAAAGGCCAACTCACGGTAGAGCAGATTCCGGTTGCACTAACCCGGCCGCAATGGCTGGATTGATGCATGGCCGAGAAAACACGCTGTCATTGGCCGGGTGACGACGCGCTTTACTGTTCCTATCACGACAAGGAATGGGGCGTGCCGGAATATGACGCCCGCGCGCTTTACGAAAAGCTGGTGCTGGATGGATTCCAGGCCGGGCTTTCCTGGATCACCATTCTGCGCAAGCGCGAGAATTTCCGCAAAGCCTTCCACAATTTCGATCCTGATAAGATCGCCCGTTACGGCAAGCGCGATGTGGAACGCCTGTTGAAGAATGAAGGCATCATCCGCTCCAAGGCCAAGATCGACGCCGCCATCAAGGGCGCCAAGCTATGGCTGGAGATTCAGGAAAAGGAACCGGGCGGCTTCACCGAAGTGATCTGGAGGCATGTTGACGGCAAGCCCAAGATCAACCGCTTTAAAGACCGGAACCAGGTGCCGGCCCAGACCGAAATGAGCGAAGATTTGGCCCGCGACCTGAAGCAGCGCGGCTTTAGTTTCTGCGGCCCGGTGATTTCCTATGCCTTTGCCCAGGCGACCGGCATGGTCAATGACCATCTGACCGGATGTTTCCGGCATGCCGAATGCGCCACGCTGGGGCAAAGCAGAAAAGCTTGAAGGGCCCGCGCGGCCCCTCTAGGTTCCCCACATGTCTGCCATTCGACCTGACGTCATCGCCGCCATCGGCAACACGCCCTTGATCCGCCTTAGCCACGCCTCTGAAGCGACCGGCTGCGAAATTCTGGGCAAGGCGGAGTTTCTCAATCCCGGCCAGTCGGTGAAAGACCGCGCCGCGCTTTTCATCATTCGCGATGCCTTGGCCAAGGGCACGCTCAAGCCCGGCGGCACCATTGTCGAAGGCACCGCCGGCAATACCGGCATAGGGCTGGCTGTTGTCGCCAACGCCATGGGCTTCAAGACGGTGATCGTGATACCCGACACCCAGAGCCAGGAAAAGAAAGACGCCCTGCGCCTGTTGGGTGCAGAGCTGATCGAAGTGCCGGCTGTTCCCTATAAAGACCCCAACAATTATGTCCGGCTTTCCGGACGGCTGGCCGAGCAGCTGTCCAAGACGGAAAAGAACGGCGCGATCTGGGCCAACCAGTTCGACAATGTCGCCAACCGCCAGGCCCATATCGAAGGCACCGCGCCGGAAATATGGGAACAGACCGGCGGCAGGATTGACGGCTTCACCTGCGCCGTCGGCACCGGCGGCACCCTGGCGGGCGTCGCCATCGGGTTGAAGACATTCAATCCCAAGATCCGCATCGCCGCCGCCGACCCGCTGGGGGCCGCGATCTATAGCTGGATCAAGAAGGGCACGCTGGAGATGCATGGCGGCTCGATCACCGAAGGCATCGGCCAATCCCGAGTCACCGGCAATCTGGAAGGCGCGCCGATTGATGACGCCTATGAAATTTCCGACGAAGAAGCCCTGCCCCTGATCTTCGACCTTCTGGAGCATGAAGGCCTGTGCATGGGCGGCTCCACCGGCATCAATGTCGCGGGCGCCATCCGCATGGCGAAAGATATGGGCCCCGGTCACACCATCGTCACGGTGCTGGCGGATTACGGCAACCGCTACCAGAGCAAGCTGTTCAATCCCGAATTCCTGAAATCCAAGAACCTGCCCGCGCCGCCATGGCTCACCAGGGCGCGTGTCGACATCAAGGTGCCCTTCGCATGAGTGACACGATCGTTTCCACCGAATGGCTGGCAGCGCATCTGAACGATGTGAAAGTCATCGACGTCTCCTGGTACATGCCGGCCGACAAGCGCAATCCGAAAGCCGAGTTCGAAGCCGAACATATTCCCGGCGCGGTGTTTTACGATCTCGATGCCTTGTCCGATCCCTCATCCGGCCTGCCGCATATGCTGACGGCGCCGGAGGTTTTCGCCCGCGATATCGGCGCGCTGGGCATCGGCAATGGCGACAAGGTCGTCGTCTATGACGGCGCCGGCCTGTTCTCCGCGCCACGCCTGTGGTGGATGCTTCGCGCCATGGGCCACACCCAGGTGGCGGTGCTGGATGGTGGCCTGCCGAAATGGAAAGCCGAAGGCCGCGCGCTTGAAAAAGGCGCTGCCGCGCCGAAAGCCGCGTCGTTCGCTGCCCGGCCCGTCGCCGGTCAGGTGCGCGACTTTGATTATGTGAAATCGCATCTTGGCCAGACCCAGATTCTGGATGCCCGCAGCAACATCCGCTTTACCGCCGAAGAAAAAGAGCCGCGCCCCGGCGTGCGTTCCGGCCATATGCCCGGTGCGGTCAATGTTCATTACAAAACCGTGCAACACGGCGACGGCACTTTGAAAAGCGAAGACGAACTGAAACGCCTGTTCGCGGAAAAAGGCGTCGATCTGCGCGCGCCCATCGTCACCTCCTGCGGCTCCGGCGTCACCGCTTCGGTTCTCATGCTGGCGCTGGCGCGGCTGGGTGCGCCGCAGACCTCGCTCTATGACAGCTCCTGGACCGAATGGGGCGGCCGTCCCGAAGCGCCAGTCGAAGAAGGATAGCCGTGGCCCGCCGCATCGCCATGACGGTGACGTTCCTGGAGATGGCGGCAAAGCCTTCGGCGCTGCCGCCGCCAAGCCCGCGCGGACGCCATGCCATCCTGCGCGCGGAAAAACCGCCGCCGCATTTCTATCGCTACCTCTACGACACCATCGGCGATAAATATTTCTGGGTGGACCGGCGCAAGATCGACCACGACAAGCTAGCCGAGATCATCCACACCCCCACCAACTTTCTTTATGTTCTGTATGCGGATGGAAATCCGGCGGGCATGGCGGAGTTCGATCTCAAAGCCGATGGCAGCGCCAATATCGCCTATTTCGGCCTGATGCCCGAAGCGCAAGGCCGCCATCTCAGCTTCTTCTTCCTCTATCACACCTGCATGAATGCCTGGGCCAATCCCATCTCCCGGCTCACGGTCAACACCTGCACCTTGGATAGCCCCCGCGCGCTGCCCCTGTATCAGCGCATGGGCTTTGCTCCGTATGCGCGCGAAGAACGTTTTGTCGAATTGCTGGAAGGCCAGAAGGGACCGGAATAGCCGCATTGCAAGCTGGGCCCGGCTTGGGCACAGTCGCCGCCACCCTTCGAGGCCGCATGAACCCGTTTGACGGCAAAGAACTGACTTGGCGCGGCGTCGGCCTGGGCGTGGTGCTGACGCTGGCGTTCACCGCCGCCAATGTCTATCTGGGTTTGAAGCTGGGCATCACCTTTGCCACCTCGCTTCCCGCCGCCGTCATCTCCATGGCTCTGCTGGGCCTCTTCCCCGGCTCCAATATCCGCGAAAACAATATCGTGCAGACGGTGTGTTCGTCCGCAGGCGCGATGGCGTCGATCATATTTGTGCTGCCAGGGCTGGTGATTGTCGGTTTCTGGACCGGATTTCCTTTCTGGACCTGCGTGCTGCTGGCGATTTCTGGCGGTGTGCTGGGCGTGCTGTTCACCGTTCCGCTGCGGCGCGGCCTCGTCACCCATTCCGATCTTCCCTATCCCGAAGGCCTGGCGGGCGCTGAAGTGCTGCTGGCCGGATCGGAAGCGCGCGAAGCGGGGGCCAATCCCGAAGCCCGCGAAGGCTTGATGGCGATCGTCCGCGGCACCATGGCGTCGGCCACACTGTCCATCATCACCGCCGTGCGGCTGGCGATTGATGAAGCCTCCGGTTTCGTAAAGCTGGGGGCCACCAGCGCCACCGGCTTCAGCGCGTCGTTCTCATTCGCGCTTCTGGGCGCGGGGCATCTGGTTGGCATTTCCGTCGGCGTCGCCATGGCATTGGGCATTGCGATTGCGTGGTTGGGCGCAGTGCCATTGATCACGGCAGCGACACCGGACCAGGGTGCGGCGCTGGCCGATTTCGTCACCACGGTCTGGCGCACCCAGGTGCGCTTCATCGGCGCGGGCGCGATGTCGGTGGCGGCGATCTGGTCGCTGGCCCGCACCATAGGACCCATATTGGCGGGTTTGAAATATGTGTTGGCCGAGCGCAAGCTCACCCTCGGCGAAGGCGATCAGACCGACCGCGATATCTCCTTCAACTGGATGGTGGGTCTGACCGTGGCCGCCACGGTTCTTTCCACGGTGCTGGTCTGGCAGTTCGCCAGCGATGCGGGTTTGGGCGGCAGCGCCCTGGCTATTGCCGGGCTTTCCATTCCCATCATGCTGATCTTTGGATTCATCGTGGCGGCGATCTGCGGTTACATGGCGGGACTGATCGGCTCTTCCAACAGTCCCATTTCCGGCGTCGGCATTCTGGCGGTGACGGGATGCTCGGTGATCCTGGTGGTGTTCTTCTCAGGTGAACCGGCCAAAGCGCTGGTCGGCGTGGCGCTGTTCATCACCGCCATCCTGTTCGCCGCCGCCTGTTCCTCCAACGACAATCTGCAGGACCTCAAGACCGGCCAGCTGGTGGGCTCATCGCCCCGGCGGCAGCAGATCGCGCTTTTGATCGGTGTGGTGGCGTCTTCGCTGGTCATTCCGGTCGTGCTCAATCTTCTCGCCCAGGCTTATGGCTTTGCCGGCGCCGCCAACCTGAACACCATCACCGAACACCCCCTGGCCGCGCCGCAGGCCAATCTGATTTCCGCCCTCGCCCAGGGCGTGATCGGCGGGCAATTGAACTGGGCTCGCATTGAGCAAGGCGCGATGATCGGCGTCGCCATTGTGATCCTGGATGAGATTTGCCGCTGGCGCGGCTGGCTGCGCGTGCCGCCTCTTGCCGCCGGTTTCGGCATTTATCTTCCCATGTCGGTGACGTTGCTGGTGGTGGTCGGCACCGTGATTGGCTGGCTTTACAACCGTCACGTCAAAACCGAACGCGCCAAACGGCTGGGCGTGCTGGTGGCGTCCGGCATGATCGTGGGCGAAAGCCTGTTCGGGGTGATGAATGCCGGCCTGATCGTGGCGGCCAATCGCGACGCGCCGCTGGCGGTGGTGGCGTCGGACTTCGCCTATCGCACCCCGATTGGGCTTGCGCTGCTCATTGGCATGATGGTCTGGCTTTACGGCTGGCTGCTGGGGCGGAGCAAGGCGTGACGCGCGAGCTGTTTGGGCATCCGCGCGGCCTGACTGTTCTGTTCGGCACCGAGATGTGGGAGCGCTTTTCCTATTACGGAATGCGCGCCCTGCTGGTGCTTTATCTCACCAAATATCTGTTTCTCAGACCGCATGTCGAAACGGTTCTGTTCTATCCGCAGGTGAAAGCCTTCTTCGAAATGATGGCGGGGCCGCTGGAGGCACAGCCTTTTTCATCCTTGATCTACGGAACCTATACCGGGTTGATCTATGCCACGCCCCTTTTGGGCGGCTGGCTGGCCGACAATGTGCTGGGCCAGCGCAATACGGTGATGATCGGGATTGTGATGATGGCGTTCGGCCATTTCATGATGGCCTTTCAGTCCATGCTGTTTGTCGCGCTGCTGCTGTTGATCTTCGGTGGCGGCTTGTTCAAGACAAACACCACGGCCCAGGTCGGCATGCTCTATACGGCGGGCGACAGCCGCCGCGACCGCGCCTATTCGGTCTTTTATGTCGGAGTCAATCTGGGCGCCTTCATCGCACCCTTGATCGCCGGCACATTGGGCGAGACGGTGGGCTGGCATTACGGCTTTGGCGCAGCAGGCGTCGGCATGCTGCTGGCGCTGGCAGTCTATGTCGCGGGCTGGAAACATCTGCCGCCGGAGCGCGAGCGCGCCGCCAAGACCAAGCAACAAACACAGCACCAGAAATTCACGCTTCCGGAATGGAAATCCATCGGCGCCCTTGTCCTGCTGGTGCTTCCTCTTACCCTGTGGTGGGCCTGTTATGAGCAGCAGGGCAATATCATCACGCTTTTCGCCGACGCCAATACCGACCGCCGCCTGATCCCCGGCCTGATCGACTGGCAGATTCCGGTGACCTGGTTTCAGGCCTTCAATCCGTTCTTTATTTTCAGTCTCACGCCGCTTCTGCTGGCGCTCTGGGTGCGTCAGGCCAAAAAGGGCACCGAACCCAATTCAATCATCAAGATCGTCAATGGCTGCGCCTGCCTGACTGCGTCCTATATGCTGATCGCCTGGGCGTCATGGCATGATGGCGGCGGGCAGACCAGCTGGCTGTGGCTGTTTCTCTTTTTTGCCCTGATCACCATCGGCGAGATTCAACTTTCCCCCATCAGCCTGTCGCTCTTTTCCAAAGTAGCACCCCTGCGGATCGCATCCCTGATGATGGGCGTGGTGTTCCTGCCCAATTTTCTGGGCGGCGGCCTGCTGCAAGGATATCTGGGCACCTATTGGGGAGGGATGACGCACCCGCTTTTCTTTTTGATGATGGCGGCGATCGGGGCGGTATCGGGTATCATCATCTGGAGCCTGGACAAGCCGCTCAGGCCTTATCTGGAAACACGGCATGACTGACCGCGACGACGACAAGCCCGACACCAAAGCCGTTTCCGCCGGGCGGATGAGCAAGGCGCATTTCGGCATGGTCAACACGCCGGTCTATCGCGCCTCCACCGTTCTGTTTCCCGATCTTCACACCATGGAGAGCCACACCCAGGAATATCATTATGGGCGGCGCGGCACGCCATCGTCCCGCAGCCTGGAAGAAGCGCTTTGCGCGCTGGAAGGTGGCGCGCGCACCGTGCTGGTGCCGTCGGGGCTGAATGCCTGCGCCACCGCCATCCTGGCCGTAATGGGCGCGGGCGATCATCTGTTGATGGTGGATTCGGTTTACGAACCGACCCGGATTTTCTGCGACCGCGAACTGAGCCGCTTTGGCGTGGAGACGACTTACTATCCGCCCACCGCCGATATTGGGCCGTACCTGAAATCCAACACCAAAGCGGTGTTTTGCGAAAGCCCCGGCTCACTGACCTTCGAGGTGCAGGACATTCCCGCACTCGCGCAGAAGGCGCATGCGGCTGGCGCCTCCGTGCTGATGGACAATACCTGGGCGACGCCGCTGCTGTTTGCCGCCATCGCCCACGGCGTCGATCTGTCGATCCAGGCGGTGACCAAATATATCGGCGGCCATGCCGACCTGATGATGGGCGCCATCACGGCCAATGAATCTCACGCCAAAAGGCTGGAGCAATTCCACGGCACCAGCGGTCTGTTCTCCAGCGGCGACGATATGTTCCTGGCGCTGCGGGGCCTTCGCACGCTTCCGGTGCGTCTCAGGCGTCATGCCGAAACCGCCATGCGCTTGTCGCTTTGGTTGAAAGAGCGGCCGGAGGTAACGCGGGTGCTCAATCCCGCCCTGCCCGATGATCCCGGCCACGCCCTGTGGAAACGCGATTTCAAGGGCGCCAATGGCCTGCTGAGCTTTGAACTGAAGCCCGTCTCCAAAACGGCGCTGGCCGCCTTCATGGACGGATTTTCCCATTTTGGGCTGGGCTGGTCCTGGGGCGGATTTGAAAGTCTGATCGTTCCGTCCCATATCAAGCGAACTGTCACGCCGTTCCGGGCTGAAGGTCAGGTCCTGCGCATCCAGGCCGGTCTGGAGGATGCGGGGGACCTGATCGCCGACCTGGAAATTGCCTTTGAGCGCCTGGAACAGAAAAAATGAGCGAACAGCTGAGCCACGCCGCTTTCCTTGCAGCGGTCAAATTCGACGAAAAGGGTCTGATGCCGGTGATCGCCCAGAGCCATGCCACCGGCCAGGTGCTGATGTTCGCCTGGATGACCAAAGAGACGCTGGAGCATACCCTTTCCAGCGGTGAGGTTACCTATTGGTCCCGCTCCCGCCAGAAAGTCTGGAAGAAGGGCGAAACCAGCGGCCACACCCAGCGGCTGGTAGACGCCTTTGTGGACTGCGACGGCGACGTTCTGCTCCTCAAAGTGGACCAGTTGGGGCCCGCCTGCCACACCGGGGCGCCTTCCTGCTTCTTCCGCCAATTGAAGTGAAGCCGAAAGACCTGTTTGCGCGCTATATTGGCTGAGGACTCGCCGATATTGGGCCTTAAGGACGCATGGCCGATCTGAAAGTTTCACCGCCCAATCCGGATTCCCTGACCCGGAAATTCATGACCTCCGTGATCTTCACGGTGGTGGTGGCGGGAATCTATGTCGGCCGCGAAGTGCTGATGCCGCTGGCGCTGTCGGTGCTGATGTCCTTCGCCCTCGCCCCGGTGGTGGGAATATTGCGCAAGGTCCGCCTGGGCCATGTGCCGTCCGTGCTGCTTGCCCTTACCTTTGCCCTGGTGCTGATCGCGGGCATCGGCACCTTTGTCGGCTCTCAGGTCGCGGGTCTGGCCAGTTCCATTCCCAGCTATCAGAACAATATCTCCCGCAAGATCGTCTCGCTGCGCGGCACGGCTGATGGCGGCACCCTCACCAGACTGAACCGCACCATCGAAGCGGTGGGCGAAGCGATCAGCGGACGCGACCGTCCCTCTACTGTGGCCGCCGGAACGCCGACCGATGAGACGCCCGTGCCCGTGGTGGTGCAACGCCAGACCGTGGCGCCATGGGAACTGGCCGGCAGCATTCTGGGACCGCTGCTGGAACCGCTCGCCATGGTGGCGCTGGTGCTGGTGTTTGTCGGTTTTATTCTTTTGCAGAAGGACGATCTGCGCGACCGCTTTATCCGGCTGGCGGGTTCGGGCGATATGCAGCGCACCACCGTGGCGCTGGATGAAGCGGCTTCGCGGCTGGCGCGCTACCTGTCCTTGCAGACCGCGATCAATGCCGGGTTCGGCCTGATTATCGGGATCGGTCTTTTTATAATCGGAATTCCCAATCCCGGCCTGTGGGGCCTGATCGGAATGCTGTTCCGGTTCGTGCCGTATATTGGCGTGCCGATTGCGTTCCTGTTTCCCGCTGTCCTGGCTCTGGCAGTGGATCCCGGCTGGCAGATGCTGGTGTGGGTCGGCGCGCTCTATGGCGTGATCGAAGCCATTATCGGCCAGGCAATCGAGCCTTTCGTGTATGGCCGCAGCATGGGCCTGTCGCCGGTTGCGGTTTTGGTGGCGGCGGTGTTCTGGACGCTGCTGTGGGGGCCGGTGGGACTTCTGCTCTCCACCACCCTCACCATGTGCTTTGTGGTGCTGGGACGGCATATCGACGATCTGAAATTCCTGGATGTGATACTGGGCGATCAGCCGGCGCTGGCGATGGATGAAAGTCTGTATCTGCGCATGCTGGCAGACGATCCCGATGATGCCACCCAGGATGCCGAGGAATTCCTGCGCGAACATTCCCTGTCGGTCTATTACGATGAAGTGGCGGCGCGCGCCCTGATGCTGGCGCAAGCAGACGTCAACCGCGGCGTGCTCGCCCCCTTGCGCCAGACCCGCATCCGCGACGCCATCAAGGGCCTAATTGAAAATCTGTCCGACCGCAAAGACCGCGGCGCGGCCCAGGCGATGGCCGAGCTGCCGGCAGACTGGCGCAACATGCCGGTGATGTGCGTCGCCGGTCGCGGCCCGCTTGATGAAGCCGCCGCGCTTTTGCTGGTGGACATGCTGGCCAAGCATGGCGTCGCCGCGCGGGTGATCTCGTTCGATGAAGCCTCGTCGGCGCAGGTCAACGATCTGGATGTGGACGGCGTGCGGCTGGCTTGCGTCTCTTACCTAGAGCCCGGCACTTACAAGAATGCCCGTTATCAGGTGCGCCGCTTGCGCAAGCGCATGCCGGACGTGCCGGTGATCGCGCTGTTCTGGGGTATCGGCTCGGATCATTCGCGTTATCTCGATAGCGTCGAAGCCACCGAATCCGATTTGGTCACAACGGGCCTGAAGGAAACCATCCATCATGTGCTGGCCTTCGCCCGGCGCGCCGGATCGAATCCGCCCCAGCCCTTGCGCGAAACCCCACAAGGCGTGCTGCAGGTTTAGGCACGTCTTCCTCTTCGCAACTGCGGTGTAAGCGCCTGTTTTCAAGGGTTTACTGCGCTTGCCCTTTGCTTGAAAGCCTCATTTCCCGGTGTTACCGTCGCGCCAATTATAAAAAACCCTTGGGAGGAATTTTCATGAAAAGAACTGCATTCAAATTGTTGCTTGCCGCCGCGATCATCACGCCCGTGGCCGTGTACGCCCAGACGCCCCTTCCCCAGTTTCGGCCGGGTAATCCCCAGACCGCGACCTTGCTGACCAGAGAAGAGATCGAGGCCATCAACAAGACCGAACAGACCCAGCAGACCCGCGACGAGAACGCCATTGTGGTGGATATCGGCGACAAGTGGAGCATGGAAGTCGGCGTCGTTCATCGCAAATCCACCCGCAACCCGCCCCCGCCGGCGGCTGGTGGCGGCGGCGCATCAGCGGCTGCCACGCGCGCTCCCTGCGGCGAGCAGATGGCCAACCCTCCGGCCGACGCCATGAAGGGCGCCCTGTCGCATGACAACCAGACCGAGGGTTACTACATCATCTCGGGCGGTGGCACCGGCTTCATTGACGGCAAGCTGATCAACGGCCGTCACAGCACGGAAAACCCCGATCTCGGCCCGAATGGTCCGAGCTGCGGCGGCGGCGTCTCCATCGGCTCGCGCAAGGTTGAGCTGAAGGTCGGCGACGTGCTGATCGTCCCGCCAGGCGTGGTGCATGGCTGGGCCGATATCCCCGACCATGTCGACTATCTCAGCTTCCGCCCGTCGCATGACGTGATGAAGAATGGCACGGTGAACCCCACCATCGCCGGCATGCACAAGTAAGCAAGGCATACGGAATCAAGAGAGCCCCGGTCAAAAGACCGGGGCTTTTTTGTTCGCGCCGTAAAGTTGCGGATGTAAACCAGCGTATCAAAATGTCGTGGGCCGAAATTTTTCTTCGGGAATTCAGATATTTATTAAACTCGGTAAAAAATCGCGCTTGTTCCCTTTTCCAAGTGGCGTTACGGGAGCCGCCTGTTGCGTATCAAAAGAATAAACCGGGGTACCCGGAAAAAAAACGCAATTTCCAAAGGGGATATTCATGAAAAACATTCTCACTACCGTGAGCGCTGCCGCCATTGCGGCTGTCGCTTTTTCCGCCCCCGCTTAAGCGGAAGGCACGTATTTCGAACTGAACGCCGGTCCGACTTTCTCGTTGGGCAGCATCGGCGCCACCACCTTGGGTTCGGTCTCGATCGGCACCGACACCGGCTATAATTTCGGTGGCGGTTTCGGCACCACTGTCAGCTTCCTTCCGGAATCCTGGACGTTGGGCGCACAGGTTCTCTACACCTCGTCCGGCATCAGCACTGTCGGCGCCGCCGCGGTGACGGGCGGTAGCCTGGACAATTCCACACTCAGCGTAATGGGCGTGGTCAACTACCACTTCGATACCGGTTCGGATCTCGGCCTCTATGTCGGTGGCGGTCTGGGCATACTGCAGAAGGATCTGTCGGCCACCCTCGCCGGTACCACCATCACGTTGTCGGATCGGCAATTCGGCTGGCAGGGTCAGGTGGGCATGGATTACCCGATCGCGGAAAACACCAAGCTGTTCGCGGAATACCGCTATCAGGGTTCCCTGGACTGGGACATCAACTTCCCGGCCGGCCTTGGCCTTCCGGTGGTTGCGATCTCCATCAACCAGAACACGCACAACATCACGATGGGCATTCGCTTCGCGATGTAATCTGCGGGCATGTATCTGTTCAGGCCCCGGTCGAAAGATCGGGGCCTTTTTCTTTGGCGATGTTGAAAATGTGACCCGGAAAAATGGTGACCCCGGCTGGATTCGAACCAGCGACCGCCGGATTAGAAATCTGGTGCTCTATCCAACTGAGCTACGGAGTCACGCGGGGCATTCTAGGGAGAAGGGCTTAAATTCCTATCCCCCGCCACCCTGTGATGGCCCGGGGGTTTGTGACGACAGCGTACAAAACGGGCGACCCAGGTGTCCTTCGCGCCTGTCCACCTGGATGGCCGACACTCCGGTCGGCCATGACAAGTAAGGGTTGCAGAGTCAGTGCGACCAGGGCTGCTTGCGGTCGAAGCGGAAATTATCCGAATAGGACTTGGGTCTGGGCTTGGGATTGTGCGGCTCGAACACCTGATACGGAATGCCATGCTTTTCAGCATAGGCAACCGCTTCGTCGCTGCTATCAAATTCCAGCGCTACCTGCTGGCGCATATCCGCCGAACTGGTCCAGCCCATCAAGGGATCAGGCGTCTTCGGGCTTTCCGGCTCATATTCCAGCAGCCATAGCTTGGTGCGGGCCTTGCCCGACTGCATCGCATTCTTGGCCGGACGATAAATACGAGCACGCATAATTCATCTCCTAACTATCAACTCGCTCTGCCGCGCCGCCCTGCATCCGCTGACGCGGCGGGCGGACTTGGCATTTGTTCTCGCGCTTGTGCGAGAACAAATGGTCGGAGCGGTGTGATTCGAACACACGACCCTCTGGTCCCAAACCAGATGCGCTACCAGGCTGCGCTACGCTCCGAATCTTAAGGCAAGCCAAGGCAAAAATCAGCCTGCCCCCGTGCCGCAGTGCTTACACGCTTGAGGGGCGGCGGGCAATAAAATCCAGGGCTTAGGGCGTTTTGTCCGTAAAATGCCCCGCAAAGATCATCGGCCACATCTTGCCGGTGACATAGAACAGCTTCTGGCCTGCGTCATAAGCGATACCGTTCAGAACCGCGTCGCCATCACTGTTGACCTGATCCCTTTCGCCTGGGCTCATCTGGTCCCAGAGGGCACGCATATCGGCTTCCGCCTCGATGCATCCGGATTGTGGATTGATCCGCACAATCGTCTTGGTCATCCAGATATTGGCGAAGACCCGGCCATCGACATATTCCAGCTCATTGAGCTGATCGACCGTATGCCTGCCATGCCAAACCGTCACGCTCTTGCTGACTTTGAACGTCGCCGGATCGGCGTAAAAAATGCGCGCACTGCCATCGCTGAAAATCAGGTCATGACCATCATTGGTAAGACCCCAGCCTTCCTGGCGGTTGGGCATGGTGCCGATCAGCTTGAAGTCGGCGTCGTAGACGAACACCAGCCGGTCCTGCCAGGTCAGCTGATAGATACGGCCGCCCAGGAAGGTCAGGCCCTCGCCGAAAAATTTTCGGCCATCGTCATGGATCACGCTCACATGACCTTCAGGCGTAATCCGCATCAGCCGCGTGCCGCCGCCCATTGGGCCGGTGCTTTCGTAAAGATCGGAACCATGCACCTCCAGTCCTTCGGTGAATCCGGTGGTGGAGCGGGTGATCTTCTTCTGGACTTCAAACGCCA
Organism: Alphaproteobacteria bacterium; assembly: GCA_947474565.1. Taxonomy (GTDB): domain Bacteria; phylum Pseudomonadota; class Alphaproteobacteria; order Micropepsales; family Micropepsaceae; genus Rhizomicrobium. The sequence continues at coordinate 23,265 of CANJIS010000020.1, forward strand.
TCGGCTTGGGCGCGGCACAGCCAGGCGGCTGCTGCGCCTGGGCGCTGAACGCCCCGGCTAAAAAAACCGCAATAGAGAGGCCGAAAATTCGCATGGAAGGCGAATATCTCACGGGCCGGGGCAAAAGCAATTCCAAGCAAAACAGCCCTTTTTAAGCGGCTTTGCGCTTTGGTTTTTGGGGCAAATGCCACAGAATAAGGGAGTCAGCGACACGGTTTGCGACAAATCCCTGTTTGCGCAGAGGATTTGGAAGACGGAAGAATTGCCTCCATGACCAAAGACGACACCAAACCGCATGTCCTTCTGGTGGAAGATGCGCGCGACATCCGCGAGCCCCTTGCCCGCTATATGCGCGAGCATGACTATCGCGCCACCACGGCGCCGGACGCCGCCGCCGCCCGCAAAGTCATGAAAGCCTCTGCCATCGATCTGGTGGTGCTGGACATCATGATGCCCGGCGAAGACGGCTTGTCGCTGTGCCGCTCCATCCGCGAGGCCTCCCAGATTCCGGTTATCCTGCTCACCGCCCGCGGCGAAGAAGTGGACCGCATCATCGGCCTGGAAATGGGCGCCGACGATTACATCGCCAAGCCTTTCTCGCCGCGGGAATTGATCGCCCGCGTTACCGCCGTGCTTCGCCGCACCATGTCGCTGCCGCCGCGCCAGAAAGCGCCGGGCGCCGACCGCATTCGCTTTGGCGACTGGACCCTGGACACCGGCCAGCGCGAACTGATCGGCATTGACGGCGTGGCGCTGCCGCTTTCCAGCGGCGAATTCCGCCTGCTCAGCGCCCTGCTGGAACGCCCCAGGATCGCGCTGACCCGCAACCAGCTATTGGACCTGACCAAGGGCCGCGACGCCGACCTGTTTGATCGCTCGATCGACAATCACGTCAGCCGCCTCAGGAAAAAGATTGAGCCCGACCCCAAGAACCCGCGCTACATCAAGACGGTCTGGGGCGGCGGCTACATTTTCGCGATGGAGCCGGAACCGGCATGAGACTGAGACTTTGGCCGCGCACTTTGGTGGTGCAACTGATCGCCGTGACCGCGGCGGCGGTGGTCGTGTCCAATCTGGCGGTGGCCTATTGGTTCAGCATCAGCAACGAACAGCAGAATGAAGCCTCGCTGATTGAGCGCGTTCTGGACCGCGCCACCACCGTTATCACCACCTTGCGCGCCATTCCGGGCGATAGCCGGCCGGTGGTGATGAAGACCCTGAGTTCGCGCATCTGGCAGTTCACCGCGATTCCGCGCCCCGACAAGCCGCTGCCCATGACCAAGGAAGAACAAGCCCTGGCGCGACGGCTGGCCGGGGTTCTGCCGCGCGCCGCGCAACGCGCGCCGATCACGGTGCAGCTGCATGCCCAGCAAAAACTGATCGCGCGCGACGAATTGCCCGTCGGCAGCGACACCAAATCCGAAGCGGTGCACATCATCGTGCCGCTGGACAAGGACACGTATCTCTCGGCGGTCAATGTGCGCCTGCCGGAGAATTGGCCGATTGAAATTATCGTCGCCGCCGTCACCGCCATTCTGGTGACATCCGCCGCCGCCGCCCTGATCGCGCGCCGCGTGGCCCGGCCGCTGGAAGAATTGACCCGAGCCGCGTCGGTGGTTGCCCAAGGCGGCAACGCCCCGCCGGTTGAAGAAAAAGGCCCGGATGACGTGCGCAACGCGGCCGTCGCATTCAACCGGATGACGGAAAAGGTGACCAAGACGCTGGATGCCCAGCGCCATCTTCTGTCTTCTGTCGGCCATGACCTGCGCACGCCCATCACCGCCATGCGCATCAACCTGGAATTCGTGGAAGAAGATGCCTTGCGCGAAGGGCTGCAAACCAACCTGCAAGAGCTTCAGGACCTGACTGAGCAGGTTCTGGCGGCGGCGCGCGGCACTGGTGGCGAAGCCAAGCGCAGCGTGGACCTGTCGGCGCTGGTGGAAAGCCTGGTCGCGGACCTGGACGATATGGGCGAGCCGGTCACCTGGCAGAGCCACAGCCCCGCCCCCGTCTCCTGCCGTCCCAACGAGATCCGCCGCGCCGTGCGCAATCTGGTTGAAAATGCCGTGGCCTATGGCGCAAAGGCCGAGGTCCAGATCACCGACAGCGGCGGCGGCTATGAGATCGTGGTCGAGGACGAAGGCCCCGGCATCCCCGAGGATGACCGGCTGCGGGTGTTCGAGCCTTTTGTCCGGCTGGAAACCTCCCGCAACGCCGCCACTGGCGGCACCGGCCTGGGGCTGACACTGGTCAAAACCATTGCCGAAGGCCATGGCGGCGGCGTGGTGCTGGAGAATCGCGAACAGGGCGGGTTGCGGGTGCGCATGATCCTGCCCCGCCTGGACCTCGCGGCGCAGTAGTTGTCACTGCCCACACGATTTGCCTCTTTCCCGGAAATCTCATTGTTTCAGGATGATTACAGGCGGCCGCTGAAGTTCTTCCTGAAGCAAAATAGCCGTGCTTCCGCCACCATCCAGGCCTAAGATCAGCGCCATGAGCGATCCGATCTATCGCAAGGAAATCCTCCGCCTCGCCGCCAATGCCGCCGGGGCCGGCCGTCTGGTCCAGGCCAGCTGCAGCGCCACCCTTGCCAACCCTGCCTGCGGCGACCGGGTAACGGTGGATGTGGTGGTGACGGACGGGCGCATTACCGCCCTGGCTCACCATACCCATGCCTGCGTACTGACCCAGGCTTCGGCCGCCATTCTGGGCGCCGATTCCGTCGGGCTGAACCGGGGTGAGATCGAGCGCCTGGCCGGGGCGGTCCGCGCCCTGCTCAGCGGCGGCGGCAAGCCCCCTGCTCCGTTCGACTCCTATTCCGCCTTTGACGGGCTGGCCGATCACAGGGCACGGCACAAATGCGTGCTGCTGCCGCTGGAGGCCGCGTTGGAAGCGATGTCCGTTCTCGAACTTGAAAGCCGCTGAGCGGCTTTCAAGTTCGAGCTATTTTGGTCGCGCAGCCGGACGGAAAACCGCTGCACACTTTTCCTGGCTGCGCTCACAACTGTCCGAACCAGGCGCTTAACGGCGGCAGGTTCAGCACGCCATTGTCCAGCCTGGCTCCACCGGTGCCCATCCCGATTTCTTGCGCCGCTTGGGAAATGGGCCAGCGTTGCGCCGTATCGCTGAGATTGAAAACACAGAGAAGCGCGCCGCCGCGGTTGAACGCGATTAAAGGATCGGGCGCGTCCAGCAGAACCAGATCGCCTTCGATCATGGCGGCCAATTTTTTGCGCGCTTTCAGGAAAGCGCGGGCATAGGACAAGGTTGAGTGGGCGTCCTTGTCCTGAGCAGACACTGCCAGCGTGGCATGCTCCGGCCCCAACGATAGCCAAGGCGCACCACTGGAAAAGCCAAGATTGGGCTTGCCCGCATCCCAAGGCATGGGCGTGCGGCAGCCATCGCGCCCCTTGAAGAGTGGATAATAAAGATCGCCAACCGGATCGCGCAGTTGATCGCGCTGCAAGTCCACCTCCGGCAGACCCAGCTCTTCGCCCTGATAGAGCAGCGCCGTGCCCCGCATCGACAGCAACAACGCCAGCATCACCTTGGCGGAATCCGGACCGAAGCGGCTGACGGTGCGGGTTACGTCATGGTTGGAAAAGGCGATGCAGGGCCAGTGATCAGGATAAGCCGCCAGGGTTGTCAAATGGGCGAGAATGCCTTCGGCATCCCCGGTCAGCAGCAGCGCGAAATTGTAACCCGCGTGAAGGCCTTGATCGGACGGCAGGTAACAGCCGGAGCGTTCGAATTCTTCCGAGAATTCTCCAAACACAAAGCGGTCATCAAATCCTTCGACGCGGCGGCGCACCACATCGAGCAGCGCGCGGTTCTCAGCCAAGTTGGAATCGAACAAATGGCGCTGCATGTTGGCCGCCGCCGCCCATTCCAGAAAATTGCGTTCCGCAGCAGGAATGGCGGGGTTATCGGTAAGCCTGGCGTCGTGCAAAAAGGCATTGGCGACATCCAGCCGGAAACCATCCACGCCGCGCTGCAGCCATACATCCAGCACCGTCAAAGCCGCTTCGCGCGCGCCGGGATGGACCCAACTCAGCTTGGGCTGCTGGCGCAGGAATTTGTGATGATAATATTGCCGCCGCGCCGGTTGATAGGACCATGCGGGGCCGCCGAACACCGACAGCCAATTGTTGGGCACGGTACCGTCATCCTTGGGGTCGGCCCATACATACCAGTCACGTTTCGCCGTATCGCCATCGCGGCTGGCGGCAAACCAGGCATGTTCGTCTGAGGTGTGCGCCAGCACTTCGTCCAGGATGATCTTCAGGCCCCTGGCGTGGGCCGCCGCGACCAGCGCCCCGAAATCATCCAGCGTGCCGTAATCGGGATGCACGCCTTCATAATCGGAAACGTCATAGCCCCAGTCGCGATTGGGCGACGGATGGATGGGGGACAGCCAGATCGCGTCCACGCCCAGCCCGGCGATGTAATCGAGTTTGGAAACAAGGCCGGCGAAATCGCCCTGCCCGTCGCCATTGCTGTCGCAGAAACTGCGGACATAGACCTGATAGATGACCGCGCCACGCCACCATGGCGACGGGGCAGCCATCAGACCTCGGAAGCGTTGCTGATGACCTTGTTCACCAGCCCGTACTTGATCGCCTCTTCCGCGCCCATCCAGAAATTGCGCTCGGTATCGGTGACGACCTTTTCATAAGGCTGACCGGTTTCCACCGCGATCTCTTTGATGAGACGCGCGCGCATCTTGATGATCTCTTCCGCCTCGATGGTGATGTCCGAGGCCTGGCCTTGCACGCCGCCCAGGGGCTGGTGCAGCAGGAAGCGGGTGAACGGCAGGCAGAAGCGGTTTTCCTTTTTGGCACCCAGGAAGATATGCGCGCCGGCAGAAGCGACCCAGCCGGTGCCGATCATCTTCACCTTGGAGCCGACGAAACGCAGCATGTCATGGATGGTGTCGCCCGATTCCACATGGCCGCCCGGCGAGTTCACGAATACGCGGATGTCGCCTGAGGTTTCATTGAGGGCGAGAAGCTGGGCCGTGACCCGCTCCGCCATCTTCATGTTCACTTCGCCGAAAATCAGAACCGTGCGCGACTTGAACAGCGCGGCGGCGACCGGAGAGGATTGCACCTCGGGCGCCTTGTCCTTGTCGTCGTTCTTTTCGTCATTGTCTTCATCAGCGCGGCGCAAGGCTTTTACTCCGGGAATTGGGGATTGATTCGACATACTAACGATCATTGGCGGGCGGGCAACCGGGCCTAAATACCCTGTATTGCGGCTGTCATGACCGGCCCTATCTCGCCGTGAATGACCAGATCGGCATACGAATCCTGCTCGGTTTCGTCCCGGTTCAGGATCACCAATTGGGCGCCGCTGCGTTTGGCCAGAAGCGGGAACGCCGCCGCCGGATAGACCGACAGCGAGGAACCTATCACCAGGAACAGGTCCGCGTTCAGGCTGGCGGCTTCGGCCCGGGCCATTTCGCCTTCCGGCATGGCCTGGCCGAAGGAAATGGTGGCGGTTTTGACGATCCCGCCGCACAGCCGGCAATCGGGAGCATCGCCATGCTTTTCGAAATGGCTCTTGATGGCGTCAATTTCCACCCGCGCGCCGCAGGTCAGACATTTGGCATGGCGCGTATTGCCGTGAAGTTCGATCACATGGCTGTCCGGCACGCCGGAGGCCTGGTGCAGATTGTCGATATTCTGGGTGATGACATGGGCGATATGGCCCTTGTCGATCAGCCGGGCGACGGAGCGGTGGCCGTCATTGGGCGTCACGCTGTTCCAGGTCGCTTCCATTTCGAAGCGGCGCTCCCACGAAACCCGCCGCGCTTCGGGATCGGAGACATAATCCTGGTAATGCACCGGCATCATCTTGGTCCAGATGCCGCCGGGCGAGCGAAAGTCGGGAATGCCGCTTTCGGTGGAAATACCGGCGCCAGTGAAGACCACGCCACGCCGCGCCTCCCGCAGCAAGCTGCCCAAGGCTGCAATGTCGCTTTCGGTGGCCTGCGCGCGAATGGTCATGTCCCGGAGAAATAGGTACGAAATCTGGCATGTCCAGGGACCGGGGAAAAGGCTTAGGCGGCCAGCCCCAATTCCACTTTATTACGGCCCGTCTCCCTGGCGCGGTACAGAGCGCTATCGGCACGCGCCAGCACGGCGGCGATATCAGGATCGTCCCTGTTAAATTCCGCCGCGCCGATACTGGCGGTGACCACCCATCTGCCCTGAAGGTCCGGCACCAGCATCGCCATGATGTTTTTGCGCAGGCGTTCCAGAACCGGACCCGCCTGCGTCAGGCTGGTGGCGGGCAGCAGCAGCGCCAGTTCCTCGCCACCATAACGCGCCACCATGTCGGGGGCGCGCAACGTCGTCTGGCATAACTGGCCGATGGCGCACAGCACCGCGTTACCCGCTGCATGGCCGAACATGTCGCTGATGGTCTGGAACTGATCGATCCCGATCAGAGCGGCGGTGAGCGGCTCGCCAGCCCGGCGAGCCTGCGCCATTTCGTGGCAAGCGATCTCGTCCAGGACGCTGCGGCTGTAAAGGCCGGTAAGCGGATCATCGGTGGGTGGGGCTTGCATGGCCGCAATGTCGCGCGGCCTGTGTTTCCTGCGGGTTAAAAACCTGTTGGGAACTCTGTTCCGGAACGAGACAGGCCGGTGCGTCTATTTCAGCTCCAGGTCGGCTACAACAGCGTGCTGCATTTACTTTGCGCACCAGCGCGCCTCGATCGCGGCGCGCACCAATTGCGCGCCTTGTTCCGGACGGCGCTCGGGATGGGCGATCAGATAAGCGATCAAAGTCTGCTGGATCGCAATCTGGTCAACTTTGCCCAGGCCCTGGGGATAGCAATCGGGCAAGCCCGCCTGTTTGCGTTCCCAGACGAAAAGATCGTTCACGCCTTCCAGAAAGCCCAGACATTCCAGCAGCTGGGTTTCATCCTCGGCGGCGCAAAGACGAAGGACATCAAGACCATCCTTGTAGCCGGCATTGGCATCGCGCGCCGGCAGCAAGCGGCCGAAGCCGCCATATTGGGCGCTGGCAGGCAGGATCACGAACAAGGCAGCGGCCATGGCGACGGCAAGCAGTTTTTTCATTGGATCCCCCAGGGTAAAATCTTAAGTGAAACTGTTCAGGCTGTTTTCAGATCTTTGAGGAGCGCGCGCAGCTGCGCCGCATTCTCCTTGCCATTGAGCGTTTCAAAGCGCGTCTGGGCTCTGCGCCACAGCGGAACGGCCTGCTCGAACACGGCCTGGCCCGCTGGCGTCAGGCTGATCGCCCGCGCCCTTCGGTCGTTTTTCGAACGCGCGATGCGGATCAGTTTTGCCGCTTCCAGAGGGCGCAGATTCTTCCCGGCCGTGGTGCGGTCCAGTTCCAGCCTTCCGGCGATGGAATTGACCGTAACCTCGCCTTCCCGATTGACCATCGCCAGGATGGCAAATTGCGTGGCGCGAAGCCCCGCTACGGCCAGTTCGGAATCATAATAGTTGGAAATGCGCCGCGCCGCCTTGCGCAGCACGGCGCAATTGCATTCGGGGGAAGAGGTATGCGTCGCTTCTGCCATGATTGCCGTCAGCGCCTGGGTTTGACTGGACTTGATTAGGAGCATATGCTCGCAACTGGCGCAAGGCCATTTGGATTGGGAATTTTCCGAGCCGCGGCGTCATGCAAAGGAGCAAGGCGATGGTCACGCTTTCAATCAACGGTCAACCGCATACCATAGACGCCGCGAACGACACCCCGCTGCTCTGGGCCCTGCGCGACTTTGTCGGCCTGACCGGAACCAAATTCGGTTGCGGCATCGCGCAATGCGGCGCCTGCACGGTTCATGTTGACGGCAAGGCGGTTCGCTCCTGCCAGCTCACAATCGGCAATGTCGGCAACAAGGCCATCACCACCATCGAGGCTATCGGCGAGACGCCCATTGGCGCCAAGATCCAAAAAGCCTGGGCGGAAATTGACGTGGTGCAATGCGGCTATTGCCAGTCGGGCCAGGTTATGTCGGCGGTGGCGTTGCTCAACCGCACACCAAACCCCGATGACTCTGATATCGACGCCGCAATGGCGGGCAACATCTGCCGCTGCGGCACCTATGTCCGCATTCGCCAGGCGATCAAGAACGCCGCGAAATCGGCCTGAGGGAAAACATCATGACCATTCAGAAAAAGAGCGGAAATGCCACTGCACTCTCCCGCCGCAATCTTTTGAAAGTCGGTGCCGCCGCGGGCGGCGGACTTCTGCTCAGCTTCCACACTCCTTCGGCCCTGGCACAGGCGCCGGCCGCCACGCCCTATGTCCTCAACCCCAACGCCTTCATCGCCATCGCACCGGATGGAAAAGTTACGTTCCAGATTCCGCAGCAGGAAATGGGACAAGGCGTCTATACATCGCTGTCCCAGCTTCTCGCCGATGAGTTGGATGTTTCCTTCGATATGGTCACCCCCCTGCCCGCGCCGCCTGTCGACGCGCTCTATGGAAGCCCGCGCTCGCACCGCATGGGCACCGGCGGCTCGCAATCCATACGCAGCTTCTATTATCCCCTGCGCCAGGTGGGCGCCTCGGGCCGCGCCATGCTGGTGCAAGCCGCCGCGAACCAGTGGAAAGTAAATCCCGCCACGCTGCGCACCGAAGCCGGGCAGGTGATCGACGATGCCCATGGCGGGCGCAAACTGTCTTATGGCGAGCTTGCGCCGCGCGCTGCCAAGCTGCCCGCGCCGCAAAATCCCAAAATCAAGGATGACAAAGATCTCAAGCTGATCGGCCGCTCCGTCCATCGCCTGGACGCCGTGCAGAAAGGCAACGGCACCGCGCAATACGGCATTGACGTTCGTTTGCCGGGCATGAAATTCGCGGCGCTTTCGGCATCCCCGGTGGTGGGCGGCAAAATCGGCCATATCGATTCCGCCAAACTTGCCGCCAACCTGCAGCTTGTCCAGTTAGACGACATCGTAGCCGTGATTGGTCCCGATTACTGGTCGGCGCAGAAGGGCTTGCGCTCGCTCAATATCACCTGGGACGGCGGCGAAAACAGCAAGCTTGATTCAGCGCAGATCTGGAAAGAACTGCGCGCCACCAGCGAACAGAAAGGCGTCGAAGCGGTTAGCTTTGGCGACGCCGCCAGAGGCCTGGCGGACGGCGCGCGCCTGGATGCCGCTTATGAAATGCCCTTCCTGTCCCATGCGCCGATGGAGCCGCAAAATTTCACTGTGCATGTCACGGCGCGCGTCTGTGAGATGTGGGGCGGCAGCCAGTCCCAGACCGGCGCGGTCGCTGCCGCGGCGAAGGCGCTGGGCATCACGCCGGACAAGATAACATTCCACAATTACATGATGGGCGGCGGCTTTGGCCGCAGGCTCGACAGCGACATGGTGGTGAAGTCCGCGCGCATCGCCCAGAAAGTGGACGGCCCCGTTCAGGTGATCTGGAGCCGCGAAGAAGACACCACCCAGGACATGTATCGCCCCGCCTATCGAAATGTGATGTCGGCCAGCCTGTCACCCAAGGGCAGGATCAATGGCTGGAGCCACCGCATCGCCGGCGGCTCTATCTCGGTTCGCATGTCGGGAAAACCGCTCACCGGCGGCCTGGATCGCGGCAATGTCGATGGCGCGCTGGACAATGTCTATGGCGTGGACAACTACCGGGTCGAGTATATCCAGGCCGAACCCCGCGCCCTCAATCTGGGTTACTGGCGCGGCGTAGCGCCCAACAACAATGTCTTCGCCATTGAAAGCCTGATGGATGAACTGGCGCGCAAGGCCGGCCAGGATCCGGTGGCGTTCCGCCTGGCGCATCTGGACAAGACCCCGCGCCTGAAAGCGGCGTTGAGCCAAGTGGCGCAGAAGGCCAACTGGGGAAAGAAAATGCCGCCCCGCTGGGGTCAGGGCGTTTGCGCTCAGTTCGCCTTCGGCACCTACATAACCACCATCGCCGAAGTGGAAGTGGGCACCGATGGCGAAGTGCGGGTGCATAAATTCACTTCGGTGGTGGATGCCGGCCGCACCGTCAATCCCGACACCATTGTCGCCCAGCTTCAGGGCGGACTGATCTTCGGCACCACGGCCGCCCTGTTTGGCAACATCACCGTGAAGGATGGCCGGGTGCAGCAGACCAATTTCAACAATTACCGCATCATGCGCATCAACGAAGCTCCCGCGACCGACATCACGGTGGTCAAAAGCATTGAAGCGCCAGGCGGAATCGGCGAACCGGGTTGTTCGGCCGGCCCACCTTCCATCGTCAACGCCATAGCGGCGGCCACGGGCGTGCGCTTGCGCAGCCTGCCAATTGATCGCCAGTTGCTGGCCGCAAAACGCTCAGTATAGGCTGAAAACCGCCGCGCCGCGTTCAAACTTCCATTTCACAACATCGGGGAGCTATCCATGAGCGAAGGAATTGAACGCCGCACTGTTCTGATGGCGGCTGCGGCCGCATCCGGCATTGCCGCCATTGCGCAAGCCTCGGCGCAGCCGGCTCCCAGCGCCCGGCTCGCCGATGTGCCGCTTGCACCGGGCGTGCGGGCGACGGTGGAACGGCGCGGCCAGATTGTGCTGATCGGCATCAATCGGCCCGAAGTGTTTAACCGCATGGACCCCGCCGGCAGCCGCGCTTTGGCGCTGGCGCTCACCGGCTATGACCGCGATGACAGTTTGCGTTGCGCCATCCTGTTTGGGCAGGGCGAAAATTTCTCCCGCGGCGTCGATGTCGATGCGCGCCAGGCCGCCATCACCGCGCCGACGCCCGCACCGGCGGACGCCAATGATCTCATCCGGCTTTCCGGCAACAATCCCAAACAGCGTTTGAGCAAGCCCATCATCGTGGTCGCCCATGGCGATACCTGGAATGCCGGCCATGAGATGTTCCTGGCCTGCGATATTCGCGTCTGTTCCGCCGATGTACGCTTCGGCCAGGACGAAACCAGCCATGCCCGCTTTCCCGGCGGCGGCGGCACCATCCGCATGGTGCGCGAGACCGGCTGGGGCAATGCCATGCGTTACATTCTGACCGGCGATCACTGGGGCGCACAGGAAGCGTTCCGCATGGGCCTGGTGCAGGAGATTGCGCCGACCAAGGAAGCGGCAATCGAAGCCGCAGTGCGTCTTGCCAACAAGGTGGCCGGTTGCGGGCCGCTGGGAATCAAGACCGCTCTTGCCAACGCCCATCTGGCGCTGGACGAAGGCGAGCCAGCGGCCTTTGCCGTGGCGGGCAAGCAATATGGCGATCTGTACCTCACCAAAGATTTCCTGGAAGGCCGCAAGGCCGAAGCCGAGAACAGGCCAGCTGTTTATATCGGCCAGTAAGCCGATCGACCAGTAAGCCGATTGATAAGTAAGCTTCTTATCGCCGCCACATCCCGCTATTAGTTTCGTCCGAATTCGACAGGAGCCGTCATGAACGTCAAAGCCTATGCCGCCCAATCCGCCACCACGCCGCTGGCGCCCTGGACCGTGGACCGCCGCGCGCCCGGGCCCAAGGATGTTGCGATTGAGATTCTGTATTGCGGCGTTTGCCATTCCGACATGCACACCGCGCGCGGCGAATGGCACGGCGTGCAATTTCCGGCCGTGCCGGGGCATGAGATCATCGGCAAGGTGGCGGCGGTCGGCAAGGAAGTGACCAAGTTCAAGCCCGGCCAGGTTGTCGGTGTGGGCTGCATGGTGGCTTCCTGCCGCGTTTGCGACAGCTGCGGCGAAGGCCTGGAACAGTTTTGCAACGGCCCCGTCAGCTTCACCGGCACCTATAACGGTCCGGTTGGCGGCGGTGCGAATACCTATGGCGGCTATTCCACCGCCATCACGGTGGATCAGGATTTTGTGCTTGCCGTCAATCATGGCGAGAAAGACCTGGCCGGCGCCGCCCCCTTGCTCTGCGCCGGCATCACCACCTGGTCGCCCTTGCGCCACTGGAAAGCCGGACCCGGCAAGAAAGTCGGCATTGTCGGTATCGGCGGGCTCGGTCATATGGGCGTCAAGCTGGCGCACGCGTTGGGCGCGCATGTCGTGGCCTTCACCACCTCCAAGGACAAAGTTGCCGACGCCAAGAAGCTGGGCGCCGACGAAGTCGTGATCTCCAAAGATCCCGAAGCCATGAAGAGCCACGCCAACAGCTTCGACCTCATCATCAACACCGTGGCGGCGTCGCACGACCTGGACGCTTACATGGTGCTGCTCAAGCGTGACGGCACCCAGGTTCTGGTGGGCGCGCCGCCCACCCCGCACCCCTCGCCCGCCGCCTTCAACCTGATCTTCAAGCGCCGCAGCCTGGGCGGCTCGCTGATCGGCGGCATCGCCGAGACGCAGGAGATGCTGGATTTCTGCGCCAAGAACGGCATCACTTCGGATATCGAGATGATCCCGATGCAGGACATCAACAAAGCCTATGACCGGATGCTGAAAAGCGATGTGAAATATCGCTTTGTCATCGACATGGCATCGCTCAAGGCATGACCGCGGCTGCGTTCGGCGTCGTCACAACGACAGTGTCCAAGCCCGAGGACGCCGAGCGGCTTGCCGAACTTGTGCTGTCGGAAAAGCTGGCGGCCTGTGTGCAGATCCTGCCCATCGCCAGCCGCTACGTGTGGAAGGGCGAAAAGATGCAGGAGCAGGAAAGGATGCTCCTGATCAAGACACGCGCCAGCCTGTTCGACAAAGTGATGGCGCGGATCGCGCAAGATCATCCCTATGAAACACCGGAGCTGGTGGCCACGCCCTTCGCGGCCGGAGCCGCCGGTTATCTGGGCTGGATTGCGCAAAACACGAAAGACGCCTGATTATTTCGGCGAGGCCGCCATGCGGCAGGTCAGATGCTGCGTCGTTCCAGGCATGGCATTCTTGTTGCAGCCGGTATAGGCCGCGCGTTCATGCTGCTGCTGATCGAACCGCGCCTTGTCGGTTTTCAATTGATCGAATTTCTGCGGCACGCCGCAGGCGCAAAGAGCAAGAGGCAGCGCAAGACATAAAAGTGTCCGCACCATCATCATTGCGGGAAGCTCAAAAACGCCCCTGCCCGCCGCTCAAAGCCCTGCGATGACGAACTGACGCCGAAGCCAACGCCCGGGGCCTGGCCCGGCGGTGGCCCGTCGAGCACTGAGATCAGCGTAATGTCGAACACCAGACTCTGATTGGGCGGGATGGCGCCATTGGCTGCACCGGCGGAGCCGAAGCCCAGACTGGCGGGCATCACCACCTGCCAGCGTTCGCCGACATGCATCAACTGCAGCGCCTCATTCATGCCCCGGATCAAGGCGCTGACCGCGGCGGTAGCGGGAAGGCCGGGCGACGCGCCGTCGAACACCGTGCCGTTGATCAGCTTGCCGCTATAGACGATCTGCACAGTGTCGCGCGGACCGGGCCGCTTGCCGAAACCGGGCGTCAGAATGCGGTACTGCAAACCATCGGGCAGTTTCACCACGCCCGGCTTGGCGGCATTGGCGGCGAGGAAGGATTTGTTGGCGCCATCGCTCAGCGCCTCGTCCACAGCCTGGCCAAACGCTGGACCAACGCAGGCAGCAGCAAGAACAAGGATCAAGGCGGGCAAACGCATATTTGTGAGGTAGCGGATAATCGGGCTGCCGCCAAATGGCGATCGGGCAATTATCCCACAGCCGCTCCCGATATCCATTTGATTCTGCCTAGTTTTTAAACAATTTCGCTTTTGCAACAATAGCTAAAGACGCTTTGCAACACCATGACGTGCATGTAACCTGCGCCGCAGAGTGGGGAAACCGATGACAGGTTTCCCCTGCGGGAGAAATTGTTCATGATCAAACGTACGAAGTTCTTGATTGGCGCCGCCATGACTGTGGCGCTCGCCGGTGCTGGCATCAGCCAGCACGTGTTCACCAGCCCTGCTGAAGCCCAGGCCTCGACGCCGGGCAGCACGATGGTTCCGAAGTTCAGCGTTGAGCCGCTTTGGCCCAAGCCGCTGCCGAACCATTGGCGCATTGGCTCGACCATCGGTGTCGGCGTCGACAAGCAGGACAACATCTGGATCATCCATCGTCCTGGCACGCTGGAAGCCAAGGAATCCTATCTGACCCGCAAGGAAGCGGATTGCTGCACGGCTGCTCCGGACGTTCTGGCCTTCAATCAGGCTGGCGTTCTGATCAAGTCCTGGGGCCGCGACGCCGGCAAGGTCGGCACCGCCGGTCATGACTGGCCCACCTCCAACCACGGCATCACGATCGATCCCGAAGGCAATGTCTGGCTCGGCGCCAACAGCGCCGCCCAGCCTGGCGAAGCGCCCGGTACGGCGGCGCAGTTTGCGGCCGCCCAGAAAGCTGCTGCCCGCCGTGCGGCGGCGGCTGCTGCCCCTGCTTCCGGCGCGTCTGCTGGCGGCGAAGGCGGTGGTGAAGTCGGCAAGTATCACGACAGCTTCATGCTGAAGTTCACCCCGGATGGTAAGTATCTGGGCGAAATCGGCACGGCCAACGG
>CANJIS010000021.1 GCA_947474565.1 Alphaproteobacteria bacterium
GCTAACCGGACGGTGGCTGGCTGGACGGTGGCTAGAGGGCGCTGGTTAGGCTCGCCGCCATAGGGAATCTATTGGGGGGTACATTGGTGGGTAGAGACCCAAAACCATCGTAACCCGTTGTTTTTGAATCGGCGTTGGCGGACAGGGTGGGATTCGAACCCACGGAACCCTTGCAGGTTCGCCGCATTTCGAGTGCGGTGCCATCGACCACTCGACCACCTGTCCACCGGCGGTGATAATTGAGAGCGTCCGGGATGGCAAGCGTTTGGGAAACGGCGCTTTTTTACGGCACTTCGCGTTTCTGAGCCCGGCTGCGACGGCGATGGATGGCTAGAGAGCGCCGGCGGCAAATGTGTCGCAACCCGGCAAATCACCCTCCAGCCCACGCTGAAACCAGCGCCGGCGCTGCGCGCTGGAGCCGTGCGTGAAACTGTCGGGCACCACATAACCCTGCCCCTGTTTTTGCAGCGTGTCGTCACCCACCGATGCGGCTGCCGCCAGCCCCTGCTCGACATCACCCGCCTCCAAAAGATGGAAGCGCTGATCGGCTCTTTTGGCCCAGACGCCGGCATAGCAATCGGCCTGCAATTCCATCCGCACGGCATCGCTGTCTGCGCCGCGTTCGCCCGCCCGGTGGCGGTCCATCGTGCCCATCAGCGCCTGAATATGGTGGCCATACTCATGCGCCAGCACATAGGCGCGCGCGAATTCACCCGGCGCGCCGAAACGCGTTTCCAGTTCGCGGAAAAAATTCAGGTCGACATAGATCGTCTGGTCGGACGGGCAATAGAACGGCCCCGCCGAGGCCTGGCCGTTTCCACAGGCCGTGGGCGTCGCATCATCGTAGGTCACGAAGGTCGCGGGGGAAAAGCGCAAGCCTTGTTCCTGCATCAGCGGTCCCCACACATCCTCTGCCGAACCGACAATGCGGCGCGAGAAATCAAAAGAAGCATCTTGGGCGCCGGCCGGCTGGCGTTGCCCCGGCATGCTCTCCGAACCGCCATTGAGCAGCGATGAGGGATCAACACCGAACAGCAGCGAAACAACGATCACCGCCACCATGCCCAGGCCGCCGCCGCCCAGGACAATGCCGCGCCCGCCAAAACCGCCGCGCCGGTCCTGGACATTGTCCGAGGGTCGTAAATCGTCCCACCGCATGAAAGCCCGCCTCAAACCTGAAAAATCTTACCGTAATAAGCCGGACGCGCCCAAAAGGCTCCGCGTTTGTGCCGGGGCTACTTCGCGCTTTTGAGACCCGCCGCCACGTCCGCCGAGGCTGTGCCCGTGACGATGGTTTCGATCTTGATGGCGCTCTTGGCATCCAGCGGCGCCGTGCCTGTCTTGGCGCCATTGGCGTGCAGCAGGAAGGCGACCAGGTTCAGATACACATCGTCGCTGAGACTGCCCGGATCATTCTGGGGCATTTCGATCCGCACAGACGTATAAAGCTCGGCCGCCGTGTCATGGCCCCACAGATCAACAAAGTCCTTGCCCACCAGCGGCTGCGCCTCGCCCAGGCCTTGCAGCCTGGCGCCATGGCACATCATGCAATGATCGATATAGGCGGTGCGTCCCGCATCCACCTGGGCAGCGGTGAAGGGACCTGCGGGCAAGTCCTGCGCAGAAGCTCCGGAAGCCAGCAGAAGCAAAGCGGCAATGACGGGAAATGCGCGCATGGGCAAATCCTATGCTTCCCGCTTCAGCCATTCCAGTGCCGCCTTGCCGCCGGGCAGGCGGGGCGCCACCAGCGCCAACATCGCCTCCATATCGGTATCGAAACCGAAAGGCGGGTTCAGCACCAGCAAGCCCGTTTTGCCCAGCTTGCCTTCCGGTGCGGCGATGGACACATCCATCGTCAGCGCCGTCACCGTGGTGGGAAGCCCGGCCAGCACTTCGCCGCAAAAGCTGCGTGCCGCTGCCTGCGACTTGACGGGATACCAGATCAGGAAAATGCCGGTGGCGAAGCGGGCGATGCCCTGCTTCACCGCCGCCGCCAATGTTTCGAATTCATCCTCGGCTTCGAACGGCGGATCGAGCAGCACCAGCCCACGCCGCTCCGGCGGCGGCAACAGGGCGGCAAGGGCGCGATAGCCGTCGCCCTCCTCCACCCGCGCCTTGCGGAATATCGCGAGGGTATTTTTCAATTCCTCTGCTTCCTCAGGATGCTTCTCCACCGCGACCAGCCGGTCCTGGGGCCGCAGCAGCTTGGCTGCGATCAAGGGTGAGCCGGGATAGGCGCGGGCGTCAGCGGCAAGGGACAGATAGGTCTGAAGCGCCTCGACCTGGCTGGTAAGCCCGCGCACCGCTTCAATCCCGGTTTCGGCTTCCCCGGTGCGCTTGGCGGCATTGGAGCCAAGATCATAAAGCCCGCGCCCGCCATGGGCGTCGATCACCGCAAATGGCGCATCCTTGCGGCGCAAATGCAGCAGAAGACGGACCAGGGCGAGGTGCTTGACCACATCGGCGAAATTGCCGGCATGAAAGGCGTGGCGGTAATTCATGGCGCGATATTAGCGCAAGCCGCAAAAAGAAAACCCCGGGCTTTCGCCACGGGGTTCAAGGGGGGCCGGTACAGAGGTACCCGGCGCGCTCCCTATCGCCGGTTTGCATGACAGTTCGATGATCGGACCCGGTTTTTCCCAGTGTTTACACATATTCTGCGTCATCATGTCCGCACGGGACAGTTCGCGACAAAGCACGCTTTTTCCGCCGCAGTTGGTTCATGCCGAGTTCATCGCCCGCGCGTTATTTCCTTGGGCAGACATGCAAGAGGAAATCACCATGAAAAAACTGGTCACGCTTATCGCTACCGCCGCGCTTCTGGCGGGCACGGGCAGCGCCTTCGCTCAGCCCGGCCGTAACGATCGCCATGACGATCATCGCGGCCCGGCCATGCAGGGCCCCAGCCATCCCAATTGGCGCCAGGGTGGCCGTATCGACCGCAACGATTGGGGCCGCGGCAGGCGGGTGGATTATCGCAGCCATCATCTGCGCACCCCGCCGCGCGGCTATGAATGGCGCCAGGTGGACAACAACTATGTGTTGGCCGCCGTCGCCACCGGCCTGATCGCTTCGGTGATCCTGGCCAACCAATAAGCAGTAGTCACACGGCAACAAGCGGCGCGCTCGCGATGAGCGCGCCGCTTTGTTTTCAGGACATCTGTCCGGCACCGTTATGAGCGCGCAAGCGCGCCACCGATGTGGGCCCGAAATGGGGAAGCGAAAGCAGATCGCGGTCGCTCCATTCGGCCGCGTCAGCCACGGTGCGGATACCGGCGCGCACCAGGGCATTGGTAGCGCGCTTGGGCAGGCTCAATTCTTCAATGGCGACGGGTGCCGGCATCGTCTGGCCCAACACGCCACCGCTCATCACGCCACTGCCTTGGGCCGTTCGCCCGCGCCGGGAATCTCATGCACGGGCAAAGTGAGATTGAGTTCGTGGAAGGCCAGAGCCCGCGCCAGGGCGCCGGTGGCGATTTCCAGGATGCGGCGCTTTTCCGGAATGGCGATCCAGCGCATATGCGCGTCCAGCAATGCCGGGCCGTCTCCTTGCGCCGCCGCCAGCAGCGTCAGCACCTGGCGCTCATCGGCAGTGATGGCGGCACAGCCCGGCGCACCGATCAGAAATTGCCGCCGGCTGGCCACCGCCAGCGCCTGCAAAAAGGTGCAGAAGGTGACAAAAGATCCGGTCCATCCTCGCCGCACGCGGACGCAAAAGTGTCCATCATCACGGGGCAGGAAGATCGCCCGATCGCGACCCGCCGCCAGGACCACACCAGCAGATATTCGGCGGGGCTGAAATTCTGAACCTCTCCCACCACCGTGACATCTGCCTTACTGGCATCTCCCTTACTGGGCAGCGCGTACGCCATCTGGCTTCTCCACGGCTCAACACCCCACCATTATAATTGCGATTGATTTGCAATTGCAAATAAAATATATGACAGAGGCTGTGTTTTCCGTGCCCTCAGGAGGCAATCGGGTTTGCTAGTGTGCCGCCATGAACCCCGCCCAGCTTCAAGCCCTCAGCGATCAGGCCGTCGCTCTGATTCAAGCCGGCCGCCTTGCCGAATGCGAGCAGGTCTGCATCCAGCTTCGCCAAGCTGATCCCAAGGCTTTTATCGGCTGCTATCTGCAAGGCGTGATTCAATTCGGGCGCGGCGAAAAGCTGCCGGCCAAATCCTCGCTGGAAGCGGCCATCGCCGCTGAGCCCTTTGCGCCGCAACCCTGGATCTATCACGGGCTGTTGCTGGAAGCGGACGCCAGGGATGACCAGGCGCTTGCCAGCTACAGCAAGGCGCTGGCGTTGCAGCCCGACATGGTGGAAGCCATGGCCCATCGCGGCAATGTGCTGCAGCGGCAGCGGCGCTTCGCCAACGCGTTCGCTGATTTCGATCTGGCCGCAAAATTGCGGCCCGATTTTGTGCCCGCACTGATTGGCCGTGGCCTGGCGCTGGAAAGCCTGGGCAGGCTGGAAGAAGCGCTGGCGGCGTTCGATCAGATTCTGGCGCGCGATCCCAATTTTGCCGCTGCCTGGAACAGCCGCGGCACGGTGCTCAGAGCTGCCAAGCGTTTGGATGAAGCCTTGGCCAGCGTGGACAAGGCGCTTTCTCTGCAAGCCGACTATGCCGATGCCTGGAACAATCGCGGCAACATTCTGCGCGACATGAAACAGCCGGAGGACGCGATGGCCTGTTACGACAAGGCCATCGCGATTGCGCCGGGTCATGCCTTGGCCTGGAACAATCGCGGTTTGGCGCTCAGGACCATGAAGCGCACCGAAGAGTCGCTGGCCAGTTACGACAAGGCCATCGCCATTGCCCCCACCCATGCCTATGCTTGGGACAATCGGGGCGTCGTGCTGCTGGACCAGAAAAAGCCGCAGGACGCGCTGGCCTGTTTCGACAAGGCGGTGGGTTTTCAACCCGACCATGCCGATGCCTGGAACAATCGCGGGTTTGCGCTCAAGCTGCTGAAGCGGCTGGATGAGGCGCTGGCCAGCATCGACAAAACAATCCAGCTCAATCCCAATTCGGCGGAAGCCTGGAGCAACCGCTGCGCCACCCTGCACGACATGAAGCAGCCGGAAGAAGCCCTGGCCGCCGCCAACAAGGCGCTGCAACTGCGGCCGGATGACGCCCACGCCTGGAACAACCAGGCCGCCGTGCTGATGGATTTGAACCGGTTTGAAGAAGCGGCGGAAAGCTGTGCCCGGGCGATGGCGATCGATCCGGATTATGACCTGATCCTGGGCCATTACCTGGCCGCCAAGATGAAGGCCTGTGACTGGAACGGGCTGGAAGAAAATCTGGCGCGCTGCGCCGCCGCCATCGAAGCGAGACAGAACATCATCGCGCCCTTCACCTTGCTGGGCGTACTGGGCGATCCCGATTTGCAAAAGAAAGCGGCGCGGATTTTTTCAGAAGCGCGCTATCCGGCGCGGCCCCTTCCGGCATTTCCGACGCGCGCCAGCAGCGGCAAAATCCGCATCGGCTACTTCTCCGCCGATTTTCATCATCACGCCACCGCCTTCCTGATGGCGCAAATGCTGGAAGCGCATGACGTTTCGCGCTTTGAACTGACCGGATTTTCTTTCGGCCCCGATACCGGCGACGCCATGCGCGAGCGCATCCGCGTGCCGTTTCACGAATTTATCGATGTGCGCGGGATGAGCGACGCCCAGATCGCCCGCCTGTCGCGCGAACGGGGCATTGATATCGCGGTGGACCTGAAAGGCCACACCCAGGATTCACGGGAGAATATTTTCGCGGAAGGCGCCGCCCCGATACAGGTTCAATATCTCGGCTATCCCGGAACCATGGGCGCCGATTACATCCATTACCTGATTGCCGACCACACCATCATTCCGGCGGGGGCCGAAGGCGATTACACGGAAAAAGTGGTGCGCCTGCCCCACTCCTACCAGCCCAACGATTCCACGCGGAAAATCTCGTCGCGGGTTTTCACGCGCGCTGAAGTGGGCTTGCCGCCTTCCGGCTTTGTGTTCAGCTGTTTCAACAATGGCTACAAAATCCTGCCCGCCACCTTCGACAGCTGGATGCGGATTTTGAAGACGGTGGATGGCAGCGTGTTGTGGCTGCGGGAAGACAACAAGTCCGCTTCCGAAAATCTGCGCCGCCAGGCCATCGCAAAAGGCGTGGACCCCGCGCGGCTGGTTTTCAGCGGCTTTATGAAGGTGGATGACCATCTGGCGCGGCAGAAGCTGGCGGATCTGTTTCTCGACACATTGCCCTACAACGCCCACACCACCGCCAGCGACGCGTTGTGGGCGGGCGTGCCGGTGCTGACTTTCATGGGAAAATCCTTCGCCAGCCGGGTGGCCGCCAGTTTGCTGAACGCGGTTGGCCTGCCCGAACTCGTTACCGAAACGCCGGACGATTATGCGGCGCTGGCGATTGCCTTAGGTAGCGACCCGGCAAGGCTGGCAGCGATCAAGCAAAAGCTGGCGGACAATCGCACCACGGCACCGCTGTTCAACGGCAAGCTGACCGCGCGGCATCTGGAGGCGGCCTACGACGCCATGCTGGCGCGCCACCGCCAAGGCCTTGCGCCCGATCACATCGACGTGGCTTCTCAAGCGCTTGAGTGAACAGTGCTGACTTAAGAACCTTCTTGCCCAACCTTCGCTGCGCCAACCTGTAGCACCCCTGGAGTCGGCATCCTGGGGTAAATGACAAAAATTATCTGCCGGCAATCGTTGAGAATATTCGAAAAAATGCGACGGCAGAGAAAGAGGAGAAGGAGCGTCAATCGGCTGAGGCCGAGGAGAAGCGCAAAGCAGCTGCGGCTGAGCGGGAGGCCAAACGAAAAGAAGAGGAAATAGCAAAGGAGAAAAAGCGCAGAGACCGTGAAGAAAATGCGGTCTTTCTTGGCCTGTCCACCAAGGAATTAATTCTGGGAACGCTAGGGGCTCTGCTCGTAATCGCGGTTCTTGTCGCACTTTTCTGGCATAGCAATCAAACACCGACCGTTCTTAACGCGCCCGTAGAAGCGACCACACAAAGCGAGCCCACTCCCCAGGCCAGTGCAACTCCAAGCTTCGATTGCGGCCGAGTTCAAAGCGCTGTACTTAAATTGATATGCAGTACACCGGAATTGGCGGCTTTAGATCGTCAATTAGCGAGCGCTTACTCCGACGCCTTGGCGAAAGCTCCTTCACGCAACGCCTTGCGAGATGAAGAGAGAGTCTGGATCAGAAGCAGAAATAACTCTGATGCTGAAGTAGAAAAAATTCGCGGGATGTATCAATCCAGAATTGCCGCCCTTAGAGACATTTCTGCAGATCCATTTGCTGCAACCACACCTTCGATAGGTGCCAACTCGGTCAACATCACCCCCTCTGTCAGCCCAAGTTTTGATTGTCGCGCAGCTAGCAAGCCTTCGGAACGATTGATCTGCTCCAGCCCTTCGCTATCCGCCCTGGATGTTGAAATCGCCACGCTTTATGCGCAGGCACGCGTAAGGGCGGCGGATTCGCCCACTCTCATTGATGAGCAAAAAGGGTGGCTGTATCAGAGAGACGATTGCGTCACGATAGCGTGCTTGACGCAAAGCTATGTAGAACGCAGGGCCAATATCAACCGCTGGCTTGCCTCCAACAATCGCTGAGCATGGAGCACGATTAAATGACCAAACAGGCCGGCGGGCACCGCGAACGAGCGTAAGCGAGAGAGTGGTGCCCCCGGCCGGACTTGAACCAGCACGCCTTGCGGCAATAGATTTTGAGTCTACCGCGTCTACCATTCCACCACGGGGGCACGAGGCCGGGAATATAGCGGCGCTTTTTGCGGGGTCAAACGGGGACAATTCCGGCCAAAATCAGGGCTTTGCAGGCAGGCCCCCAGCCGCGATAATGCGCTCCCATGAACGCACCCCTGCCCGCCGATCTCACCCCCCGCCACGATTGGACGCGTGATGAGATCGCAGCCCTCTTCGCCCTGCCCTTTCCGGAACTGCTCCATCGCGCCATGACGGCGCACCGGCGGTATTTCGATCCCAACGAAGTGCAGATTTCCACCCTGCTGTCGATCAAGACCGGCGGCTGCCCGGAAGATTGCGCCTATTGCCCGCAAGCCGCCCAATACGATACCGGCGTCAAAGCCGAGAAGCTGATGGATATCGACGCAGTGCTGGAAGATGCAGCGCGCGCCAAGGCGGCCGGCGCATCACGCTTCTGCATGGGCGCGGCCTGGCGCAGCCCGAAGGACAAGGACCTGGATGCCGTCTGCCGTATGGTCGAAGGCGTCAAGGCGATGGGCCTGGAAAGCTGCGTCACGCTGGGCATGCTCACGGGCGCGCAGGCGGGGCGCCTGAAAGATGCGGGGCTCGACTACTACAATCACAATCTCGATACCTCGCCGGAATATTATCGCCACATCATCACCACCCGCACCTATCAGGATCGCCTCGACACGCTGGCGGCTGTGCGCGGCGCGGGCATCAACGTCTGCTGCGGCGGCATTGTCGGCATGGGCGAAAGCGAAAAAGACCGCGCCGGCATGATCGCGGCGCTGGCGACGCTCAATCCCCATCCGGAATCGGTGCCGATCAACGCCCTGGTGCAGGTGGAAGGCACGCCCGCCGCCAAAGCCGCGCCGCTGGACGCGATTGATTTTGTCCGCACCATCGCGGTGGCCCGCATCACCATGCCGGCTTCGGTGGTGCGCCTGTCGGCGGGGCGCGAAACGATGACCGAGGAAGCCCAGGCCCTGTGTTTCCTGGCCGGGGCCAATTCCATCTTTTATGGCGAAAAGCTGCTCACCACCCCGAACCCGGAAACCCACAAGGATATGGCGCTGTTCGCCCGCCTGGGGCTGGCGCCGATGCCCACGAAATCGGCAGGAAACTGATGCGACAATTCCTTCTGCTTTTGGTGATTCTGGCGATCGGGGCGGTGTTCCTGCCCCGGCCATTTCCCTGATCGGGCTGGAGCCCGTGCCCGGCGATTTCGCTGTTCATCTGGGCAATTTCCGGATGAACGTGCCTGTGACCTATTCGCTGTGCGCAAGCCTTGGGTTGGGGCTTTTTTATTACTTCATGAAGCGATAAGAGCGGCGGAGATTTCCTCCCTCGCGCGAGTCGATGTCCATGACAAATCGCAAGATTTCCCGGGCCCTGCTTTCGGTGTCCGACAAAACCGGGCTGATTGATTTCGCCAAAGGCCTCAGCGCCCATGGCGTGATGCTGATCTCCACCGGCGGCACCGCTAAATCCCTGCGCGATGCGGGATTGAAGGTCGCGGACGTTTCGGAAATCACCAACTTTCCCGAAATGATGGATGGCCGGGTCAAGACCCTGCATCCCAATGTTCATGGCGGGCTGCTCTCGCTGCGCGACAAGGCCGATCATGCACAATCCATGAAGGCGCATGGCATCGAAGGCATCGATCTTCTGGTCTGCAATCTTTATCCGTTTGAAGCCACCGTGGCGCGCGGCGCCGATTTCGAAACCACTATCGAAAACATCGATATCGGCGGCCCGGCCATGACCCGCTCCGCCGCCAAGAACCATGACTGGGTGACGGTGGTGGTGGATGTGGAAGATTACAAAGCCGTGCTGGACGAGATGGCAGCCAACAACGGCGCCACCACGCTGGGATTGCGCCGCACGCTGGCGCAGCGCGCCTTTGCCCGCACCGGCGCTTACGATGCCGCCGTTTCCAGCTGGTTCGCCGGTGAACTGGAAAAAGGCGGCGACAAGAACCCGCCCCGCCGCCGCGCGCTGGGCGGGCTGCTGCGCCAGTCCTTGCGTTATGGCGAGAACCCGCATCAGGAAGCGGCTTTCTATGTCGATGGCTCGAACCGCCCCGGCGTCGCCACCACCACCCAGCTTCAGGGCAAGGAATTGTCCTACAACAACATCAACGACACCGATGCCGCCTATGAGCTGGTGGCGGAGTTCGATCCCAAGGCTGGCGCTGCCTGCGCCATCATCAAGCACGCCAATCCTTGCGGCGTTGCCTTGGGCACCAGTCTGAAAGACGCTTATTTAAAAGCCCTGGCCTGCGACAGCGTCAGCGCCTTTGGCGGCGTGCTGGCTTTCAACCAGACGCTGGACGGCGAGACGGCGGAGGAAATCTCCAAAATCTTCACCGAAGTGATTATCGCGCCCGATGCCGATGAAGACGCTCGCCGCATACTGTCGGCGAAAAAGAATCTGCGCCTGCTGATCGCGGGCGGCTTGCCCGACCCCCTGACGCCCACCCTTACTTATCGTTCGGTAGCGGGCGGCTTCCTGGTTCAAACCCGCGACAATGGCCGCGTCACCCGCGACAAATTGAAGGTGGTGACCAAGCGTGGCCCCACCGAGCAGGAAATCAAGGACATGCTGCTGGCCTTCACCATCGGCAAGCATGTGAAGTCCAACGCCATCATCTATGTGAAGGATGGTTCGACCGCCGGTATCGGCGCGGGGCAAATGTCTCGCGTGGATTCGGCGCGCATCGCCGCCATCAAGGCCAAGGACGCGGCCAAGATCGCGGGCTGGGCTGAGCCCCGCACGGTGGGATCATCGGCCGCTTCGGAAGCCTTCTTCCCCTTCCCCGACGGCTTGATGGCGGTGGCGGAAGCTGGCGCCACGGCGGTGATCCAGCCGGGCGGCTCGATGAACGATCAGAAAGTGATCGATGCCGCTGATGAAGCGGGCCTGGCGATGGTCTTTACGGGCATGCGCCACTTTAGGCATTAGCGCAAAAAAACGGCCCGGGTTGCCCCGAGCCGTTCATGTCGTCATGCGATGAACTGGCTAGCCGCAAGCCGCGTTAGGTCCGCCACCGCGCATGTATTCCGGGCCGAGACGCGGCGAACCACCCGTAGCGGTAACATCCGAGGCGAGCTGAATCTGCGCCGGATTGACGATCCAGACTTCGCCGCGGGCCAGATAGACATGCGGCACGCCGGTAATGCGGACACGCTGGCCGTCCAGGCTGGCAAGCTGCGGCATTTGCCGCTCATTGCCCATCGGGATGAAGCCAAGGAAGCCGCTCTTGGGGCCATCCAGATCAACGATGGTGCACGGGCGTTGCGGATCGCGCCGCACCGTGGCGATGCCTTCGACCGCAACACACTGACCGATATTGCTGAGGGAACGCGCCGGGGTGATGGGTGTCAGCGCAGCATAAGCGGGCACCGCCATCACGGCGGCGACGGCAACGGCGGAAAGAGACAGAAGATGTTTCATGGAAAGGCCTCCGGGGATCAAAGGGCTAACGTCCAACTCTACGCCCGTATCCGTGCCGTCCAAAGCCGGAAATATTCCCGTGCCGCTACTTGAAATCTTCGCCCGGTCCCACGCCCCAAAGCCGGTCGCGGGCGATCCAGCCGTCAATATCCCGGCCCGAAATGTGGCAGACCTGAGACGTGCAGCTTTTCAGCCCGGCAATGGCGCCCGGATCGGCCAAACCGACCAGCTTGCCGCCCTCTTCCTTGGCGTGAATCTGGACCCGGCCCTTGCCCGTGATCAGGACCGTACGGCGGTCCGACAGCATGGTGGCGCTCATCCAGCCCACCGCGCCGTCAGGCGTTTCCACCCTCCGCCAGACATCAAAGCTGGCGGTGACCCGGAAGGGATAGCCGCGATGGCGATATATCCAGACGATCTTGTGCTGATAGCTGGGGCCTTCGCGCAGATAGGCCTGTTCGCCCCGCTGGCTGGCGAAACGGGTGGGCGGCTGGGCAGCGAACGCCGCGCCAACACCCAGCACCAGCAATAAGACAGTCAGGCGAATCATCTTGGCGATTTTCGCTAGCCGATGGTGCGTTTCAATAGATCGAACAGCTTTTCGTAATGCCGCTCTGCCTGCTTTTCGTTGTAGGGCTCGCGGCCGGGCACCGTCCAGCCATGCCTGGCGCCTTCATACATTTCACTCTGGAACGCGCCGCCCCAGCCTTTGATCGTGTCATCCAGCTTGGCGATCTGCGCCGGGGTGGCGCTTTGGTCTTCAATCGCGTGGCCGAAATAAAGCTCGCCTTTCACGTGTGGGATGCGGCTGTGGGGGCTGTCGTCCTCCTCGGTCACCAAGCGCCCGCCGTGGAAAGAAGCCGCGGCCGCCACCTTTTCGGGCGCGACGGCGGCGGTACGCAGCGCCATGGCGCCAGTGAAGCAATAGCCCACCACCGCGATCGTGGGGCCTTTGACATCATCGCGGGCCAGCAAGGCGTCCACATAATGCGGCGCATCCTTTTCCATCATCGCGCCGGTGAGCGCGCCGAACAGGGCGCCGACCCGCTGCATGGAACGTTCCTCGCCCATTTTGAATTCGAAATCGAACAAGGGCAGTGTGCCGCCGCGATAGAAGACGTTGGGCATCAGCACGGTATAGCCGGCCGCGGCGACGCGCTTGCCCATGCCTTCCGTCGCCGGGCGGATACCGAAAAGATCGGTGAGATAGAGCACGCCCGGGAATTTGCCGCCGCCCGGACTATAGAACACGGCCTCGGCCACACCGTCCGCCGCCGCAATGGCGATCTTCTGTTCGATCATGTCGCCTCTCCTTTTTTCCAGTCATAGATGACGGCGTTCCAATAGCGCGCCCGGTGACTGCCGGTGCGCGACCAGCCGCGCCGCCGCAAGTGCCGCCCGATCATGGCATTGAAATAGCCATGCGCCACCAGCGCAACCGCGCCGCCATCCATTACCCGTGAGATCAGAATATTCGCAGCATCGTTGGCGCGCTGGCGGGCCTTGGGATAATTCTCGATGCCGGGATTATAGCCCGCGTGCCAAAGCAGGCGCGCCATCACCGCCCATTTGACCACGGTCATGCGCAGCAGCGGAATCTTCGGGCTGGCCAGCGGCGCTTCGGCGAACAACGGGTCCACCACCAGATTGGCGTGCGGCGCCAGCTTGACGGCGCTTTCATGGGCGCGAGGCCGGCCGCTGGTGAACACCTCTTTCAACTCCCGCACCAGATCGGCGAGTTCACGCGGCGGCAGGCTGGCGGGATCGAGCCCCGCTTCTTCATAGGCGTCGATATAGGCGTGAAATTCCCGATGGCTGGTGCGCGGCCGGAGCGGAATGGCGGGCTGGCCATGACGGATCAGGATGATCCGGGCTCCTCTTTTCGGCTCATCGGGATGAAGCGGCTGCATGGTCAAACATCACCCCAAAAACAGGGGTGCGCCATAACCTTCGTATGCCGGGCCTGCGGCATGAAGGCCCCCACCAGGCCTTTACACCGTTTCCAGGGCGCGCCGGGGCTGGGAAAGATCGAAGGGTTTGGTGAGGCGCAGCGCAGCGGTGCCTTGCGGCGCCTTGGCGTCTTCCGTGGAATAGCCCGACGCGATGATGACTTTCAGGCTGGGCTTGATGCGCAAAGCCTCTTGCATCAACTGGCCGCCATTCATGCCCGGCAGGCCCAAATCCGTGAGCAGGATTCGATATCGGGATGCTGCTGCAACGGCGCCAGGGCTTCGGCGCCATCGCCGGCTTCCAAATCGGCAAAGCCGATCTGCTCAAACATATCCACCGCGGCCATGCCCGATGAAGGGACATCGCGGAAAAGCTATGCTTTAAGCTTAATGCGGCAATTTTAGCCCTGGGACTTATGGGTGCGGGCTATTGATTTCCTTTCCGTTCCTGTCCTAAGATATTGTAACAAATAAAAATATTTCTTGGTTTCATTAACCTAAACATTCACTTGTGCCGGCCGGGCTTTCGCTCGGCGGCAGTTGGGCATGGCATGAGGGGAAATCTGAAAATTTGCCGGCGGCGCTTTATGGCGTCGGTGGCTGCATTGCCAGCGCTGACCGGCGGCGTATTCGCGAGCACGCTTCCAAATCGTCTGCCCTGGTCGCCCTTTGCCGGTGATCCGCCCAAGCCTGTCAATCCGCTGGGCTGGTACTTCTTCCATGCCAATGAAGTGGCGGCCGTCGAAGCCATCGTCGACCGGTTGATCCCCGGCGATAAGCTGTCGCCCGGCGGCAAGGACATGGGCTGCGCCGTGTTCATCGACCGGCAATTGGTGGGGGCCTTCGGCACCTCCAGCCGCCTTTATAACAAGGGCCCTTTCGCCGCCGGGCTTCCCACCCAGGGCTATCAGGGTGCGCTGAACCCGCAGGGCCGCTACCGGCTGGGGCTGCGCGCACTGGATGATTATGTGAAAACAGCTTTCACCAGAAAGTCTTTCGCCGAATTGGCCGCCGCCGACCAGGACGCGGTTCTGGAAGGCATGGAAAGCGGCAAGATCAAGCTGAAACTGGCGCAGGGTTTCGATACGCGCGGCTTCTTCGATCTGATCCTACAAAACACCATGGAAGGCTTCTTCGCTGACCCGCTTTATGGCGGCAACCGCAACATGGCGGCGTGGAAGATGATCGGCTTCCCCGGCGCGCGTTACGATTATCGCGCCTATGTCGGCAAGCATAACCAAGCTTATCCCCTGCCGCCCGTCTCCATCTATGGCGGCGCCAGCGATTGGGCGCAGAAGGGATAAATCATGGCCAGGATTCTCCCCCGCAAGGATGTCGTGATCATGGGATTGGGCTGGACCGGCTCCATCCTGGCGCAGGAACTTACCGAAGCCGGCCTGGAAGTGCTGGCGATCGAACGCGGCCCCTGGCGCGACACCGCCACCGATTTCAATATCGGCTATATGGCCGACGAATTGCGCTACGCCATTCGCCGCGACCTGTTCCTGCAACCGGCGCAGGAAGCCATGACCATGCGCAACAATCTCGGCCAGACCGCGCTGCCGATGCGCGACTATGGCTCCTTCCTTCCCGGCGCGGGCGTGGGCGGTGCGGGCGTGCACTGGAACGGCTTTACGTGGCGCTATATGGCGTCGGATTTCACGCTGAAGACCACGATGACCCAAAAATACGGGGCGCGGAAATTCGACGGTCTGACCATCCGCGATTGGGGCATCACCTGGGAAGACATTGAGCCCAGCTACGACAAGTTCGAATATCTTTGCGGTGTCTCCGGCAAGGCCGGCGTGATCAAGGGCAAAGTGCAGCCCGGCGGCAATCCCTTTGAGGGCTCACGCTCCCGCGAATATCCCAATCCGCCGCTGACCATGCCTTATGTTTCCACCCTGTTCGCCAAGGCGGCGGCGGAGGCGGGATTGCATCCCTTCCCCTCGCCGTCATCCAACATGTCCAAGGCCTATGTGAATCCGTTGGGCATCGCGATGGGCGAATGCACCTATTGCGGCTATTGCGAGCGCTTCGCTTGCGGCAACTATTCCAAATCCAGCCCCCAGACCTGCATCCTGCCGGTGCTGATGAAGAATCCGAACTTCTCGGTCCAGGCGAACTGTGAAGTCCTGAAGATCAATCTTCATCCCGACGGAAAAACCGCCAAGAGCGTCACCTATGTCGACACATCGGGGGTGGAATATGAGCAGCCGGCCGACCTTGTCATCCTGGCTGGCTACGGACTGATGAATGTGCGCATGATGATGCTGTCGGGCATCGGTAAGCAGTATGATCCCAAGACCGATGCTGGCGCGGTCGGCCGCAACTATTGCTACCAGACCGGCGGCGGCGGCGCCTCGATGATTTTCGAGGACAAGAAGTTCAATCCCTTCATGGGGGCCGGCGCACTTAGCATGTCGGCGCATGACTACAATTCCGACATGGATCATTCCAACCTGGATTTCATCGGCGGCTGCTCCATCGGCAGCGGCCAGAGCAATGGCCGCCCCATCTCCAATCGGCCCGTGCCGCCCGGCACGCCGCGCTGGGGCAGCAAATGGAAAAAAGCCACCGCCGAGACTTATGGCCACACCATGAGCATCGGCGGCTCGGGCTCGTCTTACGCCCAGCGGGGCAACTATCTGGATCTCGACCCTACCTATAAAGACGATTACGGTCGCCCTTTGCTGCGCGTCACCTTCGACTTCCCGGAAAATGACATCCGGATGCAGAACTGGGTGGGCGAGCAATGCGTCAAGCTGGCCAAGACCCTCAATCCCACGCATCTCAACTCCGGCACTTCGCGCAAGGGTTGGAATTCGGTGCCCTATGGCACCACCCATAATACCGGCGGCGCCATCATGGGCGATGATCCGCGCGAAACCGCGGTCAACCGCTATCTGCAGAGTTGGGACGTTTCGAACGTCTTTGTGCTGGGCGCCAGCGCCTTCCCGCAGAATGCCGCGATGAATCCCACCGGCACAGTATGCGCCCTGGCCTATTGGGCGGCCGACGCCATCATCAAGCGCTACGTCAAGGCGCCCGGCGCGCTGGTGCCGGTATGAAAATTCGAGCGCGCATCACGGTGATGGCGGCCTTGCTGGCAAGCGCCGTTTGCGGCGTGGCGATTGCTTCGGGCGATGCCAATCCAGACTACGAACAGGTCAAGGCCGGCCGCGCTCAGGCGGTGCTGGCCGATTGCATGGGCTGCCACACCAGGCCAGGCGGCGAATTGTTCGCCGGCGGCGCGGCCCTTGAAACCCCGTTCGGCAAGATCACCGCGCCAAACATCACCGTAGATGACGAAACCGGCATAGGCGAATGGACCAAAGAAGAATTCCGCCGCGCCGTGAAGCATGGCGTATCACCGGGCGGAAAATTGCTCTACCCCGCCATGCCTTACGTCAATTACGCGCGGATGAGCGATGACGATGTTGATCGCATCTACGACTACCTGCAGACAGTCCAGCCGGTACATGCCAGGTCCGAGGGCAATCATCTCTCCTGGCCGTTCAATATCCGCGCCCTAGTCGCGGGCTGGAACATGCTGTACTTCAAGGCTCTTCCCGCTGCCCCGGCTGGAAAATCGGCGGAATGGAATCGCGGCGCCTATCTGATCAATGGTCCGGGCCATTGCGACACCTGCCACACCCCAAAATCCATGCTGGGCGGCAATGCCGGCGTGCCGCTCAGCGGCGGCTCCTTGCAAGGCTGGTTCGCGCCCGACATCACCAAGGATGCCCAGCGCGGCGTGGGCAAGTGGAGCGTGAGCGATGTCGTCGCTTACCTGAAGACCGGCCATAACAATTACTCAATGGCCACGGGCCCGATGAGCGAAGTGATCGAGAATTCCACCGCGTTTATGAACGGCGCCGATTTGCACGCCATGGCAGTTTATCTGAAAGACATGGGTACATCTGGCGGCGCGGCCGTGGCGCGGGCGGACATGAATGACGCGCGTATGAAAGCGGGCCTGTCACTTTATCGCGACAATTGCGCCGCCTGCCACAACGATGACGGCAAGGGTCAAAGCGTTATCTTCCCGCCGCTGGCCGGCAACCCGATCATCAGCCAGACCAGCGTAGACACCATCACCCGCGTGGTGCTGGCGGGCACCCAAAGCGCCAACACGACGGGGGCGCCCACACAATCATCAATGCCGGCTTTCGCTTGGCGGCTGAATGACGCCCAGGTGGCGGATATCCTCACCTATGTGCGGGGAAGTTTCGGGAGCGGCAGCGCGGTTTCCGCCAGCACGGTCCAGAAAATCCGGGGCGATCTGCAGAAGAGATAGGCCTGCTAGGACTTGGCTTTCAGTAGCGGAATAACTTTTCCCAACGCACTATCCCAATCACCGGGCCTGTCCTGGCGATGCAGTGTGGCGGAGTAGTAAAAGGGCGTATCGATGCGCTTCAACAGCCAGCGCCAGTCCGGCGCATAGGCCAGAAGAATGTGTCGCGGCCGCCCCAACGCGCCGGCCAGATGCCCCAGGCTTGTGTCGACGCTGACATGCCGGTCCAGGCAGCACAGGATCGCCATCGCATCGGGAAAGTCTTCTGCCAGTGTCCGTCGTCAAAACATTTGGGACAGTCGAGGGCATAATTTAAGGAAGCATTGGCCTCATCTGGTTGGTTGATCTTATGCGGCGATCTTTTGGTGAAGCAAGCGTCTTTGAGTAATGGTGTTTCGTTTGATGCGTGCACGTTCGAGCAGGATTTCCTGGCCCCTACCGAAGTAGACGTCTGCTGGCGTTACGTTTTCCAGGCTCTCGTGGTAGCGCCGATGATTGTAGTAATCGATGAAGGCTGCGATCTGCGCCTCCAAATCACCAGGCAGGTAATAGTGTTCTAGCAAGATGCGGTTCTTGAGTGTCTGGTGCCAGCGCTCGATCTTGCCCTGGGTCTGGGGATGATAGGGCGCCCCACGGACATGGCTCATGTTCTGCTTGTCCAACCATTCGGCCAGTTCCCCAGAGACGTAACTGGAACCATTGTCGGACAGCAGCCTGGGTCTGTGCCGGACATGGGCCTGATTGCAGCCTGATGCCGTCAACGCTAGCTCCAGCGTATCGGTGACATCCTCGGCCTTCATCGTGGTGCACAGCTTCCAGGCGATGATATAGCGCGAGAAGTCATCCAGGATGGTCGAGAGATAATACTAGCCCCAGCCGATGATCTTGAGATAGGTGAAGTCGGTCTGCCACATCTGGTTCACCGTCGTGGTCTTGTCCTGGAACTCGTTGGCTGCCTTCATCACGATGAAGGCAGGGCTAGTAATCAGGTCATGCGATTTCAACAGCCGGTAAACAGTGGCTTCCGATACGAAGTAGCCCTGGGTATCGGTGAACCGCACTGCCAATTCTCGCGGACTCAGTTCGGATTGTTCGAGCGCCAGTGCAACAATCTGGCTTCTGACCTCATTAGGAATGCGGTTCCAGACCCAGCTTGGCTGCGAGGGCCGGTCTTCCAGCGCTTCGGGGCCGCCAACCTGATATTGGTCATACCAGCGGTAAAACGTGGCCCGCGGCACACCGATCTGCTCCAGCGTCTTGCGCGCAGGCAGGTGTGATTGCTCGACAATTCTGATGATCTCGATCTTCTCCGATGCTGGATACCTCATTCGGCGTCTTCCCCATCCGGAAGTATGCTTTTTTTAAGCAGGCGGATTTCGAGCGCCTAGTCGACGACAACCTCCTTCAACGCCGTGGATTCTCGGCGCAGGCCTTTTACCTCATCCGTGGTCGCAGCCCGTGCCGTGTCCCCAGCCAGCCGGCGCTTGCCAGCCCCCAAGAACTCCTTGGACCAAACGTAATACATCGATTGGGCTATGCCCTCGCGCCGGCACAGCTCGGCTATGCTGTCCTCCCCGCGAAAGCCCATCCAGCACAATCCGGATCTTGTCCTCGGCAGAGTAATGCTTGCGGGTGGCCCGGCGGATGTCTTTCAAAACCCGCTCGGCGGGCGCCTTAGGGCTTGGGGATTTCGTTCTCATCGGTAGTCCTTTCTCAAGGCGATGAGACCAAATTCCTCCCTTAGCTAAAACCCCTTTTCTGTCTCATAGGCTCTGACGGCGGACACTGCCAGATTGATGATCGGCGTCTTGCCGAAATAGCGTCCGATCTAGCCTTGCGCCGCGCTGGAAGAAAATCAGCACCGTTTCTTCCATCTTCTAAAACAGCGCTAGATGATGAAGCGGAATTTACTCGGCGGGAGCGAGGTGGCTGCGGCCAAACACCTTGCGGCCCAGCCAATGCTCCAGATCGTCGATATAGGTATAGACCACTGGCACCACCAACAAGCTGAGGCCGGTGGAGGTGAGCAAGCCGCCGATCACCGAAATCGCCATGGGCTGACGGAAGGAATCGTCGCCGCCGAGCCCGATGGCGATGGGCAGCATACCGGCGATCATCGCCACCGTGGTCATCACAATCGGGCGCGCCCGCTTGTGACAGGCATCCAGCAGGGCATCGGCGCGCGACAGCCCGCGCTGCTCGATGGCGACAATGGCGTATTCCACCAGCAGGATGGAGTTCTTGGTGACAATGCCCATCAACATGATGAAGCCGATCATGGACGGCATATCCAACTCGCTATGCACGATCAGCAGCGCCAGGAAGGCGCCGCCCAGCGACAAAGGAATGGCCGACAGAATGGTAATGGGCTGGAAGAAATCGTGGAACAGCAGCACCAGCACACAAAAGACCGAGAGAATGCCGACCACAATGGCCATGCCGAAGCCGCCCATCAATTCCTGGGCGATTTCTGCGTCGCCGCTGCGGATCAGTTGCGCGCCTGCGGGCAAGTGCTGCACCGCCGGCAATTGCTGGGCCGCGGCCAGCGCGTCTCCCAAGGCCATGCCGCCCAGGTCGGCGCTGATGGTGACGTAACGATTTCTGTCATAGCGGTCGATCTGCGACGGGCCGCTTTCCACCGAAATGCGGGCAACGCTGGAAAGCGGCACGGTGCCGCCGCGGGCGCTGACCCGCAGATTTTCAAAGGTGGAAACGTCCTGGCGCAAGGCATCGGGCATGCGCACTTTTATATAGACCTGGCGATTGTCCAGGTTGAGGCGCGCCACCATGGGGTCGAAATCGCCGCTGGTGGCCACCCGTACCACACTGCCGATGGCGGCGGTGGTAACGCCGCGCTCCGCCGCGCGCTGCAAATCGGGGCGCACGATAATCTCAGGCCGCTCCAGGCTGGCGGTACTGCTGGTGTTGGAAAGGCTGCCGACGCCGCGCAGATCGCGCTCCACCGCCTGGGAAGCGGCTTTCAGCGCGGTGGGGTCGTCGCTGGCGATGATCAGGTTGACCTTTTCACCGAAGCCGCCCTGGCCCACCGTGAAACGGGCGCCGGGTATCGCCAGCAGCCGGGCGCGAATCTGGTTTTCAATCACCTGCTGCTTGGGCCGCTGGCCGCGCGGCGACAGCGTCAATGTCAGGGAGGCGCGGCGCACTTCGCCGGCGCCGACCGCGCCCATTCCGGCCTGGCGGCCATTGCCCACCATGGTGAAAGCACTCGCAACGCCCGGCACGTCCGAAATCGCGGCGCGCGCCTGTTCCGCCACGGCGCGGCTTGATGTCAGCGCACTGCCCGGCGCCAGTTCAATACTGACGACGGTAAAGCCGCTGTCGGCCGGCGGGATCAAGCCGCTGGGAATGAACGGCACCATCGCGACGGACGCCAGGAAGAACAACGTCGCGCCGATGATCGTCTTGCGGCGATGCGCCAGGCACCACTGAATGGCGCGCAGATAATTGCGCATCACATAACCATCCGCCTGATCGTGGACGGGCTGAGACTTCAGGAAATAGGCCGCCAGCATCGGCGTCAGCAAACGCGCCACCAACAACGAGCTCAGCACCGCGATCACGGCGGTCCAGCCGAATTGCTTGAAGATCATGCCCGGAACGCCGCTCATCAGCGCGGTGGGCAAAAACACCACCACCAGGCTGCAGGTCGTGGCGATCACCGCCAGGGCGATTTCCGTCACCGCATCGGCAGCGGCGGTCTTGATCGGTTTGCCCATCTGGGCGTGGCGGGCAATGTTTTCGATTTCGACAATCGCGTCATCCACCAGGATGCCCACGATCACCGCCAGCGCCAGCAGGGTCAGGGTGTTGAGCGAATAGCCAAGCCAGTACATCGCGGCGAAGGCCGGCAGGATGGAAAGCGGCAGCGCCAGGGCGGCAATGGCAGTGGCGCGCCAGTCGCGCAGGAAGGCCCAGACCACGACAATGGCCAGCAGCGCACCTTCGTAAAGCATGTCCATGGAGCCGTTATATTGCTCCAGCGTGTAACCCACGGTGCCGGAAACCAGCGCGACACCCAGGCCCGGCGTGGCGGCGGTGAGTTTATCCAGCGCCGCGCGCACATCGGTGGCAATGCGCGTCTCGTCATAGCCCTTGGCGGGATAGATGCGGAAACCCACCACCGGGTTGCCGTTCAACAACGCCGCCTGGGCCCGTTCGGCGATGGAATCGCTGACGGTGGCGACCTGGTCGAGGCGAATATTGCGGCCCGATGCCAGTGCGATGGGCAGCGCGTTCAGATCAGAGGCCTGGGCCACAGTGGCAATGGTGCGGATGGATTGTTCGCCTTGCCCCAATTGACCGCGCCCGCCCGATGTTTCCATCTGCGTTTGTTGCAGGGCGCGCGAGACATCGGAGGCGGTGATGCCCAGCGCCGCCAGCCGCACCGGATCAACCTCGATCCGGATTTCGCGGTCGACGCCGCCGACACGGTCCAGCCTTCCGACCCCGGGCACTGCCAGCACGGTCTTGGCCAAAGTATCGTCCACGAACCAGGACAACGCCTCTTCATTCATTTGCGGCGCAGAGACAGCGTAAGTCTGGATCGGCTGGCCGCCGATGGTGACGGCGCTGACCGTGGGCTCATACAGATCGGCCGGCAGATCGGAGCGCACCCGGTCGATGGCGTTCTTTGTTTCAATCAGGGCGTCGGAGAGTTTCTTCTCCAGCACAAACTCCACCGCGATGGAGACCCGCCCATCGGTGATGGTGGTGCGCAGATGATGCAGACCACTGAGGGTGGACAGCGAATTTTCCACCCGCCGCGCCACTTCGGTTTCCAGCTGGGACGGATCGGCGCCCGGCTGCGACAGGGTCACACTGACGGTGGGCAGTTCCAGGTCCGGGAAATTCTGAATCGCCAGCTTGTGGAAACCCCACAGGCCCGCCAGCGCCAGCAGCCCGAACAACAGGATGCTGGGAATCGGATTGCGGATGGACCAGGTGGCAAGATTCATCGCGAGAGCCGCACCACGTCATTGTCGTTCAAAAAGCCGGCCCCTTCCGCCACCACGCGGTCGGATTCGGAAAGGCCCTGCACAACTTCAATGTCGTTGCCCTGGCGCCGGCCAATGGTCACCATCTGCCGCGTCACCTTGGGCGTATCGCTGTCATCGGCCAGCCTGAGGACATAATTGCGCCCATCGTGCAGCACCACCGCTTGCGCCGGGACCACGAGCGCCGGGGTCTGGCCTAGCGCCACTTTGCCGTCGGCATACATGCCGGCGCGGGCATGGCTGCCCGGCGCGATATCGGCATAGACGGTGCCCAGCCGCGACTGGCTGTCCAGAGACGGCGCGATTTGGCGCACCGTCGCCACGGATTCCGAACCATCCGGCAACACGATGGCGATGCGCTGGCCGGATGCAATGTGAACCATTTGCGCCGCGGTCAATTCACCGCGCCATTCCAGCCGGTTCTGGCGGATCATGCGGAATAGCTCCTGCCCCACCGGCGTCACCGCGCCCAAAGTCGCGGTGCGCGCACTGATGGTGCCGTCATCGGGTGCCACCACATCGGTATAGCGGAGCTGCAATTGCCGGGCGGCAAGCTGGGCCTTGGCCACCTTGGCGGTGGTGACGGCGGCCAGCACATTCTGTTCCGCTATGGCGTTTTCTTTTTGCAACGCGACGGCGCGCCGTTCATTCAACAGCGCCTGGTCGTAATTGGCCTGAAGCTGCGCTTCATCGGCGTGCAGCAGATCGGCGTCGAAACGGGCCAGCACCTGACCCTTCTTCACCGCATCGCCGACATTCACGCGCACATCCACCAGCTGATAGCCGCCGATCTGGGAGCCGATGATCGCTTCCTGCCAGGGCGCGACGGCGCCCGAAGTCTGCATCATGTCGGTCCACATCACTTTGCGCGGGCTGGCGGCGGTGATGGTCATGCTGGGCGCCGGCTTGGCGGCAACGTCTGGCGCGGTGGCACGGTGCGACAGGAAGAAGGCGATCCCCGCCCCCACCGCAATTAGAACGGCAAGCGGCAGGCCAAGGGTCAGCCAGCGGCTGTTCTTTTTCGCAGCCACGCCGGAATGCCTTTCAAAATTCTGCACCACGTTCATGCCTTCGACCTTTTCCAGATCCAGCTGTCGCCGCTCTGACAAAATTAGACAATTCGCTCTATTTATATTGCGGCCGCACAAAGCGGTCAAGGATTGATAGAGCGAATAATCTATTATAGCGTTTGGGCCCATGCGCACCCTTGATCCCGTCCGCCACGCCGAAAAAGCCGAGGAAATCCTTGGTGCGGCGGCCCGTTGCATCGCGCGGGACGGCTTTCGGGGCGCCAGCATTGCCTCCATCTGCGAAGAGGCCGGTATCAGTCCGGGACACCTTTATCACTACTTCGCCAGCAAAGAGGAAATCCTGGTCGCGTTGACCTCCATCGGTCTGGAGCGCTTCGCCGAACGTTTTGCGCAGATGATGAAAAGCGATGACGCCATTGGTACCCTCACCGCCGAGATCGGCCGCCACAAGGGCAAGAAGAAAGACCCCCAGGCCCAGGTCATGAGCCGGCTGGTGCTGGAGATGCTGGTGGAAGCCGACCGCAATCCGGCCATCGCCCCTATTGTGCGCAAAAGCTCCACCACCCTGCGCGGCCTGCTGATGGATTTTATCGAGAATGGCCAGCGTCGCGGTCAGATCGATCCCGGCCTGGATCCCGCCGTCACCGCCGGCATGCTGCTGAGTGTGATGGACGGCATGCGCACGCTGACCATTCGCGATCCGAACGCCGACATCAATCGCAGCCTGGACATGCTGAACACCGTCATCACCCGCCTGCTCTCCCCGCCGAAGCACTGAGCAGAAAAGAAAACGGCGCCGCGCGATAAAGCGCAGCGCCGTCTTTTTCAAACACGAAGTCGCTTAGAGGCCCGGATAAATGTAACCGGCCTTGGGCAGCACATGCTTGGGATCGGGACGAACCGACAGATAGTCCACCATCTGCGGAATGTCGCTCCAGCCGTGCGGAACACCGGCCGGGATGACGATGATATCGCCGACCTTCACATTTTCCGTCTTGAAGTCGCCGAAGACGCCGCCGGTGCAGCTGGGGCCGTTCAAGGTGGTGGTCATCGGGCTGTCAGCCGCATCGCGCTTGGCGTTGTACAGCGTGCCGCCGGTCACCAGCGTGCCCGCGCCCTTGATGATGATGTAGGTTTCGGCGGTGTCGTCATGGCTGAGCATGCCCGTCGCCTGTGTCTTGGCGCCAGCCGGAGCGGACGCCGCCTTGCCGGCGCAAGCCGCCAGCTTGGCCTGGGCCGCCGCGCGCGCCTTGGCTGCTTCCGGCGTCGGGGCAGGACGATTGCGGGAGGAATCGCGATGCACAACGGCAACCGACATCTGATAATTTTGGCCCATCTCAACCACCTTGATGGTGTGGTCGGTTTCCTTGGGGCCCAGCTTCAGGACCTTCTGCACATCTTCGGCAGTGATGGTGGTGGAGGATTTCGGGGCCGCGCCTTGCGCCCAGACAGCGGCGGCGGAAACGGCCACGCCGAACAGCACGGCAGAACCCAACAGAACTTTCTTCATATGAACTTCCTTTTGGTGACGGATATTCCCTGCCGCTCCAACGGCGGCGGCGGAATATAGCGCCCCCAAACAGGCGGCAATAGGGCTTGAAAAGCCTGGCCGGCATAAGCGGCGGCCATGACGGTGGCGCTGGTAGTGCCATCTTTGGGAAAACCGCCACGCTTGCCGATATGGCAGCCAATATCATCGCCCCGCGCAAGTTCGGTAAGAAGCTGACCGAACGCGGCCAGCAGAAGATCGACGCCTTCATGACCATAAGCATCGTTGAAGCGCTGGACGTGGCGCGGGTCCGTCACCAACACGCATGTGCTTTGGGTTTATTGGCGCGAAGGCCCGGTGTTTTCGCGTGACGTGCCCGCCTTCTTCCCGCTGTCGCGGCGGGCGAACTTGGCATCTTCGCGGCACGCGAAAATAGATGGTCGGAGAGAGAGGATTCGAACCTCCGGCCCCTACGTCCCGAACGTAGTGCTCTACCAGGCTGAGCTACTCTCCGACATTCAAGGCGCGAGGCCTGCGGGAGCGCCCTTATAAACATGCCCCCTCCCCCCCGCAACTCACCCCGAAGCTGTTGAGATGTCGCGGATTTTCCCGGTTTGCGGGCGGGCTCAAGCCGGGTTATAGGGGGCCAGCCTTGGGGCGTCGCCAAGTGGTAAGGCACTGGATTTTGATTCCAGCATTCGAAGGTTCGATCCCTTCCGCCCCAGCCAACCAGTCCATGCTCCGCGTGGACTATCCGACCATAGGGAATTTCTGCCGCGCTTTCGGGCGGTTGGCCGGTCCCGTTTTCTATCTGAGCATAAGTAGCGGGGAAATAACCCGCAGAAAATGGCGCCCGTGTCGGTCCGTCTCAGGTCGCCGATTTTCAATTTCCAGAATGCAGACCCCATGCCGGGCAGAGACCGGTTCGATGTCAGCGGAGACCGGTTCGAACAATCGCCAATGGCGCGAATAGGCCGCTCGAAAAATTCTAATATCCCCAACAATGGGGTACCGATTTTGCAAGGCCGGTGACCGTTAAGTGTGCAGGCGCTGAGCCGTCCACTATCTCTCTCACGAACGCTGGCGCAACGAACGCCAGTGGTAATAGCAGACGAACATGCCGCTCCACTTTGTTTTCCCTGTGAGCGATGTCCCCGATGGTCGCAACGCGGCCGCTGACCAGATCATCGAGCCATTGTCGCGCTTTCGCAATTGCTTTCAGCAATGCGTCACGGCTCTCGGGCTTTAATGCAGCCGTCGATTGTGCAGGCGCCTGAACCAGCCCTTTGACGGCGGTGAACGTGGTCGTTTCCCAAGGTACCGACAATATAGTTGGCTGACGGACTTGATTGTGCAGCGAGCGATCTTCTTCGGTATCAGGCTCCGATGAGACGGACGACACGCGGCTAATAACGTGGAGTTCAATTGCCGTCGGCGTGACGACTGCGCGGGCCAATCTGTCTAGAGGATCTCCGTTTCTTTCCAGGGCGGAGCCGGTTTCTAACTGGTAACATGTTCGAAGAGTACGGGTCACGAGTTCTTCTATCTCCGCCGCCGGAATCCGCGGGATTGAGCCCACTAATTTGTCCCGCTTCTGGAGCACTGCATTGGACACGTAATACCGGTAGCGCACGCCGTTCTTTCTGGTGTGAGATGGCGTCATGCGATTGCCGCGATCATCATAGATACGACCGGCAAGAACCGAGGGTGAGGCTTTCAGTTTCAGTTGTCGCTCGACATTGTTTTTGGCGAGCAAAGCCTGCACTTCCTCGAAGAGGGGCCGGTCCAGAATGGGCTCATGCTCTGCCTGATGGATTTCGCCGTGGTAGGCGACTTCCCCGATATAGAAACGGTTTTTCAGAAAATAGGAGAGGGCGCCCACGCCAAACCGCCCGCCGCCGATAATTTGGCCATTGGCCAATGTTCGACGTTTGGTCCGGATTCCGCTCTGATCGAGATCCGCCGCGAGGGTGCGGACTGCGCCCAGTTCCAGATACCGCCGAAATATCCCCCGCACCGTTTCGGCCTCGTCCTGCACGATGATGATTTTTTTGCTGACGCTGGCATATCCGAGCGGGACAGGTCCGCCCACCCAGATTCCCTTGCGCTTGGATGCAGAGATTTTGTCCCGCACCCGCTCCCCGATGACCTCCCGCTCGAACTGGGCAAATGACAGCAGGACGTTGAGGGTTAGCCGCCCCATGCTGGTCGTGGTGTTGAAGGATTGGGTTATGGAGACAAACGACACGCCGTGCCGGTCGAAAAGCTCCACCAGCTTGGCAAAGTCGGCCAGGGACCGGGTGAGCCGGTCGACCTTGTAGACAACCACGATGTCGATCTTGCCGGCCTGGATTTCCGAGAGAAGAGCCTTGAGGCCTGGCCGTTCCAGGGAGGCTCCTGATATCCCGCCATCATCGTAGGGGGCATCGACAAGGCGCCAGCCCTCATGGGCCTGGCTCTTTATGTAGGCCTCACAGGCTTCCCGCTGGGCGTCCAAGGAATTGAACTCCAGGTCCAGGTTATGTTCGGTCGATTTGCGGGTGTAGATGGCGCAGCGGGCGACCTTGTTCGGGGTGGTCATGTGTGGGCCTCTGCAGGCTTTTTATGACCCTTAGCTGGCTTTTGCCGGCCGGCTCCCCCCGGTTCGGCCGCCGCGGTTGGTTCGCTCATCCCGCCCATCCGAAGGCCAAAAAACCGGGGCCCATTGCAGCTGGTGCCGGTGATAATCCGGGCAATGGCCGTCAGGCTGGGATAGTCCCCGTCACGCCAACGAAATCCCGCCGCCGTGACCACCACGGTGTGACGCTCGCCCTGGAATTCACGGATGATTTCGGTGCCGGGCTTCAGGTAACGGGGTCTCTGGGCATCGCCGGGCCTGCCCTTGGCGTAGCTCTCCAGGATTTTAAGCGTCGCCCGGTCATGGCCGCCAAAGGCATGTTCCTGGATGTGCCAAATGATGATTCGTACCAGCAGATCCCGGGTTAGGGCCTTGGGGACGTCCCTCTTGAAAACCTCGCGCCATAGCGATCGCAAATCATCCAAGCACAGGGATTGGATGCGCTGAATTTCAGCCTCGATTTCCGCGGCGGCCGCAGGCCTCCCGGTATCTTTGGTGGTCATGATTTGGCTCCGGTTGTGCAGCAGGCGCTGTCACTGCCGAAGGCCCAATCGGCTTTTCGCCACGGGCCGTGTCGGTTCGAACCGTTGCTCAGCTGCGCTCCATTCCCTCCGGAAGTCGAGTGGAAAACTTGCTTTTCTGGGGCGATTTTGGCGGAGAAATCCGGAGTTTGGCGACCACGCGCTGGGTATCGCCACAAAAGA
Source organism: Alphaproteobacteria bacterium (assembly GCA_947474565.1). Classification (GTDB taxonomy): domain Bacteria; phylum Pseudomonadota; class Alphaproteobacteria; order Micropepsales; family Micropepsaceae; genus Rhizomicrobium. Next base: position 28,302 of record CANJIS010000021.1, read on the forward strand.
CCGTAACTTTGGGATGCCTTCTCTATAAAGGCATCTCAGTCACGCTGAACGACCGCTGTTGACCTAAAGTGGACAGAGCGACCGTTGACTGAATGGCCGCTTCTGACCGATTGTGTTGAAAAAGTCGGTTCTGGAGGCGGAGTTGGTCTGGCTGGGACTGTTGCTGGCGCGGTGCCGGTAGCTGGTGGCGCCTACATGGCCGGTATTGGCAGTGGCATCGCGATCAACTTGGCCATCTTGCGTAGGTTCTGGGCGGTGGCGGCGAGGAGGAACTCGTCGCGGGCGCCGCAGGGGCTTCGTAGTCGCAATCGGTCAAGCCTGAGAATGCGTTTGAGGGGAGCGAACAGCATCTCGATTTTCTTGCGCTCTCGTCGCGAGGTCAGAAAAGCGTCAGTCTTGACAATATCGCGCGCCCTGTCGCAGGCGGCTTCGAGGATTGAACGTGGCACTATGCGCGCCGGGGTCTTCGGGCAACACCGGGGTTTCAGGTCGCAGGCATCGCAATCGTGTTTTCTGGCCCGATAGAGCAGCGCGGCACCATCGGTCAGTGTGCCCGTCGTGGTCATCGTCTTGCCAGCTGGGCAGACGTAGACGTCTGCCTCATGGTTGTAACCAAAATCGTCCCGCGAGAACGTGCCGTCCTTCCGGCCGGACTTGTCGAACACTGGGATATGCGGCTCAATCGCGCGCTCATCGACCAGCCAGGCGAGCATCTCGGCCGAGCCATAACCGGTGTCGGCCGCCAGACGCGCGGGCCTTACGTCGAACCGGTCTGCGGTGCGGGTAATCATCTTCCTGGCCGCCGTGACCTCGGCCTGACGCACGGCGGTCGTGGCTTCCACGTCCATGATCACCGCATGCTTCAGGTCAATCAGATAATTGTCGGCATAGGCATAGAAGGCAGGGCCGCCGCTGGCGGCAGCCCAGCGGGCGGCAGGATCGGTCGGGGAGACGAACTTCGGCTCGACTGGGGTTACGCCACCAAACGCGGCATCATTGAGAACAGCCAGATACTCCGTGACCGCGCGATTTGAGCTCGGGTCCAGGGGCCCAGTTCCAGTTACACCGCGCCGACGGTGGGCGTCCGCGGTGATCACGCTGGCGTCGACCGCGAAGCCTTTCCTCTACACCCCGATGCGTTATCCGGGAAATTACGGTTTCATTCCCCACACGCTTTCCGGCGACGGCGATCCGGTGGATGTGCTGATCTGCAATACAAGGGCGCTTTTCCCGGCGCGATGATCAACGTGCGCCCCATCGGCGTGCTCTTGATGGAAGACAATGCCGGCAAGGATGAAAAGATCATCGCCGTGCCCTCCGACCACCTCACCGCCCGCCATGATGGCATCAATGAATATTCCGACCTGCCCGACATCACCCGTCAGCAGGTCGAGCATTTCTTCGAGCATTGCAAGGATCTGGAGCCCAACAAATGGACCAAGATCCTGCGCTGGGGCGACGCCGCCGAGGCTCGCCAGATGATCCTTGAAGGCATCGAACGCGCGAAGACCAATGGCTAGGCGCTGCGGCGCCATCTCTTTCCATCCCCGGAGCCACCCGCGCCGGGCCCGAATCCCCGTCGAGCCTGATAGACAACAAGCTTAAACGGCGCTACAGCCGCATGGGGACTTGAGATTCAGACATCGCCACAGTGCCAACAGCATTGGCGATGGTTCTGGGTTAGGCAAATATGACGAAGGCGCATTTCCTTGGATTGGATGCTACGCGCGGCGTCGCCGCACTCTGCGTGACCCTGCTCCATATCCAGATGTACTATTCAAAAAACGCAATCTATTTGCCGCACGCATATTTGGCGGTGGATTTTTTCTTTATGCTGAGCGGTTTCGTGCTGGCTCACTCCTACGAACCAAAATTCTCAACCGGCATGACATGGTGCAAGTTCATGCGGATCAGGGTTATCCGGCTATACCCCCTGCTCATCGCCGGACTTGTCGTAGGCATCGCGTACGTTGTCTTGCGCAATATGTTCTTGCCGAAATACGCGACACCGGCGTCCGAGCTGTTCATGGCGATCGGGTTCGGGCTTCTGCTTGTCCCCACTTTTACGGATACCGGGGCCACCCTGAACGCGCCAAGCTGGTCAATCTTCTTTGAGTTGGTCGTAAACGCGTTTTATAGGTTTCTCGGAAAAAAAATCAGCAACACATTACTTCTTTTCATCATTTTGTTTTTTTTTGCAGTCCTGGGCGTCTTAGCCTGGTTCTCAGACTGGCAGGGCATCACCATTCCGGCGAACCGCTCTTGCGCAGCGAACCGCGCCGTTGGTTTTTTGCTGATGGGATCAGCCAGGGTGGGTTTCTGCTTCTTTGCCGGCGTGTGGCTTTACAGGCTGTTTACGCGCCAGCGCTTTCCCAAGTCGCTCGGCGCGCACCCTCTGATTGCCAGCATCGTTCTTGTGGGCATCTTCTGCGCGCCGGAGACCTTTCCCGATACGTATAATTTTCTCGTTACAGTCCTGATATTTCCAATAGTCATTTTGGCAGCAGCGTCTTTCAAGCCGGCGAACATATGGGCGACACTGTCCAAATTCGGTGGCTGGATTTCGTACCCTTTATACGCCATCCACATGCCAGTCGCGGCAATAACAACGGCGGCGTTGGTGCATTTTCGAATGTACGATCTTTTATCTCCGACTATACGGGTGAGCGCCATTCTTTGCGTGTCCGTTATAGCGGCCGCCCTGTTGGGGAAGTTTTTCGATGATCCCATCCGGGCGTTCCTCGCCCGGCGAGCGGGCCCTAAGCGCAGCGCCTGACGGGGCGGCATCCCACGCGGACGGCCAGTTTCAATAATCCTCAGACCAGCATATCTTGAGGCACGGGCTAGTCTGTGGGGGCGTTGGAGTGGGTTGCGGGCAGATATCATTAAGATTGACATTGCGAAGGTGTTTCCTGAAGGGATTCTTGCCAATCAGCGCGATCAGTGCTGCCGTTTTAGCGCCGCAGCCGGCTTTGGCCCAATCTTTCAGCAAGCTCATCGTATTTGGCGACAGCCTGAGCGATAACGGAAACGCGTCGCGATTTGGCGTCGTAGCGCCTGCAGTGTTTAACAACGGCCGTTTCTCGAATGGACCGGTCTGGGCAGAACAGCTGGGATTTAGCCCCCTCGGTGGGTATGGCATCGTCACCGGAAGCGCGGACTATGCGGTTGCGGGCACTTTGACCGGCGCGCAGGTTACCCATCCCGGGATGCAGACCCAGATCATCAACTATCTGCAAGGCGGCGGGATTTTTACGGGGAGCACGCTCACGACTGTTTGGGGCGGCGTGAACGATATCATCGCCGGCGTTAATCTGGCGAACAACGCAGCGAATTCCCAGGCCATTGTGTCTCAATATGCCACCGATGCAGCCAACAATATCGGAAGCGTACTCGAAGTGATCGCAAGTTCGGGCGGCGGAACGGTGTTGATCCTGAACCAGCCCAACCCGTCCTTGACCCCCTATTTCAAGGGCGCTGCCGGCGGGTCTCTCGCCGGTGCGGGTGCTGCGGTTTTGAACACGGCACTGGCTGCGCATATTGAGACGGAGCGGGCCGCACATCCGCAGACCAAATTTGTCGTTCTGGATGTTGCCGCCCTTTACAGCGCAGTGGTCAAAAACCCGACTGCCTTTGGTTTCGAGAACGCCACCGATTCCTGCTTTGGAGCGGGTAATCCATGTGATAATCCCGGAAGATATTTTTTTGGCGATGGCCTTCACCCCACCGCCGCCGGGCATATCTTGATAGCTCAGTTTGCCAAAGAAACACTCGACGGCCTGTCGAACTACGGCACCACCGGCATTGCAACGGCCGCCGAGGCGGAAACCGTTCTGCGCCGACGCACCCATGCGATAGCGAACGCGCAATCCCATCTTCATGGCGCATATTTCGAGCGCGCCAGCCCGAAGTTGTCCTTTTCCGGATCAGAAAACCTCGCGCGTCAGAATGCACGAAACGGAGGCGCCATGCCCTCCGTATCGGATCAAATCATGAGTTTGACGGCATTCCTGGACTTCTCCCCTTCTCAAAACTGGAAATGGGGAGGGCAACTCGGATTCTCCTCATCGGATAGTAAAGCCGGGACGCTGAATTATGCCGACAAGGGTGCATCGGCCGATATGTATATTGGCTGGCGTTCGTCACGCGGCTGGTTCTGGAATGCATTTGCAGGCGCCGGATACGACAGCTTGAGCGTGAAACGTGGCCCGGCAGCCGGGCTGGTAAATACCGCGAGAACGACAGGATGGAGCGGCAGCGGAAAGTTTCAGACTGGCATATATCTGCCTTTGAGAAACTGGACGGTGTCGCCTCGCGCCGCTGTCGCATATATAAAAAATTCGGTGCAACCCTATTCTGAAAGCGGCCTTCTGCCTCGCATGAGCGTTTCCCGCCGCGAGATCACTGCACCTTCCGCTGAAGCCAGCTTGCGATTCGAAACCCCTGCGAAAAGCGTCTATGCTGAGTTGGGATGCCAAAAATATCTTTCCTTCGATATGAGTCCCGTCGAGGTAGCGCTTGTTAATAGCCTCGCGCCGAGTGTTACGACCGTCGTCGCAAGCCCCCCCACGGATCGCATGACATTTTCAACCGGCTTCCACAGACAGCTTAGCGCAGGTTTTTCGCTCAACGTGGATTACCGTGGTGAATTTGGCAGAGGTTATGGGGCTCATACAGTGGCTCTGAGCTTGAACCTTAACCGGTAGGCATCTCAGTAACGCGCGGCGACTCGGAACTAAAAAGAACCGCACCGTCAGAACTTCCTGCCATGCGCATTGAGCGCCGTCCTGACGGCAACCACACTTTCGCGCACGCCCTGCTTCTTGTTGCCCATGCTGATCACCGCCTGCGCCGCCGGAGCATACTGCACCGTGATCCCGGCGCGTTTGCAAAGGTATTCCCAAGTCGCAGATTTTGGTGCGACTGCGAATGCCCGCTTTGGGTGGCGGGTTCAATAGGTCGGTGCAACACCTTCTAGTCTTTCTAGATCAGGAGGTAAGCGCATGGAATGGACGGCCCGGATACCCGCCAGATCTAGCAGTCGGTCGAAGCCGACCCGGATGTCACTGTCGAGGCTCGGCAGCAGGATTGGCTCGCTGCGAAGATCCTCCGGGAAGCGGAGCATGGATTTGTCGCGCCTCGGCCGGCCGACTAGGCTGACGGGCTGCTGGTTGAGCAGCTGATTGCGAAATGGAACGCGGACGTCTCGTTGGCTATTCTGCGCATAGGAGTTGGGCACGCCGGGGCGGCGCGCGCCATGAACGCGCCTTCTCGGTATTAAGGGCGCAATCCATTGGATGCTGGCAAATTCCCCTGTTCCGCTAGAAAAATTCCCTGTTATCCGGAGAAAATTCCCTGATAATTGTAGCAGGAAATTGCGGGTAACTCCCTGACTCTGCCTTCGTATCTGGCTACGCGAGCGTGCCAAAACCGCCTTTTTTCCTAAAATTCCCTGTTATTTTCCCTGTTAGCAGAGAATTTTAGGCGGAGCCCGGTTCGGACAGCACTGCGTCCACAGCCATCCAGTCCATGCTCTGGGTGGAATATCCAAACGCCAGAATTTTCTGCCGTGTATTCAGTCGGTTAGCCGGCGATGTTTTCGGTATGAGCATAAAATGGGTTGAATTGGCGTGCAGAAAATGGCGCTCGCTTCGGCCAGTCTCTGGTCAGTGATTTTCGATTTCCCGATTTTGCGAAACACTTAGCTTGAGACCGGTTTGAGTCCACCAGAGACTGGTTTTGGACGCGTAACCCGCTTGAGACAAAATTATCGCGGGCGACAAGGACTAAGTATTTATGACAAGTGGAAATGTAGGCCCGATCGTTCCGACCCTTCATGTTGTTTACTACAGGAATTGAAATCACGGTAAATCTCGGAAAAGTCTCTTTCAGCAAGATCTCAAAATTTGCGATTTCGTTCGCATCTATAGATGCGAACATCACGCCATCATCGGCAAGAAATTCCCGCAAAAGCCAAGGATTATGGCGACCAAAATTTCGAGTTGGGCGGATTTGGGCTCTTCGCCAATCTGCATCCCGGCGACGACAAGACCGTGCTGGCGACGGATGGCTACACCGATCTTGGGCTGGATGCCTCCTACCAATTCACCGGCAACCCGATGAA
>CANJIS010000022.1 GCA_947474565.1 Alphaproteobacteria bacterium
CTGACGGTATTGTAGTGCCGTCTCCAGGCTTCGATCATGATCTTTGCCTCTTTCAGCGTGTAGAAGATCTCACCATTGAGCAGCTCATCACGAAGCTTTCCGTTGAAGCTCTCGCAGTAGCCATTTTCCCATGGACTGCCTGGTTCTATGTAGGCGGTCTTGGCGCCCACGGTCGCAATCCATTGCCTGAGCGCCAGGGCAACGAACTCCGGGCCGTTGTCAGAACGTATGTGGGCCGGGACGCCCCGTTCGACGAAGAGATCGCACAGCGCCTCGATGACCTCGGTGGACTTCAGACTTCTGGCCACACGGATGGCAATCGCTTCGCGTGTGAACTCATCAATAATACAGAGCATCCGGAATGCCTTTCCGTCGTGGGTGCGGTCGGCGACGAAGTCGTAGGACCACACATGGTTGGGGCGTTCTGGCCGCAGACGGATGCACGATCCGTCGTTGAGCCAGAGCCGCGCCTGTGGGCCAAGTCCATGGGCGCGGTTTGCTTTTAAACGGGCGGCCATAATAGGTTCCGGCCCATGAGTTCCCCGCAGATCAACGCCCTTTGCGACCAAGCCGTGCAGCTGCATCAGGCCGGCCGGCTGGCGGAAGCCGAACGGCTTTATGTTCAGGTCCGAACGCTCGATCCGCGCAACGTCAATGCCTGTTACCTGCATGGCGTCATTCAGTATGACCGGGGCGAATATGCCCTGGCGCTGAATTCGCTGGAGGCGGCGCTGGCCGCCAATGCCCGCATGCCGGCGGCGCTGCTGTATCGCGGGCTGGCGCTGGAATCCTTGAACCGGGACAGCGACGCCGTCGCCAGTTATGGCAAGGCGATCCAGTTGCAGCCCAATATGGTGGAAGCCCTGGCCAACCGCGCCGGTGTGCTGTGCCGCATGGGGCGCCCGGGCCACGCCCTTGGCGATTGCGACACCGCCATTGCCCACAATCCCAATTTCGCGCCCGCCTGGTTCAACAAGGGCGTGGCGCTGCTGGCGATGGACAAGCCCGCCGAAGCGCTGGCCGCGTTCGACCGCACGCTGGCGGTACAATCGGATTTTTCCATCGCCCATGCCCCGCGCGGCGCGGCGCTGCGTGCCCTGGGGCGGCTGCCGCACGCACTGGCCGCCTATCAACGCGCCCCGCGCGACTTCGAAAGCCTGGAAGGCGCCGGCAAGGTGCTGCATGAGATGGAGCGTTATCCCGAAGCGCTGGCCGCCTATGACGGCGCGCTGGCCCTTAGGCCCGATGCCACCACCCACAACAATCGCGGCGGCGTGCTGCAGAATATGCGCCGGATGGATGAAGCCCGCGCCGCTTACGACGCGGCGCTGGCGCTGGAGCCGGATCACGCCGACGCACTCAACAACCGCGCCATGCTGCTGTGGCAGCATTACCGGGACCGCGACGCCGCCCTGGCCGACCGCGAGAGCTTGCTGGCCATCGATCCCGATCATGATTTCGGTTTGGGCCATCTGATGCTGTTGCGCCTGACCGGCGGCGATTGGCGCGAATTTGCCGATCTGAAATCACGCGCCGATGCCGGGGTGCGCGCCGGAAAAGACGTGATCCGGCCTTATGTCTATCAGGCGGTCTCATCCTTGCCCGCCGACCTGCAACGCTGCGCCCAGATCTATTCCAGCCGCCGCCATCCTGCGCTGGCGCCGGCATGGCGGCCGCACACCAGCAAAAAGATCAAGTTGGGTTATCTGTGCGGCGAATTCCGCGAACAGGCGACCTCGTTCCTGGCGGCAGGCCTGTGGGAAAAGCACGACAAGGAACGGTTCGAGCTGTTCGCCTTCGACAATGACCGGGGCGACGGCACACCGATGCGTGCCCGCCTGGAAGCGGCCTTCGATCACTTTATTCCCGTTGCGCATCTGAATGACGATCAGGCCGCCGCCGCCATCGCCGAAGCGGGGATCGACATACTGGTCAACCTCAACGGCTATTTCGGCCTGCCGCGCATGGGCGTATTTGCGCGGAAGCCCGCGCCCATCCAGGTCAATTATCTGGGATTCCCCGCCACGCTGGGCTCGCCCTATATGGATTACATCATCGCAGATCGCATTGTGATCCCCGAAGACGATGCGCGTTTCTATGATGAAAAAGTGGCCTGGCTGCCGGACAGCTATCAGGTCAACGACAATGCCCGCGCCATCGGGCCTGAGACCAGCCGCGCCGAACTGGGCCTGCCCGAAGGCGCGTTTGTGTTCTGCAATTTCAACCAGAGCTACAAGCTGCTGCCTGCCACCTTCGACAGCTGGATGCGGATTGTTTCCGCCGTGCCGGGCAGCGTGTTGTGGCTGTGGGACAACAATTCCGCGTTCATGGACAATCTGCGCCGCGAGGCCGAGTTGCGCGACGTTGCGCCCTCACGCCTGATCTTCGCGCCCACCGCGCCCCATGCCGATCATCTGGCGCGTCTGAAACTGGCCGATCTGGCGCTGGATCAACTGCCCTATAACGCCCATACCACCGCCAGTGACGCGCTGTGGGCGGGTCTGCCGCTGCTGACCTGCCGGGGCACAGCGTTTCCGGGCCGGGTGGCGGCCAGCCTGCTCACTGCTATCGGCCTGCCCGAGCTGATCGCCGAAAATATGAGCGACTTTGAAGCCAAGGCGATTGGCCTGGCGGGCAAGCGCGATGAACTGGCCGCCCTGCGCGCCAAGCTGGCGGCCAACCGCACCACCACACCGCTATTCGACACGGATCGCTATCGCCGCCATATCGAGACGGCGTATCAAACCATGTGGGATAAATTCCACAACGGCGAAGCGCCGGACTCGTTCTCGGTCTAAGCCCCTTTTGTCATCCCCGGCGAAATGCGCTTTGCAGCGCAAAGCGCATGAGGGAAGGGGATCCAGGCTGGTGAAACCTGGGCGGTATATAGACCTGGGTTCCCTTCCCCTCGCCTTGTCTGTCGCCAATGCTCGGCCGGGAATGACAAGGGAGCTTTAAACCGCGAAAGCCTCAGGCTTCAGGTCAGCCTCAGCCCGTTGCCACATCGTCTCATACGCCGCTTCGATATTGCGGCGGAAACGATCGGTATCGAACAAGGTGCAAGAATCGCGATTGGCCGCCAGCCTGTCGCGGTAAGATTTGAGCAGCTTCGGCTCCCGCGCCAGCTTCAGCGCCAGCGCCTCGTAATCTTCGGCATTGTCCGTCACCAGTTCCGGCAATCCCACCGCATGCAGCAAACTGGCCGCCACGCGGCCCGCAAAGCTGTCGCCCTTCAGCGTCAGCACCGGCAAGCCCGCCCACAGCGCATCGCTGGTGGTGGTGTGGGCGTTATAGGGAAGCGTATCCAAAAACAGATCGGCCAGACGCTGGCGCGCCAGATGGTCGGCCAATTCCTGGCGCGGCGCGAAGACGATGCGATCCGGATCAACGCCGCGCGCCGATGCTTCCTCGCGCAGCTTGGCCATGGTGCCGGGATTGCAGGTAATCAGCCACAGCACGCTGCCAGGCACATCGTTCAGCAGCCGCATCCAGATGTCATAGACCGGGGCGGTGATCTTGTAGCTGTCATTCAGGCAGGCAAAGACAAAGCCATTCTCTGGCAACCCGGCCTCGGCGCGGGTCGGGGCGACGGGCGCAATCTCGCGCTTACCGTCATTGACCTGATAACTGCCGGGAAGCTGGACGATCTTTTCGCTGAAGAAAGGCTGGTCTTCAAACGGCGTCACGATGGCATCGCCGATGATGTAATCCATGAAGTCCGCGCCCATGCTGCCGGGATAGCCCAGATAATTGACCTGCACCGGGGCGGCGCGGTGGGAGAAGATTTCCGGCCGCTGATCGGTGGTGAAGTCTTTCAGGTCCACCGCGATATCCACTTCCATCTCGCGCAGCATCCGCGCCACATCGCGATCGCTGACATTGCGCACATCAATGAACCGGTCGAACCCGGTCTTGATCCGCGCCCGCATGGCGCTTTGGTCGTCAATGCCCCAGGACACGCCGATCACTTCAAAGCGCGAACGGTCATGTTGCTCCATCAGTCCGGCGACAAGATACGAGGTGGCGTGCTTGTGATAATCGGCGGAAAGGTACGCGATACGGATTTTCTGATGGCCATAAGGCTTGCCGGTCCATAGCGGCACGGGCGGAAAGCCGATGCGGTCCTTGATGAAATTATTCGCGCCCTGCAGCAGCAGCGCCTTGTCGCCGCTATAGCCGCTGAGGATGAAGGGGTGCACCACGGTGCCCTTTTCCATCACTTCATTGTGAACCCGCTCGGCGGCCCACTGGGTGCGCTTCCAGTCGCACAGATGCAGGGCGGCATGGGCGCGGGCTTCAAAATTGTACTTGTGGCTGGGGTCGGCGTCATACGCCGCCTCATACGCCACCAGCGCCTCTTCCAGCCGCTTGATTTCCGACAGGGTCAACCCGCGATTGTGCAGGGCGTTGGCGAAATTGGGCTTGGCCGCCAGCGCCGCAGCGAATGCCGCCAGCGCCTCTTCGTAACGTTTCAGGCTCCACAGCGCGATGCCGCGATTGTTGTGGGCCTCAAAGTGCGCGGGCTCAATCGCCACCGCACGGTCATAATCGGCGATGGCGGCGGCATAGCGTTTCAGGTCCCACAGCGCCACGCCGCGATTGACCAGGCAGTTGATGTGATGCGGGTCGATGGTCAACGCCCGGTCGAACGCCGCCAGCGCCTCGTCATAGCGTTGCAGGATGCGCAAGTAGCAGCCGATGGTGTTCAGCGTAGCGACATGCTCGGGCGCGATGGTCAGCGCCCGGTTATAGGCGTTCAGCGCCACATCGTGGCGGCCCTCGGCGCGCGCCGCTTCGGCCTGCGCCAAATGCGGCTGCGCCAGATCGGCGGCCAGCGCGTTGCGGTTGGCGCGCACGTCCTTCAGATGCGGCGCCAGCGCCAGCGCCTGGTTGTAACAGGCCAGCGCATCATCGCCGCGCCCCAGATCGCGCAGGGCATTGGCCTGGTTGTTCCAGGCTTCGGGATAATCGGGACGAAGCCCCAACGCCCACTCGCAGTCATCCACCGCCTCAAGCTGCCGGCCCAGCCTGGTCAGCACAATGGCGCGGTTGCTGAAAGCTTCGGGATAATCGTGGCGAAGTTCGATGGCGCGGCTGAAGGCATCCACTGCATCGTCGAAGCGGTCCAGCGCGCTCAGCACCAAGCCATAATTCGACCAGGCTTCGGCGACACCGGGATTGATCTCCAGCGCCGCATCGATATGCGTCAGCGCTTCATGCGCCTGGCCTTCCTGATAGCGCACCAGGCCAAGCATGTGCCGCGCCGGAAAATTGCCCGGCTCGTCATGCAGAATCTTCAGGTATAGCCGGCGCGCACGGCCAAGTTCGCCATGCGCATGCCGCGAGAAAGCGCGGCCGGACAATTTTTCGATAGTCATGCGCATGGGCCCGGCAATAGAATATTAAGCATAAAGGGACCCCGTTTAACAAAATGCTACCGGGCCATTTGAGCCAGGATTTCCGGGTTTTTTCGCATTTGCAAAATGAACCTCGCCGTTGGCTCGGCCTGCTGGGGAAACCTTCCCGGGATGGGGAATTTTTCCGCGGCGGATTCCTTTTTTTCGTACGCTCCGCGCCACAAATTTTCCGCAACCGTCTTGAAGAATCCAAAACCGCACAAACATTTTGTGCACACGTCACACGACGTAGAAACCAACATTTGGAGGAGAAAAAGAAAAAGCTTGTTTTGTCCGCCACCGCCGCACTTGTCCTGGCCAGCGCGCCACCGGCCTTCGCCGCCGACACCATCGGGCGCATTTCCTATCTGGCGCCCGACGGCAAGATGCTGATCCTGGAAGGTCAGACGGAATACAAAATCGCGCCGGGCGTCGATGTCAGCAAACATGGCGCGGCGGAATTTGTCCGCCTTACCCTGAACGACAATGGCGAAGTCACCGCCTTCAGCCCGGGGCCTGCGTCCCAGGCCGCCTATTGGGTTGGTAAAGTCGGCCCCCAATCTTAGGACTTCAGTCTTAAGCGAAGCTGATCTGCCGTGAGCCGCGTTTCCCCGCGCGGCTCACGGTTTTGCCCAAAGGATCACGGCATCGCCGCCATCCAGCCTGGCGCTGATCTGCTGATTGCGGCGGTCGAAATGCAGGATCAGTTTGGATCCGACTTGCGCATCGATGTTCACGCGATCCAGCGTGTATTTGCCGCTGACCGCGCCGCTGGCCCCCCCCACTACCGCCACGATATCGCCGGAGGAATCGTCTATCTCCACCGTGCCGGTGAGATGGGCGCCGCCGACATCCTTGGTAAAGGCAATGTCGTTCGCCCAGGCAGCGCCGCTCAGCGCCAGCGCCATCACGGTAAAAGCCAGAACCGCTCTCATCATCCCTCCTTCCATAGGCCCGCAGTTTTCCCGGCTTGCCTCCGGCCCACAAGCCCGCTCCACAAGCCCCCCGCCCCCCCTAAAGGCTGGCTGGACAGGCAATAAGGGGTCATCTAAGAAGCCGCTCCCTGATGGCCGCAGGCCATGGGCCCAGGTAGCTCAGTCGGTAGAGCAGTGGATTGAAAATCCACGTGTCGGCAGTTCGATTCTGTCCCTGGGCACCATTAACCCGCTGAAATAGAACATATATTCCAGTGCACGGCCGGGGCTATTTCCGGGCCGGCTTGGCTTTCTTCACCGGCTTGGCGGGCTTGGGCGCGGGCTTTTTCACGTCAGCCTTTTTCGGCGCAGGCTTCTTGGCTGGCGCAGGTTTGGCCACCGCTTTGGGCATGGGCGCCACCACGGCTTTCGGCGCCACCACGGGCTTTGCGGCCACCACGGTTCTTGGAGGCAAGACAATTTTTTTACTCGGCGGCAGCTTCGGGACAACCGGAGCCGGGGCAACAATGGTCTGTTGCACGGGCGCCTGCTGCACCGCCGGCACAGGTGTGCCGCGCAGCATCGCCGCGATGCGCGGAGACAGCGTCTTGGGCGCGGGCGCAGCCTTCGCGGGTTCGCCGCCCAGAAATTGCCGGGCTTCCGCCGCCGTCTTGCAGACCGCCGCCTTGCCCGCCGCCATAATGACCGGGCCGTTGATCAACGCCGGATGTTCAAAAATCGCCGTCCAGAATTCCTGATCGGAAATAAAGCGGTCGTCCAGTTGCAGCGCCAGAAACATGGGATCGTAGCGGCGCACCAGGCTTTGGCCGGTAACGCCCACCATCTGCGCCAGACGTTTCAGCTGGTCCATGCTGGGCGGCACGGCCATATAATCGACCAGGTTCAGCGTGGCACCTTGCCCACGCGCGGCCTCAATCACTTCGGCCGCAGCCTCGGTATCCAGTTTGCAATAGATCGTCACTTGCGGCGTGGCCGATACCGGCGCGGCTGCGACGGGCGCCTCTTTCAGTATTTCGAGCGAGACAATTTTCGGGCCTTTGACATCGGCCACTTTTTCAAAGGCGATGCGCAGGCCCTGTTTGATCGCCGCAGCGCCGACCGTGGTGACGGCGGCAGAAGGCAGGAATATATCGGGGCCGCCGCCATCCGGCGTAACGAACCCATAGCCTTTGGCGGCATTGAAGAATTTAATCGTACCGTTTGTCATACACGCTGAAAAAATTAGGGTGTGGACCGCTGATATGAAACACCGAACCCATCGCTCGCGGGCTCAGCGGCGTCCGAGGGTCTATAGCAGCTACCGGGAATCGGCAATGGCCGTTGAATATCAGCCATCCACCAATATAAATAGGGCATCGGGCCCGCAGCAGGATTGCGTTCCTGGCACCCACGCGACATGAGAAACCCGATGTTCAAGCCCCTGCTCCGCCTGCTCTCTGCGCCGGAAGTGCCCAAGGTTCCCGACCTGAAATTGTCGGTCGCCGTGTTGCTGCTGGAAGCGGCCCGCCAGGACGACAGCTTTGATGAAAAGGAACGGGCGGCGATCCGGCACCTGCTGACGGCCCGTTTCAACATGTCGCCAGAGGAATGCACCCAGCTGATGACGGCGGGCGAAGCGCGTGCCGCTGAAATGGTGCAGATACATGGCCACACCCACGCCATCGCGGAAGGGATGACGCCCGGCGAACGCATTCACCTGATCGAGATGCTGTGGGAAGTGGCCTATGCCGACGGCGTGCTGGACCCGGAAGAAGATCTTTTGATCCGCCGCATCGCCAGCCTGATCTATGTCGAGGATCGCGAACGCATTCACGCCCGCCAGCGCGTGCTGGCCCGCTACAACAAAAACTAGGTTACGCGGGTTACCTGGGGGACGAACAAATACCCCTCGTTGCGCACGGTGCGGATCATATCATTGGCTTCGCCATCCAGCGCCAGGCGGCGGCGCAGGCGGCTGACCTGTACATCGACAACGCGGTCGAAATGTTCGCCATCCTGGCGGCTGGTATATTCCAGCAACTCTTCGCGGGTGAGAATGCGGCGGGGACATTCGATGAAAGCGCGCAGCAGGCTGAACTCGCTGTCCGAAAGCGTCACCCGGTTGCCGTCCGGGCCATAAAGCTTGCGGGAAGCCGGCTCCATGCGCCAGCCGGCGAAGGTCCAGCTTTCCGCTTTCTGCGCGCCGGGCGCGGGCGGCGCCGCCGCATCGGCCCCATGCCGCCGCAGCACCACGCGAATGCGCGCCAGGAGCTCGCGCGGGTTGCAGGGCTTGGCCATGTAATCCTGGGCGCCCATTTCCAGCCCGACGATCCGGTCTATTTCGGTGCCGGCCGATGACAGCATGATCACCGGCTGCTGATCGTCCCCTTGCAGCTTGCGCAAGGCGCTGAGGCCATCTTCGCCCGGCATCATCGCGTCCAGCACGATCAGGTCATAGCGGCCGGCCGACAGACGGCTGCGCATTTCCACCGGATCGGCGGCGGTGCCGGTCTTGAAGCCATGCTGCTCAAGATAGGACGACACCATGCAGCGTATCGCCTCGTCATTGTCCACGATGAGAATTTTGTTTTCGAAATCCACGGCGAAATGGCGTCCACGACCATTGTTACCGGATCAGCTTGAGCCAAAAAATCGGCGCGGAAAAGCGCGCAACGGCCATAGAGGCAATCGAGACATAGTTTGAAATATCGCAGCAATACCTCAGCCAGACAGCGGGCCGGGCGGGCAAAAAATAGGCAGAAAACAGCGTCAGATAAGCCCTTCTGCTTTTAAGGCCTTGATGACGCCCGGGCGTGATTCCATGCGGCTTTTGAAGGCGGCCAGGCGCCCTGATACGCGCACGCCCATCGCCGCACACCAGCGCAGAATGACAAACAGATAGGCGTCGGGCGCCGTGAGCTTCGCGCCCAGCAGATAATCGCCGGTCAAACTTTCTTCCACGAACGCCAGACGCGCGCCGATACGCTCGATCGCCTTGGCCTTGGCATCATCCGATGCGCCGCCAAACAGCGGCCCGAAATTCTTGTGCAGCTCGGTGCCGATATAACCGATCCATTCCAGAGCGCGATAACGCGCCATGCCGTCCGGCATCAACCCGGTCTTGTCGCCCAGGAACGGCAGGATGGCCGCGTTCTCGGTCAGCAGCGTGCCGTCATCCAGCGTCAGCGCCGGGACGTATCCTTTGGGATTGAGCTTGCGAAAATCCTGGCCGCTTTCGGTGCGGTGGGTTTTCAAATCCACCTTTTCGAGATCCAGCGCGAGCCCGCCCTCGGCGGCAAGGATGTGGCCGGCCATCGAACAGGCGCCCGGTGTGTAATACAGCTTCATCGGCATATCCCCTGGAAGACGTCTCAGTGTACGGAATGCGCGCCCGGTCCGCGCGTTCCTTCTGCTGGGCCCGGCCCGGGACGGTCAGCGCCTGAAAAAACGCAAATAAATCAATGCTATAGAAGCCTGTGGGGCGCTAAAAATCCTCCGGGCGCAAAGCCTTAGGCCCTGTCATAAACGCTGTATCCACCGAGTCTTTGCCGAGGGTTTTCCATGATGCGTTGGTTTCAGGCTCTGATGCCGCGTGAGGACCGTTTTTTCGCCCTGTTCAATGCCCATGCCCAGATTCTGGTGCAGGGCGCCGAGGCCCTGCGCGAATTGCTGGCCGATGGCAGCGACAAGGCGGCCGCGGCCAGGAAAGTGTTCGACTTCGAAGACAAGGCCGACGCCATCGCCCGCGACGTGCTGGTGCTGACGCGCCGCTCCTTCATCACGCCGTTCGACCGCAGCGACATCAAGGATCTGATCGGCACGCTGGATGACACCATCGACCAGATGAAAAAGACCGCCAAGGCGGTCTTGATGTTCGAAGTGACCAAGATGGAGCCGGAAATGGCGGCGATGGGCGACGATATCGTCAAAGCCGCGCGCCTGACGGTGGAGGCGGTGGGCCTGCTGGGCTCGCTGCAGGAAAACGCCATCCGCATCAACGCCATCACCGAAGAGATTGTGCGGCTGGAAGATGAATCCGACACCTTGAACGACCAGGGCATCAAGACCCTGTTCCAGCGCCACCGTGACGGGAATGCCATGGGTTACATTATCGGCCTGGAAATCTACGACCATCTGGAAAAAGTGATGGACCGGTTCGAGGATGTCGGCAACCGCATCAGCGGCATTCTGATCGAACAGGTGTGACGCGTGACGCTGCTGGTCATCCTGATCGCGATTGCCCTGGTCTTCGACTTTATGAACGGGCGCAATGACGCCGCCAATTCCATCGCCACCATCGTCTCGACGCGGGTGCTGTCGCCGCGCAACGCCGTGGCCCTGGCGGCGGCGTTCAACTTCATCGCCTTCCTGGTGTTCGGGCTGCATGTCGCCAACACCATCGGCACCGGCATCATCGATCCCAGTTCGATCAACGATGCGGTGATTGCCGGCGCGCTGCTGGGCGCGATTACCTGGCAGGTGATCACCGGCTATTTCGGCATCCCCTCCTCCAGCTCGCACGCCCTGATCGGCGGCCTGGTGGGGGCCGGTGTCACCCATGCCGGGTTCGGCGTCATTCAGTGGAACGGCCTCAGCAAGACTGCCATGGCCATTGTCGCATCCCCGATAACCGGCATGGCCATCGCGCTGCTGCTGGTGCTGCTGGTTTCCTGGACCTTCCGGAGCATTGCGCCCGCCAAAGTGGACGGCATTTTCCGCAAGGTTCAGCTGCTGTCCGCCTCTGCCTATGCCCTGGGCCATGGCGGCAACGACGCACAAAAGACGATGGGCATTATCTCGGTGCTGCTCATGGCGCGCGGCCAAAGCCCCGGAGGCTTTCACGTGCCGTTCTGGGTGGTGGTCGCCTGCAACGGCGCCATGGCCCTGGGAACTCTGTTGGGCGGCTGGCGCATTGTGCGTACCATGGGCTCGCGAATCACCCGGCTGGCGCCAGTCCAGGGCGTCTGTGCGGAAACGGCAGGATCGATCACCTTGTTCATGGCGACAGGTCTCGGCATTCCAGTCTCCACCACCCAAACCATCACGGGTGCGATTATCGGCGTCGGCGCCGCAAAGCGCACCTCGGCGGTGCGCTGGAATGTGGCCCGCGGTATCGTCACCGCCTGGTTTTTGACCATGCCCGCCGCCGCCGTCATCGCAGCCTTGTTCACCTGGACCGCCAGCCTCGTCCTGGGATGAAGGAGGCCGGCAAGATCGGGCGCACCGCCAGCGCCCTGACTGCCTCACACCAGATTCAATATGGCGTGCTGCCCTGGCGCATGATGGGCGGCATTCTGCAGATCCTGCTCATCACCACCCGCAACACCCGCCGCTGGATCGTGCCCAAGGGCTGGCCGATCGACGGCAAAAGCCCGCGCGAAGCCATCGCCATGGAAGCGATGGAGGAAGCTGGCGTTGAAGGCGCTGTTTCGCCCAAGCCGCTGGGCTGGTTTACCTATGACAAGCTGCGCAAATCCGGCGAGCTGTTGCCTTGCAGGGTTCAGGTCTTCGCCATGGAAGTGAAGCGCCAGCATGACGATTTTCCGGAGAAAGCCCTGCGCAGCGCCCGGCGGGTGACGCCGGGCCAGGCTCTGGTGCATGTCGGCGAGCCGGGCCTGCGCCAGATCATCACCGACTTCGCCCACCACGCGCAGGCCCGCAAGCGCCGCGCCAGTTAGCGCGGCCCGGGCGGCAAAACCACGCGATAGGCCAGCACCAGCGAATCCACATCTGCGTCCCCGGAATAGGGCTTGTCTGCCATCATGCCGTGCCGGGTGTTGAAGTCATTGTCGCTGGCCACCAGCAGGAATGCGCCATCCGAGGACAGCGCCATGCTTTCCCATTTCTCATAAAGGTCGTTTGAATCGTTGGGCGCGCCATTGTGCAGCCCGAACCGGGCAAGCTGGCTGTTGTCATTGATGTCCAGAAACAGAGTGGGGCTGGCCGGGCGGATGCCGGCCCTGAGCTGGCCCTTGGGCGCGATGGCGCCTGCCGCGCCGTCATAGCGGCCGGCAAAGTCGCTGGCGGCGGCAATGTCAACCAAATCAATCCTGCGATAGGCCGATGCATCACGCTTGGCGGTGAAGCCCGCCCCGCTGTCGCGGCAAAGCAAAAGCAGTTGATGGCCGTCGATCGCCAAAAGCTCACTCTGGGCGGCATGGACCCGGACACCGGTTATCTTTTCATCACCCGCGGCAATCACCTGATGGTCGTGGATGTGGATTCCGGCAAGCTGGTCAGCGACATCATCGGTCTGTCGGCGATACACGGCACCGCCTTCGCCGATCACAAGGCCTATGTCAGCGAGGGTGGCGCCAACAAAATTTCGGTATGGGATGACAAAACCTTCCAAAAGCTGGGCGAAATTTCCGCGGGTACCAGGCCCGACGGCATCCTGTATGATCCCGCGTTCAGGCGGATATTCGCCTTCAATGGCGGCAGCAATGATGCGACCGCGATTGACGTGGACAGCGGCAAGGTGGCCGGAACGGTGGCGTTGGGCGGCAAGCCCGAGGCCGCGACTTCGGACGGCGCCGGCTCTATTTTCGTAAATATCGAGAACACCGGAGAATTGGTGGCGTTTGACGCCCGGAGCCTGGGGATAAAAGAGCGGTTTTCCCTCAAGCCCTGCGAAAGCCCGACGGGCCAGGCGGCGGACCTAGCACATGGGCGCTTATTTTCGGGTTGCGCCGGAATGGTGGCCGTAACCGATCTGAAGAACGGCAAACTGGTTGCGACCTTTCCGATTGGTGGCGGAGTGGACGCCAACCGGTTCGATCCTTCAACCGGCTTTATTTTTTCCTCCAATGGCCAAAGCGGCACGTTGACGGTGGCACATGAAGACACACCGGACAAATACACCGTGCTGGACAATATCCCCACCGCCAAGGGCGCACGAACCATGGAGTTGGATGCCAAGACGCATCGCGTTTTTGTGGTGACACAGGACACCACGCCAGACACCCCCAGGCCCGTACCGGTGCCGGGCACCTTCCGGTTGATTGTCCTGAGGCGCTGATCTGCGCTCGCCAAAGGCGTGCCGCCGCGCCGGCTAGGCTTTCCAGGAACCGAAGGCCGGCGCTATTCCGCTGGAGCCGCAGGCGTTGACGACGAGCCATAGACAAAGCGCGTCCACAGCCCGCGGAACGAGAAATTGTCCGCGATCTTGTCCAGGTAAATATAGATCACCGGCGTGATGTAGAGCGTCAGAAGCTGCGACAGCAGCAAGCCGCCCGCCACGCACAGGCCCAACGGACGGCGCGAATCCGCGCCCATGCCGGTGCCCAGCGCGATGGGCAGCGTGCCCATCATCGCCGCCATGGTGGTCATCATGATGGGCCGGAAGCGGATCATGGCGGCCTGATAGATCGCCTCTTCCGCCTGGGTCACTTCGCCGCTGCGTTTCTTCTGCAGCGCGAAGTCGATCATCATGATGGCGTTCTTCTTGACGATGCCGATCAGCATCATCATGCCGACATAGGCATAGATGGTGAGCGGCAGGCCGAAGATATACAGCGTCAGCAGCGCACCGGCCGCCGCGGACGGCAGGCCGGACAGAATGGTGAAGGGGTGGATGAAGCTTTCATAGAGCACGCCCAGGATGATGTAGACCACGATCAGCGCGATCAGCATCATCATGCCCATATTGCCGCTCGAGCTTTGGAACGCCGCCGCCGTGCCGGCAAAGGCGCCGCTCACCGCGGGAGGCATACCGATCTGCTCGGTCGCGCGCGTCACATGGCTGACCGCGTCGGACAGGGCATAGCCA
Organism: Alphaproteobacteria bacterium; assembly: GCA_947474565.1. Taxonomy (GTDB): domain Bacteria; phylum Pseudomonadota; class Alphaproteobacteria; order Micropepsales; family Micropepsaceae; genus Rhizomicrobium. The sequence goes on from CANJIS010000022.1 coordinate 14,079, forward strand.
CGCGCCAGGTCGAAGGAGACGGTGATGGATGGCACCTGCCCGGCATGGTTGATCTGCTGCACCATGGTGGAACGAGAGGTGCGTACCACGGAGGAGAGTGGCACCATCTGGCCGGTCTTGCTGGAGAGATAGATGCGGTCCAGCGCGGAAGGATCCTGCTGATATTGCGGCAGCAGCTCCAGCACCACCTGATACTGGTCCACGCTTTCATAGATCTGCGACACCTGCTGGCCGCCAAAGGCGACGCTGGTTACGCTTTCCAGCGCGTCGGGGGTAATGCCCAAGGCGGCGGCGCGGTTGCGGTCGATATCCACCTGCAAGGCGGGCGCGGCGCGGTCCTGGTCGGAATTGACGCCGACAAACACCGGGTCTTCCTTCATCGCCGCCACCAGGCGCTGCGAAGTCACCAGCAACTGTTCGAAATCCAGGCCCTGCAGCGTGTACTGATACGAGGCGCGCGAGCCGCGTCCGCCCATGCGGATCGACGGCGGATTGACGATGGTCACCTGGGTGCCCGGAATGTTGCGCGTTGCGCGACGCAGTTCATTGGCCACCTGATCGGCGGAAAGCGAGCGCTGGTCCAGCGGCTTCAGAACAATGCTCATATCGCCGAATTCACCGGCCTGCACGCTCTGGACACTGGGGTTTTTCTGCACGACAGCCATCACCTGGCGCACATATTTGACGCTCTGGTCGAAGGCGGTGCCGGTGGCGGTCTGAACGCTGCCGCGCAGCTGGCCGGCATCGTCGGAGGGCAAAAAGTCCGCCGGCATGACTTCGAACAGGATCAGGCTGGCCGCGACGGATGCGAAAAACACGCCCAGGATGGCGCGGCGGTGGCTGAGCGCCCAGCGCAGGGAACGGTCGTAACCATCCTGCATCCGGTTGAACATGTCCTCGCTCCAGCGCTGGAACGCGTTCTGTTTGAAGGAATGTTCGTCCTTAAGCACGCGAGCGCAGAGCAGGGGCGTCAGGGTCACCGACACGAGCCCAGAGCACATGATCGCCACGATGATGACCAGTGCGAATTCATGCAGCAGGCGGCCGATGATGCCGGTCATGAAGACGATGGGAATGAACACCGCCGCCAGCGACACGGTCATGGACAAAATCGTAAAGCCGATTTCGGCCGAGCCCTTCATGGCGGCTTCGTAAGGCTGCTCGCCCGCCTCGATATGGCGGACAATATTCTCCAGCATCACGATGGCGTCGTCGACGACAAAGCCGACCGACAGGGTCAGCGCCATCAGCGAAAGATTGTCCAGGTTGAAGCCCAGCAGCGACATGCTGGCAAAGGTGCCGAGCACCGCGATGGGCAGGGCCAGCGACGGAATGACGGTGGCGGTGACGCGGCGCAGGAAGACAAATATCACGCCCACCACCAGCGCACCGGCGATGATCAGCGTCATCTGCACGTCATTCACCGCGGCGCGGATGGTCTGGCTGCGGTCATAGACGATCCGCATCTGGATCGCCTTGGGCAATTGCGTCTGGAAGCGGGGCAACAGCCGCCGAATATTGTCCGCCACCGCGATGGTGTTGGAGCCGGGCTGGCGGCTGACTTGCAGCGTCACTGCCCGCTGCGTGCCGAGCCAGTCAGCGGAGCGGACATTTTCCACACTGTCGATCACGGTGGCGACGTCACCCAGCTTGACCGGGAAGCCGCCGCGATAGGCGATGATCTGGTTGCGGAACTGCTCGGCATTCACCAGCTGTCCAGCGGTGTGCAGGATGGTGGTCTTGGTCGGGCCGTTCAACGTGCCCGAAGCCTGGTTGGTGGAGTTCTGGGTGACGGCGGTGGCCAGATCGTTCAGGCCCATGCCGCGTGCCGCCAGGGCGGACGGATCGGCCTGGATGCGCACGGCGTATTTGGCGCCGCCCTGAATCGAAACCTGGGAAACGCCGTCCACCGTGGAAATCTGGTTGGCCAGCAGGGTGCGGGCGTAACGGTCCACCGTCGAGATCGGCAGGCTGTTGGACCACAGCGAAATGAAGAAGATCGGCGCCGACGAAGGATCATTCTTGCGGAAGCTGGGCGGGTTGGGCATGGCGCGCGGCAAGCGCCGCTGCACGCTGGAGATGGCCGCCTGAACGTCCTGGGCGGCGGCGTCGATGTTGCGTTCCAGCTTGAACTGGATGGCGATGCCGGTGAAGCCCTGGCCGGAATTGGAGGTCATCGTGTCCACGCCCGGGATGGTGGACATGGCGCCTTCCAAAGGCGTCGCGACGGCGGACGCCATGGTCTCCGGGTCGGCGCCCGGCAGGTTGGCCTGCACGAAGATGGTGGGGAAATCGATGTTCGGCAGTTCGCTGACCGGCAGCGTCATGTAGCCAAAGATGCCGAAGATCACGAGCCCCGCCATCAGCAGGGTGGTCATGACCGGACGGACGATGAAGATGCGGGAGATGTTCATCCGTTGTTGGCCGGCGCGGTCATGGTGTTGCCGCCGCGACGGGCGCCGCCACGGCGTGCACCGCCAGGCGCTGCGCCGCCAGAGGCGCCCTTGGCGCCCAGCACGCGCACGGGACCATTGGGCTCAACGCGCAACTGGCCTTCGGTGATCACCGGGTCGCCGGGCTTGATGTCGCCCTTCACCGCCACACTCTTGGTGTCGTCGAACAGGATCTGCACGGGATGTTCAACGGCTTTGCCGTTTTCCACGACATAAACGTAAGTGCCGTCGGGGCCGTCATTGACGGCATCGCGCGGCACCACCAGGGCGCCGGGAATATCATCCAGCTGCACCGTCACATCGATCAGCTGGCCGGGTACCAGCGACAAATCTTCGTTGGCGAAATCGGCGCGCAGTTCAATGGTGCCGGCGGTGGCGCTCACCGTGTTGCTGGTGAAGTTCACCGGGGCGCTGAGCGGCTGGCCGTTGGCGTCCTTGTGGCTCTCGAGCGTGGCGGCAAGGCCCTTGGTCTGCTGGCGGGCCTGAATGCGGGCCAGGTCTTTCTGCGGCATGCTGAAGGACAGCTTCACCGGCCGCACCTGCTGCACGGTGACCAGCGGCGTCAGGCTGTTGGCCGACACCATATTGCCCGGCTGCACCAAGAGCGGGCCGGTCTTGCCGTCCACCGGCGAACGGATTCTGGAATAATCCAGATTGAGCGCCGCCAGTTCCACCGCCGCCTTGTCGGCCGCCACGGTGGCGGCCATGACATCGGCATTGGTCTGTGTGGTCGAGAGCTGCTGATCGGAGATCGCGCCCTGTTGCGCCAAGGCGACGTAACGGTCGCGGTCGCGCATCGCGTTGACAAGCGAAGCCTGATCCTTGGCCAGCACGGCGCGGGCCTGTTCCAGCGCCGCCTGGAAACCGCGCGGATCGATCTGGAACAGAAGGTCGCCCTTCTTGACGAACTGGCCTTCCTTGAAGGCGGCGCTGTCCACCATGCCTTGAACGCGAGACGTGACATTGACCGTGGTGTTGGCGACCACGGTGCCCAGCGAATGTTCCACCACCGCCATGTCGCGGCGCACAACCTGGACCACGCGCACCGGGGCGGAATCGACCGGACGGGCGCGGTTGGATTGCGAGGCGCCGAAATACCAATAGCCGCCCAGAACCAGAACCAGAGCGATGGCGCCGGCCGACCAGACGCGCAAGCGGCGGACATTGGCCACTTTCTTTTGGGGCGTGGAAACGCCGCCGAGGTCTCGCCCGGGATTAGTAGTCATATTCAGCCTAGGTTAAATGCGAGGCGGTTCTAGCCTACAAAACCTGCTCTTACGAGGGGGTCATTTTGGGAAATTTTGCGTCGGATTATCAAGGTGTTGGCTATGTTTCTGGCCGTACAATTTGACAAGATTTCGGGCAAGGGTTTCCCGGCAGATTGGCTCTTAATCCCCGTCCTCAACTGGGTTTTCCGGGACGGTTTGCGCCTCCTCCGGCGCGGCCGGGACGATATAAGTCCCCTTCAGCCAGCGGCCCAGATCCAGATCGGCACAGCGGCTGCTGCAAAAAGGGGCAAATTTCGGGGTCTGGGGCTTGCCGCAAAGCGTACAGGTCTGGGGATTAGACCGGTCTGACATCGAATCTCTCCCGCGAAAAATTGCCGGCCTGGAAACTGACCCGGTCCGCACCCCGCCGCGCCAGCGCCGGGATGATGTCTTCTTTGTAAGCGTTCAGCCATTCGGCCACATCCGGGGCTGCTTCCGCCAGAATGGCGCGCCCCGGCGCGGCGCGGGCGGCGCGCTCCACCGCCCGCAGCACGGCCAGCGCCACGCTTTCGCGTGACAAGGCGGTGCCGGTGCCCTGACAGGCCGGACAATGCGCGCCCGTCGCCAGCGCCAGATTCTCGCGCACGCGCTTTCGCGTGATGGCGACAATGCCGAATTCCGACATCGGCGAAATCTGCACCGGGGTGCGGTCGAAGCCCAGACTCTGTTCCAGCGCCGCCACCACCACCGCAGCATGTTCGCTCATCGCCAGATGAATAAAGTCCACCACGATCAGGCCGCCAATGCCGCGCAGGCGAATCTGGCGGCCGATTTCATGCGCCGCTTCCAGATTCACAGCCATGCTGGTTTCTTCCAGCCCGCCGCTCTGGGTAAAGCGGCCCGAATTCACGTCAATGGCGGTGAGCGCTTCGGTGCTTTCAATCGTGATCCAGGCGCCGGACTTCAATTCCACTTTGGTATGCGCCAGCCCGGCGATTTCATCTTCCAGTCCATAAAGAGAAAACACCGGCTCCTTCACCAGCTCGACACGGCTTTGCGCCCCGGGCATGGCCTGGCGGCAATAGGCGCGCGCCGCTTCGGCGGCGACGGCATCGTCAATCAGCACCCTGGCGACATCGCCGCGCACCACATCGCGCATGGTGCGCTCAATGGGCCCCAGATCGCTGTACAGCACCGACGGCACCTTTGCGGCTTTGCGCTTGTTCTGAACGCCCGCCCAAACATCCGTCAGCGCGCGGGCGTCCTGACCTAAGTCTTCCAGCGACGCGCCGCTGGCGGCGGTGCGGAAAATAAAGCCCGCGCCCGGGGTAATGCCGTCCAGCGCCAGCAATTGCTCACCCAGACGCATCATCCCGGCGCGTTCCGCCTCATCGGTGATGCGCCGCGACAGAGCGATAGCAGGTTCGCCGCCGTCTCTCATTGGTGGCGTCATCACCAGCATCCGCCCGGCCAAAGTGACACCGGCTGTCAGCCGCGCGCCCTTTTCGCCGATGGGGTCTTTGATGACCTGCACCAGCACCACTTCGCCTTCGCGGACGCAAGATGAAATATCGTCTGCATCGCCCAGGATGCGCGCTTCGCGCAGCGCCAGAAAACCGGAACGCTCCAGCCCGACATCAACAAAGGCGGCCTGCATGCCGGGCATCACCCGCGCCACCCGGCCCAGAATAATATCGCCGACCAGGCTATGGCAGCCGCGCGCGCCATCCTCTGCCCCGATGGTGCGTTCAAAGGACAGCTCTTGCAGCTTTCCCTCGACCACCACCGCGACACGGATTTCGCCCGCCCCCGCATTGATGAGGACTTCGCGTGTCATGAAATACTCAATAGCTCTTCAAGGCTATCGTATCAGCGATAACCGCATCCGGCGAGCAGAGAAGCGGATTCGGCCAAAGGCAGGCCCACCACATTGGAATAGGAACCGGAAATGCTTTTGACGAAGACTTCCGCCCTGCCCTGGATGGCATAGCCGCCCGCCTTGCCCACGCCTTCGCGGCAATCGGCATAGGCGTTCATCTGCTGCGGCGACAGGCGGGAAAAACTCACCCGCGTGGTGACAGCGCGGGTGCGAAGCTTGCCACCGGGAACAATCAGCGCCACCGCCGTGATCACCTGATGGCGGCGGCCTGACAGCATCTTCAGGCAGGCGCGCACGGTTTCATCGTCCTCGGCCTTGGGCAGAATGCGGCGGCCCAGCGCCACCACCGTATCGGCGGCCAGAATAAGGTGATCATCGCCGCCCAGCTTCTGCGCCACGGCGCGGGCTTTCTCAGTGGCCAGCCGCAAGGCATGGATGCGCGGCAGCTCACCCTTGCGCACGCTTTCATCAATGGCGGCAGGAACGATCAGGTCCGGCGCAATACCGGCTTGCGCCAGCAAGGCTTTGCGGCGCGGCGATTCACTGGCAAGGACGAGCTTCAATTACCGGAATCGATACGTAATACGACCCTTGGTCAGATCGTAAGGCGTCATCTCGATCATCACCTTGTCGCCGGTGAGAACGCGGATGCGGTTCTTGCGCATCTTGCCCGCGGTATGGGCGATGATCTCGTGGCCGTTCTGGAGCAGCACCCGGAAGGTGGCGTTGGGCAGCAATTCGCTGACCGTACCTTCAAACTCCAGCAATTCTTCCTTGGCCATTGATCCTCTAGGTGGGCGGAAACGGGCCGTTCAATCGCACCGAAAAGGGCAAAAATCAAGTCAAAGCAGAGGGTTTTCCGCCCCGCAGCCACGCGCAAACTAAGGAAATCACAAGAATCTATGTCAGCCCCTCGCTCAAGCTCGGGGCGTTCGTTCGCTCTCGCAGGTCCACTGGACCTGCTCACGCGCGTTCCGCGCGCCGCTCCTCACCCCTAAAGCCCTGTCGAAACGAAAGGGCGGGACGGCTGAAAGTGCGATTTCAGTCTTTTGTCGATGTCGTCGCGCAACGCGCGATAGGCGTCCAATCGCTGCTCCCGGCTGCCCTCTTCCACCGTCACATCGGGGAAGGCCCAATATTCCACCGGCGTCCTGGCGTGGCGCGTCCATTCCAGGGCGTGATGATGCGCTTCGGGCGACAGCGATATTACCAGGCCGAACTGGCCCGGCTTGAAACCATCCAGCCGGTGCGGGCTGTGCTTGGAAAGATCGAGCCCCAGTTCCGCCATCACCGCCACCATCAGATGATCCGGCTCACCCGGTTCCAGCCCTGCCGATTTCACGGTGAGTTCGGGGCGCAACCGGCGCAGCAGACCCTTGGCCATGGGCGAGCGCACGGCGTTCAAGGTGCAGACGAAAAGAACGGCATCAAGATGCATGCCACACCCGCAAATGCAGAGCGCAGATCAGAGTGAATAGTCGCCGTGCTGTTTCGAAGTCGATGGTGATCTTTCCTTCCAGCCGCTCTCTGAGGAGCGTTGAACCTTCATCATGCAAAGACCGGCGGCCCATGTCGAGCGCTTCGATGTGTTGCAACGGCGAAGTGCGGATCGCCTCGCGGTGGCTTTCACAAACCAGGAAGTAATCCCGGATCACACGGCGAAACGGTGACAGCGCAAGAATGATCCGGCCATGCGGCTCGGCGCGGTCATGCGCCAGCCGGATATCGAACTGCAACCGGCCTTCCCGCAGGCTGAGAATAAGACGGTAAGGCCCGCCGGGGGAATTGAAGGGTTGGAACTCGTTCTGCGCCAACAGGTCATAGACCGCCTGTTCCCGCTCCCGCGCGATCATCGGGTCTCGCGTTGACACACTATTTTTGTCCAACACCACGCCCACGATGCGGTAGGAATCCAAACCGCTATCCCTTTTGCGTCGTCTTGTTCAGGCGGGCGGCGATGGAACGGGCATGCGCTTCCAGGCCTTCGGCTTCGGCCAGCGCAATCGCTTCGGGTCCCAGCGCCTGGATCGCCTTGTCATTCAGCGACAGCAGCGTGGTGCGTTTCATAAAGTCGAGCACCGACAGGCCCGACGAGAAGCGCGCTGAACGAGAGGTCGGCAACACATGGTTGGGCCCGGCGATATAATCGCCCATCGCTTCGGGCGTGTGGCGGCCCAGAAAAATGGCGCCCGCGTGGCGCACCTTGGCGAGCAGGATTTTGGGATCGGCGGTGGCGATCTCCAGATGCTCCGGCGCAAAGCGGTCGGACAAGCCTGCGCCCTCTTCCAGCTTCTCGACCACGATGATGCCGCCATAATCGTTCCAGCTGCGCGACGCGATGTCCTTGCGCGGCAGAATGGCCAGGGCGCGCTCGGCGGCGTCCGCCACCTTGTCGGCAAACGCAGCGTCATCAGTGATCAGGATGGATTGCGACGAGGCATCATGCTCGGCCTGGGAAAGGAGATCGGCGGCGATCCAGTCCGGATCATTCTGCCCATCCGCGATCACCAGAATTTCCGACGGCCCGGCGATGGAATCGATACCGACCTGGCCGAACACTTTGCGCTTGGCGGCGGCGACATAGGCATTCCCGGGGCCTACAATCTTGTCCACGGCGGCAAGGCGCTCGGTGCCATAGGCCAGCGCCGCCACGGCCTGCGCCCCGCCGATGCGGTAAATCTCGGTGATCCCGGCGCGCTTGGCCGCGGCCAGCACCAGCGGATTGATCTTGCCGCCAGACGCCGGCGTTACCATCACAATGCGTTCCACGCCCGCAACACGGGCCGGAATGGCGTTCATCAAGACCGATGACGGATAAGAAGCCGTGCCGCCCGGAACATAAAGCCCCGCACTGTCTACGCTGGTCCAGCGCCAGCCCAGCTCCGCGCCGGTGTCATCGGTGAAACCGGCGTCCTCAGGAATTTGCTTCTTGTGATAAAACTCGATCCGCCTGGCGGCGGTATCAATCGCGGCCAGCTGTTCCTTTGTGACGCTGGCAAGCGCGCCGTCAATCTCCGCCGCCGACAGCTTCAGCGTTTCCAACGTGACATTGGCGCGGTCGAATTTGTTGGTCAGGTCCACCAGCGCGGCATCGCCCCGCGCCCGCACGTCCGCGATAATCGCCTTCACCTGGGCGGCGACGTCTTCTTCGACTTCGCGCTTGGCAAACAGCAGCGCCTCGAAATCGGCGGCGAAATTCTTGTCTTTGCTATTCAGGCGGCGCGCCATCAGCGCTCTCCATCATGGTCGGGGCGCGCACGCGCTTCCCAGGACGTGGTCAGGTCGCTGAGGGTCGCGTCTATACACTCTACCTTCAACTGGAACGTGCCGCCGCCTGCGAACAGCAATTCAATCGTGCCACTGGGATCTTCGCCCCCAGCGCCCGTGAATTTGATCGCCAGCAACGACACAATCGCTTCGCGCGCGCCCAGCTTGATGTTCTGCGATTTCACATCCAGCACGGATTCGAATTTCAGCCCCGCGCGCACCCGGGAGCCCTTGGCCCCCTTGGTGTCTTCCCAGCGATAGCGGTTGACGACACAGGCAAAGCGGCGCTGCTTGGGCAGCCAGGCAAAATCCTTCAGCTTGCCGGCGGCGTCTTGCAGCCGTGCCGACAAAATCTCCAAATCCTCGCGATCTTCCGCGGCCAAAATCATTCTTTTTCCCGCACGATATCGGCACCCACGGCGCGCAGCTTTTCTTCCAGCCGGTCAAAGCCCCGATCCAGATGGTAGACGCGGTTGACGATGGTTTCGCCTTCCGCCACCAGCCCGGCCAGAACCAGACTCACCGAAGCGCGCAGATCGGTCGCCATCACCGGCGCGCCCTTCAACTTGGCCACGCCGCGCACCGTGGCGACATCGCCATGCACGCGGATATCCGCGCCCAACCGGCCCAGTTCGGGCACATGCATAAAGCGGTTTTCGAAAATGGTTTCGCGGATGATCGAGGTGCCTTCGGCAATCGTCATCAGCGCCATCAACTGCGCCTGAAGATCGGTGGGAAAACCGGGGAACGGCGCGGTGGTCACTTCCACGGCGGCCGGCGGCGCACCGTTGCGATACAGCCGGATGCCGCGCTTGGTTTCCTGAATATCGGTGCCCGCCCGATCCAGCAGATCATACAGGGCGGTGTTGTTGTCCCGCCGCGCACCGATCAGCTCCAGCTCGCCGCCGGTCAAGGCCAGCGCGATGGCATAGGTGCCCGATTCAATACGGTCCGGCATCACGGCATAGGTGGCGCCGTGCAATTCCTTCACGCCTTCGACAATCAGGCGGCCACTGCCCAACCCGGAAATCTTCGCGCCCATGGCTATCAGGCAAAGACAAAGATCTTCAATCTCGGGCTCGCGCGCCGCATTGCCGATTTCGGTTTTGCCCTTGGCCAGCACCGACGACATCAACGCGGTTTCGGTGGCGCCGACCGAGACTTTGGAAAATTCGATCCGCCCGCCAACCAAACCACCCTTCGGCGCTTTGGCCAGCACATAGCCATCGGCCAGCGAGACTTCCGCGCCCAAGGCTTCCAGCGCCTTCAGATGCATATCCACCGGACGCGCGCCGATGGCGCAGCCGCCTGGCAGCGAGACCTTGGCCTCGCCATGGCGTGCCACCAGCGGCGCCAATACCTGGAAGGAGGCGCGCATTTTGCGCACCATGTCGTAGGAGGCAAAAGACGAAGCGATAGTACCCGCCTGGAATCTATAAGTGTCGCCTTCACCCAGACTGGTGCCGGGGGTGCGCTCCACCGTAACGCCGAAGCTTTTCAGCAGGTCGGCCATCGCCCGCACATCGGCCAGGCGCGGCACATTGGACAGCACCAGCGGCTCGGACGTGAGCAGGCAGGCCGCCATCAGCTTCAGGGCGGCATTCTTGGCGCCGCTGATGGGGATTTCCCCCTGCAGACGGGCGGCTTTGCGGATGCGGATACGGTCCATCGCCCCTGTTTGGGGAAGGCCCCAAGGCGATGCAAGGGATTTTGGTGGTTATCAGCCCGGCGAACGGCGCGCAGGGGTGGAATGGGCCGATCCGGACCCCGATTCAGCCGGTTTCGCCGGGTTTTCAGGGGTGCCGGGAGCGCCCTCGTCCTGGCCAGCCTTCCGCTTTTTCAGGTTGGCGCGCAGGGCTTTTGCAAGCTTTTCGGGGGATGATTTGGCCATGGCTGAGATAAGGGTAAGGGCGCTTTCCTTCGGGGAATCCTTACGTTATAGCAGCGCCCCTTGGGGAAGGCTTCGGCCCTCCCGAAGGCCAATACCACGGTTGCCGTAGTAGCGTAGTGGTAGCGCAATCCCTTGGTAAGGGATAGGTCGTGAGTTCGATTCTCACCTACGGCACCATCTAACCGCCTGCGGCGGTTAGATGTGACGTGCCAAGGGCCGCGCGCGACAGCGCAGTGAGCGGCCCGCGGCAGTAGTCCAACAAGCTCCAAACAATTGAACAAGTCCGCGCGCAGCGCGACATCCGTCATTACACAAAAGCAAGCTTTCCCCGCTTCTTGGCGGCCACAGGAAAGCGTGATTGAGTTCCCGCCAACAAATCAAAGGCGCAAAGCGCCAGACATTATAAGGGGAGCCTCCATGACGAATTTTTCTCGCAAATTTCTGATCGGCGCCAGCTTCGCGGTTGTCGCCGCGCTGGCCGGCATCAGCACGCTGAATGTCAGCTTTGTCGCCAACGCCGAGGCCCAGGCGCCGGGCGATACCCAGGTGCCGTGGTTCGAAGCCGATCCGCTTTGGCCCAAGCCCCTGCCCAACAATTGGCTGATCGGCTCGACCATCGGGCTGGATGTGGATTCCAAGGACAATGTCTGGATCATCCATCGCCCCGGCACCCTGCAAGCCAACGAAACCTACCTGACCCGCAACAGCGGCACCTGCTGCACGGCGGCGCCGGACGTTCTGGAATTCGACGCTGCGGGCAATTTGATCCGCAACTGGGGCCGCGACACGCCCGGCATCAAGGACCATGACTGGCCCAGCTCCAACCACGGCATCACCATCGACAAGGATGGCAATGTCTGGCTGGGCGCCAATGGCGCGGGCCAGCCCCCGGCGTTCAAGCCCGGCAGCGCCGAGCAATTCTCCCGCCGCGGCGGCGGCGGCTTTGAAGAAGGCGGCGGCGAGAAAGGCCAGTATCACGACAGCTTTCTGCTGAAATACACCGTGGATGGAAAATTCCTGGGCGAAATCGGCACGGCCAATGGCAGCAAGGGCAGCCTGGATACCAACAATGTCCGCGGCGTGGCGCAGATCCGCTTCCTGCCCGACGGCACGCTGGTCGCCGCCGACGGCTATGGCAATCATCGCGTTTCGGAATGGGATCCGAAGACGATGAAGAACATCCGCATCTGGGGCGCGTATGGCAAGGCGCCGAGCGACGAGCCCGTGCCTCACTATGATGTGAACTCACCGCAGTTCGGCAATCCGGTGCACTGCGCCGAGCCTTCGAACGATGCCATCCTGTATGTCTGCGACCGCACCAACAACCGGGTGCAGCTGTTCAAGTTCGACGGCACCTATCTGAAGCAGTTCACCATCGCCACCGCCACCAAGGGCTCGGGCGCGGCCTGGGAAATCGCCTTCTCCAAGGATGCCGATCAGAAGTTCATCTATCTGACCGACGGCGCCAATGAAAAGATTCACGTTGTGGATCGTCAGTCGATGAAGGAGCTGTATGCGTTCGGCGGCGGTGGCCGTCAGCCGGGCCAGTTCTATGGCGTGCACAGCATTCGCACCGACTCCAAGGGCAACATCTTCACCACCGAAACCTATGAAGGCAAAAGGGTGCAGAAGTTCGTGTTCAAGGGCATGGCGCCCTTGAGCCAGGTGATGGCCAAGAAGAACACCGGCAACAGCATCCTCTATCGCTAAAAACAAAACGGCCAGGCACCGGGTTCACCGATGCCTGGCCGCTTTACCTTAAGACACGCTTCTTAGCGCAGCGCCGGATAGACGAAATTCTTCGGCAGCACATACTTCGGATCGGGACGCACAGACAGATACGTCACGCCACCGGCGGGGATCGAAGCCCAGCCATGCGGCACGCCTGCCGGCACGATGATGATGTCGCCCACCGCAACGTCGCGCGACTTGAAATTGCCCGTGACGGAGCCGCCGCAGGTGGGGCCGTTCAGCGTGGTGACAACCGAGCTGTCATCGGCGCTGCGATGGCCCATCAGCATGTCGCCGCCGGTGACCAGCGTGCCCGAACCCTGGGTGATGATGTAGGTCTCGGGCGTGCTGTCATGCGACAGCATGCCGGTGGGGCCTTGCTTGGCGCCAGCCGGAAGGGCCTTCAGGCCGCATTCCGCCGTGGTCGGGGCCGCACCAGCCGGACGCGGCGCGCCCGGAGCAGGCGTCGGCCCACGGAACACAACGCCAATCGACATCTGATAACCCTGACCCATTTCAACGGTCTTGATGTTGTGGTCGGTTTCCTTGGCGCCTTCTTTCAGAACCTTCTGAATGTCGGCGGCGGTGATGTCGGTTGCGTCCTTGGGCGCAGCCGCCATTTGTGCGAAAGCGGAGCCGGCCATCAGGCAAAGACCCGCGGTGGCGAGTAGAATGTTACGCATCGTTCCTCCAAAATTATGAATGTTCCCGCGCAGTTTTTGCTGTGCTGAGACTGCCCGCAGGATACGAAATTAGGGGCAGATTGACTAGCGCGCCGCGCGTGACGGATTCAGGGCAATAATTCCCGTGCCCAAAGCAGCGGCCACCACCGAACCCACCAGCACCGCGATCTTGGCCATGGCGGCATCACCGGAATCGGGGAAGGCCTGATCCGCCAGCAGGAAGGCCAACGGATCGCCGATGCCGCACAAAAGACTGGCGCCCAGGAATGTCTTGAAATTCACCCCATCCGGGACACGCCCGATGCCGGTCATGCGCGCGGCATACGAGAAGATGGCGATGCCCAGCGGCTTGCCCACCACCAGCCCCAGAATGACGCCGGCAAAAATGGAAAAGGCATTCGGCGCGCCAAAGTCGGCGGACAGGCTGACGCCGGTCGATGAAAACGCGAACAGCGGCAGCGCCAGATAGGTGCTCCACGGCGCCACCGCGCTTTCAATCCGGTCGGCGGGCGACAGCAGCCGTTCGCTGGCGGCGGTCAGGTTGCGCGCCGCCCAATCCAGAATGGTATCCTTGTCATGCTCGCCATTGGCTTTTTCCGCCTGGGCGATTTCCAGCACCGACAGCGCATTGGCGGCCTGGGCGAGCAGCGGCCCGGCATCGGGCGCAGGCCGTGTGGGCAGGAACGCGGCCAGCACGCATCCCGCCAGCGCGCCATGCACACCCGCCGCATGCAGGCAGAACCACACCAAAGCCGCAATCACCACATAGGGCCAGGCCGCATAGACCTTGGCGCGGCCCAGCCGGAACATGACAAGAGACGCCGCGCCCGCACCCAACAGCCAGGGCGCGGTGAAATTGTGCGGATAGAAAATCGCCAGCGTCAGCACGGAAAGAATGCCGTCAATCACCGCAAAGGCGGCGATGAAAACGCGCATCTGCTGCGGCACCCGGTCCCCCAGCAGCGCCAGAATGCCGATCACAAACGCGATGTTGGTGGCGGTTGATCGGCTCCCACTGAGTGGTCCGTTTTGATTGTTAGTGCATTGCAGCCTCCAGCGCTATGGCCGGCCGTAGGTGGAGCGTAGCGGAACCGGAGGGCGGCCATAGCGACGACGCGGTTTCGGGGGCCGGCGGCTGATAACCGAGCGA
>CANJIS010000023.1 GCA_947474565.1 Alphaproteobacteria bacterium
CCGTCAGGCCGCACTCGTCGCTCCGCTACCGTCCGCCAGCACCAGAAGCAATCTGCTGGCCGCCGGGGCAGTCCGCAGACGGCCAGCTACCGCAAACGCCGCTCATAAACTAACATTGCAACTGGACCACTCATTGGGGGCCGGTCAGTCGCCGATCCGGTGGAAATCGCCGCCGACAGCATGCGTATGGTGGCGCCCCAGGCGGCCAAGGCCCGGGTGCAGCTGATCGAGAAGCTGGAAGGCGACCTGCCGCTGATCCGCGCCGATGAGCGGCGGCTGAAACAGGTGCTGGTCAATCTTCTGGGCAATGCCGTCAAATTCACGCGGCCCGGCGGCCATATCGAAGTGAAGCTGGCGCGCGAAGGTGACGGCCTTGTCCTTGTGGTGCGCGATACCGGCATTGGCATGGCGCAGGAGGATATTCCGGTGGCGCGTGAGCGTTTCGGCCAGGTGGAATCCACCTTGTCGCGCAAATATGAAGGCGCGGGGCTGGGGCTGCCCATTTCCATCCAGATCGTGGAACTGCATGGCGGCAGGCTGGATATTCAAAGCGCCCTGGGCATCGGCACCACCGTGACGGTGTATCTGCCTGGGGAGCGGCTGGTGTCGCGCAGCGAACGGATCGCGGCGGCTTAGGCTTCCAACTCTTCTCTTTTCATTTCCAGTTCCAGCCAGCGTTCTTCGTCGGCGGCTTTGGTCGCTTGCGCTTCTGCCAGCCGGGCGGACAGATCGGCAAATTTTTTGGGATCGCGGGCGTAGAGCGTGGGGTCGTGCAGATCGGCTTGCAGCTTTTCGATGGTCTTGTTCAAGCCTTCGATCTTGCCGGGCAGGGTGTTGAGCAAATGCTGGTCCGAGAAATTCATCTTCGCCACTTTGGCGCGAGCGGGACGTTCTTTCGGCGCTGATTTTGATTGACCCGCTTTGCGCACTTCGGCGGGGTTCTTGCCGCTGCGCTGGTTCAGCATGTCGGAATAGCCGCCGGCATAAACGCCAAACTGGCCATCGCCTTCAGCGGCCACCACTTGGGTAACAACACGGTCCAGGAAATCACGGTCATGGCTGACCACCAGCACCGTGCCGGGATATTCGCCCAGAGTTTCTTCCAGCAGATCGAGTGTTTCCAGGTCCAGATCGTTGGTCGGCTCATCGAGCACCAGGAAGTTGGAGGGCGCTGCGAACATCTTGGCCAGCAGCAGCCGCGCCCGCTCGCCGCCGGACAATATTTTCACGGGCGTGCGGGCCTGCTGGGGGGTGAACAGAAAGTCCTGCATATAGCTGATGACATTGCGCGGCTTGCCGCCGACGAACACGGTGTCGCCGCCGCCGCCAGTCAGCGCGTTGGCGAGCGTGTCTTCGGGATTCAGCGCCGCGCGGTTCTGGTCCAGCTTCATCATGGACAGCGCCGAACCCAGCTTCACATTGCCGGTATCGGGCGTCATCTCGCCGATCAGGATCTTGAGCAGCGTGGTCTTGCCGATGCCGTTGGGCCCGACAATGCCGATGCGGTCGCCGCGATGAATACGCAGGTTGAAGCTTTTTATAATTTCTCTTGTGCTTCCGTCGGGGGCGCCAAAGCTTTTGGAAATATTCTTGGCGTCGATCACCTTGGTGCCGGAGGTTTCGGCTTCCGCAGCTTCCATCTTCACGTTGCCAAGCTGTTTCAGTTCCTCGCGGCGGCCCTGGCGCAGTTGATTGAGCCGACCCAGCCGCCCCTGGTTGCGCTTGCGCCGTCCGCTGACGCCATGGCGCATCCAGTCCAGTTCCTGCACGATCTTGCGGTCGCGCTTGTGACGTTCGGTTTCTTCCTGGTCCAGAAGCATGTCGCGCCAGTTTTCAAAACCGGCAAAGCCCTGGTCCAGCCGCTTGGCCTGGCCGCGATCCAGCCACACCACAGCCTGGGACAGGTTTTCCAGAAAGCGCCGGTCATGGCTGATCAGCACCAGGGCGGCGCGCATGGCTTTGAGTTCGCCTTCCAGCCATTCGATGGAAGGCAGGTCGAGATGGTTGGTCGGCTCATCCAGAAGAAGAATATCGGGGCGCGGCGCCAGCACCCGGGCCAGCGCGGCGCGGCGTGCCTCGCCGCCGGACAGATGCGCCGGATTCTCCGTGCCGCTGAGGCCGAGATTGCCGAGGAGGTAATAGGCACGGTCGGGATCATCCCCTTCCGCGAGCCCGGCCTGGACATAATCATGGGTGGTGGCGAAGCCTTCCAGGCTGGGTTCCTGGGGCAGATAGCGGATGGCCGCGCCGGGCTGGGCGAAGCGGGTGCCGCCATCGGCATCCACCAGCCCCGCCGCGATTTTCAGCAGCGTGGATTTGCCCGAGCCGTTGCGCCCCACCAGCGCCAGGCGCGTGCCTGCTTCCAGCGACAATTCCGCGCCATCCAGCAAATGGGTGGTGCCGATGATGAGACTGATATCTTTTAGCAGCAGGAGTGGCGGCATGGGCCGCTATGTGGGGCGGCGGCGCGTCCAGTGCAAGCCGAATCTAACTTATTCGCAATTGCAGCTTGCGCGGTTGCACGCGCCGCTGCCGCTGCTATACCCCGCGCTCCCCTGGGCTGGAGCGCAGATTGAAACGGATTCTTTGTCTTTGCTTTCTTGTCGTGGCGGGACAGGCGCAAGCCTTCACGGTCAACGACACGCCGCTCACCTCCACGCAGAAGAATATTGAGACCGCCGGAACCGCGGTGGCGATTGCCGTGCCGCTGGTGGCGGCGGCTATCGCCTGGCGCAGGCATGACCGTGTCGGGCTGGCGCAACTGACGGCGGAAACCGTGCTGACGGTGGGCACCGCCTATGCGCTGAAGAACATCGTGCGCGAGGAACGGCCCAATGGCAGCGGCAACAATTCCTTTCCCTCCGACACCACCGCGCTCAGCGCTTCCGGTTCGTCTTTCCTCTGGGGCCGCTATGGCTGGGAGTATGGCCTGCCGGCTTTCGCCGCCACCCAATTTGTCTCCTACAGCCGGGTGCAGGCGCGCCAGCATCGCTGGTACGACACGCTGGCCAGCTCGGCCATCGCGGCGGGATATGGCTATGTCCTGACCACCCCGTTCAAGAAGCGTTATAACGTCGATACCAGCCTGGCCGTCTCGCCGGACGGCGCCTATCTCAAGCTGGCCTGGAACTGGTGAGCTTGGCTCTGGTGACCGGCCGCCATTGAGGTCTCGTCAAATCCCGGGCGGCAGGGCATGCTGGCCGGGAACGGACCTGTGAGTGGCGGAGATTTCATGCTGCGTTCGACTTTGGTTTTGGCGCTTGCTGCCAGTGTACCGATCATAAGTTTTTTGGCAGGCGCACCCGCATCGGCCCAGACCCTGGATGGCTGGCAGGGCTTCAAGTTCGGCCTCAGTCCCGATCAGGCGCGCAAGGTGCCGGGGTTCCAGTTCGGCCGCTATTCCCGCAAGAATTTGATGGACCAGAACCAGGGCGCCATGGCGTCCACCAAGCCCGTTATCATCAACGGCATGGGGTTCAAGTTCGACCTCTGGTTCAACGCGTTCGAGCGGCTTTATGAGATCGCGCTGCAGAACCAGAAGATCACCACCCGCGCCGAATGCGAGATCGGGTTTATCTCGCTGCTGGCGACGCAGGAAAAAGCCTATGGCGAATTCAAGCCGGTCTATACCGCGCGCAAGGCGAGGGAGGGGGACCAGATGCCGCTCGCCATTGAATGGCGCAAAGCCGGTGGCCCGTCGCAATATCAGTTGGCCACCGCCTATATGGGGTTTGAGACCGCATCGGTGTGGAATGCCCGCAAAGTTTATGACGCGCGGCATTATCTCGACATCGCCGCGATGTGGAGCGCCGGTTCCAAGACCACGCAGGCAGTGTGCCTGACGCAGATTGACTATAGGGGGTAGCATTCCCAACCATCACCATGACCGGGCTTTGAACCGGTCATCCAGCTTGGATTGACCACAGAAGTTGGGTGGCCGGGTTGAACCCGGCCATGGAGAACATTGGTTTGGGTAGTGGCCGTTACTGCTTGAACCCCGGCGCCAGGAACACCGACAGGATTTTCAGGAAGGTCTGGGTCTCCGCGTCGCCCGCCCCTTGCGTTACCTGAGCGATGGTCTTGGCCGCATCGTCAATGTCCCGCTCCAGCCACATCAATCTGCGAAAAGCGCTCATTGCTGTTTCATCGGCTTTGAGGTTGCGGATCTGGGAGTTGTCCGCGTCCGGCGACAGCGTGGTGGCGAAGGGGAAGGCGACAAAGCCGCGAAGCTTGCCGTCGGCAATGGCGCGCTGCAGGTGAATGTCATAGGGAAAATCCAGCGAGCCGGTATTGGAAATCAGCGCCAGAAATTTCTCCTTGGCGTGGGCGTTGACGATATAGCTGACCGAACCGGCGAAGGGCATGCGGGCCAGATTGATAAGGCCGAACGGCCCGCCATTGACCGCCTGGCGCCGCATCAACAGCAGGTCCGCCATGGCGTGGATGTTGGTGATCGAGACATCGGTGAAAATAATGTCCCAGGCAGTTTCAGGAATTTTCGCCAGCGCCTGTTCAATGGCGTCGAACGAGCGGGTGCCGAACAGAATATCGTCTTCGGCGATCAGAACCGGGCCGCTGCTGGCTTTGGCCAGGCCAAGGGCCTTGATATGGCTGTGGAAACAGGCTTTTTCGCCATCCCCGATGCGGCCCGGAATGCGGCCCGCCATCTCCCCGGCCGACACGGCTTCGACGCGGGTCAGCCGCCAGCCCTTGTTGTTCGCCGCCTGGAAATTGTCTTCCAGCGCCCGCCGCCGCTGCGTCTGTGCGCCCAGGTTGATGTAGAAAACATCCATGGTTAGCGTGTGCCACGTTTATCCGGGCGTGAGAAGGAGAGAGCAATGAAAACCAGGTTTGCAGCGGCGGCTTTCGCGGCTTTATGCCTTCCGGCTTATGCCCAAGCCCCCAATCAGCCTCCCAGCTCTGATCTTTCCAAGGCGCAGACGCTGAAGCTCAGCCCGCATGTCTGGTACATCAACGGCAATCCCAACATCGCCATTATTGTCGGCACCACGGCGACCCTGGTGGTGGATGCGGGCATGGGGCCGAAAAACGGCGCGTATATCGCCGCCGAGGCAAAGCGCCTCTCGCCCGCCGGCAACACGCTGTATCTGACCACGACGCATTACCATCCCGAGCATATGTCCGGTGACAGCGGCTTTCCGGCGGGCGCTGTTGAAATCCGCCCCAGGGCGCAGGACGAAGAGATGAACCAGAACGGCGCGCAGATGATCGAAGCTTTTCGCGCCCGCTCGGATTTGAACCGCAGCTTGCTGGAAGGCGCGCGCGTGAAAGCCGCGGACGTGGTGTTCGATGGCGAAATGCACACCGTTGATCTGGGCGGCGGCGTCGCCGCCAACATTTTATGGTACGGCGCCGCCCACACGGTGGGCGATGCGCTGGTCTGGGCCGATCCCGATGGCGTGCTGGTCACCGGCGATGTGGTGCAGAACAAGACCGGCTCCAATGTCATCTGCCCCACCTGCACGCCGCAAAAATGGCTGGAGGTGCTGGACAAGATGGAACAGCTCAACGCCAATGTCGTGCTGCCGGATCATTCGCCGCCGGGCGATGTTTTCCTGGTGCGCCAGGAAACCAATTTCATGCGCGATCTGGTGAAACTCATCCGGGGCGCGAAGGCGCAAGGCGTGAAAGTGGAAGACGCTAAGCGCACCATCGCCGAGGAGATGCAGAAGAAGTACCCCGACTGGAACGCGATGGGTGGAATTCCTGTCGCAGTGGAGAAGGGTTACGCCGGAGGCTAAATCGGCTTCAGAAAGCGGTTGGTGCGGATTTTCGCAATCCAGTCCGTGATGGAATGGGCGTTGAGGTAATCCACCGATCCCAGCGTCATTTCGGCTCGCGCCATCAGATTTTTCATCGGCACAAAACCGACGCCGCCCAGAGCGGCGGGCATGCGGCTGTCCAGGGAATTGTCGCGATTGTCGCCCATGACGAAGATGTGAAAGGGCGGCACGGTGACTTCCTCGGTGTTGTCGAGCAGGCCGTTGAAATTGTTTTTCAGGATGGTGTGCTGCGTCCCGCCCGGCAGGGTTTCGGTGTAGCGGTCGATCGGGTGATGGACGCCGTCGGATTCTTCCACCGAGCCGCGCCCGGCCGAGGCCAGCGGCACGATCTTGCCGTTGAGGAACAGGCGGCCTTCCTTCATCTGAATCCGGTCGCCGGGCAAGCCGATCACGCGCTTGACGTAAGTCTGTTTGGTATCGCGGGGCAGGCGGAAGACCACGACATCGCCGCGCAAGGGCGCGCGCCCGAACAGGCGGTGGCGCGATTGCGGGCCGATGTTGAGCGGCGAGGAGTAGCGGCTATAGCCGTAGGAGAATTTTGCGCCGATCAGGTAATCGCCGATCTGAAGCGTGGGCTCCATCGAGCCGGACGGTACATAGAAGGGTTGGGCGATGGCGGTGGTCGCCGCGATGGTAAGCAAAACAGTCAGGACTGGTTCAATCAGTCACTTGAGCAGATTTTTCAGCTTGGGTGTCCTCTAAGCCTGGACCACTATACGCCTGCGCGCGCCCCAACCACATGAAAAGACTTTAAAACATCGCATTGCAGTGCGGTGGCGAGGCACTATAATCCGCGCCGAACGGGAGATCTGTATGATTGTCGATAAAACCGATGTGAAGCAGCGGACGCTTTGGCTGGTGATTCTGGCCGCCGCCACCATCGGGGGCAGCCTGATTTTCGCCTGCGCCATGCCGTTCGCCGCCCTGGCCGCGCTGGCCGCCATCTTCCTGCCCAAGCGCGATGGCCTGGTGCTGATCATCGGCACCTTCGCCGCCAATCAGTGCATCGGTTATGGGTTGCTGGATTACCCCCGCACCTGGGACAGCTTTGCCTGGGGCGCGGTGATCGGCGTGTCCGCTCTGCTGGCCCTGTTCGCGGGCTGGGGCGCCCAACGCCTTGTCCATTCCTTCTGGCCTGCCGCCGTGGCGACGTTCGCCGCCAGCTTCGCGGTCTATGAATTGGCGCTGTATGTGCCGGTGGCGTTCCTGCCCTCGGGCGATGTCTATACCGTCTCCATCATCAGCTATGTGCTGGTGGTGAACCTGCTGGGCTTTATCGGCCTGTGGATGCTGCAGGAAGCGGGACGCAAGGTCGGGCTGGCTTCCGCCGCCCACGCTTAAGGCTTTTCGGCTTCCTTGTAATACTGCACGCCGATTTCGATCTTGGTGCGCCCGGTATCCGCGCGATGCTTGTTGGTGTCGCGCAGGGAATAAACACAGCCGCAATATTCCTGCTGGTAGAATTCCTCACGCTTGCTGATTTCGATCATGCGCGATGAGCCGCCGCCCTTGCGCCAATTGTACGTCCAGTAGGACAGGCCATCATACTTGGCTGCCGCGCGTGTCCCGCTGCCGTTGATCTGGTTCATGTCCTTCCAGCGCGAAATCCCCAGCGATGAGGTGATGACGGGAAAGCCGTTCTCATGGGCGTAGAGGGCAGTGCGCTCGAACCGCATGTCGAAGCACATGGTGCAGCGCAGCCCACGCTCCGGCTCCATTTCCAGGCCCTTGGCCCGCGCCATCCAATTGTCGGCGTCGTAATCGGCGTCGATGAAGGGGATGTTGTGCTTTTCCGCGAAACGAATGTTCTCGTTCTTGCGGATTTCATATTCGCGCTTGGGATGGATGTTCGGATTGTAGAAAAAGATGGTGTAGTGGATGCCAGAGGCCGTCATCGCTTCCATCACTTCGCCCGAACAGGGGGCGCAGCAGGAATGCAGCAGCACCTTTTTGTGGCCCGCAGGGGGCATCAGGGTGGGGCGGTTGAGGGGCTCAGCCATGGCCGCGCTGTAGCATAATCCCGCGGAAAGAGGCTAGGGCCGGGCCGCCGTTCCAAGCCGCGCCCGCACCGCCTTGGCCGCCGCCACCATGGAAATCAGGGCCGGTTCCACTTCTTTCCAGCCGCGCGTCTTCAGGCCGCAATCGGGATTAACCCAAAGCTGCTGCGGCGACAGAACCTTCAGCGCCTTGGTCAGCAAATCTTCCATTTCCTGCTGGCTGGGCACGCGCGGGGAATGAATGTCATAGACGCCGGGCCCGACATCATTCGGATATTTGAAGCTCACGAACGCATCGAGCAATTCCATCGCCGAGCGCGAGGTCTCGATCGAGATGACATCGGCATCCATCGCCGCCACGGCGGCAATGATGTCGTTGAATTCCGAATAGCACATATGGGTGTGGATCTGGGTTTGGTCTTTCACCCCGCCGGCGGTGAGGCGGAAGCTTTCCACCGCCCAGTCCAGATAATGCTGCCAGTCGGCTTTGCGGATCGGCAGGCCTTCGCGCAAGGCCGCTTCGTCGATCTGGATGATCTTCACGCCCGCCTTTTCCAAATCCAGCACTTCATCGCGGATGGCGAGCGCGATCTGGCGGCAGGTCTGCTCACGGGGCTGGTCGTCGCGCACAAAGCTCCATTGCAGGATGGTGACCGGGCCGGTCAGCATGCCCTTGACCGGCTTGGCCGTATATTTCTGCGCCATTGCCGTCCAGCGCACCGTCATGGGCAAAGGCCGCGAGACATCGCCGAAAATGATCGGCGGCTTGACGCAGCGCGAACTGTAAGACTGCACCCAGGCCCGTTCGGTGAAGGCGAAGCCGGAAAGCTGCTCGCCGAAATATTCCACCATGTCGTTGCGCTCATATTCGCCATGCACCGGCACGTCGATATCGATCTTGTCCTGCCAGGCCATCGCTTCGGCGGTTTTTTCCTCCAGCTTCTGTTCGTAAGCAGCCTGGTCCAGTGTGCCGTGTTTGAAGGCGGCGCGCAGTTCGCGGATTTCCCTGGTCTGGGGCAGCGACCCGATGCTGGTGGTGGGCAGCAGCGGCAGTTTCAGCAATGACTGTTGCAGGGCGATGCGTTCTATAAAGCCGGTCTTGCGGGTGGCCATGTCCGGCGTCACCGCGGCCAGGCGCGCTTTGACCGCTGGATCATGGATGCGGCCGGAAGTGACGCGCGAACCCACCGCTTTGGCGTTTTCCAGGAAATAGGCATTGTCGCGCCGGCCATTGGCGGCATCGGCCAGGGCGGCGATCTCGTTAAGCTTCTGGGTGGCGAAGGCCAGCCAGCCGCGCAATTCCCCATCCATCCTGGTTTCGGTATCCAGATCGACGGGGCAATGCTGCAGCGAGCAGCTTGCGCTGATAAACAGCTTGTCGCCATGCAGGGCGCGGGCTTCTTCGATCAGGCGCTCGCCTTCGGTCAGGCCGCTCTTCCAGATGTTGCGGCCATTGATCAGGCCCAGCGAGATAAACCGTTCCCGGGGAAGCGCCTTGGCGATGGCGGCGAGTTGCTCAGGCGCACGCACCAGATCCAGATGCACACCGGCGACCGGCAGGGCCACCAGGCTCTGGGTGTTGTTGCCCACCGAACCGAAATAGGTGGCGAGCATGATCTTGGGCCCGCCTTCCGGCCCGAAAAAAGTCAGTTCGGAATAGGCGTCGTTGAGCGCGTCCTTGGTGTCCTCGTCGAGATCGCAAACCAGGATCGGTTCGTCGATCTGCACCCAGTCCGCGCCGGCATCGCCCAACGCCTGGAGCACTTCCTGATAGACGGGAATGATTTTCGGCAGCAGGGCGAGGGCATCAGAGCCGTCGCGCATCTTGGCCAGTTTGAGGAATGTGATCGGGCCGATCAGCACCGGGCGGGTGGTGATGCCAAGGAATTTGGCCTCCTTGAATTCATCCAGCGCCTTGGTGGTGGACAGCTTGAATTCGGTGCCCGCCGTCAATTCGGGCACGATGTAGTGATAATTGGTGTCGAACCATTTGGTCATTTCCATCGCCGCCGCGTCTTGGCGTCCACGCGCCATGGCGAAATACAGGTCGAGCGGAACAGGACCGCCCTTGTGACCGAAGCGCGGCGGCACCGCACCCAGCATGGCGATGGTGTCGAGCATCTGGTCGTAAAGCGAAAAATCGTTGGAGGGGATATGCGCGATGCCGGCCTTTTGCTGCAGCACCCAGTGGCGGGCGCGCAAGGAGGCGGCAGTCTTGAGCAGGTCGTCCGCGTTGCCGCCATTCCAATGGCTTTCCAGGGCGGTCTTCAGCTCGCGGTGGCTGCCGATGCGGGGAAAGCCGAGATTGGTGGCCAGAATGCTCATGCTCGGGTCCTCATGCTGCGCGGACCATGGCCGGGGGCAAGGCATCTGTCAAGAAAACATATAAAGAAATACGCATATCTTTATATGATTGGAGGCAGGGCGAAAACACAGGCCCTGTGGACTCCTGGATTCCCGCTTTCGCGGGAATGACAAAGCAGATTGGTTCGCCCAAAAACGATCCGGCCCGGCATGCGGGGGGGGGGCATGCCGGGCCGGGGTATTGCGCGCCAAAGGGGCTAAGGCGCGGGTTCGTTACGCCAGTTGCAACCCTAAGAAGGCGCTGTGGCCGTCGCGGGTGATCAGCAGCGACACCGCTTCACGCTTCTGGTCCTGGGCGGTGCGCAAGGCATCCACCACCTGATCCGGATTGGAGACCTTCTTGCCGTTCACCTGCTCGATGACGTCGCCGGCCTGCAGGCCGCTGTCATCGGCGTGACTGCCGGGGGTGACGGCGCTCACCAGCACGCCCTTGGCATCAGCGGCCAGCGACATGCCCACCGGATGCTTCAAGGCGGCCGGCTTGGCGGCGGGCTTTTCAGCGGCGGCGGTCTTCACCGGCACCTGTTCATTGGCGATGGTGACATTCAGCGGCGTGGTTGCGCCATTGCGGATCACGGTCATCTTGGCGCTGGCGCCGGCGGTGGTGTTGGCCACGGCCAGGGCCAGGTCGCGCGGATCGGCAATGGTCTTGCCGCCGAACTGGGTGATGACGTCACCCTGCTGCACACCGGCGCGCGAGGCAGGAGAATTCTCCACCACCGAATTGACCATCACGCCCTTTTCGCTGCCCACACCGGCGGCCTTGGCGAGCGAGGGGGTGAGCGGCTGCATTGAGACGCCCAGCCAGCCGCGCGTCACGGTGCCGTGTTCGCGCAGCTGCGTCACCACCATCCTGGCGACGTTGGACGGAATGGCGAAGCCGATGCCGACACTGCCGCCATTGGGCGAATAGATGGCGCTGTCCACGCCCACCACCTGACCCGACTGGTTGAACAGCGGACCGCCGGAATTGCCCGGATTGATCGAGGCGTCGATCTGCAGGAAATCGTCATAGGGGCCGGAATGAATATCGCGGTTATGGGCCGAGATGATGCCGGCGGTGGCGGTGCCGCCCAGGCCGTACGGGTTGCCCACCGCGATCACCCAGTCGCCTTCATGGGCGGTGTCGGAATCGCCGAACGCGACATAGGGAAGTTCACGCTTGGCGTCGATCTTGATCAGCGCCAAGTCGGTCTTGGAATCGTTGCCGATCACCTTGGCGGTGAATTTGCTGCCGTCGGTCAGCGTCACCTGCACATCGCGGGCGCCGTCCACCACATGGTTGTTGGTGACGATGTAGCCCGAAGCGTCAATGATGAAGCCTGAACCCTGGGCGCGGCTTTCGCGCTGCTGCGGGCGCGGCATCTGCAAGCGGCCTTGGCCGCCGAACTGGCGAAAGAAACGCTGCATTTCCGGCGGCATGTTCTTCAGCGCCTCATCGGGGCTGGCGTCTTCGTCTTCATCGTCCGCATCGGCGGCCGCTTCCTTGCCCGGGCCCGATACCACGGTGATCTGCACCACGGCGGGTTTGACCTTGGTGATCAGCTGCGAAAAGCCCGGCGAGGGATTGACCGGCGTCACCGTGATCGGCGCGGCATGGCTTTGGTTGATGTTGGTGGCGAGGAAGGCGCCGGTGCCGGCGGCCAGCGCGGTGGTCAGCAGCATCGCGGCGGCAAACGTCTTGGGTGTGTTCGACATGGGTGGCTCCTTGAAGGTTCCCGAATTCATGCGGGCGCGTACGCCCGGTGCGATAGATTTAGGGGACGCAAATGGCAGCGCAATGGCCGGTAGCTTAAATATCCGGATAACAACCGGGCAAGCTGCGGGCGGGAATGTGGCTGTCCGAGGGCAAAGCCCGAAGGACGGGCGAAAGGCCCATAGCGACAGCGTAGTTTGGGCCTGAGCCCTATGGCTTCGGGAAAATATCCCAATCAGGCCTTCGCGGCAGCCCGGTTTTTGGCCAGTTGGGCGTCCACCAGCCGGACGGTTTCGTCCAGCACGGGGGATTCCAGACCCTGGCTTTTGGCCACGCGGCGCACCAGGCAATCCACCCGCTCGATATGTTCCGCCCCGCCGAACAGGGCGCGGGCCGCCGACGAAGGCTTCAACAAGCCTTCCGCCGCCTTGGCGTATTTTTCGAATGGCACCAGGTCGTCGGCGTCGGCGCCCAGGCCCTGGCAAAGCTTGCCCGTCCATTCATAGACGGCCTTGGATTTTTCGATATCGCCATGCACGGCGTCGCGGATGGGGATGGGGCCGTTCGCCGTGATGCAGCGGTAATTGCCGGTGATCAGCATCGGCCATTTGGCCAGCGGCACGAAAATGGAATCGTGCGTCTTCAGCTTCACCGGAATTTCGATGCCGTCATAACGCGCGGCATCAATGCCGGCTTCCAGTTCGCGCAGCAGGGCGGTGTGGGCCTCGGCTTCAAACCGCGCCGCCTTGAAGTTGGTGGGCAGGCCCACTTGCAGCACGTTCTTGCCCTGATCGGGCGGACGGAAAGCTTGCGGGTCGGGACTGGCCAGCGACACCAGCCCGGGTTCAAAGCTATCCCACACGGATGGATCGGTGAAGCAGCCTTTGAGGGCTTCACTGTCCAGGCCGGGAATGCGCTTCAAGTACGAAAGCGGCGGCATGTTCATGATGGCCAGCGCAGGCACGCGCGCGGCTGCGATGCGGCCCATCAATTCCTTCACGCCGGGGGTGCCGTATTGGCCTTCCTGCATGCCCAGCACGACCAGATCAAAACTGCGGGGATCGACTTCCTCCGGCGCGGCGCCGGCAATCTTGCCGGGAAGATTTTTGGACGACACATCCACCAGGCCCTCGCGGCCCTTGATGGGGAAGCGCACGATGGTGCCTTCTTTATTGATGAGAGCGGCGGTGCCAGGGGTGCAGACCAGCTGCACGTCGTGACCGGCCATGAGGCATTTGGTGGCGAACAGCGAACCGTAGGACGCACCCAGGATCAGGATTTGCCGCGCCACTAGATCGCGCCTTCGGCTTTGGCAGCTTCGATCTGTGCGTCATTCATGCCCAGCATGCCGCGCAGGATTTCATCGGTATGTTCGCCCAGAAACGGCGAGCGGCGCACATCGGCGGGCGAGTCCGACAATTTGATCGGGTTGCCCACGGTCAGGTACTTGCCGCGCTTGGGATGATCCACTTCCACCACCGTTCCGGTGGCGCGCAGGGCCGGTTCTTCGGCGATTTCCTTCATCGACAGGATGGGGCCGCAGGGAATGTTCAGCGGATTGCAGATCGCCATGACTTCGAACTTGGTCTTGGTCATGGTCCAGCGTTCGATTTCCGCGAAGATTTCCTTCAGGCGCGGCAGGCGGGCCTGCGGCGTGTTGTAGTCCGGGTTCTCCAGCCAATCCTTGCGGCCAATGACTTCGGCCAGCGCCGGGAAGGCCTGAAGCTGGGTGATCATATAGATGTAGGCGTCGGGATCTTTCTCCCAGCCCTTGCACTTCACCACCCAGCCGGGATGGCCGCCGCCCGACGCATTGCCGGCGCGCGGCACCGCAGCGCCGAACTTGCCGCCCGGATATTGCGGATATTCCTTGAGCGGGCCGTGGGCCAGGCGCTGCTGGTCGCGCAGCTTCACGCGGCACAGATTCAAAACCGCATCCTGCATGGCGCAGGTGACGCGCTGGCCACGGCCTGATTTTTCGCGGTGATACAGCGCCGCCAGAATACCGGCGACCAGGTGAATGCCAGTGCCGGAATCGCCGATCTGCGCGCCCGTCACCATCGGCACGCCGTCGATCTCACCGGTGGTCGAAGCCGCGCCGCCGGTGCACTGCGCTACATTCTCGTACACCTTGCAGTCTTCGAACGGGCCGTCGCCGAAACCCTTGATCGAGGCATAGATCATGCGCGGATTGAGCTCCTGGATCCGCTCCCAGGGAAAGCCCATGCGATCAATCGCGCCGGGGGCGAAATTTTCCACCATCACGTCGCATTGCTGGATCAGCTTGGTGAAGATCTCTTTGCCGGCCTTGGATTTGGGATTGAGGGTGATGGCGCGCTTGGAGCCATTCAGCATGGTGAAATACAGGCTGTCTTCGCCGGGCACGTCGCGCAACTGGCCGCGTGTGGGGTCGCCTTCGCCGGGCTTTTCCACCTTGATTACATCGGCGCCCATATAGGCGAGGATCTGGGTGCAGGTGGGACCGGACTGCACATGCGTCATGTCCAGGATGCGGACGCCTTCCAAAGCCTTGCCCATGATGGTCCTTTCACAGAAATTGCAATTGATATCGCGGCCCGAAAACGGCCGGACTGTAACGCATCGTCAGACCCCTGGCCATGCCCGGTACACAGATCAGGCCGAGGCGGTTTTCATGCCCAGCTTCTCGGTCCAGCGCTTCAAGCGGCGCTTGTTGGAGAACAAGGTGAAAAGATTGCCGCAAACCAGGGCTGCCTCGGGCGTGAAGTAATAGGTGCCGATATGGGTATAGGGCGAGAACAGAATGCCCACCAGCGCGCCATAGACCACCTGGCGCCAGCGGCCGAGCGGCGCGGTGCGCGGCTCGGTCAGCATCACCAGACCGAAAAAGGCGAACATGGAATGGATGCCCATGTTGGAGAAGGAGTTGTACATCCCCGCCAGGCTGGCGGTGTTGCCGTGCAGCACCGAATTGGTCAGCACCACCACCGCATAGGCCAGCACCATTTCGACATAGCGCAGGCGGTGCACCAGCAAGGCGCCGCCCAGAATGATGATGGGCAGAAGGATGGCGGCATCGCCGATCCACCAGCTGACGGTTCTGTGCAGCAGCGTGCCCAGAACGGCGGCGCCGAAGCAGGTGGGGTTGAACAGATGCTTGTGCTTGATGGCGATCAGATATTTGGACGCCATCGCCCAGGCCGCGACCACGGCCAGGAAACCCAGCGCCGCCGGATCATCGAAGCCGGCGGGCGTGATGATCAGCGAGATGATCAATGCGCTGATGCCGACCGATTCCCAATTGCTGGTGGCGCCGAAGACATACGAGAACGCCCAGTTCGTCACATAGCAGATGCCCAAGGCCAGCGCGGTGGAGAGTGCCATGTTCGCAGGCGACTGGTGCACGATGTCGAAGAAGGACAGCGCAAACGCGCCAACCCAGATAGCGGCCAGATAATAAAGAGCAAGCCGGTAGGTGAGGATATGACGCAGGAACATGTTAGCGGGTGGCTTTCACAATGGCGCCGGCAACCGCTTCACGGAAGGCGACACTGGTGTTGGTGGCGGTGGAAACCGTGTGGACCTGGGATTGCTGGGTCTTGATCACTTCCTTGGTCAGGAAGGGATCGGCGAGCTGGATCAGATACAGCGACTGGGAGCGGTGATCCGGATACGACATGATCTGCACGGTGGTGATCTTGCCGCTGGTGACCACGATGCGCACGCGCAGGTCGCCCCATTCGAACTGCACGCGATCAGACGTGTAATCGCCGTCTTCCAGGCGGGTGCCACCGGCAGGAATGGCCGGCACGGCGCCCGGATCAGGCACGCCCGTCACCGGCGGCAAGGGCGGCGAGATGCCTGGGGTGGGAATGAAATTCTGGATCGCGGCCATGCCGGTCAGCATCTTGGGCGGATCGGCGGGCAACAGGCCGCCCCCATTGGCAGGAGTGGCGGCGGGCGGGGCGGCGGCAGCGACCGGCGCGGGCGCAGCGTTCGCTACGCTGCCGCTAGGCGAACCCGGTGTGGCGGCTTGCGGCGCGCTGGCTTGCGGCGTGGCCATCGCCAGCTTGGTGCTGTTGTCTGAAGGCGCAGCGGCTGCAGCTTCAGGCGTGGCAGCGCTGGCGTCAGGCGTAACGGCTGCCTCCGGCGCAGCCGACATTGCCGACCCTTGGGCCTTCGCTTGCGGCGCGGCAGCAGGCACCGGATCGGAAGCGGCCAGCATCGCCGCCTGCATCGCCGCCATCGCGGCAGCTTGTTGCTGCCTGGCGACGCCCGCCTGCCACCAGCCATAGATGGCCGTCGCCGCGATCAGCGCGGTGGACAGCAGCAGCTTGCCGGCCAGGCTTTCGTGGCCTTTGGCGTGACTCAACATGGCAAATACTTCTCCAATCCCGTGGTCATGCGCGCCACGCCGGAAGCGTCGATCTCATAGCCTTCCAGGCCCTTGGTGCGTTCGATGAAATAGATGCCTTCGCGCCCCATGGCAAAGGCGGCGGTGGCATAGCGGTCCGCCTCCAGCACATCGGGGCCGATCACGGTCAGGCTGACGATATCGTCCGAGCCATACTTGCCGGTGTGCGGATTATAGATGTGGTCGCCGCGGATATAGTTGCCGGAGGTGGCCACACCGGCGCCCTTGGGCACGATCACTTTGACAATCTCGTCCGCCGCGAAGGGATTGCGGACGCCGACTTTCCAGTCGCCGTCATCGGCAACGCCGTGGCATTGGACATCGCCGCCGGCATCGACAAAGAAATTGCTGAAACCCATGGCGCGAAGCTGATCGGCCGCATTCTTGATCGCCCAGCCCTTGACCATGCCGCAGGGATCGAGCGAGCCGTCCGGCTTGGCGATATCGAAAAAGCCGCGCGTCTCGGCCTTGGTCTTTTCGCACAGGGCGAGGACTTCGCGCATTTTGGGGGTGAGGTCTTCGCGTTTGATCTCGCCGCGATTGAAGCGGGAGATTTCGCTGGTGTCCTTGAACGGACTGAACTGTTCGTCCACCTGGGTGAAGGCGTCGAACACCTGGTCCAGATGCTCCTGGCGCGCATGACAATCCAGCACCGCCAGACAAATTGGCATGCCCATGATGATCCGGGTCTCACGCATATCCATTCCTATGACGCGCCTTGGTGACTTGCTTACCTTGGCCGCCCCACGGCCAAAAAGCGGCTTTGGCCGCGATTTTTGGGGAGTTTCTATATGGGAGGAGCCGGGGTCAATGCCATTTATTGCTGCGATTTCAACAGCCTAGCGCATAGCTGGCCCGCGCCAAGGCGGGTTTGCGTGAGCGAAGCCGGACTTAAGGGTTTATGCCGACGCTGGTGGCGAATTCCCCGGCCCTGGGATCGATCGCCAATCCGGCGGCGATATCGGCCTTGCCGCCCGCCGCATCGCCCAGCCGGTTCTTGGTTACGCCGCGCATATAGAGCGTCTGGCCCAGGGGCTTGATGGCGATGGCGGCATCGTAATCGGCCTTGGCCAGGTCGAACTTGGCCATGCGGAAATAGACCATGCCGCGGTCGTCCAGCGTTTCGGAGTCGCGGGCGTTGATCGCAAGCGACTTGTTGCAGTCGGCCAGCGCCTTGTCCAAATCCTGGTTCGACGCCGCCCGGTTCCAGCAGCGCTGCTGATAGGCCATGGCATTGTCCGGCAGTAATTCCACCGCCTTGTCATTGTCGGCGATGGCGCGGGCGTATTCCTTTCGCTGCGTATAGATATGGGCGCGGATGGCATAGGTCGCGGCGTAGGCGGGATTGAGCTGGATCGCTCTGCTGTAATCCACCAGGGCGTGGTCGAAGTCATCCTTGCTGCCATAGACACCGGCGCGCCAGAAGATGGTTTCGAAATCGTCCGGACTCAGCTTTGCCGCCTGATTGAAATCGGCAAGGGCGCGATCAAAATCCCTGCGCTCCAGATGAACCCTGCCGCGATAGCGCAAGGCATCTATCCGCTTGGGGTCGGCGGCAACCGCCTTGTCGAGATCGGGCAGGGCGCGGTCTTCATGATCTGGTCAAAGTCGGCGATAGCGTTGGCGTAATCGCCTTTGCTGATATAGATGCGGCCGCGCTCGCCCAGCGCAGCCAGGCCCCAATTGTCCGGCGACAACTGGATGGTCCTGGTGTAGTCAGCCATGGCGCCGTCGATATCGCCCTTCTGGGCGCGGCCAAAGGCGCGCGTGAAATAAAGCTCCGCCATGTTGGGCTCGGCCTTGATCGCATCGTCGAGCAAGGGCAGGCCGCGGTCATAGTTTTTTTTGGTAGATATAGACCTTGGCGACGTTATTCGTCGCCGCCGCGCCCGGATTCAGCTTGAGTGCGGCATTGAAATCGGCCAGCGCCAGATCGTACTTCTCCTGCTTGGCATAGAGCGCGCCGCGTGCCGTCAGGGCGTTCGCGGAATCCGGCTTGGCGCGCAGAAGCTGGCTGTAAGTGGCGAGGGCGCGGGCGCTGTCGCCTTTGGCGTCCTGGGCCAGCGCCAGGTTCAAGGCATATATCTCGCTGTCCGGCTGCAGCTTCAGGGCGGCACTGTAATCGGCGAGGGCGTGATCGAAATCCTGCATGGCGAAATAGACATTGCCGCGCTCGATCAGCACGTCGCCGTCAGCAGGCTTCAACCGCACCATCGCATTCAGGTCGGCCAGGGCGCGAGGATCCTTGGCCCCCGTGTAAACCGCGGACCGCACGCTCAACGCTTCATAGTTGTCGGGATCGCGCTTCAGCGCCGCGTTGAATTCCGCGATGGTCTTGTCGTAATTGCCCGATTCCAGATCGAAGCGCCCGGCGGCATAAGCATGGCGCGTATCCGGCACGGTCTGGGCTGCCGCAGGCCAATGGGCCGCGACCAGCATCACGCCAGCACACAATAGAAATTTCTTCATGGGAATCCCCGCCCGGGCAAAGCATGGCGAAGGGTTTTTGTGGCGTCAATCGCGGTTCGCCGTTTACGGTGCGCTGCACCAATTCGCTCGAATTCCTGTCAGTAAGCGCTGGCCGCGCCGCAGCCGAGGCTTGCACGGGAGTAGTTCCCAACCGTATGCTTTGGACAACAATAAAAATCAGACGGGGAAACGCCATGGCAGCGGACGCGGATAGCGAACAATCGGGCCAGTGGCCCCAGCTCATCATCGGCATTGTCTGCATGGTGATGATCGCCAACCTTCAATATGGCTGGAATCTGTTCGTCGATCCGATGTCGAAGGCGCAAGGCTGGACCCGTGCGGAAATCGCCGGCGCCTTCGCCTTGTTTGTGCTGGCCGAAACCTGGCTGGTGCCGATTGAAAGCTGGTTCGTCGACAAATACGGCCCGCGCATCGTGGTCACGTTGGGCGGCGTGCTGGTGGCGATTGCCTGGGCGCTGAACTCGGTCGCCAGCTCGATCCCCATGCTGTATGCGGGCGCCGTGATCGGCGGCATCGGCGCGGGCGCGGTCTATGGCACCTGTGTCGGCAACGCCGTGAAATGGTTTGTCGGCCGCCGTGGTCTGGCCGCCGGCTGCACCGCCGCCGGTTTCGGCGCGGGCGCCGCCGCCACCGTGGTGCCGATCAGCTATGTGATCGGCGCGTACGGGTATCAGTCGGCCTTTCTGTGGTTCGGCCTGGCGCAGGGCATCATCATCCTGATCGTGTCGCAGTTCCTGCGCGCCCCGCCGGCCAACCTCAAGCCGAAGGTGGTGGTGAACAACCCGCAATCGCGCCGCTCCTACCAGCCGATGGAAGTGCTGCAGAAGCCGCTGTTCTGGCTGCTCTACCTGATGTTCGTCACCGTGGCCTCGGGCGGCCTGATCGTGACGGCGCAGTTCGCCTCCATCGCGGCGGATTACGGTGTTGCCAAAACCTCGATCAATCTGATTGGTCTCACGGGTACGGTGCTGACCGTGGCGCTGATCATCGACAATGTGCTGAACGGTTTGGGGCGGCCCTTCTTCGGCTGGGTCTCCGACAAGATCGGCCGCGAAGAGACGATGTTCATCGCCTTTTCGCTGAATGCGATTTCGATCTGGAGTCTGGCGCAGTTCGGCCATACCCCGGTTGCCTTCGTGCTGTGCTCGGCGGCGATCTACTTCACCTGGGGCGAGATTTACTCGCTCTTCCCCGCCACCTGCACCGATTCCTTCGGCCAGAAATTCGCCGCCACCAATGCGGGGATGCTCTACACCGCCAAGGGCACCGCCTCGCTGCTGGTGCCGCTGACCGCTTACGTCGCGGCCAAGGGCGACTGGAGCACGGTGTTCTGGATCGGCGCCATCGCCAACGCTCTGGTCGCGGTGCTGGCGATTGTGGTGCTCAAGCCCTTCCGGCGGAAATTCGCTGCGGCTTCTGCGTTGCAGGCGGCGGAGTGAGGAGCGGTTCGCCGTAGGCGAACGAAACGATCCAGTGGATCGTTTCGAGCGACGAACGCCCCGAGCTTGGGCGAGGGGCCAGGCGCAATAGAATCAGAGGTGGCTTCGGCCGCCTCTTTTTTTAACCGCGCCAATACGGATTCGCCGCAAACCCGGCTTTGGTGATTTCATAGACCACATGCTGGCCCATCGGCGGGCGGTCCTGCAAGCCGGCACGTCCCACGCCGCCGATCTTTTCCATGGCGCGGCGCGAGCGCAGGTTTTTCTCACCGATCCAGAACTGCACCGCGTCGGCGAAGGTGAAGGCGTGGCCCAGCATCAAGTTCTTGATTTCGCGGTTGACGCCGCCGCCCCACAGGCGCGGCACCAGGAAGGTCGCGGCGATTTCGATCTCGCGCTTTTCCGGGTCGAACGCCTGATAGCGGCTTGATCCCACCAGCGTGTGGCTGGCCTCCTCGACAAAAACCAGCGCGCTTTTCGAGCGCAAGCCGGCGTCGAAGAATTCGCGAAAGACCTTTTCCTTGTAGCGGTCGGGCTGGGGATGGATTTCCCAGATCTTGGGATCAGACGCCGCGTGGAACAGCTCCGTCCAATCCGACGCCCATAGCGGCCGGATGGAGAGGGTTTTTCCTGTGAGGGTAGGTTGAAGATCAGGCAGCACAGCGCATTGGCGCTGGCGCCGCCTGATCGGTCAAGTGCGGGAATTAGTACCCGTAACCGCCACGGTAATAGCCATAGCCACTGCCGCCACGGCGTCCGCCGCTGCTATAGCCGAAGCCGAAGCTGCCGCCGCCGCCGCGATTGTAGCCGCCGCTGTAATAGCCGCCGCCATAACCGCCGCCGTAATACGGGCTGCTATAGCCGCTGCCATACGGCGTATAACGGCCACCGCCGCCATAGCCATAACCGCCATTGTAGTAACCCGAGGCGCAACCGCCCAAGGTCAGCAAACCGCCAATGGCGATGAGGGGAACGAGAAGCTTCCTGGTGATGCTTTTCATGATCTGCCTCCGGGGCATCTGAACTCTTGAAAAGGATACGGTTAGGGAAAAATTAAGTTTCGTGGCTCCCGCCCGGTTCGTCAAATAAGCCCGGATTTGCCCGTTTTTCGGGAGAATCTCCCGGCCCGGCCCCCAAGGCAGTCAAGGCGGCCAAGGTGGGAAACGGCCTTGTCCCCGGCTAGCATGAGGCATGGCAAACCCGAAGCCGCCCAGCCGCCCCAACTCCGAAACCGTCTATGACCAGCGCACCCAGATGGTGCGCGATCAGATGGCCAAGGAAAGCGCGGCGCAGGACGCCAAGACCGTGCGCCTCAAGGCACTGCGGCTGGAAAAGGAAGCCGCCGAAGCCGCCGCCGCGCCGCCGCCTGCGCCCAAGCCGGCCCGGAAAACCCGCGCCAAGAAGAAGATCTAAAAGCGCCAGGATTTAGGCCGCCACGGCTTCCTGGCGCGCCGCCATATAGGCGGTGTCGAAGAAGGTCTGGTGTTCGATGATCTTGCCGTCCTTCAGCCGCCAGTGAATCGCCATGTCCAGACTGATCGGCTGGGCGGTTTTCGCCTTGCCCTTGGGGTCAAAGGAAAGCCCGACATCGAACAGGCCCCACACCGTGTCCAGGCCGGCCACGATTTCCTTCGGCGTCATGCGATGAAAGGTGTAATCGCGGGCGAGCTTGGACATCAGCTCCAGCACCCCGGCGCGGTTCTTGTAATCGCCACGGAAGCTGAAAGGGCCGGGTTGACGCGAGGCGGATTTCCACACCACATCTTCATGCAGAGCGTTCATCAGCGGCGCCAAATCCGATTGCGCGAATGCGGCAGTGATGTTCCGCATCAGGTCTTCAGCGTTCACGTGTTCCAGGCTCCAGCTCCATACGCTCCCCAGCGATGGGGGCGGCGTAACCCTGTTCGGAAGGCCGTGCAATCCGGGACGTTTACGCAGCCGCCATGCGGATAGCGCGCTGATCAGACATTTCAGCGGCACGGCCTGTTTGTTGGGCGCGCCTGTTTTCTGGCCGGTTCTGTAATTTGCAACCCGCACACCGGCCCAATATGATCCTGGATAATTAAATACGGGGAATCGGGGATGCGCGTGAAATTTCTGCTCAGTGCAGCGTTGGTGTTGGCAACAGGTGCGGCGAACGCCGCCGAGCCCGATGGCCTGGTGCTGCCGCAAGGCTTTCATGCCCAGGTGGTGGCCGAAGCCGTCAAAGGCATGCGCCATATGGCGGTGACGCCGGGCGGCGACCTTTATATCTCCACCCGCGACGGGTTGGCCGCGATCAAGCTCGATAAGGACCACAAGGCGGGCGAGCCCCAGTTCTTCACCAAGGAAGCGGGCAACGGCACCGGCATCCGTCTTTATAACGGCGCGCTCTATGCCAGCTCGGTGGCGGCGGTCTATCGCGTCAAGCTCGACAAGAATCTGGTCCCCAGCGCCGCGCCGGAAAAGGTGCTGGACGGCATGCCGACCACCGGCTTTTCCAACCGCGCCATCGCGTTCGACAATGCGGGCAACCTTTATGTCGGCGTCGGCGGCAGCGGCAACACCTGCTTTGCGCCCGATACACCCAAGGGTCAGAAGCCGGTTGGCCTGAACCCGTGCCCCGGCATTCAGGGCCGCGGCGGCATCTGGAAATTCAAGGCGGGCAAGCTGAATCAGAAATTTCCCGGCGATGGCGTGGCTGTGGCGACGGGCCTGCGCGATCTCGATGCGATGGACTGGAGCGCCAGCAACGGCCTCTATGCCGTGATGCATGACCGCAACGGCACCGCCAATCAGTTCTCCGATATCGTCAGCAAGGAAGAAGGCGAGCAGATCTCCGACGAGCTCGACAAGATCGACACCAAGGGCGTCACCCATATGGGCTGGCCGTTCACCTATTGGGACGGCAAGCGCAACATCCGTTTGATGGCGCCGGAATATGGCGGCAACAACAAGACCCAGCCGCCCGCCGGTTTGTATGTCACGCCGGTGGCGGCCTTCTATCCGTCGCACTCGCCGCTGGACCTGGTGTTCTACAATGGCCGCCGGTTTCCCGCGAAGTATCGCGGCGGCGCCTTCATCGTGATGCATGGCGGCAATGCCGGCCACGCCGTGCCCGGCGGCTATGACGTCAAGTTCGTGCCATTTGCGAACGGCAAAGCGGGCGCAGCGGAAACCTTCGCCGATGGTTTCGCGGGCACCGATGCCGCCGCGCGCAATCCGGAAAAAGCCGCCTATCGCCCGGTGGGCGGCGCGGTGGGCCCGGACGGTTCGCTCTATATTGCGGATTCCAAGAAGGGCCGCATCTGGCGCATCTACTACGACGGCAAGTAGCCGGAGCTTTTCATCCTCAAGGAGTGAATCATGAAATTATCTTCCGTCCTTCTGGGCGCCGCGTTGTCGGCGCTGTCCTTCACCGCCGCGATGGCGCAATCGGACGATGCCGCCTTGATCAAGAAGGCGACGTCGGCGCTTCCGGCGGCGCTGCGCGATGGGGCCACCGTGGTCCGCTATGACGCCAAGGGCATGCCGCAGGTGGTGCGCCAGGGCACCAACCGTATTTTCTGCATCGACAATTCCAATGCCGAAGGCTTCAACGTCAATTGCCGCGGCGATGCCATGCGCGCGAGCGCCGATTTCCAGGCCCTGGAACGGGCCCAGGGCAAGGATGTCAAGACCCTCACCGCCGACATGGATGCCGCCTATGCCTCGGGCAAGCTCAAGCGTCCGCCGGTCGGCACCATGACCTATCAGCGCTCCGGCAAGACCGAAGCGGAATCGCGCAGCATGTGGCGCATGATGGTGCCCAATCAGACGGGCGAAGACCTGGCCATATCGACCAAGCGGGTCAATGCCTCCTCGCCCTGGATCATGTATTCCGGCCAGGCCGGCGCACACATCATGATGCCGCAATCGGCTTCGATGGACGACATGCCGCCGCCGCCACGTCCCGCTCCGGGCGGAATGTAAGGCGGGGACGAGACCATTACCTTCAAACATGTCCTGCTCGCGGTGGCTTGCGCCACCGCGATGGCGGGCGCTGCTTCGGCGCAAGCGCCCAATCCGATTGACGTCATTCCCGACGCCATGCCGTTCAACATGCCCTATGGCGCGCCGATCCAGCTGGCCGAAGCCAAGACGCTGATCGCGGCGGTGGAAGCCGAAACCAAGCGGCGCGGCTGGGCGATGAACATCGCCGTGGTCGATACCGGCGGCCATCTGGTCGCCTTTGACCGCATGGATGGCGCCCAGACCGCGTCGGTTGAGATCGCGCAGCACAAGGCCCGCGTCTCGGCCGGCTTTCGCCGCGAAACCAAGGCGTTTGAACAGGGCGTCAATGGCGGCAATTACGGCCAGCTGTCGCTGGACGACGTGATCGCCTCGCGCGGCGGCTTTCCCCTGATCCGGGGCGGCCAGCTGGTGGGCGCCATCGGCTGCTCCGGCGGCACCTCTTCGCAAGATGAAGCCGTCTGCCGCGTCGGCGCAGCGCTTATTAAGTAACCCCCTCTGCCTTCCAGGCGCTTCGCGCCGAAGGGGGAGGCAGGGTCTGGGTATGTTTAGACAACAAAAAACCCCTCCGTGCGAAAGCACGGAGGGGTTTTGCATGCGTGGGATCAGGCCTTGATCTGGATATAGCCGCGCGTCATCAGGTTGATGAAGGTGGCGGTGGCCGACAAGTTCATCGTCGCCAGAGGCAGGATGGTCTTGAAATCATAATGCTGCGCCATGGCCGACTGGCCGCACACCACCATCTGCACACCCGCCGCCTTGAGCTGGTTGAGGATTTGCACGTTGGGATTCTTGTCGTAGCCGGTGCGGCCCTTATAGGTGGCGTCGTCCACTATCTGCACGATGGTGTCACCATGGAACACGGCGGTGAAAACCAGATGATCCGCCGCCACGCCATGGTTGCGATAGGTGTTGATGATGCCGCCGATAGAGCGCAGGGCCGGGCTCACCTGGTCGGGCGAAGAGGGCATGCTCTGCACATCGAACACGATCTTGTAGGTCAGCGAGGGATCGGGAAGTTCATGGGCTTCCGGAAAATCCTTCATCGCGCCGGCGGCGGGCACGACCGCGCCCTGGGCCAGGGCGGGCAGGGTAGCGAGGCCAAGAATCGAGGCGGCGGCGATCATGTTCAAAAAGCGGTTGGTCACTGTCTGGTCCATTTGGGGGGTACCGTGAATTTGGCGCGAAAATAGGGGGCCGGGCGGCATTCGTCCAGCAAGGGAACAAAGGGGATGAGCAGCCGTTACTGCTGCATCGGGCGTGCGCCACAGGGCGATCCCGGCAGGAGATTGCATGAAAACCCTTGTTATTGCTGGCCGCCGAGTGACCCGCAGCCGCTTCGAGACCCTGGGCTGGGAACGCCGTTTCAATCTGCTGCGGCCGCAATCCTGGGACGTGGCGTTTGCCATCGCCCTGGCGATTTGCCTGGCCGCCGCTTCGCGCACGCTGGTTGGATAATCCCTTGTTGCTGGATGCGGCCTGGATTCTGCAAAAATTCATCAGCGTTGGCGGGCTTCTGATCGCGCTCTGCGGCGTGGCGGTGTTCGGTTATCACTTCATTCGCGGCAACGCGCTGGCGGCGAAAACCGGCAGCGGCGAAATTCCTGCCGAGTCGTGGCGCGGCGCGGGCCCGCGCACCGGATTGATTCTGTTCGGCACAGGCGTCGGTTTGGCGGTTGCGTCGGTGATCCTGGCAACACAGTTGGCCGGTTGATCGCATAACGGCGCATTTTTGGCGCAAATGGCGTATTTCTTGATAACGTGAACATTACATACCCGTTCACATTGGGTTCAGCCGCCAAGGATCAATCTCGTTTTCAAGATATCTCTTGAAAGGAGATCCCGATGAAAGGCTTCCTCAAATACGTTCTTGGTGCCGCTGTCATCGCTGGTGCAGCCACCTTCGCCGCCGCGCCGGCGTCTGCCCAGGTCAGCATCGGTCTTGGCTTTGGCGGCGGTTACGGCGGCTACGGCAGCAGCTACGGCGCTTACGCCCCCCCCCCCCCGGATTTGCCTGCGATCCCTATAGCCGCTTCTACAACGCCTTCAACTGCATCGGACGCGGTTACGGCTCGTCCTATTACGGCGGTGGCCCGTTCATGAGCTTCGGCTACGGCAATGGCTATAATCGCGGCTTCAACAACTATCGCGGCAGCCGCAACGGCTGGAATGGCAACGGCGGCGGCCGTGGCAACTGGAATGGCGGCGGTCGTAACGGCGGGCGTAATCGCTAGTTAGGACTGCTCGTACAGGAAGACGGCTCCGGGTATGCCCCTCCCCCGGAGCCGTTTTTCTTTTGCGCTGTGCGTGTTACCCATCGGCCATGAGCGAGCGCACCTATAAAGACCTGCAAAGCGATCCCGACGACCGCGCCTGGTCGGCCATTGCGGCCAAGATCCAGCCCTACACCATGACCATGCGCGAAGGCCCGGAAGCGGCGTATGCCCTGTTCCAGGCGGTGCGTTATGTGGTGAAGAACAACATCCCCGGCGCCATCGCCGAATGCGGCGTGTGGCGCGGCGGCTCGATGATGCTGGCGGCGCTCGCGTGCAAGCATTTCGGCGATACGGCACGCGCGTTCTATCTCTACGACACCTACGAAGGCATGACCCGCCCCGAAGCGGTGGATGTGGATTTTGACGGCAACTCGATGGAGCAAGCCTGGAACACCGCCCACGCCGCCGGCCAGACCATCGGCTATGGCGGCGCGGTGGAAACGGTGCGCTCGTATTTGAAGACCACCGGCTATCCGATGGAGAACATGCATTTCGTGGCCGGCGATGTGCTGGAAACAATTCCCAAAACCCTGCCCGGCGCCATCGCGATCCTGCGGCTGGATACCGACTGGTACAAATCCACCCTGCATGAGCTGGTGCATCTGTATGATCTCATCTCGCCCGGCGGCGTGATGATCATTGATGATTACGGCTGGTGCCGCGGCGCGCGCCAGGCCACCGACGAATTCTTCGCCACGCGCGATTTCACGCCCCTGATGCAGCGGCTGAACCAGGGTGCGCGTCTCATTATCAAGCCCTGAGCAGCAGAACCCTGACCCGGTTTGGTACAGTCGAGTCTGGAACTCTTATTAATCCGGTATTTAGGTGATGGCGGCAAACTGACCGCCATGCAGCAGATGCTCTATGTCAGCGCCACAAGGCGTGACCTTTCCCAGGACGAATTGCAGGACATTCTGGCCGCGTCGCGCGCCAACAATGCGCACCTGGGCGTCACGGGATTGCTGCTCTATCTCGATGGCGGTTTTCTGCAGCTGATCGGCTCCCACTGAGTGGTCCGTTTTGATTGTTAGTGCATTGCAGCCTCCAGCGCTATGGCCGGCCGTAGGTGGAGCGTAGCGGAACCGGAGGGCGGCCATAGCGACGACGCGGTTTCGGGGGCCGGCGGCTGATAACCGA
>CANJIS010000024.1 GCA_947474565.1 Alphaproteobacteria bacterium
ACGGAAATGGTGATGCCGGGCGACAACGTGTCTTGCGAAGTCGAGCTGATCGTCCCGATCGCGATGGAAGAGAAGCTGCGCTTCGCCATCCGTGAAGGCGGCCGCACCGTCGGCGCCGGCGTCGTCGCGAAGATCATCAAGTAAGGACTGCGTGCGTAATTAGGAGTGTAGCTCAGCTGGTAGAGCATCGGTCTCCAAAACCGAGGGCCGTGGGTTCGAGTCCCTCCGCTCCTGCCAATACAACGAAGAGTAATTGATGGCCGAGGTAACGAAAAAGACGGACGATTCGGACAGCGCTGATGCGCCGCCCGTGCGCCGCACCACGCCCATCGAATTCTTCCAGCAGGTCAATCGTGAAAGTAAGAAAGTCACGTGGCCCAGCTGGAAGGAAACCTGGCTCACCAGCATGATGGTTTTCATCATGGTTGGTCTGACCATGGTGTTCTTCGCGGTGGTGGATTTCCTTCTTCAATATGGCGAATTCCTTCTTATCGGCGCCCGGAGAGTTTCCTGATGAGCGACGTTGCCATTCATGCTGACGCCAAGTGGTACATCGTCCACACCTACTCGAATTTCGAGAAGAAGGTGTCGGAGGAAATCCGCCGTCAGGCCAAGCTTCAGGACCTCGAGGAATTCGTGGCCGAAGTGATTGTGCCGACGGAAGATGTGATCGAGGTGCGCCGTGGCCAGAAAATCAATTCCGAGCGCAAGTTCCTGCCGGGCTATGTGCTGTTGCACGCCAAGCTGACCGACGAAGTGTACCATCTGGTCAAGAACATCCCGAAGGTCACCGGCTTTCTCGGCCAGAACAACAAGCCGATGGCGCTGCGCCAGGGCGAAGTGGATCGCATCCTCAATCAGGTTACCGAGGGCGCCGAGCATCCCAAGTCCACCATCATTTTCGAAATCGGCGAACAGGTGCGCGTGGCCGACGGCCCCTTCACCTCTTTCACCGGCACGGTGGAAGAAGTGGACGAAGACCGCAGCCGCTTGAAGGTGGCGGTGTCCATCTTCGGCCGCGCTACGCCGGTCGAGCTGGAATACACGCAAGTCGAGAAGATGTGATTTTGAATTGTCGGGCTTCGCCCGGCTTTGTTGAATTGCCGGGCTTCGCCCGGCGGGGCTGGTCCGAGGCCGCGTTCGGACAAACCATAATCACGCGGGAGGAATCTTCGGATTTCGTTTGAACCGCTAAGCCGCAAAAAGGAGGCGGCGAGACATGGCAAAGAAAGTAACTGGTTACATCAAGTTGCAGGTACCGGCCGGGGCGGCCAATCCGTCGCCGCCGATTGGTCCGGCTTTGGGTCAACGCGGCCTGAACATCATGGAGTTCTGCAAGGCGTTCAACGCCAAGACGCAGGACCAGGAAAAGAACATGCCGATCCCGGTGACCATCACCGTGTTCTCGGACAAGTCATTCACGTTTGAAATGAAGACCGCGCCCGCTTCCTTCTTCCTGAAGAAGGCGGCCAAGCTGTCCAGCGGTTCCAAGTCGCCCGGCGTCACCAGCGCCGGCAGCGTCACGCGCGCTCAGGTGCGCGAGATTGCCCAAGCCAAGATGAAGGACCTCAACGCCAACGACATCGAGAATGCGATGCTGA
Organism: Alphaproteobacteria bacterium; assembly: GCA_947474565.1. GTDB lineage: Bacteria > Pseudomonadota > Alphaproteobacteria > Micropepsales > Micropepsaceae > Rhizomicrobium. The sequence continues at coordinate 1,602 of CANJIS010000024.1, forward strand.
TGATCGAAGGCTCCGCCCGTTCGATGGGCATCCAGGTGAGGGACTAACCGTCATGGCTCAATCCAAACGTTTCAAGAAGGCCGTCGAAGGCCTGGACATTTCCAAGAGCTACACCGTGGAAGAAGCGGTGAAGCTGATTAAGTCCCGCGCCACCGCCAAGTTCGATGAAACCATCGAGCTGTCGATGAATTTGGGCGTTGATCCCAAGCATGCCGACCAGATGGTTCGCGGCGTGGTTTCGCTCCCGTCGGGCACCGGCCGCAAGCTGCGCGTCGCTGTGTTCGCCAAGGGCGCCAAGGCCGATGAAGCCAAGAAGGCCGGTGCCGATATCGTCGGTGCGGAAGATCTGGCGGAACAGATCAACAAGGGCGTGATCGATTTTGACCGCTGCATCGCCACGCCCGACATGATGGGCGTTGTTGGCCGTCTCGGCAAAGTGCTGGGCCCGCGCAACCTGATGCCGAACCCCAAGGTCGGCACCGTGACCATGGACGTCACCCAGGCGATTAAAGACGCCAAGGGCGGCGCGGTGGAATACCGCGTCGAAAAGGCGGGCATCGTCCAGGCCGGCGTCGGCAAGGCCAGCTTCACCGAAGATGCCATTTCGGCAAACGTGAAGGCCTTCATCGACAGCGTGCTCAAGGCCAAGCCGTCGGGCGCCAAGGGCCATTACGTGAAGAAGATTTCTCTCTCCTCGACCATGGGCCCGGGCGTGAAGATCACGCTCTCCTCGGTCGGCGCGGGAGGCGCAGCGTAGTTCGTCACGCTTCGCCCCATTCGGGGCGAGGGGTGCAAATAAATTCCGGCGGACGATCGCCGGAACTGTCCGAGACTGCTGGAGGCCCCTCCCTTTAAGGAAATGGGGGGGGCCTTAAAATTCTCCAGCATAGACAGGGAAGAAACCGGATTTGCGAAGTTTGCTTCGCCATTTCGGGTTTGGACCCTGGGGCAGAGAACAGCAACAGGGTGGTTTTCAGGATCGTCACTGAAAACCGCAAAGGAGAGCAAAGTGGAAAAAGCCAAAAAGGCGGAAGTCGTTGAAGACCTCAATCAGGTCTTCTCGAAGGCCGGCTCCGTGGTGGTCGCCCACTATTCCGGCATGACGGTGGCTCAGATGAGCGACCTCCGGTCCCGCATGAATGCGGCCGGCGCGTCGTTTCGTGTGGCCAAGAACCGTCTGGCGGTGCGCGCTCTGAAAGGAACGCCCGTCGAGGGCATCGCCCATCTGTTCAAGGGGCCGACCGGCATCGCTATCAGCGATGACCCGATCGCCGCTTCGAAGGTGGCGGTGGCCTACTCCAAGGATAACGACAAGCTCGTGATCCTCGGTGGTGCGATGGGCGCCATGGCATTGGATGCGAATGGCGTCAAAGCCCTCGCTTCGCTGCCGTCGCTCGATGAACTGCGTGGCAAGATCGTGGGCCTGCTCGTCGCGCCCGCGACCAAGATCGCCGGGATTGTTCAAGCTCCCGCCGGTCAGCTCGCGCGTGTCATCGGTGCGTATTCCAAAAAGGAAGCCGCTTAATCGAATAGTGCGATCACTGTAAACATCCAAACCCGAACCAACCTAAGGAACTCAAGAAATGTCGAAGATCGAAAAGCTCGTTGATGACCTGTCGTCCCTGACCGTCCTGGAAGCCGCGGACCTCGCCAAGCTCCTGGAAGAAAAGTGGGGCGTTTCCGCCGCTGCGCCGGTGGCTGTTGCCGCCGCTGCTGGTGGTGGCGCTGCCGCTCCGGCCGCCGAAAAGACCGAATTCACGGTCGTTCTGACGGACGCCGGCGACAAAAAGATCAACGTGATCAAGGAAGTGCGTGCGATCACCGGCCTGGGCCTCAAGGAAGCCAAGGACCTGGTCGAAGGCGCTCCTAAGGAAGTGAAGGCCGACGTGTCGAAGGACGAAGCTGCCAAGATCAAGAAGCAGCTTGAAGATGCCGGCGCCAAGGTCGAGTTGAAGTAATCAAGGACGCTATCGGGTTGAAAAACCACGTAAGCGTGCATATTTCGTTCATCCGCCTCCCTTCGGTGATTCGCTCACCGGAGGGAATGGCGGCTTTTGCCATTGGTTTGAAACTGCTGCTTCCCACCTCAGGCAGACACGGCTTTCGGGGCCGTAAAGGAATCTGATGACCCTCTCCTTCACCGGACGCAAACGTCTTCGCAAAAATTTCGGCAAGATCCAGGAGATCGCGCAAATGCCGAACCTCATCGAGGTTCAGCGCACCTCCTATGATCAGTTCCTCCAGCTGGCGAAGCCCGGCGAAGGGCGCCGGGACGAGGGGCTCGAGGCGGTGTTCCGTCAGGTTTTCCCGATCAAGGATTTCTCGGAATCCTCGCTGCTCGAATATGTCGATTATCATTTCGAGGATCCGAAGTATGACGTCGAGGAGTGCCAGCAGCGCTCCATGACCTATGCCGCGCCGCTCAAGGTGACGCTGCGCCTCATCGTGTTCGATGTGGACCAGGAAACCGGCGCCAAGTCGGTGAAGGACATCAAGGAACAAGACGTCTATATGGGCGACGTCCCCTTCATGACCGACAACGGCACCTTCGTGGTCAACGGCACCGAGCGCGTGATCGTGTCCCAGATGCACCGTTCGCCGGGCGTCTTCTTCGATCACGACAAGGGCAAGACCCATTCCTCGGGCAAGCTGCTTTTCGCTGCCCGCGTCATTCCCTATCGCGGCTCATGGCTCGACTTCGAATACGACGCCAAGGACATTATTCACGTCCGCATCGACCGCCGCCGAAAGCTTCCGGCGACCACGCTGCTGTACGCGCTGGGTCTCACCCAGGAAGAAATCCTGTCCTATTTCTATTCCAAGATCATCTTCAAGCGTCAGAAGGACGGCAGCTGGGTCACCCCGCTGGAACCAACCTGGATGCGCAACGCAAAATCCTCGTCCGACTGGAAGAACGCCAAGAGTGGCGACGTTGTTCTCGAAGCTGGCGCCAAGATCACTGTCCGTGGTCTTCGCAAGCTGCAGGAAGATGGCGTCAAGAACATCGCCTTCGCCCAGGACGAACTGATCGGCCGCTTCAGCGCGCTCGACATGGTCAATCCGGAAACCGGCGAAATCTATGTCGAAGCTGGTGACGAACTGAATGCCGACAATCTCGCCACCTTGGCGGAAGCCGGCTTCAGCGAAGTCGAAGTCATCAATGTCGACGCCATCACCACCGGCGCCTATGTCCGCAACACGCTGGCGATCGACAAGAACCACTCCCGCGAACAGGCGCTGATCGATATCTATCGCGTCATGCGCCCGGGCGAGCCGCCCACGCTGGATACCGCCGAAACCCTGTTCGGCCAGCTCTTCTTCGATCCGGAACGCTATGACCTCTCTGCGGTCGGCCGGGTGAAGATGAATATGCGCATGAATCTCGATGCGCCCGACACCATGCGCGTGTTGCGCAAGGATGACATTCTCGCCATTCTCAAGGCCCTCGCGGAACTGCGCGACGGCCGCGGCGAAATCGACGACATCGACAATCTCGGCAATCGCCGCGTGCGTTCGGTGGGCGAACTGATGGAAAACCAGTTCCGCGTCGGCCTGCTGCGCATGGAACGCGCGATTAAAGAGCGCATGAGCGCGGTGGATATCGACACCGTGATGCCGCACGACCTGATCAACGCCAAGCCGGTCGCGGCTGCGGTGCGTGAATTCTTCGGCTCCTCGCAGCTGTCGCAATTCATGGACCAGCAGAACCCCCTGTCGGAACTGACCCACAAGCGCCGCATGTCGGCGCTTGGACCGGGCGGCTTGACCCGCGAACGCGCCGGCTTCGAAGTGCGCGACGTGCATCCGACCCATTACGGCCGCATCTGCCCGATCGAAACGCCGGAAGGCCCGAACATCGGCCTGATCAATTCGCTGGCGACTTTCGCCCGCGTCAACAAATACGGCTTCATCGAAAGCCCGTATCGCAAGGTGGTCAACAAGCACCTCACCGATGAGGTGATCTATCTGTCGGCGATGGAAGAGGCGAAGTTCACGATTGCCCAGGCCAACGCCACCGTCGATAGCCGCAGCCGGCTGACCGACGAACTCGTGTCCTGCCGTAAGGGCGGCAACTTCGTCATGACCACACCCGATCAGGTGCAGTTCATTGACGTGTCCCCCAAGCAGTTGGTGTCCGTGGCCGCAGCCCTGGTCCCGTTCCTCGAGAATGACGACGCCAATCGCGCCCTGATGGGTTCGAACATGCAGCGTCAGGCGGTTCCGTTGCTCCGTCCGGAAGCGCCGCTGGTCGGCACCGGCATGGAAGAAGTGGTGGCTCGCGATTCCGGCGCTGCCATTACCGCCCGCCGTACCGGCATTGTGGATCAGGTTGACGCCACCCGTATCGTGGTGCGTGCCACCGAAGAATCCGATCCCACCAAGCCGGGCATCGACATTTACCGCCTGCGCAAGTTCCAGCGTTCCAACGCCTCGACCTGCATCACGCAGAAGCCGCTGGTGAAGGTTGGCGATCTGCTGCAGAAGGGCGACATCATTGCCGATGGTCCCTCGACGCAGCTGGGCGAACTGGCCCTTGGCAAGAATGCGCTCGTCGCCTTCATGCCCTGGAATGGCTACAACTTCGAAGATTCGATCCTGATCTCCGAACGCATCGTGCGCGACGACGTTTTCACCTCGATCCATATCGAGGAATTCGAGACCATGGCCCGCGACACCAAGCTCGGTCCTGAGGAAATCACGCGCGACATTCCCAATGTCGGTGAGGAAAATCTCAAAAATCTCGACGAAGCCGGCATCGTTTATATCGGCGCAGAAGTTCAGGCTGGTGACATCCTGGTCGGCAAGGTAACGCCCAAGGGCGAAACCCCCATGACGCCGGAAGAAAAGCTGCTGCGCGCCATTTTCGGCGAAAAGGCGGCTGACGTCCGTGATACCTCACTCCGCGTGCCCCCGGGCGTTACCGGCACCATCGTGGAAGTGCGGGTGTTCAACCGTCACGGCGTCGACAAGGACCAGCGCGCCATGTCGATCGAAAAGGCGGAAGAAGAACGCCTGGCCGAAGACCGTGACGACGAACTTTCGATCCTGGAGCGCAATATCTTCGCGCGCCTGTCGGAAATCCTGCTGAACAAGACCGCTGCCTCGGGCCCCAAGGGCATGGCTGCGGACACCAAGATCAGCCAGAGCGTTCTCGACACGATCCCGCGCCATCAATGGTGGCAGATCGGTCTTCGCAACGAAAAGGCGATGGCCGAAATCGAAGGTCTGCGCCAGCAGTATGACGACAGCAAGCAGCGCCTGGACAAGCGCTTCGCCGACAAGGTGGAAAAGCTCCGCCGTGGCGACGAACTTGCCCCCGGCGTCATGAAGATGGTCCGCGTTTTCGTGGCGGTGAAGCGCAAGCTTCAGCCCGGCGACAAAATGGCCGGCCGTCATGGCAACAAGGGCGTCATCAGCCGCATCGTGCCGATCGAAGACATGCCGCATCTGGAAGACGGCACCGCGGTGGACGTGGTGCTCAATCCGCTGGGCGTGCCGTCCCGTATGAACGTCGGCCAGATTCTGGAAACCCATCTGGGTTGGGCCTGTGCGGGTCTCGGCAAGCAGATCGGCGAGATGCTGGACAAGGTGAAGCGCGACGGCAAATACGAGCCGCTCCGCCGTCACCTCAAGACCGTCTATAGCAATGATGAACGCCTGGGTCAGATTGAAGAGAGCGGGCTCGGTGAGTTGGCCGAGAATCTGCGCTTCGGTGTGCCCATCGCCACGCCGGTGTTCGACGGCGCCAAGGAAGCCGATATTGTGGACATGCTCGACCAGGCCGGTCTGACCCATTCGGGTCAGGTCACGCTGTTCGACGGCCGCACCGGCGAATCCTTCACCCGTGCCGTCACCGTCGGCTACATCTATATGCTGAAGCTGAACCATCTTGTGGACGACAAGATCCACGCACGCTCCATCGGTCCGTACTCGCTGGTCACCCAGCAACCGCTGGGCGGCAAGGCACAGTTCGGCGGTCAGCGTTTCGGCGAAATGGAAGTCTGGGCGCTCGAGGCTTACGGCGCCGCCTACACGCTTCAGGAAATCCTGACCGTGAAGTCGGACGACGTGGCCGGCCGCACCAAGGTCTACGAAGCGATCGTCCGCGGCGAAGACACGTTCGAAGCCGGTATTCCGGAAAGCTTCAACGTGCTGGTCAAGGAAATGCGCTCGCTGTCGCTGAACGTGGAATTGGTCAACGGACCGACGCAGTAACCTCCGCTGTCATGCCCGCGAAAGTGGGCATCCAGATTTTTGAATGAATATCCGGAACTGGCGCATGCCGTCCGGAATGGAAGTTGAAAGGATGCTCGAATGAATCAAGAGCTGATGAATGTCTTCGGTGCCCCGAAGGAAGTCCCCACCTTCGACCGCATCAAAATCTCGCTGGCCAGCCCGGATCAGATCCTGCGCTGGAGCCACGGCGAGATCAAAAAGCCCGAGACCATCAACTATCGTACCTTCAAGCCGGAAAGGGACGGCCTGTTCTGCGCCCGCATCTTCGGGCCGGTGAAGGATTACGAATGCTTGTGCGGCAAGTACAAGCGCATGAAGTACAAGGGCATTGTCTGCGAAAAGTGCGGTGTCGAAGTCACCGTGCAGAAGGTGCGCCGCGACCGCATGGGCCATATCGAGCTGGCCAGCCCCGTCGCCCATATCTGGTTCCTGAAGTCGCTGCCCAGCCGTATCGGCCTGATGCTCGACATGACGCTGAAGGATCTGGAACGCGTCCTGTATTTCGAAAACTACATTGTGATCGAACCGGGCCTGACCTCGCTCAAGGAACGTCAGCTTCTGACGGAAGACGAGTTCTATAAGGCGCAGGACGAACACGGCAACGACAGCTTCACCGCCGAAATCGGCGCCGAAGCCATTCGCAAGCTGTTGATGGCGATCGATCTACTCAAGCTGCGCGATGAATTACGCGTGGAAATCGCCGGATCCAATGGCGGCGAAAAGCAGAAGAAGCTGGTCAAGCGCCTGAAGGTGGTCGACGCCTTTATCGAATCCGGCAACCGCCCGGAATGGATGATCCTGACCCAGGTGCCGGTGATCCCGCCGGAACTGCGTCCGCTGGTGCCGCTGGATGGCGGCCGTTTCGCCACCTCCGACCTCAACGATCTTTATCGCCGCGTCATCAACCGCAACAACCGCCTCAAGCGCCTGATTGAACTCAAGGCGCCGGACATCATCGTGCGCAACGAAAAGCGCATGCTGCAGGAATCGGTGGATGCGCTGTTCGACAATGGCCGCCGTGGCCGTGTCATCACCGGCGCCAACAAGCGCCCGCTGAAGTCGCTGGCCGACATGCTGAAAGGCAAGCAGGGCCGCTTCCGTCAGAACCTGCTGGGCAAGCGCGTCGACTATTCCGGCCGTTCGGTGATCGTGGTCGGTCCCGAGCTCAAGCTGCATCAGTGCGGCCTGCCCAAGAAGATGGCGCTGGAACTGTTCAAGCCCTTCATCTACTCGCGTCTCGAAGCCAAGGGCTTCAGCCAAACGGTGAAGCAGTCCAAGAAGCTGGTGGAAAAAGAAAAGCCGGAAGTCTGGGATATCCTGGAAGAGGTGATCCGCGAACATCCGGTGCTGCTCAACCGCGCGCCGACGCTGCATCGTCTTGGCATTCAGGCGTTCGAACCGGTCTTGATCGAAGGCAAGGCGATTCAGCTGCATCCGCTGGTTTGCACCGCCTTTAACGCTGACTTTGACGGTGACCAGATGGCCGTGCACGTCCCGCTGTCGCTGGAAGCGCAGCTGGAAGCGCGCGTGCTGATGATGTCCACCAACAACATCCTCAGCCCCGCCAACGGCAAGCCCATCATCGTGCCGACGCAGGACATCGTGCTTGGCCTTTACTATCTCAGCCAGGAACGCGCAGGCGAACCGGGCGAGTATAAGGAAGATCCCAAGACCAAGCGTCCGCTTCAGGGTCTGTATTCCGACAATGCCGAAATCGAACAGGCTCTGTTCTCCGGCGTCGTTACCCTGCACGCCAAGATCAAGGCGCGTTACAAGACGGTCGATGCCGAAGGCAAGCCGGTCACTCGCCGGGTGAATTCCACCCCGGGCCGCATGATGATCGCGGAAATTCTCCCGCGTAATCCCAAGATCCCGTTCGAACTGGTCAACCGCCTGCTGCGCAAGCAGGAAATCAGCCAGTTGATCGACGAGGTCTATCGTCATTGCGGTCAGAAGGAGACCGTGCTGTTCGCCGATGCCATGATGGCGCTGGGCTTCCGTGAAGCCTGCAAGGCCGGCATTTCCTTCGGCAAGGACGACATGGTCGTCCCGCACACCAAGCAGAAGCTGATCGACGAAACCCGTCACCGGGTGCGTGAGTATGAACAGCAGTATCAGGACGGTCTGACCACCGATAAGGAAAAGTACAATTTGGTGGTCGACGTCTGGTCGAAGTGCACCGACCAGGTCGCGGCCGAAATGATGAAGGAAATCGCCGCCGAGAAGATCGACCCGGAAACGGGCCGCGTCGTGGAGATGAATTCCATCTACATGATGTCCCACTCCGGTGCCCGCGGTTCGCCGCAGCAGATGAAGCAGCTGGCCGGTATGCGCGGGCTGATGGCGCGTCCTGACGGCTCGATCATCGAAACGCCGATCCTGTCGAACTTCAAGGAAGGCCTCACCGTGTTGGAGTACTTCAACTCCACCCACGGCGCCCGCAAGGGTCTGGCCGACACCGCGCTCAAGACGGCGAACTCGGGTTACCTGACCCGCCGCCTGGTTGACGTGGCCAATGACTGCATCATCACGGCCGAAGATTGCGGCACCAAGCGCGGTGTCACGGTCCAGGCCGAAATCGATGGCGGCCAGGTGGTTGCCTCTCTGACGGAGCGCGTGCTCGGCCGCACCACGGCGGAAGACATCAAGCATCCGGAGACCGGCGAAGTCATCGTCAAGCGTAACAAGGAAGTCACCGAAGATCTGGCCGAGAAGGTCGAAACCGCGCATGTCCAGAAGGTTCGCGTGCGTTCGGTTCTGACCTGCGAATTGCCGGAAGGCGTTTGCGGCAAATGCTATGGCCGCGATCTGGCGCGTGGCACCTCGGTCAATATCGGTGAAGCGGTCGGCGTCATTGCCGCTCAATCCATCGGTGAACCGGGCACCCAGCTCACCATGCGTACCTTCCATATTGGCGGCGCGGCGCAGGTTGCCGGCCAGTCCAAGATCGAGGCGTCGTATGACGGCAAGGTCAAGATCGTGAACCGCAACATCGTCAAGAATTCCGACGGTGAACTGATCGCGATGGGCCGCAACATGCAGGTCGTGATCACCGACAATAAGGGCCAGGAACGGGCCGGTTACCGCATCACCTATGGCGCGCGCCTGAAGGTGGATCAGGGTGCCACGATCAAGCGCGGCGACCGCATCGCGGAATGGAATCCGAACGCCTTGCCGGTTCTCACCGACGTTGAAGGCATCGTGAAATACGAAGACCTGGTCTTCGGCGTCACGGTGCGCGAAGTGTCCGACGAAAAGACCGGCGTTTCGAACAAGGTGGTGATGGACAGCCGCGGCACCGGCAGCAAGAACGTACCGGATCTGCGTCCGACCCTCGTTATCGTCGACAAGAAGGGCAAGGTCATTCCGCTGCCGGCTGGTGGCGGCGAGGCGCGTTATGCGATCTCCGGCGACGCCATTCTCTCGGTGGAAGACGGCTCGGAAGTCCGCGCCGGCGACGTTCTGGCCCGTATTCCCACGGAAGGCGCCAAGACACGCGACATCACGGGCGGCCTGCCGCGCGTGGCGGAGCTGTTCGAAGCACGCAAGCCCAAGGAAGCGGCGGTGCTGGCTGAAACCGACGGGTTCGTCGAATTCGGCAAGGACTACAAGAACAAGCGCCGCGTGATCGTAAAGCCCAAGTCGGACAAGATCGAACCGACCGAGTATCTGATCCCCAAGGGCAAGCACATCAGCGTGCGCGAAGGCGATTATGTCGAAAAGGGCGATTACATCGTCGAAGGCAATCCCAGCCCGCACGACATTCTGCGCATCAAGGGCATGGAAGAATTGGCCATCTACCTAGTCAAGGAAATCCAGGACGTCTATCGCCTGCAAGGCGTGAAGATCAACGACAAGCATATTGAAGTGATCTGCCGCCAGATGATGCAGAAGCTCGAGATCACCGAAGGTGGCGAAACCACCTTGATCGCGGGCGAGCATGTCGACCAGACCGAACTGGACGAAGCCAACCGCAAGGCCATCGAAGGCGGCCTCAAGCCCGCCGAAGGCCGCGCCATCCTGCTCGGCATCACCAAGGCGTCGCTGCAGACCCGTTCGGTGTTCTCGGCGGCCTCGTTCCAGGAAACCACCCGCGTCCTCACCGATGCGGCGGTCAATGGCAAGGTCGATATGCTGGAAGGCCTGAAGGAAAACGTGATCGTGGGCCGTCTCATCCCGGCTGGCACCGGCGGCGCCATCGCGCGCCTGCGCCATATCGCAACCGAACGCGACAAGGCGATCCAGGCGGAAAATGCGGCGCAAGCTCCGATCGCCCAACTGGAGGCCCCGGCGCCTGATCCGGCCGCCGAGTAGGCCTTACTGTCCTTCAAGAACCAGGGCCGCCCGCGAGGGCGGCCCTTTTTTTATGGTCGCACGGCCTTACGGAAAACCGCGGACGTCATTGTGTTTTCTGGCCGCCGCCGCACTTTTCCGGGTCGATGCTCCTGGGCGACATGACCCAACGGTGAAATCAGGAGGCAAACCGGGCAGGGGCTCCCTATATTAGGCCCATGAAACTGCCCAAGCCCTTTTCCTGGACTCGTGAAGACGCCCGCGCGGCCAAGTTCAACGGCAAGTTCCTGATCGGTGTCCGCACCACGGGCATCTACTGCCTGCCGTCCTGTCCCACCCATCCGCCCAAGCCGGAAAATGTCACACTCTTTCGCACCGAAGCGGAATGCGTGGCCGCGGGTTTGCGCGCCTGCAAGCGTTGCCGTCCCGACCTTTATTGCCGGGGCGAAGACGAAAATGTTTCCCTGTTCGAAGGCCTGGCGATGCGGGTGCGCGCCGAACCCGAAGCGTTCGCCGATACTTCCGCCCTGGCGCGTTCCGCCGGCGTCAGCCTGACCAAGCTCACGGATTTGTTCCGCGCCCACGCTCATCTCGCCCCGGCTGGATGGCTGCGGCGCGAACGGGTCGCCAAAGCGGCAGCGGCCCTGCTTCATCATGACGACAAGGTGGTGGATATCGGCTTCGCCGCCGGTTTTGAAAGCGAATCCGTCTTTCACCGCCAATTCCTGGCCCATACCCGCATGACCCCGGGCGCTTATCGGGCGCTGCGCGGCGGCCAGGTCTTCCTGATCCAGCTTCCGGCCGGTTATCGCGCCAAGGAAATTCTTGGCTATCACGCCCGCGACCCGGAAGGTCTCACCGAACGCAGCGAAGGCAACAAGATCTGGAAAGCATTGGCGACGCCGGACGGCGCCGTGGTGCTGGAGTTGAGCCTGGAGCGGGAACGGGCCTGGGCCAGGCTTCACGGCGATCACAAGCTTGGTCCCGCCGGCATGGGCTTTGTGCATGAAGCGGCGCTGCGCATGCTGGGCCTCAACAATGAAGTCACGCCGTTCGAGACCCGCCACGCCGGTTTCGCCGCGCCGCGCAAGGGGTTGCGGCTTCCCAATTTGCCCACGGTGTTTGACTCGATTGCCTGGGGCATCATCGGCCAGCAGATCAACGTCAAATTCGCCGGCAGCCTGCGGCGCGATCTCATTGCAATGGCGGGCGGCAAGGTGGGCGACATGCGCGCCCATCCCACCCCGGAACGGGTGGCGGAGCTCACCATCGCCAAATTGCATGCCCACCGCTATTCCCGCTCCAAGGCCAAATACCTGATCGGCGCGGCGGAAGCGGTCGCGCGCGGCGACCTTGATCTCGAAGGCCTTCCTCACGGCTCAGCCGTGGCGGCGGAAAAGAAGCTGACTGCCTTGCACGGCGTCGGCACCTGGACGGCGCGCTATGTGCTGATGCGGGTTGGCTTCGCGGACGCCGCCCCCATCGGCGACAGCGCACTCGCCACGGCGCTGCAGAAGTTGCACAAACTGCCGGAACGGCCCGATCACGATCAGGCCGCCAGGCTGATGGAAAACTTCGCGCCCCATCGCAGCTTGGCCACCATGCATCTGTGGACTTACTTGAAAGAAGACGGGGGTCTGAAGGAAGCCGCATGACACTCTTTTGGGATCTGATTGAATCGCCCTTCGCCACCACCTTCGCCGCCTGGGTGGATGACGAGGGGCGTCTTGTCCGCTTCAACCTAAATGCCAAGGGCGCGGCGCGCTGGTTCAAGGACGCCGAGCGCAACAGCCGCAAGCTTGCCGATGTGCGCCGCCAGGTGAATGAGTATGCCAAGGGCAAGCGCCGGGACTTCGACTTTGAGCTTCTCCCCGAAGGGCCGGACTTCAATAAGCGGGTCTGGAAGGCGCTGCTCGACATCCCCTTCGGCGCCACCACTTATTATGGCGCCATCGCCAAGAAGATCGGCCACCCCGAAGCGGCCCGGGCGGTCGGCGCCGCCAATGGCGCCAATCCCATCTCCCTGATCGTCCCCTGCCACCGGGTGATCGGCAAAGACGGCAGCCTGACTGGCTATGGCGGCAGTTTGCCCCTTAAACGGCGGCTCTTGGAGCATGAGGCCAAAGTGGCCGGCACCCGGTTTGACCTGCTTTCTGTATAAGACGTTGATTTTAAATATATAAAATCAAAGCGCGGCTTTTGTTGCGAATGTTGTTGCAAATCACTTGCAAATAGACGGTCTGCGTGCTCTTACAGGCCCGCTTGTGAGTGGGACAGACTTTGGCCGACGCTTTTCCCAGAACGGACGCACCCCGGACCGGTTCGCATGAACCGGCGCGGATCCCTGCGTCTCAGCTTCTGGCCGGCCGGCGCGAAGTCATCTTCCAGCATGACGGTCAGGAGTACCGCCTGCGGCTCACCAGCAACGGCAAACTGATCCTGACCAAATGATTTTGGCGAAAGCGATCATACGCCGTTCCACCAGCCAGCCCCTTCGCCGCGCGACAGGAAGCCAGCCACTCACCTGTTCCGCGACCTTAAGGGGGTTCCATGTCTTCTAATTCCAGAAAATTGCAGTTCTGCGCCGGCGTTTCGCTGGGCGTCTTGATGCTGGCTGCGCCGCTGACCGCGCAGGCACAAATCCAGTTGGGTGCGGTGAAGGTTGAAGGCGCGGCTCCCGACGCCAATCCCTATGCTGATCCGGTTGCTCCCTATAAGGCCAACAAGCTTTCTTCCAGCAAGTTCACCGAGCCGGTTATCAACACCCCGCGCTCCATCACCATCATCACCAAGGAAGCGATGGATGATACCAACCAGACGTCGTTCCGGGACGTGGCGCGTTCCACCGCCGGCGTGACCCTGGGCACGGGCGAGGGCGGCAACTCCTTCGGCGACCGCTTCTTCATTCGCGGCTTCGATGCCCGCAACGACATCTTCATCAATGGCGTCCGCGATCCCGGCGTGCTGATCCGCGAAAATTTCAACGTTGAGCAGATGGAAATCCTGCGCGGCCCGGGCTCCAACTTTGCTGGCCGCGGCACCGCTGGCGGCGCCGTCAATCTTGTCACCAAGAAGGTGCAAACCGCCGGCAATTTCTACGACTTCGAAGGCACGGGCGGTTTCAGCGACCAGAGCGCGCGTCTCGTCGGCGACGTCAACTATGTGCTGGACGATACCCTGGCCGTGCGCGTCAACGCCATGACCCAGAACTCCAAAGTAGCGGGCCGCGATTACACCTCTGACAATCGTTGGGGTATCGCTGGTGCTGTCACCTGGAATCCGCTGGAAAACGTCAGCGTCTCCGGCGACTATTCCTACACCTTCATGTACGGCCTGCCGGACTTCGGCGTTCCCTATAACGGGGCCAAGCGCCAGCCGGTTACTGTGAGCGATGTCCGCAGCAGCATCTATTATGGCGCCATCAATCGCGACAAAATCCGCTCGGTTCAGGGCCAGGGTGGCTTGCGTGCCTCCTGGGCGGTGACCGATTGGCTGACGCTGGAAAATAATTTCCACACCAGCCATTCGCTGTTGAACTATATCGGCACCATTCCGGAAGATCCGGGCCCGACCGGCGCCACCGCGCCCTTCTCGTCGCGTACAACGTCCCCGCCGCGTTTCTCGGGCTATACCCAGCTTAATGCGCAAAGCCGTTATCAGCCGGTGTCGGTGCTGGCTGATCAGCCCCAGGCCACGCTCTATTGGGAGACGGGAGAGATCAAGCACACCACGGTCATTGGCGGCGAATTCTCCAGCGAACGGGCCAACTTCACTGGCTATACCGGCCTGACTTCGGAACTGACCACCGGCGCTACCGCTTTCACCTCTACCGGTGCCGCGATTGTGCCAGTTGGTGCGCCGACCAACATTATTCTTTCCAAGAGCACACCGACGCTCGGCACCAATCCGCAACGTTATTCGATCAACACCAGCGCCGGCTACATCATCCATACGGCCAACTTCAATGACCTGTTCATCTTCAATGCAGGCATCCGTTTCGACCAGTACAAGGTGACCTCGGCCAACAACACGGCCTCGCAAACCGTTCGTTCTGGTCTGACCAACTACAATTTCGGCCTGACCATCAAGCCGGCGGAAAATGTCAGCATTTATGCCGCCTGGGCCACCGCTTCCACGCCGATGGGCAGCGAATTGGACGGAACTACCAGCCAGTATGGCGGTCTGGCGCCGACCAATCCAACCGGGCAGCTTTTTGGTCCGCAACGGACCAAGTCCATGGAAGCCGGCGTGAAGTGGGAAATGGCTGATGGCCATTTGCTGGCTACCGGCGCCATATTCCAGAACGATATTTCCAACGCGCGTGAAACGGCGCCGGCGGGCCTGGCGGGCTTCGCCAGCGGCCAGATCGCGGGCAGGGCTGCTTACACCGTTCGCGGTTTTGATCTGGCCCTGACGGGTAACATCACTGAGAATTTGAGCGTGCAAGCCGGACTGGTGATCATGGATGCCACGGTCACCAGCTCCATCGTTCCGACCTTCATTGGGCTGGACCTTGCCAACGTCGCGCCGGAATCGTTCAGCCTGCTGGCCAAGTACAATGTCATGCCTTGGCTGGCGATTGGCGGAACGGCCGTTTACAACTCGCAAGTCAAAGGTGGCACGCTGGCCGCGAATGGCGGCGTGACCTATCCGGCTACGCCTTATGCCACGCTGCTCCCCTCCTACTGGCGCGCGGACTTCTTCATGGAAGGCATCGTCACCAAGAACATCGCCCTGCGCCTCAACGTGCAGAACCTGTTGGACGAGACCTACTATACCGGCCTGTACCAGAGCCCGGTCCCGTTCATGTACCAGGCCCCTGGCCGCAGCGTGCGCATCTCTGCGGAGGTGAAGTTCTAAGGCCATGACACCATGTTGATTTGCATTCCCGACATTCTTAGCAAGCAGGAAGTGGCTGACTTCCGCCGCATCATGGACGCCGAGAGTTGGGAAGACGGCAAATCAACCGCGGGCGCACAGTCGGCGGAAGTGAAACAGAATGAGCAATTGAACCCGGATGGGGAAACCTCCCGGGCGCTTGGAAATCGCATTATCACGGCGCTTTCCAAGAATACTCTGTTCATTTCCGCCGCCGTGCCCCTGCATATCTTTCCGCCGCTGTTCAACCGCTATGTTCCCGGCAAGTTTTTTGGCGAACATGTCGATAACTGCATTCGCGGCGATTACCTGACCGGCCTTCGCATTCGCACCGATCTTTCGGTCACGCTCTTCCTGTCCGAGCCGGATGAGTATGAGGGCGGTGAGCTGGTGATCGAGGATTACTACGGCTCCCAGCGGGTCAAGCTGCCGGCGGGCCATGCGGTGCTCTATCCCTCAACCAGCCTGCATATGGTGACGCCCGTCACGCGCGGCGCCCGTGTTGCGTCCTTTTTCTGGCTGCAAAGCATGATCAAGGATGCCCAGGCCCGCCGCATGACCTTCGACATGGATCTGGCGATTCAGGAATTGGTGGTCCGGCTGGGCCGCAACGATCCGCAGGTTCGCCAACTTACCAACATCTACCACAACCTGATCCGTCACTGGGCTGAACTGTGATGACGATGCAGTTGCCCCTGTCTGCTTTTGGCATGGCCGGTGCCCATCCGCTGCGGCAGGCGCGCCGCGCGCGGTTTGTTGACCAAAGCCGCGCCTGGGCTGTGGTCATCACCATCATCGCGCACATCATTGCCGTGACCGCCATTGTCGAAGGCTTGCGTCAGACGAATATTTTCCATGCGCCCGATATCGTCACGGTGCATATCGAACCCAGGAAGAAGCAGGTCGAGGAGCTTCCTCCGCCCGTCGTGCCCGCCATGATCCGGCCCATCACCAGGACCGCGCCCATGCCGATGTTCAATATTGACCGGCCTGCCGATCCGACTGTTGGGGTTACTCCCGCCACGCCGGCCCCGCCCATGGCGGCGTCCGCGCTGCCTGCGCCAACCCAGTTGCCGGCGACAAAAGGGGCGGTGACCTGGCAGGGGCTGCTGCTGGCCCGTCTGGAGCGCGCCAAGCGCTACCCGCTGTTCGCTGAGAGCCACCGGCAGCAGGGGGTGGTGCTGCTGCACTTTACTATGGATCGCAGCGGCGCCGTTCTGACCGCCAATACTCAGAAGAGTTCCGGCTTTACCCTGCTGGACCAGGAAAGCCTGGCCATGGTCCGGCGGGCACAGCCGCTACCCCGGCCGCCGCCGGAGGTAACGGGCGATCCCGTTGACCTGATCGTACCCGTCGAGTTCTTCCTGGACCGCCCTCATTTCTGAAAATAAGACTCAATTGCATATACTTTGGGAAATAGAGCCAAAGCCTTTGAAATATCCTTGCTTCACGCGCTTGACCCTCCCAACCCCTCTCGATATATAGCGCCACCTTCCAGGGCAGGCTGTCTGCGGAATTTCCGCAAAAACGCTGTTGGGAAGCCAGTTTAAGAGCTTTAAACGCGCGACTCAGAGGCCATGTCTCTCAGTCCTCCGCAAGTTCGGACCGGGGTTTCGACCTCGCGCCCGATAATTTGGTTTGGTTCAACCCGCGTGGGGCGGGCTGAAAAAAGGAAGATGGAATGCCGACAGTCAATCAGCTCATCCGCAAGCCGCGCGGCTTTAAGCCGAAGCGCAACAAGGTTCCGGCCCTGCAACATTGCCCGCAGAAGCGCGCCGTTTGCACGCGCGTCTACACGACGACGCCGAAGAAGCCGAACTCCGCGCTGCGCAAGGTCGCCAAGGTGCGTCTGACCAACGGCTTCGAAGCGCTGACCTACATTCCGGGCGAGGGCCACAATCTTCAGGAACACAGCGTGGTCCTAATCCGTGGTGGCCGCGTCAAGGATCTTCCCGGCGTTCGCTATCACATCATCCGCGGCGTGCTCGACACGCAGGGCGTCAAGGATCGCAAGAAGCGCCGCTCGCTCTATGGCGCCAAGCGTCCGAAGTAAGGAGATATAGATGTCACGCCGCCACCGCGCCGAACGCCGCGAAATCACCCCGGATGCCAAGTTTGGCGATCTGGTCCTCGCCAAGTTCATGAACAGCCTCATGTATGACGGCAAGAAGTCCGCCGCCGAAGGCATCAT
The DNA here is from genome assembly GCA_947474565.1 of Alphaproteobacteria bacterium. Classification (GTDB taxonomy): domain Bacteria; phylum Pseudomonadota; class Alphaproteobacteria; order Micropepsales; family Micropepsaceae; genus Rhizomicrobium. The sequence continues at coordinate 19,201 of CANJIS010000024.1, forward strand.
CTATGGCGCGTTCGACACCATCGCCGCCAAGACCAAGCAGGATCCGCTGATCGTTTTCCACGAAGCCCTGCGTAACGTTTCTCCCGCTCTCGAAGTCCGCTCGCGCCGCGTCGGCGGCGCCACCTACCAGGTGCCCGTTGAAGTGCGCACGGATCGTTCGCGCGCGCTCGCCATCCGCTGGCTGATTACCGCCGCACGCGGCCGCAACGAACCGACCATGCAGGGCCGTCTCTCCGGTGAGCTGATGGATGCCGCCAACAATCGCGGTTCGGCCGTCAAGAAGCGTGAAGACACCCACAAGATGGCCGACGCCAACCGCGCCTTCTCGCACTATCGCTGGTAACTGGAAACAAAAATGGCTCGTACCACTCCGCTCAATATGTATCGCAACATCGGCATTGCCGCGCACATCGATGCCGGCAAGACGACGACGACTGAGCGAATTCTCTACTATACCGGTAAGAGCCATAAGATTGGCGAAGTCCATGACGGCGCTGCCACCATGGATTTCATGGAACAGGAACAGGAACGCGGCATCACCATCACGTCGGCCGCGACGACCTGCTTCTGGAAAGACCACCGCATCAACATCATCGACACGCCCGGTCACGTCGACTTCACCATTGAAGTTGAGCGTTCCATGCGCGTGCTCGACGGTGCCGTTGCCGTGTTCGACGCGGTTGCCGGCGTTGAGCCGCAATCCGAAACCGTCTGGCGCCAGGCCGACAAGTACAACGTGCCGCGCATCTGCTTCGTCAACAAGATGGATCGCACCGGCGCCGACTTCCAGCGCTGCATCGACATGATGATCGACCGTCTGGGCACGCGCCCGATGATCATCACCTGGCCGATCGGCAGCGAAGCTGAATTCAAGGGCATCATCGACATCGTCAAGATGAAGGCTTTGGTCTGGCACGATGAACAGCTGGGCGCGAAGTTCGACGAAGTCGAGATCCCCGCGGAATACAAAGACAAGTGCGCCGAACTGCGCGCCGCCCTGGTGGAAATGGCCGTCGAAGAAGACGACGCCCTGATGGAAGCCTATCTCGAAAAGGGCCAGGAGCCGTCGGAAGCCGATCTGAAGCGCTGCATCCGCAAGGGCGCAATGTCGTTCCATTTTGTGCCCGTGATGTGCGGCTCGGCCTTCAAGAACAAGGGCGTGCAGCCCTTGCTCGATGCCGTTGTTGATTATCTGCCCAGCCCGCTCGACATTCCGGCGGTCAAGGGCATCGACCCCAAGGGCAATGAAGTCGAGCGCCCCGCCGACGACAAGGCCCCGTTCGCCGGCCTGGCATTCAAGATCATGGACGACCCGTTTGTCGGCTCCATCACCTTTGTGCGCGTCTATTCCGGCACCCTGACCTCGGGCACCGGCGCGCTCAATTCCATCAAGGACAAGACCGAGCGCGTTGGCCGCATGCTTTTGATGCATGCGAACTCCCGCGAAGACGTGAAGGAAGCCAATGCCGGCGACATCGTCGCCCTGGCTGGCCTCAAGCTCACCACCACCGGCGAAACCCTTTGCGATCCCAACAATGCGGTGATCCTGGAACGCATGGAATTCCCCGATCCGGTCATCGAAGTTGCGATCGAGCCCAAGACCAAGGCCGACCAGGAAAAGATGGGTATGGCGCTGGTGCGTCTGGCCCAGGAAGATCCGTCTTTCCGCGTTTCGACCGATCAGGAATCCGGCCAGACCATCCTCAAGGGCATGGGCGAACTGCATCTGGAAATTAAAGTCGACATTCTCAAGCGCACCTACAAGGTTGACGCCAATGTCGGCGCGCCGCAGGTGGCCTATCGAGAAACTCTCTCGCGTGCCCTCGACATCAAGTACACGCATAAAAAGCAGACCGGCGGTTCGGGCCAGTTCGCCGAAGTCACCATCGAATTTGAACCGCTGCCGCCTGGCTCGGGTTTTGTGTTCGAGAACGACGTTGTCGGCGGCGCCATCCCCAAGGAATTCATTCCGGCGGTGGAAAAGGGTCTCAAGGCGCAGAAGGAATCCGGGTTGCTCGCCGGCTTCCCGGTCATCGATTTCAAGGCCAAGCTGGTTGACGGCAAGTACCACGAAGTCGACTCCAACGCGCTGACCTTCGACATCGCCGCCCGCGCTGCGTTCCGCGAACTCGCCACCAAGGGCGCGGTCAAGTTGCTGGAACCGATCATGAAGGTTGAAGTCGTGACCCCCGAAGATTTCCTCGGCGGCGTCATCGGCGACCTCAATTCCCGTCGTGGTCAGGTGCAGGGCACCGACAGCCGCGGCAACGCCCAGGTTGTCACCGCCATGGTGCCGCTGGCGAACATGTTCGGCTACATCAACACGCTGCGCTCCATGTCCCAGGGCCGCGCGCAATACAGCATGCAGTTCGATCATTACGAGCAAGTGCCGCAAGCGATCGCGGACGAAGTCAAAGCCAAATACGCGTAAGGAGATAACAAATGGGTAAAGCAAAGTTTGAACGTAACAAGCCGCACTGCAACATCGGCACCATTGGCCATGTCGACCATGGCAAGACGTCGTTGACCGCTGCGATCACTAAGGTGCTTGCCGAGACCGGCGGCGCGACG
>CANJIS010000025.1 GCA_947474565.1 Alphaproteobacteria bacterium
ACGTCGCGCCGCCGGTCTCGGCAAGCACCTTAGTGATCGCAGCGGTCAACGACGTCTTGCCATGGTCGACATGGCCAATGGTGCCGATGTTGCAGTGCGGCTTGTTACGTTCAAACTTTGCTTTACCCATATCTAAAATTCCTTCGTCTTTTTTTCTTCTGTCGCGCGCTGGGCGCCTGAACAATTGGAGCGGGTGAAGGGAATCGAACCCTCGTCATCAGCTTGGAAGGCTGTTGCTCTACCATTGAGCTACACCCGCCCTAATTCGATCGCCTTCTCTTCTCTTTCATTCGTGCACTGACACCATCGGAAATGGTGGAAGGGGTTGGTTTCGAACCAACGTAGGCGTAGCCAACGGATTTACAGTCCGTCCCCTTTAACCACTCGGGCACCCTTCCATCTCCAATTTTCCAACTGGTACAACGGGTTGAACCCAATCACCGGCCGGCGCACAAACCTCGCCCGTAGTACCGGACGAGCGAAATTAAGCCTCCAAAAGCTTGGCTGCGGATCGCGGGTTATTGGTCATTGGGCGGTGGGTGTCAATAGCCCGTTTCCATGGAAAATCCTGACTTTCCCTGGGGTTTGGCCGGCCAGGGCCTGCTTGCGCCCTGCTTCCATCCTGCCCCCGGCTTTACCCCACCCCCCACTCCTTTATAAGCCCCGCCATGCGCCCCAGACCGCCCCGCAATGACCGCTCCGAGTTTCGGGGCAAGCCCTCCAGAAAACCCCATGGAAAACCGGGGGGAAAACTCCCCGGAAAACCGCAAGGCAATTGGGGGAAGCCCTCGGGGAAGCCTCACGCCAATTCCCACGGAAAGCCGCACGGCAAACCGCATGGAAAGCCCCCGCTTCCTGGGAAACAGCCCCACCGGGTTCACCAAAAGGCGCATTCCGGCGAAGCCAGGCCCCGGCCGCCGGGCGAATTTCAGAGCGAGCATCGCGGCAATCCGCCCCAGCGGGTGCACCAAAAGGCGCATTCGGGCGAATTTCAGAGCGAACATCGCGGGAAACCGCCCAGATTTAAGGAAAAAAGCGCCCGTATCCCCGGAGAAGGCTGGATTTATGGCATCCATGCCGTCCAAGCCGCCTTGGCCAACCCCCGCCGCCGCCTGGGTTCGGCGGTGATGACCGCCCGGGCCACCGAACTTCTCGGGGCCGAGCTTCTGTCCCGGGTTCAGGTGGAAACGGCTGATATGGATGCCATTTCCCGGATTCTGCCCCCGGGTGCGGTGCATCAGGGCGCGGCCCTGGAGGCAAAGCCTTTGGCGGCGATGGATCTGGACGAAGCGTTGGAACAGGCCCCGGCCGGTAAACGCAAGGTGGTGCTGGTGCTGGACCAGCTTTCCGACCCCCATAACGTCGGCGCTATTTTGCGCACGGCCGCCGCTTTCGATGTGACCGCGGTGATCGTGCAGGACCGCAACGCCCCGTCGCAATCCGGGGCGCTGGCCAAGGCCGCTTCAGGCGCGCTGGACCTGCTGCCCTATATCGAAGTGGTCAATATCGCCCGCGCTTTGGACCAATTGGCGGAACGCGGTTTCTGGCGCATTGCCCTGGCGAGCGACAGCGCAGAGCCGCTGACCAAGGCCATCCCGGACGGCGATGTGGCGCTGGTGCTGGGGTCGGAAGGCGATGGTATCCGCCGTCTGGTGCGGGAGCGTTGCGAGGCGGCCGCCTTCATCCCCATCGCAGGCAAGATGGAGAGCCTGAACGTCTCCAATGCCGCCGCCATCGCTTTGTATGAGCTACGCCGGGGAACTTCCGGTTAAGGCGATCATTATCTCCTCAACAACGAGGAGAGTTCCATGCGCTCTGTGCTTCTGTGGGCTATCGGCATCCCCCTGCCGATCATTCTGATTCTTTGGCTGTTTACCGGCCACGCCTAATTTTGGCCGTGCGGTGCTGACGACAGCCCAGCAACGGGAGTAATCAGTCCATGGCGGCGAGCATATTGGCGCCGCTGAAATCTTCGATATTGATAAGAACCTTATAGCCGCCAGCCATCACCAGATTGCCGGCGGCGTCACGCATCATCTCGCCGTGATTGCTCATGGTGTGCGAGGCGCGATCATACGCGAAGCGCGGCACTTGGCCTTTGTATTCGCCGCGGATCAGTTCAAACAGCTGGCGGGCATGCGTGGGTGAGATGTGGACGCAGCCGGCACTGGCGCGGCTTCCCAGTTTTGCGATGTCATCGCCAGTGGCGGAATGAATGGCCAGGCCGGTTTGATAGCCCTTGCTCTCCCAATTGAAGAACATGGCGTAGGGCATGGACTGGTCCCAGGCATGAGAATGGTAGGCGCGGTACATGCGCGCCGGATCCAGTTCGTAATAGCCGGCGGGCGTGTCGTTCATGGTGCGCGCGCCGCGCGGCGAAATCTCAACCTGTTCGCGGCCGGTGGACGCAGCCCAGTCATATTCCATCTTGAGCGCGCCGTGAGAATCCTTGGTGAAGACATAGAGCCGCTGTGCCGCCGGGCCCTTCTTCGCCTTGCTGACATACAAGAAGAGATCGAAGCTCTTCATCATTTCGGGCGTCAGATTCTCAGAGAGACGCTGCGTGACGGCGGTTCGCTCGGCCGGTGACAGCCTGCTGTCGGCGGTGATGTCGGGCGGCAAAAATTTCGGCACATCCGGATCGGCAAAGCGCGGCAGCGGCGGCGGGGTGGAGCCGCCATAACCGTCGGCGGCGTTGCGTTCTGCCTGGGCCTGGGTCTGTGCCTGAGGTTGGGCAGGCAGCTCCGACAGATCGGGCGCGATGAATGTCATCTCGGGCAATGCCGGCGCTGTCACCAGCGAGCGCGGCACCGATGGCACCGTGGCATGCGCCAGGACGGGGGCGTCATTGCCCCCCCCCCGGGGGGGGGGGCGACAGCGCGACCCGCGCCTGGGGATCGAAAATCTTTTCGTCCTGGATGCGCGCGAATTCCAGCACCGGCGCCAGCACCCGGGTTTGAAATTCACCGGAGAGGCGCGCGGCTTCGTCCTTCGTCACCATCCGCAGTGCGGCGTGATCGGAAAAAACGATGGCCAGAGTAAATAGCGACGCCGTCGCCAGATAACTTAAGCCCAGAACGCGCAAAGAGGACATGTCCGCCCGAGAAAAGGAGCCCTGAATTATAGCCAACGCCCTCGGACCTGTCTCGTTTCGACACAGTTCCGCCAAATCATGGTTAAGCCAGGAATTTACGGGGCAAACTTCCGTGAGCGCGCCCAGCCATTGGGGACAATGCGGCCAGCCTGTGCCCGGTCGCCGATCCATTCCTTCAGCTCGGACTTGCTGAAAGAGCGGCCATTTTCGTCCTTGAGACCTTCGCTCCAGGTGAAGGCGGTGGCGTCGGTGAGACCGCCATCCTTGTATTTCTGCAGGAAGACGCCCTGCCCGCGTGCCATCTCCGGCACCTCGGACAACGGGAATATCAACAGCTTTCGATTGTCGCCCACCACCGCAAGCTGGTCGCCTTCGATCGCGCGCACCACCACGGCTTCCACGCCGGGTTTGACGTTCATCACGCGCTTGCCGTTCTTGGTCATGGCGATGGCATCATCTTCATTGGTGATGAAGCCATGACCGGATTGGGCCGCCAGGAGCAGCTTGCGCCCCGGCACATGCAGGAACATGACGGCGATGTCAGCTTCCGGCGGCAAGTCGATAAAGGTGCGGATGGCTTCGCCATTGCCGCGGCCGCCCGGCAGCTTGCTGCAATCCAGCGTGAAGAAGCGGCCATCGGTGGCGAACATCATCAGCTTGTCCGTGGTCTGGGCGTGAATCCAGAAGCGGCCCTTGTCGCCTTCGCGGTATTTGTCGTCCTTCGACTGTTCCTGATGGCCCTTGAGAGCGCGCAGCCAAAGCTTCGCCGAGCAGACGATGGTGATGGGCTCTTTTTCCACCGCGCTGGCCAGCTCGACGGCTTCTTCAGCCAGGGCGGAGAGTGTTTCGACATCGCGGGCGCCGGCGATTTCGGTGCGGCGCTTGCCCAGCTTGGTCTTGAGGCCGAACTTGGCGTCCATCGCTTTGACTTCTTCAATCAGGCGCTGCGACTTCAGGCTGCCGGAACCGAGAAGTTTGGCGATGTCTTTTTTCTCTTTGGTCAGCGCATCGTGCTCGGCGCGGATTTCCATTTCTTCCAGCTTGCGCAGTGCGCGCAAGCGCATGTTGAGAATGGCTTCGGCCTGATTGTCATTAAGGCCGAACGCCTTCATCAACTTGGGCTTGGGCTCATCCTCGGTACGGATGATCTTGATGACCTTGTCGAGATTGAGGAAGACGGCGAGATAGCCTTCCAGCATTTCCAGCCGGGTGGCGATTTTTTCCAGGCGGTATTTGGAGCGGCGTTCCAGCACCACAAGGCGATGATCGACAAAGGCCTGCAGCGCCTGTTTCAGGCTCATGACGCCGGGCACCTGATTGGCGTTGAGCACATTCAGGTTCAGCGGCACCCGCACTTCGAGGTCGGATTGACGGAACATCTGTTCCATCAAGAGATCGGCATCCACCGTGCGGGTCTTGGGCGTCAGCACGATACGAATGTCTTCGGCGCTTTCGTCGTGAATGTCGTCGAGCAGCGGCAGCTTCTTTTGCTCCAGCAACTCGGCGATGCGTTCGATCAGTTTGGCCTTCTGGACCTGGTACGGAATTTCCGTGGCCACGATCTGGTAGACGCCGCGCGCGCCTTCTTCCTTTTCCCAGCGCGCCCGCAAGCGAAAGCCACCGCGGCCGGTCTTGTAGGCTTCGGCGATGGCAGCCTGGTCTTCGACCACAATGCCGCCGGTGGGAAAATCGGGGCCCTTCACATATTTGAGAAGCGTGCGGTCCTGAATGCTGGGGTTCTCGATCAGCTGGATCAGCGCGCCGCACAGCTCGCCCAGATTATGGGGCGGAATCTGGGTCGCCATGCCCACCGCGATGCCGGAGGAACCATTGGCCAGAAGATTGGGGAACGCGGCGGGAAGAACCACCGGCTCTTCATCTTCGCCGTCATAGGTGGCGCGAAAATCCACCGCGTCTTCGTCCAGCCCATCCAGCAGCGCCTGGGCAACTTCGGTTAGGCGGCTTTCGGTGTAGCGCATGGCGGCGGCGTTATCGCCATCGATGTTGCCGAAATTGCCCTGACCTTCGATCAGGGGATAACGCAGCGCGAAATCCTGGGCCAGGCGCACCAGCGCTTCGTAGATCGCAAGATCGCCATGTGGGTGATACTTGCCGATGACGTCGCCCACCACGCGGGCGCATTTCTTGAAACCGGCTGCGGGATTAAGACCGAGCAGCCGCATGGCGTGCATCAGGCGGCGATGCACCGGCTTGAGACCATCGCGCACATCGGGCAACGCCCGCTGGGTGATGGTGGAAAGGGCGTAGGCGAGGTAACGCTCGGCCAGCGCCTTGGCCAGCGGCTCGGGACGGATATCGTCATGTTTCACGGGAGCGCCCATGGGCGCTTTCTAGTCCGATTCGCGGGCCGCCAAAGCGTCCAGCCGCAATCTTGCCGCCGGCATCTCGCGGCCATGGGGCCGAAGCGCCCGCTCCGCCAGAAAATGCCCGGTCAGCAGCAGGCCATCGCGGATGGCCGCGGTGTCGGGAAGGTTCTGTGATGTGAGGAGAAAGCCGGGAAGCTTCAGGAGGCGCTCGGCATACTCCGCACCCGCATCACGGGATACCGCCCGGCCGCTGCGTGGCGAGACATAAATAAGATCGCCCGTGGTTCCTGTGGCCGCGCACTGCGACAGGTCAAGGCCGAAGCCCAGCGCGTCCAGCAGCCCCGCCTCCCAGCGCACATAGAGCGCGCCCCAATGGGCGAAATCGCCTTGCGTCATGGCGGACAGAAAAATTTCCCCGATTTCGAACAGTGCCGGGTATGCCAGCCGTTCCGGCAGCGCCACCAACGCGGTGGCGGTGAAAGCATTGAGGCCGGTGAGTGAATCACGGTCTTCCATCAGCGCGCCGGCGCGGGCGCTGGCGAGTTCCAAGGTAAAGCTGCCCAACTGATCGGCCAGCCGCGCCCGCCATTGCAGGGTGACGCCATTGCCGGGCTGGAGCAGCGCGCGATTTTTACTGCCGCGCACCAATCCGGCATGGCGGCCATGGTCGCGGGTAAGGACTTCGAGAATGCTGGCGCTTTCGCCATGGGCGCGGGCGGAAAGAATGATGCCGGAGTCAGACCACTCCATTACTCATCCTTGGGATAGTCCAGCCCCATCTGCTCGTAATGCTCGCGATTTTCGGCCCAGTCTTCGCGCACCTTGACGAACAGAAAGAGATGGACGCGGCGGCCGAACAGATCTTCCATTTCCTTGCGCGCCAGTTCGCCGATGATCTTGATGGTGGCGCCACCCTTGCCCAGCGTAATCGCCTTCTGGCCTTCGCGTTGGACATAGATGATTTGGTCGATGCGCACCGAGCCGTCGTTGCGGTCTTCCCACTTTTCGGTTTCCACCGCGCTGGCATAGGGCAGTTCGTCATGCAGGCGCAGATAGACTTTCTCGCGGGTGATTTCGGAGGCCAGCAGGCGGGACGGAATGTCGGCGGCCTGATCTTCCGGATAAAGCCAGGGGCCTTCCGGCATGCGCGCCTTGACCCAGGCCATGACGTCAGCGACACCGTCGCCTTTCAGGGCCGAGACCAGGAAGACGTCTTCAAATACGCCTTCGGCATGAAACTGCTGCATCAGCGGCAGAAGCGTGTCGCGCCGCATGCCATCAATCTTGTTCAGCACCAGGGCGATCTTCTTTTGAGTGCCCCTGAGATTCTTCAGAATGGAGTTGGTATCGGAAGCGCCATGGCCTTTTTCATTGTCGATAAAATCGGCGGCATCCACCACCAGCAGGACCGCGTCGGCATCTTCCGCGCCCGCCCAGGCCGCACCCACCATGGCGCGGTCCAGCCGGCGGCGGGGCCGGAAAATGCCCGGCGTATCCACGAAAACGATCTGGGTTTCACCGGTGATCGACACGCCCTTCACATTCATGCGCGTGGTCTGGACCTTCGGCGTGACGATGGCGACCTTCGACCCCACCAGCGCGTTGGTGAGCGTGGATTTGCCGGCGTTGGGGGCGCCGATGATGGCGCAGTAGCCGCAATGGGTCATGTGGGTGTGCTCGCACGGGTGAGAAGACGGGCGGCGGCGTCTTGTTCGGCTTCACGCTTGGAGCCGCCCTCGCCCTGTTCCGAACCCAGGCCTTCGACGTTTACTTCGACGACAAAGCGCGGCGCATGATCGGGGCCATCGCGGTTGACCAATGTATAGACCGGCGCGCTGCCGCCGCGCCCAGGAGCTTGGGCCCATTCCTGCAGCTTGGTCTTGGCGTCGCGCATATCAGCGCCGAGCGTGGCGAACATTTCGTCCCAATAACGCTCGACAAAATTCTTCGCCGCGTCGAAGCCGCCATCCAGATACAGGGCGGCGATCACCGCCTCGCAGGCGCCGGAAAGAATGGCGGGCTTCTGACGCCCGCCGCTGGCGCGTTCGGAACTGGCCAGAATAATGTGCTCGGAAAGGCCGGCGGCTTCGGCGGCGCGGGCGCAGGCAGCGCCGCGCGCCAGGGTGTTGAATTTCAGCGCCAGCGCGCCTTCCGCCTCGTCGGGATAAAGGGCGTGAAGTTTTTCCGCCACGATCAGGCCCAGCACCCGATCCCCAAGAAATTCCAGCCGCTCATTGGACAGCACGGCATGGGCAGAGGCGTGGGTGAGCGCGCGCTTCAGAAGTTCCGGATCGGAGAAATGGTGACCCAGGTTTTGTTCGAGCGCGTCCAAATCAGGTGATCGGCGTGAGAATGCGCGTGTAACGGATCTCGAACGGCCAGCGCCAGACCTGCCAGATCGGAGCGCGGGCATCGATGGAGAAAAAGCGGAACTCCGCCTTGCCCTCGAGATTTTCGGCGGGCACATAACCCACGGCGGCACGGCTGTCGTCGGAATTGTCCCGGTTGTCGCCCATCATGAAGTAATGGCCGGCGGGGACGACATATTCTTCGGTGTTATCGAGCGGGCTGTCGGGATAGCGATCCAGCGTCAGATAGGTGCGGCCACCCGGAAGGGTTTCGCGATACTGCGCGACATGGTTGGGCGCGCCTTCCAGTGTCTCGACATAGTCTTCGACTTTTTCACGCGGCAGCGGCTTGCCGTTGAGCCAGACGACACCGCCGCGCATTTTGATGTGATCACCCGGCAGGCCGATCAGGCGCTTGATGAAGTCGGTGGAATTGTCCTGCGGAAACTTGAACACCACGACATCGCCGCGCTGCGGCTGACGTTCGATAAAGCGGCCATGGATCTTGTCGCCGAATGGCCAACCGCCGAACGGGAAGGTGTAGCGGCTATAGCCGTAAGCAAATTTTTCCACGAACAGATAATCGCCCACCAGCAGCGTGGCTTCCATCGAGGCGGAGGGAATGTTGAAGGGCTGGAACAAAAAGGTGCGGATCACCACCGCAATCAAGCCGGCATAGATCACCGTCTTGGCGAGTTCGGTCCAGGATTCGCCGGATTGTGCGGGCGTGGCGCCGGATTTGTTGGGGGTATCGGACATGAGGCGTCGGTTCTGGTGCGGGCCAAAGGGCCTGTCAAGGATATAGTTCTTAATTCTCAGGGACCGCGGAAATTATGACGATGGCCTGGGCCAGCGGATAGTCATCGGTGATCGAAAGATCAATCTGGGCCCGATGTCCGGGCGGGGTCATGGCTGCAAGCCGGGCCTGCGCGCCGCCGGTAAGCTGGAGGCTGGGCTTGCCGCTGGCCAAATTCACCACCCCCATGTCGCGCCAGTAAACACCATGGTTCAGGCCGGTGCCCAAAGCTTTGGCGCAAGCCTCCTTGGCGGCGAAGCGCTTGGCATAGGAATCCGCGCGGGCGGCGCGTTTGTCCGATTTGGCGCGTTCGATATCTGTGTAGATGCGATCCAGGAAACGCGCGCCAAACTTTTCCAGCGTCTTTTCAATGCGGCGGATATCGCAGAGGTCGTTTCCGAGACCAAGGATCATTGGCGCGCTTCCCCCGGCCGCTCGTAAAGCTCGCGGCATTCGGCGCGCAAAATGGTCCACTGGACCATTTTGCTGTCTGCAGCCCACATCGCTTCACTCATTGACGCACCTCATCCATCAGCGCGCGCATGCGGCGGATGGATTGATCAAGGCCGATGAAGATCGCTTCGCCGATCAGAAAATGGCCGATGTTGAGTTCCCGGACATGGGGAATGGCGGCGATGTCTTTGACGTTGTCGAAAGTCAGGCCGTGGCCGGCATGGACCTCAAGGCCGATATCGGCGCCGAACTCAGCTGCGTTGTGGATGTGCTTCAGGATTTTGGCGCGGGCCTCGCCTGTGGCGTTGGCGTAGGCGCCGGTGTGCAACTCCACCACCGGCGCGCCCAGGGCACGGCTGGCGTCGATCTGCTTGCGGTCAGGCTCGATGAACATGGAGACGCGAATGCCGGCATCCGCCAGCGCCGAGACAATGGGTTTCAACCGATTGTGTTGACCGATCACATCAATGCCGCCTTCGGTGGTGCGCTCTTCGCGCTTTTCCGGAACGATGCAGCAGGCATGCGGCTTGGCTTTCAGCGCAATAGCCAGCATTTCTTCCGTCGCCGCCATTTCCAGGTTGAGCGGAATTTTCAAATCGCGTTTGAGGGCAACAATGTCTTCATCGCGGATATGCCGCCGGTCTTCGCGCAGATGAGCGGTGATGCCGTCGGCGCCAGCCTGTTCCGCAAGGATAGCGGCGCGCGCAGGATCGGGATTGTCGCCGCCACGGGCATTGCGCACCGTGGCGACGTGATCGATGTTTACTCCTAAGCGGAGTTTGCTCAAGCCAGCCCTCGGGAGCCCGGCTTGACGGCGGGCTTGTTGCGAAGATGCGGTGGCAATTTGTCGGCGGGCCAGGCAGGCACTTTCCATTCTGCCAGCGCGATCAGCGGCACGCCCACTTTCGCCTTGCCGGCGGAACGGTCAATCAGGCAGCAGGCCGCCACAACCTTAGCGCCCATCTTTTTGATCGCGGCGATGCATTCGCGCGAGGAGACGCCGGTGGAAATAATGTCTTCCACCATCAGCACCTTCTGGCCTTTTTTCAGGGTGAAGTTGCGGCGGAGCTGGAATTCACCGTCCACCCGCTCAACATACATGGCGGGCAAACCCATTTGGCGGCCCATTTCATAGCCGGGGACAATGCCGCCGACCGCCGGGGAAACAATGGCGGTGATTTCGTCTTTCACTTCTGCGCGCACTTTCTTGGCCAGCGCCTTGCACAGCTTGGCGGTGCGCTTGGCGTCTTGAAACACCAGCGCCTTTTGCAGGAACTTGTCGGAGTGAAGACCTGACGAAAGGATAAAGTGGCCCTCGAGCAGAGCGCCGGATTTGCGAAATTCGTTCAGTACCTGCTCGACTTTCACGTGATGTCCTTTCCAGAAAAAGCGTTGCCGCTTCAAATATTACCGGGGTGATGTTCTTCGGAGGCTCGCATGCGGTCAACCGATTCGACCGCATTGTTCACCCGTAGCGCACCCACGATATTCTGCAAATGCGCCACGTCGCGCACTTCGATATCCATCATGAATTCGAAGAACAGCGGATTGCGGTCCAGCACCTTCATGTTGAAGATGTTGCCGCCATTGACGGCGATGGCGGTGGTGACTGCGGCCAGGGCGCCGGTCGTATTCTTCACTCGCACCAGAACCCGGGCCACCGACATGCTGGCTTCGGCATTCTGGCCCCAGCCCACATCCAGCCAGTCCTCCATGCCCTGGGCCTGGTCCAGTTCGGCGCAGTCGATGGTGTGGATCATGATCCCCTCACCCGGCTCGCGCAGGCCGACAATGCGGTCGCCCGGCAGCGGGTGGCAGCACTGCGCCAGCTTGTAGGAGATGCCTTCGGTCAGGCCGCGAATGGAAATGCGCTGGGCGTCAGCACCTTGCGGCTGGACCCGGGCGCGCTTGAGTTCGGGGAATACCGCTTGCAGCACATCGGTGGCGCGCAGCGCACCGCGGCCGACATCGGCATAGACATCTTCCGCCTTGGACAGGCGCAGCTTCTTGGCGACTTCCTCTATCGCTTTCTCAGAGATTTCCGCGCCCTGGTCGGCAAAAGTCTTTTCCAGAATCTTCTGGCCGAATTTCACATTCTCGCCGCGCTGGGCGTGGCGCAGGTAACGCCGGATTTCGGCGCGCGCCCGGCCGGTGACGACGAATTGCTCCCACAGCGGCGACGGCGTGGAATCCTTGGTGGAAATGATTTCCACCTGGTCGCCATTCTTGAGCGGCGTATGCAGCGGCACGTGACCGCCATTGACCTTGGCGCCCACCGCCATGTTGCCCAGATCGGTATGCACGGCATAGGCGAAGTCGATCGGCGTGGCGCCGCGCGGCAGGGAAATCAGGCTGCCCTTGGGCGTGAAGCAGAAAACCTGGTCGGCGTACATGTTGAGGCGGGAATTCTCGAACACCTCTTCCGGGCTGTCGCCGCGCTCCAGAAGATCGACCATGTCGCGCAGCCAGCCATAGGTGGCGCTGTCGCGCGCATCTCTCTCGGGCACATGTTCGCGGTAGCGCCAATGGGCGGCCACGCCGCGCTCGGCGACGTCGTGCATTTCCTGGGTACGGATCTGGATTTCCACGCGCTGCTTTTCCGGGCCCATCACCGTGGTGTGAATGGAACGATAGCCGTTGGATTTGGGCGTGGAGATGAAATCCTTGAACCGCTCCGGCACCATCTGCCAACTGGTGTGAATGATGCCGAGCGCGCGATAGCAATCTTCGACGCTTTTGACGATGACGCGGAATCCGAAAATATCGGAGAGCTGTTCGAAGTTCAGTTTCTTGGTCTGAAGCTTGCGCCAGATGGAGAACGGCCGCTTGCCGCGGCCATAGACCCAGGTGTCCATGTCATGCTCGGCCAGCTTGCGCTTGATCTGGTCGGAGATGCGGCCAACCCGGTCGCCGCCCACCATATCGAGGCGGGCGAAATGGGTGACGATGGAATTGCGCGCTTCGGGGTCCAGTTCCGCGAAGGCCAGGTCTTCCAGTTCCTCGCGCATATTCTGCATGCCGATGCGGCCGGCCAGCGGGGCGTAGATATCCACCGTCTCGCGGGCGATGCGGGCGCGCTTTTCCGGCTTATCGATAAAGCCCAGGGTGCGCATATTGTGCAGCCGGTCAGCCAGCTTCACCAGAAGCACGCGGATATCGCCGGTGATGGCGAGCATCAGTTTGCGGAAATTTTCCGCCTGCTTGGTGCGTTCGGAAAAAACTTCCAGCTGGGAAAGCTTGGTGACGCCATCGACAAGCTGACCGATCTCGCTGCCGAAATTCTTTTCCACATCTTCGTAGGTGACCAGCGTGTCTTCGATGGTGTCGTGGAGCAGCGCGGTGACGATGGTGGGAACGTCGAGCTTCAGCTCGGTAAGAATGGCGGCGACTTCCAAGGGATGGGCGAAATACGGATCGCCCGAAGCGCGGAACTGCTTGCCGTGCGCCGTCATGGCGTAGACATAAGCCTTATTGAGCAGGGCTTCGTCGGCGCCGGGATCATAGGCCTGCACCCGCTCGACCAGATCGGCCTGGCGCATCAGGCGGCGGCGGCCGCGCGCGGGCGCAGCCACAGCAATAGCGGCCGGTTTCGCGGCTTTGGAGGCCGCGACGGGGGTGGTCGGGGTACTCATGGATTGAATATAGGCGCGAAACCCCTGAATCAGAACCGGCCATAAGCAAAAAGCCCGGCTTTTGGCCGGGCTTTTCCAATTCAGGACTGGATTCCCGCTTACGCGGGAATGACAGCTTTATTCCTCATAATCGGCTTCCGGCTCAGGCTGCGGTTCGGCGCGGCGCTGGGCTTCGGTGGTGAGGGCGCGGAGCAGCTCTTCCTCGGTAACCTGGCGATGCGAGGGATCCTCGCGGTCGTCGGCCTCCGGGCGGCTTTCCTCGGGTTCGTCCACTTCGGCATGCTTCTGAAGGGAGCGGATATACTCCTCCTTCACTTCATCGGGCTTCAGGGCCTTGGCGGCGATTTCGCGAAGGGCGACGACGGGGTTCTTATCCCGGTCCCGTTCCAGCATGGGCTCGGCCCCGCCGGACAGTTGGCGGGCGCGGAAACCCGCGGCCAGGACAAGATCAAAGCGGTTGGGAATCTTGTCGACGCAATCTTCGACAGTGACGCGAGCCATGGAAGTCCTTTCGGATCAGGGCGTTATAACCAAACCTTCAAGAGGAATCGAAGGTGAACGCCCGAATTTCGAGCCCGAATAACAGAAAAAACCCATGACTTTCAAGGGAAACCTCTCCTGGCCCCTCGCCCGAGGGATTTTGGCCGTCCGGGCAGGAGCGAGGAGCGATGTGGGCGAGTAGCCCATGAGCGACGAGCGACGGTCCGTAGCGACAGCGTGCGGACGGCGGGCAAAGACCCGGGCGACTAATTGGAAGCTGTTTGGGCGCTGTCAGGAAGGCCAAAGACATAAATGGCATTGCCGTGCAGCGGCCGGTTCACTTCCCCCGCCAGGAGGAAAGCCGGCTTCTGTTCCGGGCTGGTGCCGCCGATCCCCGTCATCACGGCGATGTATTGTTTGCCGTTCACGGCGAAGGAGGCGATATGCCCTTGCGCCGTAGTGCCCAACCGGGTCTTCCACAATTGCTTGCCGGTTTTGGTGTCGAAGGCGTGCACGACGCGGTCAAAGTCGCCGACAAAGGCGACATTGCCAGCGGTGGAGACCACGCCGGTGAGGAAGGGTGAGCGCTGCTGGAGCGACCAGAGCGGCTTCATCGTGTTGGTTTCATAAGCCGAGAGCCGGCCCAGATTTCCCTCGGTGCCCGGCATTTCGTAAAATTGCTGCGCGCCGCTGGACGCCATCAGCACACAGCTCTGGTGCAGCGGAATGATGATCGTGTCAGACGGCTGGTGATAGCTGGCCGGAGGCCAATCCTTGCCACCCGCCGGTCCAGGGCAGGATGGCAGCCACTGATCCTTGTTCTGAGCCAGCACATCCTTGCGATAGATGGGGGCGCCCGTCTTGGGATCCATCTTGATGTACACATTCTGGAAAACAGTCTGGCGCGAATCCAGATATTTGCCTGTTGCGCGGTCCAGCTTCCAAAGGATGCCGGGCTTGCCGATGGTCATCACGGTTTTCTGATCGCCATGGTCGATCAGGATGCGTTCGAAGACTTCGTCCAGATCCAGACTCTCGCCGGGGGAATGGCTGAAATACCATTTCAGCTTGCCGGTATCGGGGTCGAGCGCCAGGGTCGAGTTGGCATAAAGGGTTGCGCCCTCGCCCGATCCGCGCGCATCGCGCCGCCAGGGCTTGGCCTGGGCGGTGCCCCAATACGTCGTGTTGAGGACCGGGTCATACGTACCGGCGATCCAGGTCTCGACGCCGGCGCGGCGGTCGTCCGCCAGATTGCCCCAGGTATCGCCGCCCGGCTCACCTTTGTTCGGGATGGTGTTGAATTTCCAGACGCGCTTGCCGGTGTCGGCATCATAGGCGCTGATATAGCAATGCCCGGTTTGCGGAATGCCGCCGCAATTCATCATGCCGGAGATGATCTTACCGTGGACGACGATCACGCCACCGTCATTGCCGTGAATGCCTTCACTGGGATTGTCCGGGTCGGAATAGAAGGTCTCCCAGACAATTTTGCCGGTTCGCGCATTCAGGGCGAAAATCTTGCCTTGCATGGTCGGGACAATGAGCTTGTCCTTGTAAATCGCCAGCGACCGTTCCGCGACGTCGCCCGCCGGATTCAAATTGTTGGGCGGCGGGCCCATATTGTTCTGCCACAGCAATTCGCCGGTATCGGCCTTGATGGCCTGCACCGTATTGCCGGGCGACCACAAAAACATGATGCCATCATGGACCAGCGGCGTGGTTTCATTGGTGCCGCCGTCCGGCATCGCCAATGACCATTTCATCTGGAGCTGGCCCACATTGCCGGCATTGATCTGGTTCAGGCCGCTGTAACTCCAGCCCGCATAATTGCCGCGGAACATCAGCCAGTCATCGGGCGACGGATTGGTAAGCATCGCGTCGGTGACATCGGTGTAGTTCTTGATGTTGCCGGGCTGAATGATGCCGGACCTTGTATATTCGTTTGGCAACGAGGAGGTGGGCGCCCGCGCTGCGCCTGCCGGAGCGGCGGGAGCCGGAGACGCCGCCTGGCCGAAACCGGCTGGGGCCCAAAGCGCCACGCTGGCAATGCCCGCCAGCGCGGCAACGGCAACAGAAGTCTTTTTTCCCGAGAGCTTCATGGATTTCTCTTTTCTCACGAGTCTGACTTGGGTTTGAGCGGGTGGGTGCCGCCATGTTCGGCGCTTTGCGGCATGTCATATTGCGGCAGGAACCAGTCGCCCTGCTGCGGTACATCCTGTTCCATGATTTTGTGCGCGATCAGGATCCAGCCCCAGAGATTGCCGGCGGGTGGGGGCGCCTTTTCACTATTGATCTGAACATAAAGTTGCCCAGCACGCAGGGCGGCGAGTTGACTGGCGTTGAGGGTCACCATGCCGGAGATGTTGCCCGAAAGGTCTTTTGAAACCGTCAGGTCGGTCGTGCAGGTGCCGGGCACCCCGATGCCGATGCCCTGGCACAGATGCGCGTCGGTGGCCGCAGAAGCCAGGCCGCTGAACGTGCCGTTGATGGAAAGCCTGTTGCCGTCCAAAGAGGCGTCGGCAGCACCACGGCCCAGCGCGGTCAGCTGCGTGGCATTGCTGCGAGCGGCCGGACCCAGAAAAATCTGAAAGGCCTCGGGTGCGGCCCAAGCAGGTGTGACAACCGCAGGAATGGCTACGCCCACACTCAGTGCCAGCATGGCTGAAAGACGGAACCTCACGACAAGCCTCCCCAGGAGCGCTTTTTTTTCGCGCTTTCGAGCATTTCAGCACGCAAGTTCCATCCCGGTCAAGAAAGCGCCGTGAGCAGCGCTTCAACCGTTTGACCGGAAACGGGATGCCGCCAGCCCGGCGCAATATGCGCCAAAGGTTCCAGGACAAAGCGGCGCTGGGCGATTCTGGGATGGGGCAATGTTACCGTCCCCACCGAAACCCTGCCGTCATAGTCCAGCAAGTCGAGATCCAGGGTGCGGGGTACATTCGGCACGGAACGCTTACGCCCCAATTGAGTTTCGACTTCATGCAAAAGTGTCAGCAGAGCAAGGGGTTGGAGCCGGGTTTTGAAGGCGGCAACCGCATTGAGGAAAGGCGGGGCGGCGGCATCCGGCCAGGCTTCGGTTTCATAAAAGGGCGAAACAGCCACGGGCTGGAGCCCGGCCTGTTCTAACGCCTGAAGCGCAGCCTTGAAGGTTTTGGCGGGCGTGCCCGCCGCGGAAGAAATATTGGCGCCGAGTGCAATGAAGACGGGTACCGGCGCGCCCTGATTGTTGGAGGTCATTATGCTTTTCTATCCGACCGAGAAACTCGCGCTTTTCATTGACGGCGCCAATCTTTACGGCGCGGCCAAAGGACTGCAATTCGATATCGACTATAAGCGGCTGCTGGAACTGTTCGCGCGCAAGGGCACCCTGGTGCGCGCCTTCTATTATACCGCGGTGGCGGAGGACCAGGAATTCTCCCCGCTCCGGCCGCTGGTGGACTGGCTGGACTATAACGGCTTTTCGGTGGTGACCAAGCCGCTGAAGGAATTCACCGATGCCCAGGGGCGCAAGCGCGTCAAAGGCAATATGGATATCGAACTGGCCATCGATGTGATGGAAATGAGCGCCTGTGTCGATCATGTGGTGATCTTTTCCGGCGATGGCGATTTTCGCCGCTTGGTGGAAGCGGTGCAGCGGCGCGGCCGCCGGGTCAGCGTGGTCTCGACCATCCGCACCCAGCCGCCCATGGTGGCGGACGAGCTGCGCCGCCAGGCCGACAATTTCATCGAACTGGATGACTTGAAGAGCCAGATCGCTCGCGATGGGGCGAAGACCGCCTCGCCGCAATTTGCACCGGCGGGCTGAATCATAGAAGCGACCGCCCGGAAAAGTGTCTTCGCGGTTTTCCGTAGGCGGCGCGACCAGAAATAAGCTAATCCGGGCGAATGATTTCGCCCATTGAGCCGCCGCATGATTGCCCGCTCTGCCCCCGGCTGGCGGCATTCCGGCATGAGAACCAGAAGAAGCATCCAGACTGGTTCAACGGTCCCGTGCCGTGCTTTGGGCCGATGTCGGCGCCGCTGGCGATTGCGGGCCTGGCACCGGGCCTGCAAGGCGCCAACCGGACAGGCCGGCCCTTCACCGGCGATTGGGCCGGCGACCTGCTGTACGGCACGCTGTTGAAGCTGGGCATGGCGCGCGGCAATTACGAAGAGCGCGCCGATGACACGCTGGAGCTGGTGGGATGCCGCATTGTCAATTCGGTGCGCTGCGTGCCGCCCCAGAACAAGCCCGAACCCAGCGAGATCAAGACCTGCCGCCAGTTCCTGATTTCCGAACTGGATGGGATGAAAAACCTGAAAGTGATTTTGGCGCTGGGCAAGATTGCCCATGACAGCGTGCTCAAGACCTTGAATGCGCGCATTGCCGACCACCCATTTGGGCACGACACCAATTATGAAATCGGCAAGATCAGATTGATCTCGAGCTATCACTGCTCACGCTACAACACCAATACCCGGCGGCTCACCACCGAGATGTTCGAAAGCGTGATGGGCAAGGCGAAGAAGGCGGCGGGGCTCTAGCCTTTGTCTCTCAGCAGCCGCGCCTTGTCGCGCTGCCAGTCGCGGTTCTTTTCGGTTTCGCGCTTGTCGTGCAGCTTCTTGCCCTTCGCCACGCCGATCTCCAGCTTGGCGACGCCCTTGGCGTTGAAATAAAGCTTGAGCGGAATGAGTGTCATGCCTTCGCGCTGGATCGCCGCAGACAATTTGTCTACCTCGCGCTTATGCACCAGCAATTTGCGCGCGCGCTTGGGTTCGTGATTGAAGCGGCTGGCCTGGGTGTATTCCGGGATATAGCTATTCACCAGCCAGAGCTCGCCGTCCTTGGCATGGGCATAGCTTTCGCCAATCGTGGTCTTGCCGCTGCGTAAGCTTTTGACTTCGGAGCCCTTGAGCATGATGCCGGCTTCCAACGTCTCATCGATGGCATAGGCGTAACGCGCCTTGCGGTTGTCGGCGATGAGCTTGAAGCCGTCGTCTTTTTTCTTGGCCATCGCCTTATCCTGACAAGCCGGTGTTTCCGTCTGGATTCCCGTTTTCGCGGGAATGACGGGTAGGGCTAAACCTTAAGGCCGGCGATCTGCATCGCCTCGCGCACGCGCGCCCGGCCCGCATCGGTCAATTCCACCAGCGGCAGGCGCACTTCCGGCGTGCATAGTCCCAGAAGCGAGACGGCGTATTTGACCGGTGCGGGACTGGGTTCACAGAACATGGCGTCATGCAGGGCCATCAGCTTGTCCTGGATTTCGCGTGCCCGGTCGAAGGCGCCGCGCAGGCAGGCGTCCTGGAATTCAGCACAGAGCTTGGGCGCGACATTGGCGGTGACCGAAATGCAGCCATGACCGCCATGGGCCATGTAGCCCAGCGCGGTGCCGTCTTCGCCCGAGATCAGACGCCAGGATTTGCCGCAGGCGTTGCGCTCGCGCGTGGGGCGCATCAGGTTGGCGGTGGCGTCTTTCACGCCGATGATGTTGGGATGCTTAGCGAGGCGCGCCATGGTTTCCACCGCGATCTCGACAATCGCGCGGCCCGGAATGTTGTAGAGCAGGATGGGAATATCCACCGCTTCCGCCACCGCCATAAAATGGCGATACATGCCTTCCTGAGACGGCTTGTTGTAGTAGCCGGTGACATGCAGCACCGCGTCGGCGCCGACGTCCTTGGCGTGGCGGGTGAGCGCAATCGCTTCGTCGGTGGAATTGGAGCCCGCGCCGGCGATCACCGGCACGCGGCCGGCGGTTTCCTGGACGCAGATTTCAACCACCCGCTTATGTTCATCATGGGACAGGGTCGGTGATTCGCCGGTGGTGCCGCAGGGAACCAAGCCATGGCTGCCCTGTTCAATCTGCCAGGAGACAAGCTTGCGGAAAGCCTGCTCATCCACCTTGCCGCCCTTCATGGGAGTGATGAGGGCGGGAATTGATCCCTGGGTGCGCGCCGCAACGCTGGTCATGACAGTTCCGTCCTTAATTTGGCCCCGGCATTATGGCCTTGTCGGGTGGCACCCGTCTAAGCTGATCTTATGTATTCAACAAGCTTTACCCGCATGGCCGGCAAGCATGCTGCGCTGATCATAGCCCTTCTGGCCCCACCCCTGGTGGCGCTGGCCCAGAGCGCGGCCCAAGGCGTGACAAGTCAACGCCCCAGCACGGCCAAAGTGCTGTCTGCCGCTGACCATAATCTTTTCGCCCAGGCCTTTGCGGCGGGAGCGAAGGGTGACTGGGCCGGGGCGATGGCGCTGGGCGATCAGGGCGCCGACACCACCGCCCGGCAGTTGCTGCAATGGAAATATGTTCTGGACCGCAACAGCCGCGCCAGCTTCACCGATATTGATGCGGTGATGAAAACGGCTGCGACCTGGCCGCTGAAGGGCACGCTTCAGGTCCGCGCCGAGGCCGCGATCACGCCGGAGATGACGCCCGAGCAGATCATTGCATGGTTCAGCGCCCGCAATCCGGTTTCCAGCATCGGCCGGGTGCGGCTGGGCGAAGCGCTGGTGGCCACCGGGCAACCGGACAAGGGCGGCCCGATGATTGCGCGCGGCTGGGCGGAAGGCAGCTTCGATGAATTCACCGAGCAGCAGATCCTGACGCAGGACACGGCGTACCTGACACCCGAAAGCGACCGGCAACGGCTGGAGAATTTCATCTGGCGGGACGAGACCAGTGCGGCGCGGCGGGAATTGACGCGGGTGGATGCCAAGACCGCTGCCGTGGCGCGCGCGCGCATCATGCTGGATGGCGGCACCAAATCGGCCAAGGCGGCCCTGGCGGCGGTACAGGGCTCCAGCGACCCGGAGTTGCTGTACGACTGGTCGCGGGCGCTGCGGCGAGAGCACAAGGACGAAGACGCCCACAAAATGCTGATGCAGGTGACGCCGGCCAAGCTGGTGCGCGAGCATCCCGCCCGCTGGTGGGCAGAAATCAATGTTCAGGCCCGCGACATGCTCACCAAGCATGACGCCGACGGGGCGCTGGCGATGGTGAACCATGCCGGGCTTACCGCCGGGGACGAATATGTGGACCAGCAATTCCTGGCGGGGTTCATCACGCTGCGTTTTGCGAAAGACGCCGCGGCGGCCCTGCCGTATTTCCAGCGTCTCACCAACGCGGTTGCCCGGCCAATCAGCAAATCGCGGGGCGAGTATTGGCAGGGGCGCACTTATGAGGCGCTGAGCGACAATGCCAGCGCCATCAGCCACTACCGCCTGGCGGCAGGCTATTCCGAGACCTTCTACGGCCAGCTGGCGCAGGCGCGCATTGAAAGCCAGCCTGTACTGCATCTGAAACAGAGCGATGTGGTGGCGGGCGAGAAAAGCGAGATCGAAGACGACGCCCTGATGCCGCAGATCCGTGTGCTGGCCGAACTGGGGCTGGCAACCGATCTGCGCCTGTTCGCGGAAGCCGAAGCGGCGTCCCATTCCGCGCCGCGGCATCTCAAAGCCTTCATGCAGGCCCTGAAGGATTGGGGCTATCCGGAAATCGCGGTGCGGCTGGCCAAGAATGCCAGCTATACCGGCGTCACCATGCTGGACTTCACCCATCCGGTAATTGCGTTGCCAGAATACAAAGGCGCGGGGCCGGCACCCGATCCGGCCATGGTGCATGGCCTGATCCGGCAAGAGACCGAGTTCAATCCCTATGCCATCAGCTCAGCTGGCGCGCGCGGCCTGATGCAGATGATGCCCGCCTCGGCGCAGATAGCGGCGAAGACCGGCCACCTTCCCTATAACCGGGACGCGCTGCTGACCGACCAGAACTACAACATTCAGCTTGGGATGATCGAGTTCGCCGGGCACATGGATCATTGGGACCAGTCCCTGCTGCTGTCGGCGGCTGGCTACAACGCGGGCGACACCAATGCCCGGCGCTGGGTGGCGGCGCTGGGCGATCCGCGGAATGGCGCAGTGGACCCGGTGGATTTCCTGGAACAGATCCCCTTCAGCGAAACCCGCAACTATGTGCAGCGGGTGCTGGAGAATAGCGAAGTGTACCGGAACAGGCTGGCGGGGACAGATAAACCGCTTCAGATCATGGGCGATCTGTATGCGCCGATGACGGCGCCGGCGGTGACAATAGCCACGCCTGTGGCGGCAGCGCCGGTTAAAGCGAAAGCAAACTTGATCTGCCCCCTTCCAAGTGGTCCAGGGACTATTGATCGGCTCCCACTGAGTGGTCCGTTTTGATTGTTAGTGCATTGCAGCCTCCAGCGCTATGGCCGGCCGTAGGTGGAGCGTAGCGGAACCGGAGGGCGGCCATAGCGACGACGCGGTTTCGGGGGCCGGCGGCTGATAACCGAGCG
>CANJIS010000026.1 GCA_947474565.1 Alphaproteobacteria bacterium
GCCGATCAGCGGGGCGCAAAGAAACTGCATCGCCGCGAACAGAAACAAAAGCCAGCTGCCCCGGCGCGCCGCGCCGGAAATATCTTGATGCGTCAGAAGCGCAATCAATCCAGGCGACACCGGAATGATGACGCCCAGGCCTATCGTATCGATGAGCATGGTGAGGAAGATGAAAGCCATGGCGGAGCGCCCCGGCCCGGTCTTCGGCGTCACGACAATTCCTTGACGCGCTGGCGCAGGACGAATTTCTGGACCTTGCCGGTCGATGTCTTGGGCAAGTCTCCGAACACAACATGCCGCGGCGCCTTGTAACGGGCCAGGTTCTCCAGCGCGAAGGCGATGATGTCGGCCTCGCTGACATGGTCATGGCCGCGCTTCTTTTCGATAAAGGCGCATGGGGTTTCGCCCCATTTTTCATCTGGCTTGGCCACCACGGCGGCGAACATCACGGCCGGATGCTTGGTCAGTGCATTTTCCACTTCGATGGAAGAGATGTTTTCTCCTCCTGATATGATGATGTCCTTGCTGCGATCCTTCAGCTGGACATAGCCATCTTCGTGCAGCACGCCCAGATCGCCAGAATGAAACCAGCCGCCGGCAAAAGCCTGGCGGGTGGATGCTTCATTCTGCAGATAGCCCTTCATGACGATATTGCCCCGGAACATCACTTCGCCCATATCGCCCACTGGCAGCGGCTCCATGGTTTCAGGGTCCAGAACCGTCAGGTCTTCCAGCGCGTGATACCGCACGCCCTGGCGCGCTTTCTTGGCTGCGCGGCCGGCGGAATCCAAAGCACTCCATTCCGCATGCCATTCATTGACCACGGCGGGGCCATAGGTCTCGGTCAGGCCATAGACATGCACCACTTCAAATCCGGCAGTGTCCATGGCGGCCAGCACTGCTTCGGGCGGTGGCGCCGCCGCCACCAGGAAGGTGACGCGCTGGGGAAAGCTTTTGCGCTCTTCCTCGCTGGCGTTCAGCAGGGTGGACATGACAATTGGCGCGCCGCACAGATGGGTAACGCCATGCTCGGCGATGGCGTCATAGATCGCCGGCGCCCGCACCCAGCGCAGGCAGACATGGGTGCCCGCCACCACCGACAGGCTCCAGGGAAAACACCAGCCGTTGCAATGGAACATGGGCAGGGTCCACAGCAGCACGGCATGGCGCTGAACATTTGCCGCCAGCACATTGCCATAGCCCATCAGGGCAGCGCCGCGATGATGATAGACCACGCCTTTGGGATTGCCGGTTGTGCCCGATGTATAATTCAGCGAGATCGCATCCCACTCATCGCCGGGCATCTGCCAATTATAGTCCGCGTCACCTTCCGCGACGAAGGATTCATAGTCCTCGCCCAGCTTCGCGCCGCTCTGCGGAAACTCCGGATCATCATAGTCAATTACCAGGGGCGGCTTCTTCACCAGCGTCAGCGCGTCCTTGACGGTGCTGGAAAATTCGCGGTCGGTGATCAGGATTTTCGCCGCGCCATGATCCAGCATATAGGCGATGGCGGCTGCATCCAGCCGGGTGTTCAGCGTGTTCAGCACCCCGCCGGTCATCGGCACACCATAATGGGCTTCCAGCATGGCGGGCGTGTTGGACAGCATCACCGCCACGGTATCGTTCTTCTTGATGCCGCGTTTTGCCAGCGCCGAAGCCAGCTTGCGGCAGCGGCTATAGAATTGCGCATAGGTCAGCCTCGCCTTGCCGTGTATCACCGCGATGGTTTCGGGATAGGTGGCGGCGGCGCGCGACAAATGAGTCAGCGGTGACAGGGGCTGGAAATTGGCAGGGTTGCGATCCAACCCGCCGTCATACGGGCTCGATCCCAGCTTCAAGCGTGACGCGCCTGGCGTGGGCATCGTGCGGCCCTTGGTGCGCGTGGGCTTGCGCGGATGGGGCAGGGCGTGCGGACGGGTTTTCTTTGCTGCCGCTTTCGGCGCGGCAGTTTTCCGGGCCGGTTTCTTCACGGCGCGCGCCGGTTTTTTCGCTTTGGCGCGCGGGCTTTTTTTCTGCCTTTTGGGCGCGCTTGGAGCAGATTTTTTTCCGGTGACTTTTCGCTTTTTGGCCATGGCGAATACGCTAAAGCAAAGCCCGCCGCGGCGGCAATCCGTCCTTGCCAAACGCGATGCCGCTGCTAGAAAGCCTCATGCCCGACACTGCCAAGCCGCGGGGTCTTCGCGCGCTCTATGCCTGGATGCTCGAGAATGCCAGCGGCCGCCATGCCTGGGCGGCGCTGGCCTGCTTTGCCTTTGCAGAAGCGTCATTTTTCCCAATCCCGCCGGATGTGATGCTGCTGCCGATGATGGTGGCCGACCGCAAGAATGCCTTCAAATTGGGCGCTTGGTGCGCGTTCTGGTCGGTGATGGGTGGCATGATGGGCTACGCCATCGGCCATCTATTTTGGGAAACGGCAGGCCTTTGGCTGGTTGGCATGCTGCATCTGCCGCTGGCCACCGTCGAAGCCTATCGTCACAGCTTCGCCACCCATTCCTACATGATCCTGGTGCAGGGCTTGACGCCGATCCCCTACAAGCTGGTGACCATCGCCTCGGGGCTGGCGAGTGTGCCCTTTGGCCTGTTCATGCTCTTTTCGGTGATGGTGCGGTCTTTCCGCTTTGTGGTGCTGGAAGGCCTTCTGGTGCACTACTTCGGCGACCACGCCAAAGCGAT
This sequence comes from Alphaproteobacteria bacterium, assembly GCA_947474565.1. Taxonomy (GTDB): domain Bacteria; phylum Pseudomonadota; class Alphaproteobacteria; order Micropepsales; family Micropepsaceae; genus Rhizomicrobium. Next base: position 2,677 of record CANJIS010000026.1, read on the forward strand.
CCTCGATAAATATCTCGAAGCGGCCCTGGTGGTGTTTCTGGTGGCGGTCGTGCTGGGCTTCGTCGCTCTTCGCTATCTTTAAACGCGAAATATTTTGTCATGGCCCGCCGGAGTGCGGGCCCTCCAGGTGAGACAACCGAATTCTAGAAAATTCCCGCCCTAAGGCTGTTGCGGGCGAGACGTTTAATCCTGCTCCAGCTCCGCCGACGTCTTGTAGTCGTCGGGTGCCGGCGCGCCTTCACCGATTTCCGGCAGCGGCTCGGGCTGGGCATCCGGCGCCAGGGTTTCGCTCACCGGCTTCAGGCTTGCACCCTTCTTCGCTGCCCGTTTCTGGGCACGCTCATGCTTGGCGCTGGCGCGCGTCACCGCAAGGTCCAGCTCCAGCTGCGAGCAAAGGCCCAGCGTCACCGGGTCCACCGCCTTGATGTTGGTGGCGTTCCAGTGCGAACGCTCGCGGATTTTCTGAATGGTCGCCTTGGTGGTGCCGATCAGCTTGATGATATCGGCGTCGGCGAATTCTGGATGATTGCGGATGATCCAATAGACGGCATCCGGCTTGTCTTGACGCTTGGAGACCGGCGTATAGCGCGGCGCGCGCTTCAGGCGCACACTCGGCATTTTGTGCTTGGGCGTCATCATCTTCAGGCGCTTCTTGGAATCTTTTTCCGCTTCGGCAATCTGTTCGCGGGTCAGCTGGCCGCTGGTAACCGGATCCTGGCCCTTGATCCCCTTGGCGACATCGTCATCGGCGATGCCTTTGACTTCCAGCGGATGCAGGCCACAGAAATCGGCGATCTGCTCGAAGGTCAAACGGGAATTGTCCACCAGCCACACCGCGGTGGCTTTGGGCATCAGGGGCTTCTGTTCAACGGCCATGAGTCTTTCCTTTCCCGGGCGAGGCTCTCCGCCCCGTCCCTTCGCTCGAGCTATCAGTTTTCGAGGAAGGCCGGTGTTTTAGCCCCCTCGAGGGGCCACGCCAAGGCTTTCTGCAAAATTTCGCTTAAGTCACGGAACCAGAATGATTTTTCCGATGTGGCCGGACGCGGCCATGATCGCATGCGCTTTCTGGGCATCGCCCAAGGCCAGCCTGGCTTCCACCACCGGCTTGATCTTGCCCGCGGCCACCAACGGCCAGACCTCGGTCAGAAGCGCGTCGCGGATAACTTCTTTTTCCTTCACGCGGCGGTTGCGCAGCGTCGTCGCCATCAGCGATAGCCGCTTTCGGAGCATCGGAATGAAATTGATCTCGGCCTTCGGGCCTTTCTGATAGGCGATATTGACAATGCGGCCCCACATCGCCGCCGCCGCCATGTTGCGCTGAACGTAATCGCCGCCCACCATATCCAAAATCACATCCACGCCTTTGCCGCCGGTCTCCGCTTCAATCACCGCGACAAAATCTTCGGTCTTGTAGTTGATGGCGCGCTTGGCCCCGAGCGCAACGCAGGCTTTGCATTTTTCGTCGCTGCCCGCGGTGGTGAACACCTCATGGCCGCGCGCGGCAAGCATTTGAATGGCATTGACGCCGATGCCGCTGGAGCCGCCATGCACCAGCACCCGCTCGCTTGGGCGAAGCCGTGCGCTGTCGAACAGGTTGGTCCAGACGGTGAAAAGTGCTTCCGGAAAAGCCGCGGCATCCACCAGCGCCAGCGAAGCCGGCACTTTCAGGCATGCCGCTGCCGCCGCAACGGCATACTCGGCATAGCCGCCACCGGGGATCAGGGCGCAAACCGCATCGCCGGCCGCAAAATCCTTCACGTCCTTGCCCAACGCCGCGACGGTGCCGGAAACTTCCATGCCCAGTATGTCGGATGCGCCCGGCGGCGGCGGGTAATGGCCTTTACCCTGCAACAGGTCGGCGTGATTAAGCCCGGCGCCTGCCACCTTGATCAGAATTTCACCTGCAGCCGGTTCGGGCTGGGCCTGTTCCTTCAGGACAAGCCGATAGTCGGGACCGGGGTTTTCAATGGCGATGGCTTGCATGACAAGGCGGCCCGTCTTGGCAATAATGGCGGCAGACCCTAGCGGAAAAGGCCCTGGAATGGATAGCGACGATATCGTGCCGCGCAAGAAGCCGGCTCAAATCCATCTGGGCGAGGATATTTCCAACCTTTCCGCACATGAACTGGAAGATCGCATCAAGCGGCTGGACGAAGAAATTGCCCGCTGCCGCCAGGAAATCATCGCGCGCAATGCCACCCGCTCGGCGGCGGAGAATTTTTTCAAGCGCTGAATAATCAGCGTTAATATGCACAAAATCATTGTGTTCGCCGCGTCTCTTAACGATTGATCGCGCGGCTTAACCAACGGAAACACTTTCGTCCCGCCACCACTCTTGCTAGCGTCACCCTTCAAGAATGAAGGGTAAGCAATGCCGCGCGGCGATATCGAATCCGATCTGACGCAGCAATCCTTCACCGGCTCTGCTCTGTTCGAAAAAACTTTCGACGAAGGCATGGCGCTGGTGGAAGAAACTGCGCGCTATCTCGATGGCAAGGGCCGCGAGGAATCCCGCGACCTGCCGCGCAAGGCCGCCTTGCTCTATGCCGGCGAAAGCATGCGCGTGACCACCCGTCTGATGCAGGCGGCGAGCTGGCTTCTGGTGCAGCGCGCCGTGCATGACGGCGATATGGATGCCGATATGGCGCTGCAGGATCGCTACCGTCTGGGTTCCAAGGACATCTGCCTGGGCAGATCGGCCGAAGGCATCGAAAGCCTGCCCGGTGCGCTGCAGAATTTGCTGGAACGCAGCGACAATCTGTATCGCCGCATCGCCCGGCTGGATGATGAGATATTTGGCCTGGGCCAGCCCGCCGCCGGCGCGCGCGGGCAACTCGACGCTCTAGCGCAAGCGTTCAAATAAAAAAGGCGGCCGTCTGGCCGCCTTTTCCGAATTCTTTTCGGAGCCGTTAGCTCTTCACAAATCCAGCGAACTTCTTGTTGAAGCGCGTCAAACGGCCGCCGCGGTCCATCAGCTGCTGCTGACCGCCGGTCCAGGCCGGGTGCGTGGAGGGATCGATGTCCAGGGTGATCTTCTGGCCCGCTGTGCCATGGGTAGTGCGGGTTTTATAGGTCGTGCCGTCGTTCAGCTGAACTTCGACAAAATGATAGGAGGGATGGATGCCCTTTTTCATGGGAACGACCTTTTGGCTGTCAGAAGGCGGGGCTTATACGGGAGGGCCCCCACCCTTACAAGGGCAAAGGCCGGGCAAGCCTTTGCGGCCCCTGCTTTAATAGGTGGGGTTTTGCCCGGTTTGGCTGGGGCCGCCAGCCCCTATATAAGCCCCTGAACCATCGGAAAAAGGCACCCCTTGAGCATCCAGGAAGCCCGTATGTCTGGGCGGCCCAAGTCCCGGTCCGTGACCCCGCTCAGGGCTGTTTTGCCATTCCTGCGCCCGTATCGCGGCCGCCTGCTGATTGGGTTCCTGGCCCTTTTAGTTTCCTCCACCGCCACCCTGGTGCTGCCCTTCTTCGCCCGCGGTCTGCTGGACCACGGTTTTTCAGCGCAGGAAGCGGGGGAGGTCAGCCGTTACTTTTTCGCCTTCGTCACGGCAGCCGCCGTGCTGGGCATCTCCGCCGCCACGCGCTTTTACTTTGTCACCTGGCTGGGCGAGCGCGTGACCGCCGACATCCGCAAAGGCGTATTCGACAATGTCCTGGGGCTGACGCCGTCTTTCTTCGAAGTCACACGCACCGGTGAAGTTCTCTCTCGGCTCACCGCCGATACGACACTGGTACAGACGGTGATCGGTTCTTCGGCCTCGCTGGCGCTGCGCAATCTGGTGACGTTTACCGGCGGCCTGATCCTGATGTTCGTCACCAGCGTGAAGCTCACGGCGCTGATCCTGGGCGCGGTGCTGGTCATTATGGTGCCTCTGATCCTGTTCGGGCGTTGGGTGCGCGGCCTTTCGCGCATCAGCCAGGATCGCATCGCCGATACCAGCGCTCACGCCAGCGAAACCCTGAATGCCGTGCAAACTGTCCAAGCCTTCACCCACGAAAAGCAAGAGCGCGTAGCGTTCGGCGGCACGGTCGAGCAGTCCTTCACCGCCGCGATTATCCGCACCCGCGCCCGCGCCATGATGACGGCCGTGGTGATCTTCGCTTTCTTCACCGCGCTGGCCGGTGTGTTGTATGTGGGCGCCCAAGACGTCATTGCCGGCCAGATGACCGGCGGCACCTTGTTGCAGTTCATTCTGTTCGGCGGGCTGGTGGCCGGTGGCGTGGGGTCACTGTCGGAAGTCTGGGGTGATCTGCAGCGCGCGGCCGGCGCTTCCGAGCGCTTGATGGAATTGCTGCATACGCCGCCCGCTATCGCCGCGCCGCTCTCACCGCGCGTGCCCGCCAGTCCGGCGCGTGGCGCCGTCACTTTTGAGCATGTCTCTTTTCACTACCCTTCGCGGCCTGATGCCGAAGCGCTGGAAGATTTTTCGCTTGTCGTGGCGCCGGGCGAGGCGATTGCCTTGGTGGGACCGTCTGGTGCCGGAAAATCCACCGTCTTCCAGCTTCTTTTGCGTTTCTTCGCCGCCCAGCAGGGCCGCATCAGTTTTGACGGCGTGGATATCTCCGATCTCGATCCGGTGGCGCTGCGCCGGCATATCGCGGTCGTGGCCCAGGACCCGGTGATTTTCTCCGGAACCATCGCTGCCAATATCGGCTATGGCCGCGATGGCGCCGACAGGACCGCGATACGGCGCGCCGCTGATGCCGCCAACGCCAGCGAATTCATTGAAAAGCTGCCACAAGGTTTCGACACGCTGGTCGGCGAGCGTGGCGTTACACTGTCGGGCGGCCAGCGACAGCGCCTCGCCATTGCCCGGGCGATCCTGCGTGACGCGCCTTTGCTGCTGCTGGACGAAGCCACCAGCGCCCTGGATGCCGAAAACGAACAATTGGTGCAGCAGGGTCTGGCCAATCTGATGGTGGGGCGCACCACCATTGTGATTGCTCATCGCCTGGCCACCATTCAGAAATTGGCGCGCATTGTCGTGATGGATCAGGGCCGCATTGTCGCGGAAGGCAGCCATGGCGAACTGGTGGGAAGAGGCGGGCTTTACGCCCGCCTGGCGCAACTGCAGTTCGCACAAGTCGCCGAAGCATGAGCCCTTTTGCCAAATCCGGACTGACCTTGCTGGCGGTGCTCGCGGCGGTGAGCACGGTCTTCGCGCTCCGCTTCGCCTGGATTCAAGGCCATTTTACCAGCGTCGCGCCAACCGCGCCGCCCATCTGCCGCGCAGTGGCGCAAGGCATCAAAGACCCCGCCGATCTGGCTGCGGACAGCGCCCATAACGCGCTGTTCGTTGCGGCCACCAACCGCCAGGCGGCTCAACCTTATTCCGACAGCCAGGACGGGCTTTATCTGCTCAAGTTGAATGATCCCGGCGCCGCGCCGGTCAAGCTGTCTGGCACGCCGAAGGATTTCCACCCTTACGCCATCAGTCTTTATCGCGGTGAAGATGGCGCCCAAACCTTGCTGGTGGCGGACCGCCGAAACAATGGCCGCCACTTTATTGAAACCTATGACGTCACGTTTGATGGCGACGCGCCCAAGCTTGTCGCGCACAGCGCCATCCAAAGCGGTCTGCTGGTCAGCCCGAACGGCCTGGCCGCGGCGTCGCCGGATCATTTCTATGTCAGCAACGAACGCGTCAGCCGCAGCGAACTGGCGCGCTTTGCCGAAGATTACCTGCTTTGGCCGCATTCCGATTTGCTGGCCTATAACGGGCAGGGCTTTCGCATCGCCACCCAGCGCCTGACCGCGCCCGCCGGTCTGCTGGTGAGATACGCCACTCTGTATGTCGCGGTCAGCAACAGCCGGAAGATCCAGGCCTTCACCCAGGACATGATGGGCTATCTGGAGCCGCTGGGGGAATTATCGCTACCGGCCCGGCCTTCCAGCCTGTCGGTGGACGAGCACGGCAATCTGATCGTGGCCGGGCAAACCAGACCCGGCTCATCCCAGGTCTTCCGCGTGATCCTGGACGCGCAAGGCGCGCCCCTAAGCTATCAGACGATTTTTAGCGACGATGGCGGGGTGCTCAAAGGTGCCAGCGCCGCGGTCATTGCCGGCGGCCAGCTCTTCATCGGAGCAAGCAGTGACAGCAAAGTCCTTGCCTGTGCCTTGAAATAAAAAAGGGCACCGACTTGGTGCCCTTTTTTCCGAACGCCCCTTAAAAGCGTTAAGCAGCGACGATCTCATTGCCTTCCGGATCGCGCAGCACATAGCCGCGGCCCCAGACCGTCTCGATATAATTGTCGCCATCGGTGGCGGCGGCCAGCTTCTTGCGCAGCTTGCAGATGAAGACGTCGATGATCTTCAGCTCCGGCTCGTCCATGCCGCCATAAATGTGATTGAGGAACATTTCCTTGGTCAGTGTGGTGCCCTTGCGCAGCGAGAGCAGCTCCAGCATCTGATATTCCTTGCCGGTCAGATGAACGCGGCTGCCATCCACTTCGACGGTCTTGGCGTCGAGATTTACGGTGAGCTTGCCGGTGGTGATGACCGACTGGCTGTGACCCTTGGAGCGGCGAACCACCGCCTGAATACGGGCGACCAGCTCGTCCTTGTGGAAGGGCTTGGTCATATAATCGTCGGCGCCGAAGCCCAGCGCCTTGACCTTGGCCTCGACAATCGCGTTGCCGGACAGGATCAGCACGGGGGTCTGCACCTTGGCGACCCTGAGCGCCTTTAACACTTCGAAACCGCTCATATCCGGCAGCTGCAGGTCGAGCACGATAATGTCGTAGTCATAGAACTTACCGAGATCGATACCCTCTTCGCCGAGGTCGGTGGTGTAGACGTTAAGGCCTTCGCTACGCAGCATCAGTTCAATGCTGCGCGCCATGGCGCTGTCGTCTTCAATCAGCAATACGCGCATGTCTGGCCCCTCTTCGTTCTTGGCCATGGGGGTCAAAATGGGTCCCCACGGTTAATCGGTTGCCAGACGGTAAGCGCAATTGGTTAACACGAACTTTCATTTCCAGCCGGTTTTTTAAGACCTTGGGAAACCCGGATTAAGGAGGTGTTGCCGGTCTGGCCCCGGAAAACACCCAATAATCCCTTGATTCGATTTGTTAAGTTTACCGCCATTTAAATCCTTAGGCCCAGAATACCGGCTACAGGGCCTCAAAAAGACGGCCCAAAAAGGATCGATGCGCGCGTTACTCAAAGAAATAGAGGCGATGCCGACTCTCACCCGCTTTGGCCGGGTGGCCCGGATCGAGGGCCTGGCGGTCGAGGTGACCGGCGCGCAGGGGGCTGTCAGCCTGGGCGGTCAGTGCCGCATAAGCCTTTGAAACAACAAGACAATTTCGTGTGAGGTGGTCGGTTTCCGCGACGGCCGCGCGCTGGTGATGCCGCTGGGAAGCCTGGATGGAATCACCCTGGGCGCCCGGGCAGACTTCGAAGACAAACCATTTTCGATCTATCCCTCCAAAGCCTGGCTTGGCCGCGTGGTCAACGGTTTCGGCGAAGCGATGGACGGCAAAGGCAAGCTTCAGCAGGGCGCGCAGGCCTATCCGCTGAAAGCGCCGCCGCCGCCCGCCACGACGCGCGGGCGCGTTGGCGAAAAGCTGGATCTGGGCATTCGCGCTCTCAACGCCTTTGCCACCTGCTGCAAAGGCCAGCGCATGGGCATTTTCGCGGGCAGCGGCGTGGGCAAATCCACGTTGCTTTCCATGCTGGCGCGCAACACCAATGCCGACGCCATCGTCATCGGCCTGATCGGCGAACGTGGCCGCGAAGTGAAAGAGTTCATCGAGGACGACCTGGGCGAAGAAGGGTTAAAGCGCAGCGTCGTGATTGCAGCGACGTCGGACGAAGCTCCTCTGGTGCGCCGCCAGGCGGCCTATGTCGCCATGTCCGTTGCTGAAGGCCTGCGCGACCAGGGCCTCAATGTGTTGCTGCTGATGGATTCGGTGACCCGCTTCGCCATGGCCCAGCGTGAGATCGGCCTTTCTGCCGGCGAGCCTCCCGCCTCCAAGGGTTACACCCCCACCGTTTTCGCCGAACTGCCGCGCCTGCTGGAACGCGCCGGTCCGGGCGGGGAGGGTCAGGCCTCGATCACCGGCCTGTTTACCGTGTTGGTAGAAGGCGACGACCATAACGAGCCCATTTCGGACGCCGTGCGCGGCATTCTGGACGGCCATATCGTGCTGGACCGTGCCATTGCGGAACGGGGCCGCTTCCCCGCGATTAACATTCTGCGCTCGGTGAGCCGCGCCATGCCCGGCTGCAACACCGAAGATGAGCAAAGCCTGGTTATGCGGGCCAAAAAGCCGCTCACCGTTTACGAAGACATGGCCGAATTGATACGGCTTGGGGTCTATAAGGCTGGCACAAATCCTGAAGTGGATGGAGCAGTGAAGCTCTACCCGCGGCTTGAAGCCTTTTTGGCACAGAAAAAGGACGAGCAGGCGACGTTGAGCGAGGGTTGCGCCGCGCTAACGGATATTCTGGGTAGCGCGGAAGGGAGAGCGGGATGAACCGGACCGATACGCTGCTGCGCCTCAAGCGCTTCAAGGTTGACGAAATGAAGCGTCGCGTCGCTTCCATTGAAGCCATGCGCGCCGATCTCGACCGCAAACTGGCTGACCTGGATGAGAATGTGGCGCGCGAAAAGCAGCGCGCCGGCGATTCCGATATCGGCCGCCTGGCCTTTCCGTCCTTCCTGCGCTCCATCGAAGCCCGCCGCGAAAATCTGCGCGCCACGCTGAAGGAAATCGAACGCGAATTCGCGTCAGCCCAACTTGATCTCACCAACGCTTTTCAGGATCTCAAGAGTCTGGAAGTGGCGACAGAACAGCAGGCCAAGCGCCTGGCCGAAATGCAGGCCCGCTGCCAGCAGCAGCGCCTCGACGAAATGGCTCTGGTTCAACATTTGCGCAAGCATTCGCTGCGTAGCGCGTAACAACCCTTTTCAGTGGGCTGTCAGAGCGCCGGACCGATGGTCCGGCGCTTTTTTTTAGCCAAAAACGAACGGCGTGATGATTGCGGCCAGGCCAATCAAGCCGACCCACGGACCCAGCAACCCGCTCCAGGACTTCAGCGGCGGCATCTATAACCAGCTCCAAAGTGCGACCAGCCAGCAGAAGGACATGACCACCCTCTATTCGGGTTTCATCTCCAATATCCAGGACACCAACCTGGCCGATGCCGCCACCCAATTGCAGCTGAACCAGACCGCCCTGCAGGCGGCGCTGCAGGTCACGTCCACGCTTAACCAGTTGACGTTGCTGAATTATCTTCCGGTCCGCTAACAAGCCGGTTGCGGGTCTTTGCGCCCGCGCCTATAGACCCGCACATGACTGACCTTTCAAAAGGTGCGCGCATCGTCGTGGCCATGTCGGGTGGCGTGGATTCGTCCGTCACCGCCGCGCTGCTCAAGCGTCAGGGCTATGACGTGGTCGGCGTCACGCTGCAGCTTTATCCCGGCACGGTGGCGAAAAAGGGCGCCTGCTGCGCCGGCAAGGATATCTATGACGCCAAGCGCGTCGCCGAGGCGCTGTCTATTCCGCATTACGTTCTCGATTACGAAAGCCGCTTCCGCAAAAACGTGATTGAGGATTTCGCGGACTCATATGCGCGGGGCGAAACGCCCATTCCCTGTGTCCGCTGCAATGAGAAGGTAAAGTTTGCCGATCTCCTGGACACGGCGCGCGAACTGGGCGGCGAGGCGCTGGCCACGGGCCATTATGTCCGCCGGGTGATGGGCGCAAGCGGGGCGCAGCTTCATGCCGCCGCCGATCCGGCGCGCGACCAGAGTTATTTCCTGTTCGCCACCACCCAGGCGCAGCTTGATTATTTGCGCTTTCCGCTGGGCGACATGGAAAAGACCGACGTGCGGGCGCTGGCGGCCGAGTTGGGCTTAATCAATGCCGACAAGCCGGACAGCCAGGACATCTGCTTTGTGCCGGAAGGCCGCTACAGCGACATCGTAAAAAAGCTGCGGCCCGACGCCACCCGCCCCGGCGAAATTGTGGATCAAAGCGGCCAGGTGCTGGGCCAGCATGACGGCATCGTTCATTTCACCATCGGCCAGCGCAAAGGCTTGGGGCTTTCCGGTAATGCCGAACCCTTGTTCGTGCTCAGTCTGGATGTTCTCAAAGCCCAAGTGGTGGTGGGGCCGCGCTCGGCGCTGGCCGCATCGGCCATCCAGTTGCGGAATGTGAACTGGCTCAGCGCATCGGATGCCCCCTTCGCGTGCGCCGTGAAAGTGCGTTCCATGCGCCCGCCGGTGGCGGCGCGCGTCACCCCGCAGGCCGATGGCGCGGCGCGGGTGGAACTGATGGCGGCCGAAGATTCTGTGGCCCCCGGCCAGGCCTGCGTCTTCTATAAAGACGGACAGGTGCTGGGCGGCGGCTGGATCCAGCGGTCCGAACCGGCTCAACAGGCAGCAGAATAAGGCTTTTCCGGCCGAAACTTGACAGGAAAGCCCGGCCCCACCTATCACCCCCGCTCGACCCTTTGGTCTGGCACCGTAGCTCAGTGGTAGAGCAGGGGAATCATAATCCCTTGGTCGGCGGTTCAAATCCGTCCGGTGCTACCATTCAAATCAGCAGCTTATGCAATCGAGCTCATAGCAGCTAGGTTGCCGGGGCAACCCTGGGGCTACTAGGCACGGAAACCGCTCCCTGACCGCCGCGGCAGACAGGACAGGCTGGATGCCGTGCGACGGGCGCGCGCCACGCCTTGTCGGCATGCGGCGCGGTCACATACGTCAGCTGCTCGTAGCCACGTTCTCCAGCCAGTTCACGCAGGAAGTCCGTGGTCTGCAACAATCCCGCCAAAAACGAAACGAAAGCAACTGTTGGGATGGGGGCATCGGCGACATCGTCTCGAGGATGGGCGCAGCCTGCGCAGGGCATGTCGGCGCTGTGGTAGGACGACATCGCGGACCAATGCGTAGTCGCCCCAATACTCAGCCAGCGCGGTCGCGCTCGCTGAACGGCCCAGCGCGTCGGAATATGGTCGACCCCAACAAGTGCAGAAGGCTCTTCCCCTGCTATTTTGGATCTTCCTCAACCCACGGATCCCCAGAGGGTGCTAGCAGCACCTTTAGACATTCCAGATCGTAGTTATCGCCGCCGATGCCAACTGCCCATCCTGGGGTGATCATGGCAACGCTTCTCCATCCTGAGGGGCAGAGGGGACATAGCCTCCCTATGCCCGATTTATTTTCAGTGGCTGGGGAAGACTACAAACCAGCCGCCCCAGCGATGGTGGGCTGCATGGTGGGTTGAAGCTAAGAAGCTTAAAATAATCCATACCTCTCAAGGAGGTATGGCGGAGCCGGAGGGATTCGAACCCTCGATACGGCTTTACAACCGTATAACGGTTTAGCAAACCGCCGCCTTCAGCCTCTCGGCCACAGCTCCATTCCAGTACTTCAGCCAGCTACGGCTGAAGGCATCACTTGTTTGCCCACGCACGCGGGCCGGACTTTTGAGCCTTTTTCGTTTCGGGCCGCAAGCATTGTCTTTGCGCCAAGCCGCCCGGCGGGGATCTTTCTATAACTATATGAAAATAAACATAATTTCTTTCCATTGGCGAGGGGCTGGCGGTTTTTCCCGGGCTTGATTTATGTCCGGCACAATGGCGTTGTTTCGAAAATTACCAAACGCCGGTGCAATCGGCTTTTTCGCGCATCCATTTCAAAGGGAGAATGTCATGAGAAGCCTGATCGCCGCCGCGCTGTTTTTGCCGGCCCTGGTTGTTTCCAGCTCCGCTTTCGCCATCACTGTCACCTCCGAGGCCAAGTCGGGCCCCGAAAGCATCACCGCCACGCCGGATGGCGGCGTGATCCTGGGCAGCGCCACCAGCCCGCGCGTTTTCCGCGCCGCCAAGGGCGAAACCCAGGCCAAGGTGTTCATCGACGCCGCTTCCACCGGCGCCACCATGTTCCTGGGCGTGCTGGCGGATGGTCCCAGCAACACGCTGTGGGCCTGCCAGCTTCAGGCCGTTCCCGGCACCAACAATCGCAAAAGCACTTTGCGGAGTTTTGATCTCACCAGCGGTGCGCCCAAGACCAGCTGGGTGCTGCCGGGTGAAAACAACACGTGCAACGACATCGCCATCGGTCCGGACAAGGCCGCCTATGCCAGCGATACCGCTGGCGCCAAGATCTATCGCGTGAAGCCCGGCGCATCCGAGGGCGAGCTGGTTCTTGAAAATCAGCGCCTGCTGAACGGCATTGATGGCCTGGCCTTCATGGGCGGGGTTCTTTACGTCAACAATGTCGCGTCCAACCAGATTTACCGCATTCCGATGGACGCCAGCGGCAAGGCCGACGATCCGGTTCAGATCTGGACCGACCAGCCGATCAAGGGCCCGGACGGCATGCGCGCTTCCGCCGACCGGCTTTTCATTTCCGAGAACCGCAATGGCCGCGCCAGCATGCTCACCATCAATGGCGATATCGCCCATGTCACCGTGGTGAAGGAAGGCCTGACCCAGACCACGGCGCTGGATGTGCAGGGCGACACGCTGTGGGTGAGTGACCGCGCCAACGACAACGTCGTCACCATTCCGCTGCCGCACTAAGCGTTAGCGCTCAGACAAAAGAAAATGGCGGGCCATCTTGCGATGGCCCGCCATGCTTTTAGGCGTAGATTTTAGTTCGTCTGCGGCAAGGCATAGGCGAGATAATCGCCCGAGTAGTTGCCGCCGGAGACCGCCACCATGATGTACTGACGGCCATCATAGCTGTAGGTCATGGGCGAACCGGACTGCGGCGCGGGCATATAGACCGCGCCGATCTGATTGCCGGTCTTCTGGTCATAGCCACGCAGATAAGCGCCGCGCGGATGACCCGGCTGGGTCGAGTATTGCGGATCGCCAACAACGACCAGGTTCTTGGTGATCACTTCACCCACATTGCCGGCCTGGCCGGTCTTGGGGATGTTGAGACCCTTCAGAGCAGGGTTGTTCTTGACCTCATCCGGCGTGTCGCCATGCGCGACCTGCCAGGAGATGGCGCCTTCGTCCATGTTGATCGCGGTGAGGGTGCCATACGGCGGCTTCACCAGCGGCAAGCCCTGGACGTTGCGCGGCGGCGGCGGGCCGACCACGGTCTGCGGATGGGCGGCAAGCGCCGCGGCCAGCTTGCGATCGTCGTCGCTGACCTTGGGAGCGTCCGAAGCCGAACCGAAGCCCGGGCCGGAGCCGATGCGGAACACCTGGCCGCCGACGCCTTCCACATACTTCAGGTTCGACAGGCCTTCCGGCAGCGGGACCAGACCGAACAGCGAGACACCGGCATTGAGGGCCGGCAGGAACGCGACATGGGTTTCCGGATCGAAGCCGGCGCCGGGCCAGTTTGTGCCGCCCGACAGGCCGCCGATGTCCAGCACCGCAGACGGATAGCCGCCCTTGGGGTCGGAAACCACCGGAGGCCCGTACATCACAGGCTCCATCTTGTAGTGCTTCTTGATCAGATCCTGCGCTTCCTTCTTCAGCTCCGGCGTGAAGTCGATCAGTTCAGCATCGGTGATCGACTGACGCGAATACGCCGGCGGCTTGGTCGGGAAGGGCTGGGTCTTGGCGGTCTTTTCTCCCGGCACGACGGACTGCGACACGGGCTTCTCGACGATCGGCCAGATCGGCTTACCGGTGTTGCGGTCGAACATGTAGAGGAAGGCTTGCTTGGTGGGCACGGCCACGGCCTGAACCGGCTTGCCGTCGACAGTGATGTCGGCGACCAGCGGCGGCGAGGACATGTCATAGTCCCAGATGGGGTGATGGGTCATCTGGAAGTACCACTTCATCTTGCCGCTGGAGATATCCAGCGCCACGACGCTATCACCGAACAGGTCGTTACCCGGACGCGCGCCGCCATAGGCGTCGTCGGTCGGGTCTTCCATCGGCACGAACACGGTGCCGTTCTTTTCGTCCACGGTCATGGACGCCCAGGTGCCGGTGTTGCCGTTGAAGTCGGCGGAGTTCTTCTCCCAGGTCTCGTAACCAAACTCACCCTTTTGCGGGATGTTGTGGAAGGTCCAGTTCAGCTTGCCGGTCTTCACGTCGAAGGCGCGGGTGATGCCCTTGGTGTTGTTCTGCTCCAGGGGCTGCGAACCTTCCTTGAAGGAAGAGCCGACCAGAATGGAGTTGCCGGACACGGTCGGAGTCGAGTGCAGGCCGATTTCACCGGTGGTGAGGTCGATCTGCTTGTAGACGCCGGCCTGGCCGATCACGCCTGTATAGGCGCCGACTTTCAGGTCCACCACACCATGATCGCCGAAGCTGTCGATCGGCTGGCCGGTTTTGGCGTTCAGTTCCACCAGGCGATAGCCGGTGGTGACATAGACGATGCGGTCATCGCCATTGCCGTCCGTCCAGTAGGACACGCCGCGGCCGGAAAGCTGGCGCGGCGCGATCGCGGCGCGCAGGCCTTCATTCATGGAATAGACCCACTTCAGTTCGCCGCTCCTGGCGTCCAGGGCCACAACTGCGCGGCGCGAACCGGCAGTGGTGTAGACCACGCCGTTAATTTCCAGGGGGGTGCCTTCCAGCTTGTATTCCGGATGCGCGCCCATCGAGTCGGTCTTGAAGTGCCAGGCCAGTTCCAGCTTGTTGAAGTTGGAAGCGTTGATCTGGTCTTGCGGCGAATAGCGCGAGCCGGTCGGGTCGGCGAAATACCAAGCCCAGTCGCCCTTGGCGGTGGACGGGGTATAGCCTTGCGCATTGGCGACGCTGGCGATCACGAAAGGCGCGAGCGCGATGGCAGCCACCGACGACAGGCGGATGGATAATTTACGTTGAGACATTCAGTTTCCCCTGGTTGACCAGGACAAACGCAATATTGCGCCCGCCCCCCTATTATTGAGGGGGTTTTTACAGGCCCGGGACCATTACAACAACAAGTTTCGGGAATGCTTCCCGAGCGGTTTTTTGCTGCAACGCGTCAAAAATCGGCGGCCCTTAGCAAGCGGTTTGCGGGGGCGCAGCATCACGCCGACCGGATAAGACCGGCCAGCTTTGCGTTACCGGCAAAGGGGCATGGCAACGCGTGACGCGAACTCTTTTGGAGAGGAGCAGTCGATGCAGGTCAGGCACATTCTTCAGATCAAAGGACGGGACATTATCGGTGTGGCCGACAGCGCCACCTTGGCCGAGGCGGCGCGCGCCCTCGCCGAGCACCATATCGGCGTGCTGGTGATTCAGGACAGCGGCGGCGCCCTGGCCGGCATTTTCTCGGAGCGCGATCTGGTGCGCGCCGTGGCCGAAGACGGCCCGCTCGCGCTCAGCCGCAGCATCGCCCATTACATGAGCCGCCAGGTCACCACCTGCCGCGAAAGCGATCTGGCCGAAGAGCTGTTGGAAGTGATGACCAATGGGCGCTTCCGCCATGTCCCGGTACTGGATGAACGTCATCGGCTGGTGGGCATGATCTCCATCGGCGATGTGGTGAAGACCCGCATCGCGGAAACGGAAACCGAAGCCCATTACCTGCGCGACTATATTTCCGCCGCAATTTAGGGAGCATCGAACGGCCGCGCCTCGCCTCATAGGCTCGGCTAGGGCAAGGTTTTCTAGGCTCATTTCATTCGCCAAGAAAACCTAAGCCTGCGACAACTAAATAAGCCCGCAACCTACGAAAAAGGCCTGAAATAAGGGGTTCCTGGCAACCGGGGGCTTCGCTGCGCGTTCCTTCTCCCGGAACCCTTTTGTTTGGAGCCTTGCGATGAAATTCAACGCCATAGCCGTAAGCGGCATTGCTGTATGCGCCCTGCTGGCCGGCGTGCCGGCGCTGGCCCAGGGCCGTGTGGATGCCAATGGCATGCCCACCGATCATTCGACGCCGTCAGAACAGGCAGACACCGCCAATCTCAACAATACGGTGTCGAACACCAATGTGTCGGCTGATCAGCAGAAAAGCACGGCGGACAGCCAGTATCAGCAACAGCAGCAGGCCTATCAAAATCAGCTGCAGCAAAGTCAGCAGGCACAGCAGGATTATCAGGCCCGATCGGAAACCTATGCCGATCAGAACGCCCAATATCAAAGCCTGCGCGCCCGCTATGCGGCGGAACGTGCCGCCTATCATCGCGGCGTCTGGCCCAGCCGCTGGGCGCGCTGGGAAATTGATCAGTACACGGCTGCTCTGATTGGCCAGAAGGTGCAGATCATCAATGGCGAGCGTGTCGGCACCGTGCGTGAGGTTGCCCGTACGAGAACCGGCCGTGTTGAAGCCCTTTTGGTGGACCTGGATGGCGGCAAAGTGGTGTGGATCGACCGCGCCGATATTCGCTACGACCGCGCTGATGGTGTGGTGATGACCAATCTGGACAACCACGACCTGCACCTGATGGCCGACCAGCGTCTCTAATAAGTCTTTGAAAATAAGAGACTTCATCGGAAAAACGGCTGGGGAGGTCTTTTTTTGGCGATTTACTCTATATATAGCGGCTGGGGGCTTTTTGGTCCCGAGGGATGGGTAGTTTGCCGCCGTTCCACAGCCCGGTGTCGCAGGTTTGAAAAAAAGCCGAAAAACACGGCTTTTCCTGTTTGACTTGGCAAAACCCCGCCCCTATAACCCGCGCCCACGCTGCTTCGCGGCTTCGGCTCGGAGTAGCGTTTCTCGTTGATTTTAGACGCGAAAATCGTCTGCGAGACGCTGTTTGACATTGTGATTACAGGAAGGGGAACGTGGGCGGCGGCTCGGTATGCCACCACGTCAAAGGCCAAGCCTTAATTGGCGATGTCTTTGGCGTGTAAACAATCGAGCAGCGACGTAATGAATGCTCGCGTTCTTCTGCAAAACAAAATTGTATAAATGTTCGGTCGTTTGGTTCCTTGACGGGGGCCAAATGGCCAAACCCTAGTCAATCAGTTTTGCGAACTACGCAAGTCGAGCGGTGCAAGCCGCTCAACAAGAGCGTTCAGCGTCGTCTGCGATAGGATCAAAACATGAGAGTTTGATCCTGGCTCAGAACGAACGCTGGCGGCAGGCCTCAAACATGCAAGTCTAGGGGGTGTAGCAATACATCACCGGCGGACGGGTGCGTAACGCGTGGGAATATACCTATTGGTTCGGAACAACTGAGGGAAACTTCAGCTAATACCGGATGAGCCCTAACGGGGAAAGATTTCTCGCCAATAGATTAGCCCGCGTCCGATTAGCTAGTTGGTGGGGTAAAAGCCTACCAAGGCGACGATCGGTAGCTGTTCTGAGAGGAAGATCAGCCACACTGGGACTGAGACACGGCCCAGACTCCTACGGGAGGCAGCAGTTGGGAATCTTGGACAATGGGGGAAACCCTGATC
>CANJIS010000027.1 GCA_947474565.1 Alphaproteobacteria bacterium
CCGCGACCGGCTTGCCCTGTGCCATCAGCACATCGACCTGCCGTAGCTTCGCGACAATCTCTTCTGCTGTGTGCCTCTTCCTTGCCATCTATCCAATCCTCCTTGGTCAAAACCATACTTCAGGGAGGACCAGTTCAAAGGGGGCAGGAGACGTGGTGTTGGAGTTGTTTGATTCGGCCAGCGCAGCGGTGGTGCCGGTGATGCTGCCGAAATTGTCCACCGTGAAATGACCGCCCGCGACCTGGATGCCGGTGGCGGCGTTGATGACGCCGGTGCTGCCGATGGTCAGGTTGTTGATCGTTCCAACAATGCCCGGGCCACTGACCCAGATGCCGGTGCCGGCGGTGGCGGTGATGGTGCCTTTGATGCCGCCATTCAGGGTGCCCAGGGTGACCAGGCCCGCCGCGCCGACGCCGGTGCTGGTGGCGCTGATGCCGCGGCCCGCGCCCGCCACGGTGATGGTGGCCAGCGAGTTCAAGGTCAGGGTGCCGGCAGAATTGGCGGTGATGCCGTTCAACGCGCCGGGCGTATTGAACGTATCGGCGCCGATATTCATGATCAGGTTACCGCTGGTCGCCGTTTCACCAACCAGGCCGCCCCGATTGAAGATGTTGGCGGCGGCGCCGGTGGTGTCGATCGTCAGGGTGCCGTTGGTGGTCTTGATCAGGGCATCAATGCCGCTGGCGGGGGCCCCCGTGAGGGTGTTGCCATGCAGCTCCATGGTCCAGCTGCCGGTGGCGTTGCCGTCCGAGCCGCCATTGAGGGCTTCGTTCAAGCCGCCGCCGCCGGTGTTGTTCTTGGTGATGCCGGTGATCACAACAGTGTCGCCAGCGACGGGAGTCACCAGGACGTATTTGGGATCATCGAAATAAAAGGTGCCTGCCGCGCCGTTGTTGTAACTGACCGTGCCGCCGCCGGAGGGGCTGCTGGTGGTTGCAAAGGTGGTGCCCGCCGTCAAAGCGATGGCGAAACCCATCGCCGAGACGAGAATTGCGCAGCACGCGCTGGCGCGCGGCGCCGGACCGGAAACTCATGAAAAAACCCCACCCAAAATTTCTTAAAAAATGCGTGAGGTCTGGCTACATTATGAGGACAGTGCCTACAACCGGTTGGCAGCGGGCGGAAGGGCGCAGGGGCGGGCTAACTTCCCTATAAAACCATTTCAATACAGTGGTTTATATAATTCCTGGCGACGCCCCGGCGGCTTTGCGCGCGCCGCCGCCGGACGTGGAACAGGCTCCCCACCCCCGTAGGGCGGGGAGCGCCCAGTTCCGGCTTATTGCGGCGTCAGCTTCAACAACTTGGCGTTGGCACCGTCGGTCAGGGCATAGACCGCGCCGTCATTGAAGACGCGGACGTCGCGGATGCGCGCATTGACGTCGGTCAACAGCGCTTCCTCGTTGACCACCTTGTCGTCCTTGCCCACCTCCAGGCGGAAAATCGCCTGGCCGGTCAGGCCGCCAACCAGCACGCTGTTCTTCCATTGCGGGAAAAGATTGCCCTTGTAGAAAGCCAGGCCGGCAGGCGCGATGATCGGGTTCCAGTAATAGCGCGGCTCTTCCACGCCGTCCTTCTGGGTGGTGCCGTCACCGATCAGGGTGCCGGGATAGTTGATGGAATGGGTGACGGTGGGCCAGCCGTAATTCAGGCCCGGCTTCATCAGGTTGAGTTCGTCGCCGCCGCGCGGGCCGTTTTCGGTTTCCCACAACCGGCCATCGGGCGCGAAGGCCAGGCCCTGCTCGCTGCGATGGCCGCTATTGTAGTTTTCCGGCAGACCCATCTTGGGATTGCCGGCAGCGGGCTTTCCGTCGGCGGTGATGTGGATCAGCTTGCCCAGTGCGGTGTCGGGCTGCTGCGCCGCCAGCCACACCGGATCGCCGGTGGACCGGTCGCCGATGATGACGAACAGCGAACCATCCTTGGGATCAATCGCCAGGCGCGAACCGGCATTCACGGCCGTGGCGTTGGGATAGAAGGCCGTCTTGTAGATCGTCTTCACATCGGTGAGCTGACCCTTGGCTTCATTCAGCACCGCCGAACCCACCGCCATGGCGCTGTTGTCGGCATCGGTCTTGGCCATGAAGGTGAAGAAGATGCGGTGATTGGACGAATATTTCGGGTCCACCGCCAGATCGAGCAATCCGGCCTGACCGCGCGCCAGGATCGGCGGCAGATCGCGCAGGGTTTCATAGCTGGTGCCATCCTTGTTCAGGATGCGGATGCGGCCCGGCTTTTCGGTGACCAGGAAACGGCCGCTGGGCAATTGCGCCACCGCCCAGGGATTGTCGAGGTCGGAGGCAAGCGTGGTCACCTTCACGGCGTGGGTTTTGTGATAGGGCGCGCGGGTCTGGCCGGGGAATGCGGGATTGTGGTCGGCGCGGGTCTGGGGGCGCGTGTCGATCGGCTGGCCTTCCACCGCCTGCTTGCTGAAGGTGCAGCGCACGGGGCAGCCATCCGGCGCCACCATTTTGCCCTTGGTGGTGAGGGGAATTTTGTCCGCGCCTTGGGCCGCAACAAGATTGGGAATGAGCGCAACCGCGACTACGCAGGCGCTACCAAGCAAAAAGGATTTCATGACCGTCTCCGGGTGTGTGGTGCCGCGTTATATCCTTTTGAATACAACGTGTCGATAACTGTTCTTAACTGGTTTTTCCCCCGCTGGGTACAGACGTTGGTATTGCGGCGTCCGGACGCGCCGCATCGTTCCTGGCCATGTTGAGGGCGAAGGCGGCGGCGCCGGGGTTCATCGCATCCACCATCGAAGTGGGCATCAGAATGGTGGCGCCGCGTTCCTTGGTGGTTTCATAGATGATGTTCATGGCGCGCAGCTGCAGCGCTTCCGGGCTCTGGGCATAAATCTTGGCGGCGTTGACGAAGCGCTGCGCCACCTCTTCTTCCGCCGCGCCCAGCGTGATGCGGGCCTGCTTCTCGCGCTCGGCCTGGGCCTGGCGGCTCATGGCGTCCTGCAGATTGGCGGGAATGGCGACGTCGCGGATTTCCACCGAATTGACGGTGACGCCCCATTCCGCCGTCTTGGCGCCGATCACCTGCTTCAGCAAGGCGTCGGCCTGCTTGCGTTCGGAGAGCAAGCCCGAGAGCAAGGTCGAGCCGATCATTTCGCGCAAAGACGTCTGGGCCACGCTTTCCACGGCATTGGTGTAATTTTCAATTTCCAGCGCGGCGCGCTCCGGGTCATGCACCATCCAGAACACGATGGCGTCCACATTCACCGGCACCGTGTCGCGGGTCAGCGCCTGCTCGGCGGAAAATTGCGAGGTGCGGATACGCTGATCGATCCACACCGTCACCTGATCGATGATGGGCACCAGCAGGAAAAGCCCCGGGCCTTTTATCGAATGAAGCCGTCCCAGGCGCAGGACCACGGCCCGCTCCCATTGCTGAGCCATCTTCACGGCATAACCCAGGAAGACGCCGATCAGCGCCAGCACAATGGGAAAGCCCAGCGGCATCTGGGCGAGATAGGTGAGAACAGCGCCGCCGGCAAAGACAATGAATATCAGAGCGGAAATAGGGTTCATGTGAAGCTCCTGTTTATTCGGACGGATGGTGGAAGACCGGGCGATCAAGTTTCTGCGTGGCCGCGCGGTCCATGTTTGTGATGGCTTTGGAGTGGAAATGGTGCGGGGGCCGCGCAAAAGCGACATCAGTTTGCCCCAGACAATGAAGGCGATAATTGCCGCAACAAAAAGGAACGGCGTCTGGCTCATGCGCGCTTCAGCGCTTTCAGCGCCGCGATCAGATCATCGGGTGCGATGCCTTCGGCCTTGGCCAGCGCCGCCACTTTGGCGGCCAGCACAGCGGCATCGGGCTTGCGGGCGCGGATGGGCGGCGGCTGCGCGACATAGGTGCCGCGGCCACGCAGCAAGGTGAGAAAACCGGCGCGCTCCAGTTCGGCATAGGCGCGCTGCACGGTGTTGAGGTCGATGCGCAATTCCACCGCCACTTCGCGCATGGTGGGAATGCGCATGCCGGGCTTGAGCACGCCCCGGCCGATCAGGGCGGTGATCTGGTCGCGCAGCTGGACATAGATGGGAACGCCATTGTCATGCAGGGCAAGCTGCGTCAGCATTGTTCCATTGTATGATAACTATCATACAATGGCAAGCGGGTGAGCCGGGAATAGCCGAAGGTCCGGTGGACCTTCGGCTCTGGCGAACGCCGCAATGGCGCGCGCCCAAGCGCGGCATGAGGCCGGACTCAGGGGCCCAGCAAATCCTGCTGGTAATTCTCCACCACCAGGCTGATGGGCCTGTCTTCCGGCGTCAGCAGCACCGCCTGCACCTGAAAGACGGTACGGCCCTGGTTGAGGGGCGCGGCGCTGAGTGTGACGCGATGAAAATTCAGCGCCTTTACCGCGGTGCCGAAGGGCGTGTCGCTGGTGTTGAGTGTCTGGTTCATCGCCGCCGTCAGCCGCGCGGGCACATACCAGTTGTCGGCCTCGGACAGGACATGACCGCCGCAGGTCAGCTGCACCCGGCGATAGGCGACCGGCTCAGCCGGAGAAACTTGCAGCAGCGCGCGTTCCTTGGGCCCGGCGGGATGCGGGTCCTGCACTTGCTGCGCACGGATTTGCGGCGGATCGGCCAGATGCAGTGCGCCGCACCAGTTTGTGAGAACTTGCGTGGCGCTGGGGCCCGCCGCGAGATCCTGCTTCAGCCGCGCCAAAGCGTCCTCGGCCAAGACATCCTGGCTGAAAGCGGCGGCAAGAATGGGAGAAAGAAGCGCGGCGCGGATCATGTCCCAGCTTAGCGGCACTTATGCGTATTTGTGGATGAAAAACATGCCCGCTCGTTTCGTATCGGGGTTTGGCTGAAGCTGGCATGGGGATGTGAACGGCTTCACCATGACCACCCGCCGGGAATTTCTAAAACAGTCAGCCGCGGCCAGTATCGCGGCGGCCCTGTTGCGCCCCGTTGCCGGCGCGGCACAAACCGGCACGGCGCAAACGGTCCTGGGACCCGTCGATCCGTCCCGGCTGGGCCACACCCTGCCCCACGAACATATTGCCGACGCACTGACCTTCTTGAACAGATGGCCAAAAGACTGGGGCGGCAGGGCGGAGTTTACCGCTGGGATCATCGCGCGACTTAAGCTGGTGCGAGAGGCCGGGGCCGGCACCATCGTTGACCTGACCAGCTACGACGTCGGGCGTGACATCCGGTTTCTGGAAGAGGTCTCGCGCGAATCCGGGCTGCACATGATCGCCAGCACCGGCCAGCGCTTTTTTCCGCCCCAAAAGAATCTGCCCACGCCGTCCGGCACGGTGGAAGGCCTCGCCGCGTTCTTCATCAAAGAAATTGAACAAGGGATTGACGGCACCAGCGTCAAAGCCGGTGTCATCAAGATAGGCATCAATACCAACCGCCCAACCGATCTGGAACAAACCGGTTTGCGGGCCGCGGTTCGCGCCAGCAAGGCAACCGGCATGCCGATACGCATTCATACCGATTCGGCCAATCGCGCCGGCGACAGCATTGCCGCCATCCTGGAAGAGGAAGGCATGAACCCTTCGCGTGTATCGTTCGATCACAGCGACGGCAGCGGCAATATGGACTACTTCTTGGGATTGGTGCGGCGCGGTTACGCGCTCGGCATGGACCATGTTCATCGCGGGCTGATGCCGGATACCGTGCCGTCCTTCGAACGGCGCGCCGAATGCATCAAGCTGCTGGCCGATGCCGGGTTCGCGAACAAAGTCTTTCTTTCACAGGATGCCGAGCTTGGAGGGTTGCTGCTGCCGGACGAGATCAAGGATTTCCGGAGCAAGCTGGATCCGCCGGAGGGGCTTGCCTTCACCACCCGGACATTGATTCCACACCTGAAACAGGTCGGCGTTTCGGATCGCGACATTCACACCATGACGGTGGAAAACCCACGACGCTTTTTCAGCCGGCTCTAGAAGAAAAATTTGGCGTCGAACTGGATTTCGGACTGGCCGAGTTCGCCGGAGGGCACGCCGACAAGGGTGTATTCGCGGCGGCGCGAATGCATCAGCACCATTTCGCCGGTCAGCTTCAGCCATTCATATTTCTGCCAGGACAAGGCGGCCGTTACCGCATTGCCGTCTTCGCTCTGCACATGCGGCGCGGCGGCGATGCGGCGGGTCTGGAAAACATCGCCGCGAATGGAGGCGCGGAAATCCGGCATGTCCCAGCTGCGCAGATCATAGCTGGCGAGCAGGAAGCCGGATTGGAATTTGGTGACCATCTCGGCCATGCCGGCCAGCTTGATCGACGTGAAACCGGCGAGATACTGGCTGATCAGCACCAGATCGCCAACTTGGGTGCGGGCGCCGAAATTCCAGAACTTTGTGGTCCAGGCATAGACGCCGCCCCTCGCAATGGTGGGATCCCCCTGATTGTCGTAGCGCAGCGCCGTCAGCTTGCCGATGCCGGGCATCTGCCAGGCAAGGCCCGCATACCAGCCGGCGCGGTGATCGATTTCACTGAATTCGCCGGTGCGGCCCGGCGGGGTCTGGCGGCGCAGGCGCAAGGTGGCGTCGGGCTGGCGCACTTTTTCAAACAGGCCGGTGGCGCGGTCATGCATCGTCCAGCCGCGGTCGGCAATCAAAACACCGGCCTGATCA
Organism: Alphaproteobacteria bacterium; assembly: GCA_947474565.1. Taxonomy (GTDB): domain Bacteria; phylum Pseudomonadota; class Alphaproteobacteria; order Micropepsales; family Micropepsaceae; genus Rhizomicrobium. Next base: position 6,608 of record CANJIS010000027.1, read on the forward strand.
TTGCTGCCGAAAAGCGCGCCGGTCAAAGAAAAGGTGCCAACATTATCCGTGCGCCAGCGCGCGGTGCCCTCAGTCCCGATGGTGCGAAGCTCTTCGCCGATCCAGGTGTTGATGGCCGATGGCGTCAGCGTATAGGGGCTGGTCCAGCCGATATCGTCATTCTCAAGACTGATGGTGGGAAAGAACGCGCCCAGCTTGGCCGACCAGCTGACATTGCCGTCGCTTTGCGGATGCAGCGAGACATAGGCTTCCAGCGCATCGACGCCGGAACGCTGTTTGGGTTCGGCGCGGAGCAGCGTGACGGCCGACACCGTGTCGTTGATATCCAGTTGCGCCTGGACCACGCCTTCGGCGAAACGGAAATTGCCGCCCTTGCCGCCATAACGGAATTTGCCCAGCCCGCCATCCAGCCAGCTGTCCATCTTGGGCGACGTCACCATGCGAAGATCGCCGTAACCGGAAAGCGTCAGCGGCATGCCGGCGACATCAAGCTCAACCGCACACACAGGCGTGGCGGCGAACAACAGCGCGGCGGTGAGCACAGTATAGAAGTGTCGGCGTGCAAACATGACACGATGTTACCGGCGGCACACTTAATGCCGGGTAACTCTGATTTTGCCGAGGTTTACAGCGGGCTTTGCGTTAAGCGGTGGTTAATCGGTACAGCAGTGCACACACTCCAACCTGTCATGCCCGCGGAAGCGGGCATCCAGTTTGCGGCCCTGGATTCCCGCTGGAGTTTACACTCCGGCCGCGCATCGCGCGGACCGGGGTGCGGGAATGACAAGAGGTTATTTCAAGCTCGCGGTAAACCGCTGGATGCGCTTGCACGCTTCTTCGAGCGCCTTGTTCGACGTCGCATACGAGATGCGGAAGAACGGCGACAAGCCGAACGCCGCGCCATGCACAACCGCCACGCCTTCGGCTTCCAGCAATTCGCCGGCGAAGTCTTCGTCGGTGGCGATCACTTTGCCTTTCTCGGTCTTCTTGCCGATCAGCTTCTTGATCGACGGATAGACATAGAAAGCGCCTTCCGGCTTGGGGCATTCAATGCCCGTGGCCTGGTTGAGCATGGAGACCACCAGGTCGCGGCGTTCTTCGAACAGCTTCTGGAAGCCGGGAATGAAATCCTGGCGGCCATTGAGCGCTTCCACCGCCGCCCATTGCGAGATCGAAGCGGCATTGGTGGCCGACTGGCTTTGCAGCTTGGCCATCGCCTTGATCAGGGCTTCGGGACCGGCGCAATAGCCGATGCGCCAGCCGGTCATGGCATAGGCCTTGGAGACGCCGTTCATGGTCAGCGTGCGGTCATAGAGGCCGGGCTCGACTTCGGCCACGGTAGAGAATTTAAAGCCGCCATAGACCAGATGCTCATACATGTCGTCGGTGAGCACCCAGACATGCGGATGCTTCATCAGCACATCGGTCAGGGCCTTGAGCTGCTGGCGCGTATAGCAGGCGCCGGTGGGATTGGAGGGCTGGTTGAAGATCAGCCACTTGGTCTTGGGCGTAATCGCTTTTTCCAGCGCTTCCGGCGTCAGGCGGAAACCGCTTTCCAGGCTGCATTCCACGATGACCGGCTTGCCGCCGCCCAAAAGAACGATATCGGGATAGGACACCCAGTACGGCGCGGGCACAATCACTTCATCGCCGGGATTGACGGTGGCGAGCAGAGCGTTGAACAGGATCGACTTGCCGCCCGGCGACACGAAGGTCTGCGATGGCTTGTAGTCGAGATTGTTCTCGCGCTTGAACTTCTTGGCGATGGCGTCGCGCAGTTCGGGAATGCCTTCCACCGCGGTGTATTTGGTTTCGCCGCGCTTGATGGCGGCGATGGCGGCTTCCTTGATGTTGTCGGGGGTGTCGAAGTCGGGCTCGCCCGCGCCCAGGCCGATCACGTCACGGCCGGCGGCCTTCAGCTCGCGCGCCTTGGTGGTCACCGCGATGGTGGGCGACGGCTGGATGCGGTTCAGCGACTCGGCAAGAAAACCCTTGGGCAAGGACATGGCGAAACCTTTGAAAATGGCTGGGTTCACTAGCAATTCCGGGGAACTGGGGGCAAGACCCGGACCCTGCAATGCACACATGTAAGAAGTATGATGGGCCTCTGAGTCGGAGGATTCGTGCGCCGCGCCCTATTTCTGCTGCTGTTTGCCGCGCTTGCAGCCTGTTCCAAGCCCAGCCCGCCCCAGGGCCGCTGGGAAGGCGGCTATTCTGCCAACGGCACCATTGTGGCGGCGCGGGTGCAGATCGGCGCCGACGGGCTGGTGAAAGTCAGCGCCCCTGACGTGACCAATCTGCAGAACGCCAAACCCGAACGGTTGCGCCAGCAGCGCGAAGCGCTGGCGGCGGACCTGGCCTCGGGCTGGGATGGCGTGGCGCCGCGCATGTTCGAGTTCGACGGCACCACCTTCCGCAAGCCGGGCGGCATCGCGCCGCAAATGGTGTGGGACAAGGACACCAACCAGATGACGCTGCAGCTTTACATCGGCTCCAATCCGGCGCTGCCGGTGCCGCTGCGTCCGGTGGATGGTTTTCACGACAATCCCTGGGCTGCCGGGTGACGGGCGAAGACCGGCGAATCGTTCTTGGATGGTTAGACAGAGCCCCATCATGACCAATCCCACCTTCTACTTCTGCCGTCTTATTCCACCCCGTCCCACCTTCGCGATGGACATGAATGACGCGGAGCGCGCGCTGATGCAGAGCCATGCCGCTTACTGGCGGGCGAAGATGGACGAAGGAAAAGTCATCGCCTTCGGTCCGGTGGCCGACCCGCAGGGACCTTGGGGGCTTGGGGTGTTGAGACTCTCGGGCGACGCGGAGTTGAAACAGTTCTGTGATGGCGATCCCGTGATCGAGGCCGGGTTGGGCTTCCGCATGGAAACCCTGCCGATGATGCGTGCGGTGGTAAAAGATTGATCCGCGCGCGTTGAAGCGCCGCCCGCCGCTCCACGTTCGCAGCTTAAAAATTATCCACGATCACCGCTGCAAAATCTGGCGAAAGGCGCGGAAAAGCTGGCCTGGGATTAATCTTTCTCCAGTCATGGGCGTGCGGCCCCTAGCGACATTCCATTACAATTTTTGAGTTCCGGCCCCAGCCGGACGGGAGCAGACTTGGCCTTGGCTTTGTGTCCCTTCGGCGCTCCACCAAACGGATACAGCCGCATAGGACGGCCGGACCGGCTTTGGTGCCCCCCACGTAAAGCCATCTGTCCGGCCGTCCTCTTTTTACTTTCCTGACCCAACCATGTGGCCATGAGGCACAAGCGACTTTTCCCGCTTTTTCGCCATAAGGTCTTCAAAACCGGGGCTAAATGACAAAGCTTTACAGTGTCTGCCCTTGTCTAAAGGGGGGGTCTGGCCCTATGTGCTGGAACCAATTCCCGGCGGACACAGACATTCAAAAGCCCGCCCCCATAAGCTGGATGTGAGTTCGATGAAGACCATTCTTCGCAGCGTTTCCGTGAGTGCGCTTGCCATCGCGGCAGCGGGTTGTTCGACCCCCAATCCCACCGCCCTGGACAAGCCGGGCGATGTGCCTGCGGCCTTCACCGCGCCGGTGGAAACCCAATCGCCGGTCTGGCCGGAAGCCGGCTGGTGGACCAACTTCAAGTCGCCGGAACTGCCCGCGCTGGAAGAATCCGCCGCCAAGGAAAATCTCGACATCGCCCAGGCGGCCGCCCAGGTGCTGCAGGCCGAAGCCACCACGGGCGTCGCCTTCTCCAGCTTGCTACCCACCATCACCGTCAATCCCGGTGTCACGCGCCGCGTCACCAACTCGTCCACCGCCGGCGGCGCCAGCGTCACCAGCCGCACCTTCAACGCCTTCACCCTCAGTGCCGGCGTCACCTACGGCTTCGACTTCTGGGGCCTCAGCCAGGATCGTCTGCGCCAGGCGCGCGAAAATCTGCGCGCGGCCCGCTATGCCGAAAGCGCGGTCGGTCTGACCACCTCTGCCGCCATCGCCAACACCTACTTCCAGGTGCTGTCGCTGCGCGAACGCATCACCATCGCGCGCCAGAATATCGACGCCGCCAACCGCATCCTGGCCGTCACCCAGGCCAAGGTGACCAATGGCGTCTCGTCCAACCTCGATCTGTCGCAGCAGCAATCCACCGTCGCCGCCCAGCGCGCGCGCCTGCCCAACCTGATCGAACAGGAACGCGAAGCCCGCTACGCGCTGGCAATTCTTCTGGGCCGCGCCCCGGAAGGCTTTGACGTCCGGGCCCAGAATCTGGACGGCATTGTCTCGCCGCGCGTGCAGCCGGGTCTGCCGTCGGAAGTGCTGCTGCGCCGTCCCGACATCGCCCAGGCCGAAGCCAATCTTTATGCGCTGCACGCCAACGTCGATGCCGCCCGCGCCGCCTTCTTCCCGCAGATCGGCATGAGCGGTCAGGCCGGTTATGCCGGTTCGGCCCTGGCCGGGTTGATCAACGCCAACGACTTCGTGTGGAACATCGGCCTGTCGATTGCGCAGACCATCTTTGACGGCGGCCGCCTGCATGCCCAGCATGACTCGGCGGTGGCGCAGCAGCTCGGCTCGCTCGCCGCCTACCGCAAGACCGTCTTCCAGGCCTTCAGCGATGTTGAATCCTCGCTGGGCCAGGCCAACGCCGCCGCCGATCAGCTGACCGAGCTGAACGAAGTGGTGCGCGCTTCCGCCGAAGCCTTCCGCATCGCCGAACTGCAATATCGCGAAGGCACCATCGACATTCTCGCCCTGCTCAACACCCAGCAGACGCTGTTCACCGCCCAGGACAATCTGGTCCAGACCAAGCTGGCGCGGCTCACGGCCGATGTCAGCACCTACCGGGCGCTGGGCGGCGGCTGGAGCCAGCAGGTAGCCGATCATGCCTATGAGTATCAGCTCGACTGGTGGCCGCTTTAATAACCCCCTCCGGCTTTCGCTGGCTGCCGGGCGCGCGGCGCCCTCGGCCAGCTACAGCCACCCCCCCCGCCAGCGCGCTACGCGCGCGCGGGTGGAGGCCGACCTAATATGCTTCACCACTGGGCGGCCGTAAGGCCGCCCTTTTGCTTTAAGTCCTTGTTTTGCGCTGGAAAGCCGCAGTCAGGGAACTTTTTTGGCTCACCGACCATTTAAAAGCGATACTGCGCGGCAATTTCAGCCGCCTTTTGGAAGTGCGCCCGGATCATGGTGAGCCTGGATAATGCGTCGGCAAAGCCGAACGCCTGGTTCAAGATGGACAGGGATGTCCTGACCCTGGGCGGCCGCTGGACCATCCAGGAAAGCGCCCGGCTGGACCCGGAATTGCGCAAATTTTCCCCCGAAGGCAGCGGCGTCATCACCATAGACGGCAGCGGGATCGAGCGGCTGGACAGCGCGGGCGCCTGGCTGGTGCTGCGTACCAAGCGCGCCCTGGAAGCGGCAGGGCGCAAAGTCAGCAGCTTCACCCTGCCCGATCTCTATCAGCCGCTGATGGAGAATCTGGAAAAAGGCAAAGGCCCGGTCGCGCCGGAAAAGCGCCGCCGCACCATCATCCTGCGGCTGGAAAAAATCGGCCGCGCCACCGTCCATGCCGGACAGCAGGGCTATCGCATTCTGGGCTATCTGGGCCGGGTGACGGTGGAGACGGTGGAAATCATCGTCGCGCCCAAATCCAATCTGCGCTTCGCCGCCATGATACATCAGGTGGAAGAGACCGGCATCAGCGCGCTCCCCATTGTCGGCCTGCTCGCCTTCTTGATCGGCATTGTGCTGGCCTATCAGGGCGCCGATCAGCTCAAGCGTTTCGGGGCCGAGGTTTTCACCATCAATCTTCTGGGCGTTGGCATGCTGCGCGAGATCGGCGGCCTGATCACCGCCATCATCGTGGCCGGCCGCTCGGGCTCGGCCTTCACCGCCCAGATCGGCACCATGCGCGTCAACGAAGAAATTGACGCCATGCAGACCATCGGCCTCAACACCGTGGATGTGCTGGTCTTGCCGCGCATCATCGGGCTCGTGATCGCGCTGCCGATCCTGACCTTCTTCGCCGACATCATGGGCCTGATCGGGGGCGCGGTGATGTGCTTCTTCCAGCTCGGCCTGACCATTCCGGTGTTCATGCGCCAGCTCAATGACGCCATCACCGTCAGCACGCTGGTGGTGGGACTGATCAAGGCGCCGGTCTTCGCGCTCGTGATCTCGCTGGTGGGTTGCTATGAAGGCTTTCAGGTCGAGCGCAACGCCGCCTCTGTGGGCCTGCTCACCACCCGCGCCGTGGTGGAATCGGTGTTTCTGGTGATCGTGCTGGATGCCGCTTTCTCGGTCATGTTCTCGGTGTTGGGGATCTGATGAGCGAGAAAACCACAGTTTCTAACCCCGAAAAAAAGCCCGGCACTGGCAAAAACAAAGAGGCGGTGATCCAGGTCAAAGGCGCGGTCAATGCCTTCGGCTCCAAAGTCATTCACGATCATATCGACCTCGACGTTTATCGCGGCGAAGTGCTGGGCGTGGTGGGCGGCTCCGGCTCGGGCAAGTCGGTTTTGCTGCGCACCATCATCGGATTGAACAAACCCGCGGAAGGCGAGATCACCGTGTTCGGCAAGCAGACCAGCTTTGCCGAATCCACCCGCATGCGGGCGCTGGAAATGCGCTGGGGCGTGCTGTTTCAGGAAGGGGCGCTGTTCTCATCCCAGACCGTGGCGGAAAACATTGCGGTGCCCTTGCGCGAATATACCGGCATGTCCGAGGCCCTGATCGAAGAGATCGCCGCCATGAAACTGACCATGGTGGGCCTGCCGGAAGATGCGGCGCAGAAATATCCCTCCCAGCTTTCCGGCGGCATGAAGAAGCGCGCCGGCCTGGCGCGGGCGCTGGCGCTGGACCCGGAGCTTCTGTTCCTGGACGAGCCGACATCGGGGCTGGACCCGATTTCCGCCAATCTGTTCGACGAGCTGATCAAGAATTTGAGCAAGTCATTGGGCCTGACCGTCTTCATGGTTACCCATGATCTGGATTCGCTGCGCGCGTGTTGCGACCGCGTCGCCGTGCTGGTGAACAAGAAGATCATCACCGGCACCATCGCGGAACTGCGCCAGAACGAAGATCCCTGGATTCAAGATTATTTCAGCGGTGTGCGCGGGCGCGCCGCGTTGGTGGAGGCCTAATGGAAACCAAGGCAAATTACGTAGCGGTGGGGGCCTTCGTCCTGGCCTGCATGGTGGGGCTGGTTGTCACCATCATGTGGCTGGCGGGGATCGAATATAGCCAGGAATATTCCTATTACACCGCCGTGTTCAAAGGCCCGGTGACGGGCCTGGGCAAGGGCACGGTGACACGCTTCAACGGCATTGATGTCGGCCGCATCCAGGATCTGCAATTCGATCCCCATGACCCTCAGGCGGTGATCGTCACCTTGCAGGTGCAGCCGAACTTGAACATCCGCGAAGACAGCACCGCCGCCATGGCCAGCCAGGGCCTGACCGGCGGCTCTTATGTCGAGATCAGCGGCGGCACCGCAAAGTCGCCGGTGCTGACCGCCAAGCCGGGCCAGAAATATCCGGTGATCAAAACCAAAGTATCCAGCCTGGCGCTGTTGGAGCAATCCGCACCCGAAGTGGTGGCCAAACTGAATGTTGCGGCGTCCCGCATCAACGACCTGCTCAACGACAACAACCGCAGAGCCATCGGCGAGACGTTGGCCAACTTAAGCAGGGTCAGCGCCACCATCGCCAACCGCTCCGGCGATATCGACGCCATCCTGAAGAACACCAACGAAGCCACCGTCAATCTGAATCAGGCTTCGGGTAAACTGAATCCCACCCTGGATCGCGTCGATCTGGCCGTGACCAAATTCGGCAAGGTGGCGGACGATGCCGACGCCTTCATCACCGGCGACGGGCTGGCACAGCTTTCCAATCTGATCGGCGATCTCAGGCGCCTGACCAGCAATCTTGATCGTTTCACCGAAGGACTAAACCGGCAGCCGACTTCCATTCTGTTCGGCGACCGGCGCAAGGGATATGACCCCAATGGCAAATAACATGATGATGAACCGCCGGATGTTGATTGTGGGCGCCTCCTCGCTCGCCCTGGCCGGTTGCGGCGGCTTGGGGCTCGGCCCCACCGACGCCAACAACACCATCTATGTGCTGCAGCCGACGCTGCAGCCGGCGCCGCAAGGCGGCACGCCCGTGGATTGGGCGCTGGCGGTGGATCTTCCCACCGCGCTGGACAGTGTTGAAGGCCGCCGCATCACACTGATCAAGCCTGACGGCACCATGGATTATTACGCCAATGCCCAATTGCCGGACCGCGTTCCGGTGCTGGTGCAGACGGCGCTGATTTCAGGCTTCCAGTCCAGCGGGCGGGTGCCGTCGGTGGGCCGCATCCAGGATGCGCTGCATGCCGATTATGAGTTGGGTGTGGAAGTGCGGGATTTCTCCGCCCATTACGACACCCAGGACAAGGACGGGCGGCCCGGCGGCGTGCCCAAGATCATGGTCAGCCTGATATGCCAGATGTCCACCAGCCGTGGCCGCAAGATCGTGGCCAATTTCTCCGCCACCCAGAGCGTGAACGCGACGGAAAACAGCACCGGCGCGGTGGTGAAGGCGATGAGCGCGGCCTTGACGGCAGCGGTGCAGCAGATTGTGGGCTGGGCCTTGACCATGGGCCCCCCGCCTTCCGCGACGCCTTAACGGAACTTTTGCCGCGCATGGACCGTTTTATCGGCAGATTTGACGATATTTGGAGGACGCCATGCTTCGTTGGGCTTTGATTTTCCTGGTCATTGGTTTGATCGCCGGCATTCTCGGCTTCACCAGCATCGCGGGCACATCCATCGCGATCGCCAAGACCTTGTTCTTCATCTTCCTGGTGATCTTCCTGGTGTTGCTGGTCGCGGGCCTGACCGTCGGCCGCAAGATCAGCGGGCCGTAACAGCCTTCGCCAGCGCCTGCCACGGCCCGATATCCCAGTGATTACTCGCCAGGGGTGACGGCGACGGCAGGATCCACACCCGCGTGGCGCCGATCCTTTCCGGCTGCTCGCCTGCCTGCGCTTTTGGCCCCATAACCTTGCGGCCGGCATTCAGGCTGGTGAAGGCGAGAAAGCGTGGGCCGATCTGTTCAATGCGCTGGCGCAGATCGCGCGCCGCCTTAGGCCCCAGACTGTGGCGCGGCAATTGATGGTCCATGCCAGAGGCGAACTTGGCGATGTCGGTCAGGCCGATGCCGAGTGCGTCAAGCGCCTCATACTCTTTTGGCGCGATCAGGCGCGGCGTCAGCCCGACCTTGTGCAGCGTGCGCCAGAATTTGTTCTGGGCATGGGCGTAATAGGCTCTCTGCAGCGCCGATTGCCGCCCGGCGGCGGTGCCGCAGAACACCAGGTCCAGCCCGGGCCTGAGCCGTTCCGGCAGCACATGATCCTGAGCCCGTCGCGCCATGACGTGTTAAAGCGCAATGCCCGCAAATTTTCCAACCTGACGAATTCTTGAGCAGAAGAAGCGCGGCATCCGGCGCAATTCCCCGCAATTTCGCGCAAACCGCATGGCACGCTTCCTGCGATGCACGTCCCGGGACTGGGGGCATTCATGAGATCACAGCGCAGAGCCAAAGCCGCGGTGCAGCCGGACGCTTTCTATCAACCCTCCTGGGCTGCGGCGCTGCTGGCGCTGGCGGCGGCCTTCATGCTGGCCTTACATGGCTAAAGTGGGCAGGGCTGAAACGAAAAAGCGCCGGGTTGCCCCGGCGCTTTGTGCAGTCCCTGCCGGTGGCGGCGTTACTTCGCCGAAGCCTGCTTCTGGAGATTGCGGCCCACCATGGATTCCTCGGCTTCCTTGATGGTGGCGGCGGCATCGTAAGGCAGAATAAAGCCGTCCTTGAGGTTTTGCGCCACCACCTTCTTCACCTTGGCGACATAGTCGGCATGGCTGGAATAACGCATGTTGAGCTGATCCACGCTCATGTCGGTGGAAGGCCCCCAGCGCACGCAAGCGCCCGCGCCGATGGCTTCGCCGCCCGCGCCCGCCTTGGACGCATCGGCCGGTGCACCCAGACCCATGTTGATTTGCGTGGGCGCGGCCATGGCGGCGAGCTGAATGCCGCCCAATGCCAAGCCATCCTTGTCGCGGGCCGCCACCGATTGCTTGGGCGCCGTATTGATTTCCGCGACATTGAGTTTTGGCGCCATGGCCGGCGGCTTGCCGCCCTGCGCCCAGCGGGAGAGCGCGGCGAAGCCCGCTGCGGTCACTTGGCCGACAGGTGTGCGGGTGCCGATCTGGGGATTGGCGCAAAGCGGCGCCATGGCAGCTTCCAGCGAAAGGCCATTGTCGCGCAGTTCCAGCGCTTCGCGGCTCTCGCGCACATGCCGGCTCATATGGGCGCTGCCCGCGACTTCCCAGGTCCGGTATTTGTCCGTGTCGGGCTGGCGGTTGGCGGCGCCGCCGGTGAGCACATCATGTTCGGCCATCACCCTCAGCACCGGGACCGTCGAATCGCCACGAATGGGGGTGGAGGACGCATCCAGCAGAAAGCCGTCATAGACTTTGGCCAAAGGCTGAATGCCGTTGATATAGCTGGCAAGCCGGCTGGCCGATTGGGATTGGCCGGTGGCCAAAAGAATTTTGGGCTTGAGGCCGCCCAGCATGTCCACCTCGCGAGGATGCTTCAGCGCCGCGCCGATCTGGCTGAAAATATCGAAGGATTCCGCATCGGCGTCGGGCCCGCCCGGTTTGGGCATATCCTTGCCGACATCGAAGTCGCCATAGCGCTTGGCGTTCCATTTCTTCAACGCGGCAACGCCCAGCACCTGGTTGGTCACGCCGACCCAGACATAGCCGCCGCGCATCATGTTTTCCCAGGCGTCGAACCAGACATTTTCCGCGTCGAAATTGTTGGTGACATTGTCCCATTCCACGATCGCCGTGCCGTTGAAGCGCTTGGGATCGGCTGGGCGGCGCACCACGACGCGGGTGACGTAGGGCGCGGGCTTGCCCATGGGCACGCCATCTTTCAGCTTGTCGGGAAAATTATAGCCGTCGGCGGTGCCGCGGATGAAATATTCCTCTTCCACGTAACCATGCGACGCCAGCTCATGGTTGGAAGCGAAGAAAATGTAATTGTGGGTAGCGCTACCGGGCACATCCGGCGCGGCAATGGGGCCGCTGACTTGCGGCACCGGCGCGTCGGCGAATGCCGGAAGCGCGGCAAGCGTCAGCGCAGAGCCCAGCAGAAACGCGATGTGTTTACCGGCCATGTTCCTACCCCATAATTTTATGTTCTCAGGGTAGTAAGGCGCTGGCCTGACAGGCTGTCAAGCAAGCGCCTGCAACAGGAACAGGCTTAGGGCCGCAGGCTGCCTTCGATGGAATCGTCCAGGGTTTTTCCGATCAGCGCGCCCACCGCCATCTTGGCGAAAGCGACCAGCTCGCCATGCTTGGTGTCCCATTAGAAGCCTTCCTGGGGCGTGAATTTGATCACCGTGATGCGGGGATCATCCTCGCCTTCGGTGAACCAGGTTTTGGCCAGCGGTACCCACAACTCGTGAATCTTCTGCTTGTCGGTGGAGATTTTGCCCCGTCCATACAGCGTGACAAAGTCCGAATGTGCGCTGCCCTGGAAGAGAAGCTGCATGTGCGGATCGCGCGCCAGTTCCGCATTTTTGTGGCTGTCCTTGGCGCTGAGGAACCAGCAGGTGCCGTCATTGATCGGCTCCCACTGAGTGGTCCGTTTTGATTGTTAGTGCATTGCAGCCTCCAGCGCTATGGCCGGCCGTAGGTGGAGCGTAGCGGAACCGGAGGGCGGCCATAGCGACGACGCGGTTTCGGGGGCCGGCGGCTGATAACCGAGCG
>CANJIS010000028.1 GCA_947474565.1 Alphaproteobacteria bacterium
CGCTCGGTTATCAGCCGCCGGCCCCCGAAACCGCGTCGTCGCTATGGCCGCCCTCCGGTTCCGCTACGCTCCACCTACGGCCGGCCATAGCGCTGGAGGCTGCAATGCACTAACAATCAAAACGGACCACTCAGTGGGAGCCGATCAATTATCTTAAGCCCTACCGCTTCGCTACTTGAGGGCGGGCACGGCAAGATCAAGACCAACTAGGCCATGTCGATCCAGGGCATCGGCGGCTCCATCTTTTTATCGGCTCGTATCTGCAGATGCAGGCCGTAAAGATGCAGCAGCATCTGGCGCACCGCTGGAATATTCTTTTCCGCCGCCGGGCCACGCAGCCATCGGTTGATCAACGTCTTGGGCGTATCCGCCGACAGGTAAATCGCGACATTGCGTGACACGAGTGTGGCGACATACTCCGCGAAGCCAGGCTGCAGAATGGCTTTCTCGCCGCCCAGAATGACGAAATTGATGCCCTTGCCCGAAGCGCGATGTTCTTCCGGCAAATTCTCCACATCCTGCATCATCATCAGAATGCCGCTGCGATCCGGCCGCCACTTCTCATCCAGCTGGGGCACTTGCCGATAGCCGCAAAGGAATGTGCGGCAGGTTTCAAAACGGGTCTCATAGATGCCGCAGCCTTTTCCCGGCAGGCAGTGCAAGCAGTAGATGCCGGCGGGCTTTTCCAGCTCCACCACCTTCAGGGAATGGCAGCACACGGTGCAGTCGCCGCAGCTATTGCTGATGGCAGGGGCTTGGCTCATTTGCGCCGGTATAGCAGAGCCGGAATCCGCCCCGTCAACGAATCAGGTTGAGGAAGAAAAAACAGCGTTTTGTGACGCCAAAATTCCTTAACAGATACAATGGCTTGTGTCTCGAAAGGATTGGTTAACCAAATCTTGTACAGTGCGTTTATGAACGCTGCTCCCACCCTTTCCGGCCCCAGCTTTGGCGTCCCCGCCGGGGCCTGGCGCTGGGCCGCCTTGGGCTTTGCTGCCCTGGCTGTGGGCGCGGGCGGTTTTGCCCTGGCCCGGCCGGATCAGGCCGGCTGGACCGGCTATGCCTTGCTGGGTGGCATCGGCGCGGTGGCTTCGCTGCTGCTCTATGCGGTGTGGCCGCGTCCTGGTGCGCGCGTGGCGGATGCCAAGCGCATTGCCGAAGCCGCCAGCGCCGCCAATGTCGCCTGGGCCATCACCGGGGCCGATGGCGCGGTGCTGGATTGCAATCCCGTCTATCGCCGCATGGCCGGCGCCAAGGACCATGAAAGCGCCCCGCCGCCGGAATTGGCGCTGGCGGGCGAGCCGTCATCGGCGGTGCTGTATCGTCTGTCGCGCGATGCCGCCGACGGCAAGGCGCGCGAAGAATCCTTTGTCGTGGTGCCGGGACTTGAAATCGTGGCCGCTGTTCGCCCGCTCACCGACAAACAAACCGCCTGGTGGTTCACTCCGCGTCTGGCGGCCTCGGGTTCGCCCCAGCCGGTGCTGAAGCCTGCCGATGTCAAAGCCCCTGAAGCTGTGGCCGCGCCTGCTGCGCAAGCCTTGCCCACCGATTTCGCCGGCCTGTTTCGCGATGCGCCCATGGGCGTGGCGCTGGCGGACGCTTCGGGCGTCATCACCGAAGCCAATGCCGCCTTCGCCCAGTTCTTCGGCGGCGCCAATCTCACCGGCAAGCCCTGCGCCGATCTGGTGGATGCGCATGACAAGCCCGGCGTGCGCGCGCTCATCGCCAATGCCGCCAAGGGTCAGGCCGGCAAACAGGCGGTGGAATTGCGCGGCCACTCCGAGCGCATGGCCGAATTGTTCGCCAGCCCGCAAGCCGGCGGCACGGTGCTTTATCTGGTCGATGTCTCCGAACAGAAGGCGCTGGAGACCAAATTCAGCCAGACGCAGAAAATGCAGGCGGTCGGCCAGCTTGCCGGCGGCGTGGCGCATGACTTCAACAATATTCTCACGGTCATCATCGGCAACTGCGAATTCCTGCTGATGCGCCATCCGGCGGGCGATCCTTCGTTCAAGGAGATCAATGAGGTTCACCAGAACGCTGTGCGCGCCGCCTCGCTGGTCAGTCAGCTTCTGGCTTACAGCCGCAAGCAGACCATGCAGCCCAAGACATTGGTGCTGGGTGAGGTCATCGGCGAATTGGCGCAGATGCTGCGCCGTCTGGTGGGCGAGCGCATCACGCTGAACGTTGAAAAAGATAACGACATCTGGCCGGTTCATGCCGACGAGGCGCAGCTTGGCAACGCCATCATCAATCTGGTGGTGAATGCGCGCGATGCCATGCCCCAGGGCGGCACAGTCACGATCAAGACCAGCAACGAACAGGTCAGCGCCGCCAGCACGCTGGGCACTGCCATCATGCCGGCCGGCGATTATGTCGCCATCGATGTGGCCGATACCGGCACCGGCATGTCCAAGGAAATTCAAAGCAAGATTTTCGATCCTTTCTTCACCACCAAGCCGGTGGGCCAAGGCACGGGCCTCGGCCTCGCTACGGTTTACGGTATCGTCAAACAATCGGGTGGCTTCATCACCGTGGATTCGGAAGTGGGCAAGGGCACCGCTTTCAGGATTTACCTGCCGCGTCAGCGGGTCGACGCCAACGCCGCCGCTGAAGTTATTGCGCCCACGGCGCCGCGCGATGTCACCGGCCAGGACACCATCCTTCTGGTGGAAGACGAAGAAGCGGTGCGCAGCTTCGCGGCCCGCGCCTTGCGCATGCGGGGCTACAATGTGCTCGAAGCCAGTGGCGGCGAAGAAGCGCTGGAAATCGTCAAGCGCGGCGAAACCGAAATCCATCTTCTGATCACCGACGTGGTGATGCCCAACATGGATGGCCCCACCATGGTTCGTCATGTCAAGGAATTGAAACCCGATCTGGCTGTGATCTTCATGTCGGGCTATGCCGAAGAAGCGTTCCGCCGCAGCGACCAAAGTTCGGAAGACATCCATTTCCTGCCCAAGCCGTTTGGCTTGAAGCAGCTTGCCGCCAAGGTGAAAGACGTGCTCTCGGCCGCTCAGGGCTGATTTTCCGTTTCCCGGCAGCATTGCACCCCCGCTGCAATGCCCTAAGATGCAAAAGCTTCTTCCCAAGGTTGTTTCCATGCGCGTCTGGCCGGTTCTGATCTTGGTTCCGCTTCTGGCGGGCTGCACCGATTCCGATTGGGATAAGATGTTGAGCTTCGGCACGCCCAACCGCGCCAGGCGCCAGTCTGTGGCGGTCGCCGCACCCGCGCCCACACGGGCGCCGGTTGTGACTGCGCCCGTTGCCACCGCCGCGCCTGCTCCGACCGGATCGGCGCCGGCCGCACCGGCTGCGCCCATGACTCCTGCTCAGGCTGCCGCCGCTCTCAATCCCTTCTGCCTGGGGGTCGCGCGCCAGGACGCCATGACCCACGATTACGACACCGGAACGCAGCAGAAAGTGGCGGCGCGCAGCTATCAGCAATGCGTGCAGATTTTCGCCAGCGAGAATTAAGCGATTTTCCGTGCCCGGATGGAATTGATAAGCGGGCGGGTGCGCCTTATGGTGCGGCCCGCAAAGCCGCCTCGAAAGACGTCCATGCCCAAAACCCCTGACGATATGTCCAGCGCCGCCGTCCAGAAGCGCGCCGCTCTCACCAAGGCCGCCAAAGCAGCCGCCCCGAAGGAAACGGCGCCCGTTGCGCCCAAGCCCCGGATCGCCAAGAAGCGCTAACGTAGCGCTCCGGCATCAAGCGTTGGGCAGCACCGCATAGGCACAGAGCTTGTTGCCGTCCAGGTCGCGGAAATAGGACATATAGTATTGCGGTGCCCGGTAACCGGGCGCGCCTTCATCCTGCGCACCCAGGCTCAGTGCTTTGGTATGAAACGCGTCCACTTCGGTTGGGCCTTCACAGCGAAAGCCGATCATGGTGCCGTTGCCCGCCGTGGCAGCCTGTTTGTCAAAAGGCCCCAGCACGCCGAAGAAGAACGCGCCGTCTTTGCCATAGATGCGGCCGCCCGTCGGATGGTCGAAAGCGGGCGTTATGCCGAACGATCCGAACAGCGCGTCATAAAACGCTTTGGCCTGTTCCAGCGCGTTCGATCCCACCGTGGCATACTCCAGATGCGCCATTGTCCGTCTCTCTACATTTTCCGGCTGTCATAGGCCCATTGCAGCAAAGCCTGCCTCTGCCGGGGCCGGCAGAAAAAATCGCCGCGCTCACAATTCTGGCGAATCTGCGCGGCATGCCGCCGGAAGGCTTTCCAGCGCTTGATCTGCCGCGCATCTTCTTCCGGCACGCGGCGGCCCAGATAATAGCGGCAATACCATTGAAACCACCCGCGCGGATCGTCCGGATGGATCCAGCCTTTGCGCTTCCATTCCGATAAAGGCTGGCTGGCATCCACGCCGAAATAATTCAGCGATGGATCACGGGTTTTCGCCGAAAGCTTGGCTTTGCTGAACCAGCTTTCCGGAAATTCCTTTTTTGTATCGGTCATGTATTTGCCGCCGAACACGCCCAGCGCCAGCATGTCCTTGGGCGTCAGCTCCGGCTGGAATTCGGGATGGAAATCGCGGCCGGCCGGTGCGGTCAGTTCATAGGAATAGTTTTTCTGCATCCGGTCATTCACCCGGATGACGCGTGACCTTGCCGGCTTGTTGGCCTGCTGCTTTTTCTTTGGTGGCATGGGACGCACGCTAGCATTTCGGGTGGCTGGCCTGCCCAACATCGGCCTGGTTATGTTTACAGTGGAAACGAGGCCGTGCAAGGGTGGCGGGAGTAAAAGCGGGGGTATATCTATCATCTGGCCCCAACGGCCTCCCGGCAACCGCCCAAACAGCGTGCCAGCAACCGAACGGACAACAGAGCCCCATGACCGCCCCCTCCATCGTCCTGGTCGAGGATGACCCCGCACTTCGCACCCTGACCGCCCGCGCCTTGCAGGAGAACGGCTATATCGTCCGTATCGCGTCCACCGCACCGGAAATGTGGATCGCCTTTGAAGGCGGGCCGGTGGATCTGGTGCTGCTGGACATCATGCTGCCGGGCATCAGCGGCATCGAGCTATGCCGCCAGATCCGCAAAAACAGCGAAGTGCCTATCATTTTTATCAGTGCCAAAGGCAGTGAGTCCGACCGCGTGATCGGGCTGGAAATCGGCGCCGACGATTATCTTGCCAAGCCTTTTTCCACCCGTGAGTTGATCGCGCGCGTGCGCGCCGTGTTGCGCCGGGGAGGCGCCGAAGCGCGCCAGATGGGCCCGCGCGACAGCGAGGCGCACTTTTATGGCTGCGTGCTGAATTTCCCGCGCCGCGAATTGCGCAGTCCCAGCGGTGCGGTGATTGATCTGACCGGCGCAGAATTCGATCTCCTGGCCACCTTTATCGGTCAGGCGCAGCGCGTGATTTCACGCGAGCGGCTGATCGAACTTTCCCGCACGCGGTTGGCCGATTCTTCCGACCGCAGCATCGATGTGCTGGTCAGCCGCCTGCGCCGCAAGCTCACGATTGAAGGCAAACCGGCGCCGATCACCACCATCCGCGGCGTCGGTTACATGTTCAACGCGGAAGTGGTCCGCGCTTGAACTGGCGCCTGGGCATTCCCATCGGCCTGCTGGGCCGGATTTTCACGATCCTGCTGCTGACCGTCGTCATCGAATTCGGCGCCAGCACCTATCTCTACGAACGCTCCAGCAATTTCTCGGTCCGCGAGGACGAAGCGCGGCGTCTGGCCGAGCATCTGGTCATCGCCCGCAAGCTGATCGATGAACGCCCGGCGCCGGACCGCCCGGCCCTGGCTGAAGAACTCACCACCGACCGCTATGACGTCTCCTGGAGCCCCGACACGCCCACGCGCGAGAAATTCGCGCCCGCGCTGGATCAGACCAGCCGCCAGATCGTCACGTGGGAGCCCAGCCTGGCGGGCAGCGATATGCGGCTGCGTCTGTCTTCGCCGGGCCGCAACGCCGCCGTGCTCGGCGAGCTGCGCCTGTCGGATGGAAGCTGGCTTCTGTTCCGCACCCGCGGTCTGGTCGAATCCTGGGATCTGGCGGCGGGCCGGATCATGTTGGCGATGGTGCCGGCGGCCGCCTTTTTGCTTCTGGGCGGGCTTCTGATCCGCCGCGCTTTGTCGCCGATCCGGCTTCTGGCCCGCGCCACCGAAAAGGTCGGCTCCGGCGACCGCATCGCCGTCCCCGAAGCAGGGACCAGCGAAGTGCGCCAGTTGGTCCGCGCCTTCAACACCATGCAGCACCGTATTCATGACCTGATCGAAGACCGCACGCAGGCGCTGGCCGCTGTGGGACATGATTTGCGCACGCCGCTGGCCCGCGTGCAGCTTCGTGCCGAGGCCATTCGTGACGAGCCGGCGCGCGAGGCCATCAGCCGCGACGTTGCGGAAATGGACGGCATAGTCGCGTCCCTGCTCGCCTTTCTGGGCGGTGAAGACGATCCTGAACGCCCCACGCGCAGCGATGTCGCTGTGATGGCCGCAACCACGATTGACCATGCCCAGGATCTGGGCGCCGACGCCCTTTACGAAGGCCCCGATCATCTGGAAGCGAACATCCGGCCCACCAGCCTGCGCCGGGCGCTGGTCAATCTTGTCGACAATGCCCTGCAATACGGAACGACGGTGCGCCTGTCGGTGACCAGTCACACAGACACGATCCGCATCCGGGTTGAGGACAATGGCCCGGGCATTCTCGAAGATCATATGGACAAGGTTCTCAGGCCCTTTACCCGCCTCGATACGGCGCGCAGGCGCAACACCAAGGGTTTGGGTCTGGGCCTGGCCATCGTTGCTCGCGCCGTGGAGCGCGAGGACGGCAGCCTTACCTTGTCAAACCTGCCGGAACGCGGCCTGCGCGTGGAAATCGTGCTGCCACATCGCATCTGAGGCAGAAAGAACGCCGCGCGTCAGGCGATGCGGTGGTGCGGATTCTTCGGCGCGCCCGTCAGTTCCACCAGGGTGCCGCCGCCGCGAATACGGGCCAGCCAGTCAACCAGCATTTCCGTCGTGGTATGGTCGATGGCCGCCAGCTTCTTCAGGTTGAGGCGCAGCGGGCGATCCGTCGGCACCGTATCCAGCGCGCGGCTGAACTTGGGCAGGGTGACAAAGGTGGCCGCGCCGACCAGCGCGATCTCACGCACGGCGCCATCATCGTGCATATTCACATCCAGCCGAACTTTCTTGAGCAGCGGCAGGATTTCGACCAGCGAAAGGCCGATGCCAACCAGCACGCCGGTCAGCAGGTCGGTCGCCACCACCGTGGTGAAGGTCGCAACCCAGATCACAGCCGGCAGCCAGCCGTAATTGTGGAACAGATGGCGCACATGCTTGAGGCTGACCAGGCGCCAGCCGGTGATGACCAGAATGCCGCCCAGCGCCGCCATCGGGATTTCGCGCAGCAACCAGGGCAGCAGCACTACAAAACCCAGAATCCAGGCGCCGTGCATGATCGTTGAAGCGCGGGTCATCGCGCCGGCTTGAACGTTGGCGGACGAACGCACAATCACGCCCGTCATCGGCAGCGCGCCGGCGAAGCCGCACAGAAGATTGCCCACGCCCTGCGCGCGCAGTTCCTTGTCATAATTGGTGCGCACGCCGTTATGCATCCGGTCCACGGCGGCGGCCGACAGCAAGGTTTCGGCGCTGGCGATGAAGGCGATTGCAAACGCCGTCACCAGGACGGAAGGCTGCATCAGGCCCGAGAAAAAACCGGCGCCCGGCGGCGCAATGGCCGCGAAGATGGAGGCGGGAACGGTGACGCGCGCCACATCCAGCCCGCCGAAAAAAGCGACCAGCGTGGCGGCGACAACGCCGACCAGCGCCCCCGGCAGCATCTTCATCGAAGCGGGACGCCATTTTTCCCAACCCAGCATGGCGCCGATGGTGATGATACCGAGCAGGAAGGCCAGTTCATTCTGTCCGATATCGGTGGGAGAAAGCCCCAGCAGGCGTTCCGGTATGAGGACAAGATTTTCCGGGCCATTGGCCCCCGGCTTGGCGTCGAACATCAAATGGACCTGGCCGAGCACGATCAGCGTGCCGATGCCCGCGAGCATCCCATGCACCACGGCCGGAGAGATGGCGCGGAACCAGCCGCCCAGCTTCAGCGCACCAGCCGCAAATTGTATGATACCGGCCAGCACCAGGATCGGGCCAAGCGCCGTGATGCCCTGCTCACGCACCAGTTCCAGAACCAGGACAGCCAGGCCCGCGGCGGGGCCGCTGACTTGAAGCGGCGAGCCGGCAAGGGTGCCGGCGATCAGGCCGCCAATGATGCCGGTGATGAGTCCCTTTTCCGGCGGCACGCCGGACGCGACGGCGATGCCCATGCACAGTGGCATCGCCACCAGAAAGACAACGATGGAAGCGGTGAAATCCCGGGCGAAGGTCGCGCCGGAAAACGGACGGGGATTGCTGATCTTAATTCCAAGGGTGCTCATTCTAATTCCTGCTAATTCTTAGGTGGCGCAAAAGTCGGCGGCGAGGCGCGGTTCGGCCTTGTGCGCAATGGGAAGCGAACGGCCTTCGGTCACTGGCTCAAAGCGGCCGCTGGCGCCATCCAGCGCCAGGATCTGGCCGGGTCCGATGTCGAAGAACCAGCCATGCAGCGAGATATCGCCGCGCGCGATGCCGGCCGCCACGGAAGGATGGGTGCGAAGATGCGCCAGCTGGGCAACGACATTCTCAAGGCAGATCGCACGGACGCGTTCCTTGGGACCGATGTTCGGATGGCATTTCTCGACCACCTGGGCGGCGACCTGCGAATGGTGCAGCCAGGCGGCGACGTTCGGTATTTTTTCAAGACCGACAGGATTGGCGACGGCTTTCATGGCGCCGCAATCCGAATGGCCGCAGACAATGATGTCGGTGACGCCCAGCGCCATCACGGCGTATTCGACGGTCGAGGTGACGCCGCCATTGGCCTGGGAGAAGGGCGGCACGATATTGCCGGTGTTGCGGCACACAAAGAGTTCGCCGGGGCCCGCCTGGATGATCTGCTCGGGCACCACGCGGGAATCCGCGCAGGAGATGATCAGCGTCTTGGGTTGCTGGCCGTGCCGCGCGAGGTTCTGGTAAAGCGCTTGCTGGGCCGGAGACAGTTCTTCCTTGAACCGGGTGAGCCTGCTCAATAGTTCATGCATCGGAGACCTCGTTGCGCCTGAAGGCGGTCTCCAAAGATGATGAATCGGCTTTGCTGCGGCGCAACCCCGATGTTACAAAGTGTGTCTGCGTGCAGGTTTCCCAATGAAACCAGGCTTTTTTAAGCTTTGGTTTACCTTGCAGGGCCGCGCCCGCTCACGTCTTGGGCCGGCGGCCCAAGACGTGATGTGCTCCGCTCCTAGGGCCGCGCGACGCTCACGGCTTCAGCCGCTGGCTTGGGAGCATCTTTATCAAAGAAGCGGCGGGTCAGCGCCCAGATGATCACCGCGGTCAGAACCCCGGTCAGGAAGTCCTTCGCAAGAACCACAACCGCAGTATAGACCATCAGCGCCACATGATATCGGCTCATGGCCAGCACTTCCCGGACTTCGGCCGGTTTCACCATCACGGTGGATACGTACGCCAGGATGCCGCCAATGCAGGCCATTGGCACCAGTTCCAGATATTGCGCCAGGAAGGCCGCCATCAGCAGCTTCAAGATGCACTTGAAGATGCCGGCCAGGGGTGAAATGGCGCCCAGTTTGATGTTGGTGGCGGTGCGGGCCAGCGCACCGGTGTGGGGAAAGCCGTTGATCAGCGGTACGATCAATTGCACCATGCCTTGGCCCCACAATTCCTTGTTGGCGCTGAAGGGCAGGCCTTTGTTGCCGGCCAGACGGTCGGCCATGCGCGAACACAAGAGGCTTTCAACCGCTGCCACAAAAACGATGGCGATCACGTAGTAAGCCAGATCACCTAGAAACACCGGGTTGTTCCATTCGATGGCCCGGGGACCGGTAAACACCAGCAAATTGGTGGGAATTTTGCCGTAATTGTCGCGGATCAGAATGAAGCCTTTGTCGGCCCAGACGGTGGCGGCAATGACGGTGCCCAGCCCGACGGCGATGAGCGGTCCCGGAATGAAGACGGAAACCTTCAGAATGTATTTGGTGACCAGAAAGGTCAGCGCGGCCAGGCCGATGGAATAGAAGCTGATCTCGCCCAGATGCTGGGAAATGACGCTGATCTTGTCCGCCAGCGCGTAACCCATCTTGGCGTGAATGCCCAATATGTCGCCGATTTCCGACAGGCCGATGGTGATCGCGATGCCGATGGTAAAGCCCACCACGATGGAGTGCGGCACCTTCGAGACAATACGGCCGGCCCGCATCAGGCCCAGCCCCAGAAGGATCACGCCGGCCACCGCCGCCGTCAGCACCAGCATGCGGTGATCATACTTGGCCATCATGCCGGCGATCACCGGGATGAACGCCGCGGTGGGGCCATAGACCTGGTATTTCGATCCGCCGAAAAGCGCGCCGATGGCGCCGGCAATCGCGCCGCCCACAATGCCCTGCTCGGGGCGCAGGCCGCTGGCGATGGCGAAGCCCATGGCTAGCGGAATGGCGACCATGGCGACGATCAGCCCGGCGGTGAAATCGCGCAGGACGTTAAGTTTGAGGTCGCCCTTTTTCAGGTCCTCGTAACGCCCATCGATGGGCGTCAGGAAGTACATCAGCCGGTGTAAAACGGATCCGGCGTCCGCGTTGTTCTCGCGCGCTTCGACTGCCACATGTTTGTTCATGCGTCGTTTCCCCTTTAAAAACATTCAGCGCTGCCGATTGTTTGCGCCGGAGAAACGGCGGTTCGGCAGCGTTTATTCGGCGGCTTGCTCGGACGCCACACGGCGTCCCGCGGCCACAGCAACCGGAAGCACCGGGCCTTTGGGCTTGGCGAAACGCCCGGTGGCGCCGTCCAGCGCCAGGATGCTGGTGGTCTCGATATCGAAGAGCCAGCCATGCAGGGTCAATTTGCCCTCAGCGATGGCGGAAGCGACGCAAGGATGGGTGCGCAAATGGTTGATCTGCACCACCACATTCTCCAGCGCCATGGCGCGGACATAGGCATCCGGCGCCAGGTCGGGATAGGCATTGCACACCACGCTGTGCGCGGCATGGGAATGGCGCAGCCACGCCGCGACATTGGGCATCTTTTCCAGGGCTTCGGGGTGCAGGAACGCTTTCATCGCACCGCAATCCGAATGGCCGCAGACCACGATGTCGGTGACGCCCAGAACCATCACCGCATATTCCACGGTGGAGGTGACGCCGCCATTCTGGTTGCCATACGGAGGAACGATATTGCCGGCGTTGCGGCAGACGAAGAGATCGCCCGGCGCCGCCTGCACGATATGCTCGGGCACAACCCGGCTGTCCGCACAGGAAATGATCAGCGCCTTGGGGCTCTGGCCCTCGCTCAGCTTGGCGTAAAGCTCACTCTGATGGTGGAAGACGTCTTTCCCGAACGAGAAGACGCGCCCAATAAGTTCGTTCATCGCTCACTCCTTGTCGTGGTCAATGAATGTGAGGTAGGGGCCTTGTCTTTCCGCTGTGTAGTATTTGCGTAAAGAAACCTTTCCCCAGCGTAGCGTTCGTGTAACAAAACGTTTCTCAGTAGAAATTTTGTAAGCAAACGTGTCTGCGGCCTACCTTTGCCGGGCCAATTTTGACATCGCGCCATCGCAAGACGGGTCGATCCGAATCTTGAGAGCGGGCGAGGTCGCCAGTTTCTTGGGCGGCCTTGAAAGCTTGGCCGGAGCCGGAAAGCGGTGGGCGCAAATGGCCTTTGTTGAAGGCGCCGATGCCCCCTTTTTCTCAAGGGGAACGTGCAAAGAACAATATCTAGTATTTCTGATGAAAAACAACGCCCTAGTCTGTATCTTGCAAATGAGAACAAACCATGTACATATCAAAACATCCGCAGCCAAGGGATTCACTTGGGGATCAGGCAGGGCTGTGAAATAACGGGAGAGATTTGCATGGCACAGGCGGCATTGAAGGTGGTTGAGAGGTCCGAAAATAGCGATCGCAAGCGCGCGCTCGAGGCGGCGCTGAGCCAGATTGACCGGGCTTTCGGCAAGGGCTCGGTGATGAAGCTGGGCAGCCGGGATTTGGGCCTGGCGACCGATGCGGTTTCCACCGGTTCGCTCGGCCTGGACATCGCGCTCGGCATCGGCGGGTTGCCGCGCGGCCGGGTGATCGAAATTTACGGCCCGGAATCTTCGGGCAAGACCACGCTGGCCCTTCATGCCGTGGCCGAGGCGCAAAAGAAGGGCGGCATCGCCGCTTATATCGACGCCGAACACGCCCTCGATCCGGTCTATGCCAAGAAGCTGGGCGTGGACATTGATGAAATGCTGATCTCCCAGCCTGACACCGGCGAACAGGCACTCGAGATTACCGACACGCTGGTGCGTTCCGGCGGCGTGGACATCATCGTGATAGACTCGGTTGCGGCGCTGACGCCCAAGGCCGAACTGGAAGGCGAGATGGGCGACAGCCTGCCCGGCCTGCAAGCCCGGTTGATGAGCCAGGCGCTGCGCAAGCTCACCGCCAGCATTTCGAAGTCGAACACCATCGTGATCTTCATCAACCAGATTCGCATGAAGATCGGCATCATGTTCGGCAATCCGGAAACCACCACCGGCGGCAATGCCCTGAAATTCTATTCTTCGGTGCGGCTCGATATTCGCCGCATCGGCGCGATCAAGGACAAGGACGAAGTGGTCGGCAACCAGACCCGCGTGAAAGTGGTCAAGAACAAGGTCGCCCCGCCCTTCAAGCAGGTTGAGTTCGACATCATGTATGGCGCGGGCGTCTCCAAGACCGGCGAATTGGTCGATCTGGGCGTCAAGGCCGGGATCGTGGAAAAATCCGGCTCCTGGTTCTCCTATGACGGCACCCGCATCGGCCAGGGCCGCGAATCCGCCAAGACATTCCTCGCCGCCAATCCCGATGTGGCGAACACCATTGAAAAGGCGATCCGGGCCAATGCCGGCCAGATCGGCCAGAATCTGGTGCTGAACGCCGCCGAAGCGGCCGAGGCCGAAGAGGACTGAAAAACAACGGAAAAGCTAAGCGGGTGTCTCGCAGCCCTCGTTTAGCTCCTCTGGCAAAGGGCGCTCCCTCGCGGGAGCGCCCTTTGCTTTTTACTGCCCCCTGCCGCGCCCATTTGGCCCCATGACAAGTCCTTGGCCGCCCGGTACAAATTCCCTATGAAAAGCCTGTCCGACCTGCGCGCCGGTTTCCTGGATTTCTTCGCCGAGAATGGCCACACCGTGGTGCCATCCTCCCCGCTGGTGCCGCGCAACGACCCCACCTTGCTCTTCACCAATGCGGGCATGGTGCAGTTCAAGAACGTCTTCACCGGTGCGGAAAAGCGGCCCTATACCCGCGCCACCACGGTGCAGAAATGCGTTCGCGCCGGCGGCAAGCATAACGACCTCGACAATGTCGGTTACACCGCCCGCCACCACACCTTCTTCGAGATGCTGGGCAACTTCTCCTTCGGCGATTACTTCAAGGAAGAAGCCATCAAGCTGGCCTGGGAGTTTGTCTCCAAGAATGTCGGCCTGCCCAAGGACCGGCTGCTGGTCACGGTCTATCCCACCGATGACGTGGCGCGCGGCCTTTGGAAAAAGATCGCCGGCCTTTCCGACGACCGCATTATCGGCCATGAAAGCAATCTCTGGGCGATGGGCCCGGTCGGCCCCTGCGGCTATTGCTCGGAAATCTTCTACGACCAGGGCGACAGTGTCGCCGGCGGCCCGCCCGGCAGCCCCGACGAAGATGGCGACCGGTACCTGGAATTCTGGAATCTGGTCTTCATGCAGTTTGAGCAGGTGGACGCCAACGCCCGCCTCGACCTGCCGCGCCCGTCCATCGACACCGGCATGGGCCTGGAACGCATTGCCGCCATCATGCAGGGCGTCACCAACAACTACGATGTCGATCTGTTCCGCCACATCATCGCCGCTTCACAGGAAGCCTCCGGCGTCGCCTCCAAGGGCGAGGCGGTCTTCAGCCATCGCGTCATTGCCGACCATCTGCGCGCCACGTCCTTCCTGATTGCCGATGGCGTGCTGCCGTCCAATGAAGGCCGGGGCTATGTCCTTCGCCGCATCATGCGCCGGGCCATGCGCCATGCGCACCTTATCGGCACCAAGGATCCTTTGATGCACCGCCTGGTGCCGACCTTGGTGGCGGAAATGGGCACCGCCTATCCCGAGCTCAAGCGCGCCGAAGCCCTCATGACGGAAACCTTGAAGCTCGAGGAAATCCGCTTCCGCGAAACCCTGGCGCGCGGCCTCAAGCTGTTGGACGAAGCCACCACGGGCATGAAATCCGGCGACCGTCTCACCGGCGATGTCGCCTTCAAGCTTTACGACACCTACGGCTTTCCGCTCGATCTCACCCAGGAATCGCTGCGCGCACGCAATATCGCGGTGGACCAGGATGGCTTCACCGTGGCCATGGAAAAACAGCGCGCCGATGCCCGCGCCTCCTGGGCCGGTTCCGGCGAAGCCGCCAGCGAAGCGCAATGGTTCGCGGTGCTGGATGAAACAGGCCGCACCGAATTTCTCGGCTACGAAACCGAAGACGCCGAGGGCGAAATTGTCGCCATGATGAAAGACGGCGCGCGCGTGCAAAACGCGGGCGAGGGCGAAACGGTGGAAATTCTCACCAATCAGACGCCTTTCTATGCCGAATCCGGCGGCCAGGCCGGCGATGTCGGCAAGATGCTGTCGCCCAAGGCGCAAGGCGAAATCATCGACACCCAGAAGAAGCTGGGCAGCCTGCATGTCCATATCGTCAAGATCATCAAAGGCAAACTCGCCATCGGCGATGCGGTGGATCTGCATGTTGATCGCGAACGCCGTAGAGCCACCCGCGCCAACCATTCCGCCACCCATCTTCTCCATGCCGCGCTCAAGCGCGTGCTGGGCAGCCATGTCAGCCAGAAGGGCTCGCTGGTCGAAGCCGAACGTCTGCGCTTCGACTTCTCGCATCCCAAGCCCATCAGCCCGGAAGAACTGCACCGCATCGAATCCCAGGTGAACGAAATCATCCGGCAGAATTCGGACACCTCCACCCGCCTCATGCCCACCGATCAGGCGGTTGCGGCCGGGGCCGAAGCTTTGTTCGGTGAAAAATACGGCGATGAAGTCCGTGTTCTCACCATGGGCGACGACCTGGAAAATCCGAAGGCTTACTCGGTCGAACTGTGCGGCGGCACGCATGTGCGCCGGCTGGGCGATATCGGCTTGTTCACGATCCTCTCGGAAGGCGCGGTTGCTGCCGGCGTGCGCCGTATCGAAGCGCTCACGTCCGAACATGCCCGCCGTTATCTGGCCGGTCAGGCGGAAATCGCCCGCGACACAGCCGCCACCATCAAGACGCCCATCGGCGAACTGGCGGCCCGTGTCGCCACGCTGTCGGATGAACGCCGCCGCCTGGAACGCGAACTGGCCGAAGCCAAAAAGGCGCTGGCCCTTGCCGGTCCCGCCAAGTCCGGCGGCGAGACGCAAGCCAAAACCATCGCCGGCATCAAGGCGGACCTGCGCTTGGTCGAAGGCGTAGCCGCGAAAGACCTGAAAAGCCTGGCTGATGGCGCCAAGTCCCAGATCGGCTCCGGCGTGGTCGCCTTCATCGCCACCGCTGACGGCAAATCCTCGATTGTGGTGGGCGTTACCGACGATCTCACCGCGCGCATCAGCGCGGTCGATCTGGTGCGGGTGGCGGCGGAAGCCCTGGGCGGCAAGGGCGGCGGTGGCCGTCCCGACATGGCCCAGGCCGGCGGCCCCGACACCGGCAAAGGCGCAGACGCCCTGACGGCAATTGAAAATCACCTTGGCGGGCTAGCGCCTGTGTAACTCCCTGTCATCCCCGGCGAACGCGCAGCAAGGCTGCGCGTGAGGGAAGGGGACCCAGGCGGTTAAACAAGTACCGATTCTGCTCGAATAAAATCTTCTGCTCGCTTGCGCTCGCTTGGACGGCCGCTCGCCCAAGCTCGCGGCGTTCGCCGCTCAAAACGATCCGCTGGATCGTTTTGTCCGCCTAAGGGCGGTCGCGGCTCACCTAAGCAATAATATCCGGCAACAGCGCCGTGTTGATCTCGGCGATCTCATCTTTCAATTGCAGCTTGCGCTTCTTCAGCCGCGACAGCGCCAACTGGTCGCCGCCGGATTCTTCCATCGCCTGAATCGCTGCATCCAGGTCGCGATGATCTTGCATCAGGGTCGCAAGCCGCGCCCGCCGTTCAACCTCATCCGGTTTGGTAACCTGATCGTTCATTTCCTGCTGCTCTTGCGCTTGCCCTTGGTCAAATCTTCGCCCCACCGTTTCATATCCGGCCAGTCATGGCCCAGCAGGTCGAGGGCCTTGCCCACCATCTGGTCCACCAGATCGGTCAGCGTTTTGGGCTCGGCATAGAAAGCCGGCACCGGCGGAAGAATGATCGCGCCCATTTCCGCCAAACTCACCAGATTGCGCAAATGCCCCAGATGCAGCGGCGTCTCCCGCACCATCAGGATCAGCGGCCGCCTTTCTTTCAATGTCACATCGGCGGCGCGGGTCAGCAGTGAGGTGGTCACCCCGGTGGCAATCTCGCTCATGCTGCGCACCGAACAAGGCGCCACGATCATGCCGATGGTCTTGAAGCTGCCGCTGGCGATGGGTGCGCCGATATCGTTGATGCCGTAAAGATGATCGGCCTTGGCCGCCACCTGCTTGGGCGTGAGCTTGGTTTCATAGCCGATGGTCATTTCCGCCGGCTTGCTCATCACCAGATGCGATTCGATCTGAAGATCGCTGAGCGCTTCCAGAAGCCGAATGCCATAGGCAACGCCAGAGGCACCCGACAGCCCAACCACCAGGCGTTCCCGCCCAGCTGCAACCGATTTTCCCTGTCCCGTCCTTGGCATGGCCGTTCCTTAACACCGGCCTTCCCGGTGTGAAAGGGTTCCGCGTTTTTGAGGTGACAGGCCCCCACGATGGTGCTTTAATTTTTGGGCCCAACCGATGAGGTGAAAGCATGGCATAAGAAGGACAGCTCGATCATCTGGCTGATCAACACAAAAAGCTTGAAGAAATTATCGCCGCTGAAATGACCCACCCCGATTGGGATGAAAGCCGGGGCGCGGCCCTCAAAAAACAAAAACTTCGAATAAAAGACGAATTGAAACGGCTACTGGACGTTCACTAGTCCCGTCTGGCTGATCCGTCCGTTGTTCTTGCCTGGCCTGGCCAGCGCGAACAGCAGCAGCGCGCCCAATTCGCACACGCATGCGGCCATGAAGGCCGCGCCGGGAAAATAAACCGGCGCGGCCGGGCCGGTGAACCAGGCGAACAAGCTCGGCATCGCCCACATGGCCGCCACCGAGGTCAGGCTGGTGATACTCGATACTGCGCCCTGCAATTCACCCTGTTCGTTGGCCGGCACGCGGTGGCTCAGGATTGCATTCAGCGCCGGTCCGGCCACACCGCCCAGGGTGAAGGGGATCATCCAGGCATAAAAAATCCAGCTTTCGCTCGCCAGACCGTAACCGGCATAGGCCAGCGCGGCGAAAAACAGGCCCATATACACCGCTCCGGTCTCGCCGATGCGCGGCACCAGAAAGCGCGGCAGCACGGCGAAGGAAATTACCGTGAGGGCTCCGATCGCCACCAGCGACCAGCCCACCATGGCCGGCCCCCAGCCGAATTTCAGCATGGTGTAATAGGTCCAGGTCGAAGGCAGGCAGTCATGCGCGAACTGCACCAGCACCAGCACGCCGATCAGTATCATCAGCTGCGGAAAGCGTGACAGTGCTTTCAATGTGCCCAGCGGATTGGCGCGCGACCATTCAAAGCGGCGGCGGCGCTCCACCGGCAGCGATTCCTTCAGCACCAGAAGCCCGAACAGGGCGTTGGCAAACGCCAATCCCGCCGCCACGAAAAACGGCGCGCGAAGGCCCAGATGCTCTCCGGCAAAGCCGCCGATCAACGGCCCCAGAATAAAGCCCAGCCCGAAGGCAGCGCCGACCAGACCAAAATTTGCGGCGCGTTTTTCCGGCGGTGAAATATCGGCGATATAGGCATTGGCGGTGGGATAGCTGGCGCCCGCTATGCCGGAAAGTGTGCGGCCAATGAACAGCCAGGTGATGTTGGGCGCCAATCCGGTGATCACATAGTCGATAGCCAACATAACCAGTGACAGGATCAAAACCG
>CANJIS010000029.1 GCA_947474565.1 Alphaproteobacteria bacterium
AGTCGTGGGCGGCTCGATCATCAACCCGTAATCGTCTGACGCCGGGAGAGGGTAAAACCTCTCCCGGCGTTTTTTTAAGGTCCGAGTGGAATGTTGAAAGACAAGCTCCGCAACGAAACCTTCAAGACGCTGGCGGTCAGCGCCGGTCTCATTGTGGCCATTGCCGCGTCCGGGGCTTTCCTGGTTGCCCGCGCCGCGCCTGCGCCCGCCAAATCCGTCAAGGTCGCGACGACCTTCGCCTCCGAAAAATCCAAATCCAACACCGCGACCTTCGCCGCCTCCTGCGGCGATGAGATGACGCTGGACATGCGGCCCGATCCCGCCTGGGTGGGCCAGAGCTTTGCCAAGGATGATTGCTGGGCGCCCGCGCTGCCCGCCTTTATCGATGGCTATGTCGCCTATACCGCCGGTGGCACCAAGGTCGAAGCCAGCAGGGCGTCGATGGAGAAGTACATCGCCCAGGCACATGTCTATCAGAAATGCATCGCCAGCTTCGTCGTCGCCAAGCGCGCCGAGGCGGAAAAGACCAACGTCCCGGTGGACAAGGCCTTCCTGGTGATCGAAGACCATCGCCTGGCCGCCAGCAAGGCCAATGAGAAGAAGGTCGCCACCCAGGTGGAGATCACCATCGCCCAGTACAACCAGAACGGCAGCGATTGCACCGACGGCGGCGATATCGTCTTTTAAGGCTGGCCGATAACGGCCGCCTGCTTCTCCCTATCCCAAGCGAGGCTTCATGCTGGTGACTGTTATCGGCACCGTGGCAGGCACGTTGACGACTGCCGCCTATCTGCCCCAGGTGCTGCAGGTCTGGCGCAGCCGCTCAGCGGGCGACATCTCGCTGCCGATGTATGTGATGATGGTGACCGGTGCCACCCTGTGGGTGATCTATGGCCTGATGCTGTCGGCATGGCCGGTGGTCATGGCCAATGGCGTATCGCTGTTTTTCCTTATCCCCATTCTGCTTTTCAAGCTGCGCTATGGCTGAGTCCATGAAAACCCTGTTGGCGCTGCGCCACGTCGCCTTTGAGGATCTGGGTGCCTTCGAAGCCCCGCTCAGGGACGCCGGTTACGCCATCCGCTATTGCGACATGGGTTCTGAAATGCCCGGCGGTGATTTCGACATGCTGGCTGTGCTGGGCGGGCCAATTGGGGCTTATGAGGATGATCTCTATCCCTTTTTGAAAACCGAGCTGGCGTTGATTGAAGCCAGCCTGAAAGCCGAAAAGCCGGTGCTGGGCATTTGCCTGGGCGCGCAATTGATGGCCCGCGCCCTGGGCGCGCAGGTCTATCCCGGACCCGCCAAGGAAATCGGCTGGAAGAAACTGTCTCTGAGCGATGAAGGCCGCAAAATACTGGCGCCGCTTGACGGCGTGCCGGTGCTGCACTGGCATGGCGATACCTTCGATCTGCCTGCGGGCGCGGTTCACCTCGCCTCCACCGACATCTGCAGGCAACAGGGTTTCGCATTCGGCCGTCACGCGCTGGCGTTTCAATTTCATCCCGAGGCGCAGGAGGAAGGCTTTGAACGCTGGCTGATTGGCCATGCCGGTGAGATTGCCGCCACGCCGGGTGTTACCGTTCCGGGCCTGCGCGCCGATACCGCAAAGTTCGCCGCTGCTGCGATGGCGGCTGGCCGTCAGGTGCTGGCGCAGTGGCTGGCTAGGCTTTAAGTTTGGTCGCGCAATTTCTCCGAAAACCGCTTTACACTTTTCGGATTGCGCTCCTAGATTTTCACGAAAGACGTGAACATAAGCCCGTCCCGCATAAGCCAGCGGCCTTGCACTGTTCCGTTCAGAAACGCGGTAGCCTCATCCGAAGCAATTTCAAAAGCGCCATCCGCCGTGAAATGCACGCGTACGTCGCGAAAGCCGAGTCGCGTCTGCGTCACCGGATAAAAGCATTTGTAAAAAGCTTCCTTGGCGGAGAAGGCGAGCTTGGGCCAGGAAAGACCCGTCCATGCGGGCAGGGCAGAGAAATGCGCTGCTTCCTCTTCGCCATAAATTATCCGGTCCACGCCCTCCGGCAAAGGCTTGGCCGGTTCGGCGTCAAAACCGATGCTGCGCATATCGCTTTCGCGCGCCACCACCGCGCCGCAAAAGCTGTCGCAATGGGTGATGCTGCCGACAAAGCCTTGGGGCCATATCGGCCTGCGATCCTCGTGCCGCAGAATGGCGATGGCCGCCACGCCCAAACCGGCAAGCGCCTGGCGCGCGGCGGCTCTGCCCAGCGCGAATTCCTGGCGGCGTTTGTCCACGGCATGGCGCACAAGGTCTTCTTCCTCGGGCCAAAGCGAGGCGTTCACGTCCGGCTGCGCCACGGCTAGGCGCGCGGCTGCCGGGAAGAGTGAAGATAATTGGTCCACGCGAAACCCGCCCTCGGGACAACCTACCGACGCTGTTGGTGCGGTGCAATATTGATCCACAAATTGAGTCGATATGCCTGCAATTTATGCGATGATTATCCGCTCTCTGCGTGCAAAGAGAGGCGCTGTTCTTATGCCTCTACCGCCCTTCAGAGACCGCCATATTTTTCCCATGAATCGGTTGCCCCGTGCCTCAATTATTCTGTATACGGAACATAGCGCGTATGGCCCCATGAGGGCCCGTAATTAACTCCTCGGTAAGGTCTCTGCCTAATTGCTGGGCGATCTGCCGCTGAGTTGGGCGCAAACATGTTGCATCGCAACAACAGGTGACAAAAACCCTTTTTTGCGCCGTATTTTTGGTCTGCAAGGGGTGCCTTCAAATATTGCAATGCCGCGCGGCCAAGGCAAACAGTGACAACAGCCAGGCAGTGATGCCGGACCACAAGGGCCGGGCGGTAAAGTGGTGGTCCAGGCCCGCATTCACATAGATAGGGGTACTCGAATGAACCAGACCAATCTCAAGACTTCTGCCCAGCGCTGGCGCACCCGCCTTTTGGCGACAGTATTCGGCCTGACCGCGGCGACGACCGCTGCGAGCGCCCAAGATGCGGCGCCGGTTAACAACCCGCCCATGGCCGGCCCGATCACCGGCAATCCCCATCCCTTCAGCGTGGACCTGCCCGAGTGGTTTGGTCCGGCCGGTGGCTCGCTGAAAATCGGCGGCGTCCTCAGCGGCATGGCTTTCTATCAGGATAATCCCGGCGGCGTTTTCCCCGGCGACAAGCAATCGTTGCTGGACGTGGTTGATGGTCAGATCTTCCTGAACAAGAATGAAGGCTGGTTCCAGTGGTTCATCCAGGCCGGCAACTACACCGTCCATTCGCTGGGCGTGCCGTACATCAAGACCAGCGCCTATACCCCGGGCACCTTCGGCATCGTGCCGCAGGCTTATATCAAGATCGCCACGGCCGACAATTTCTCGATTCAGGTCGGCAAGCTCCCGACCCTGATCGGTTACGAAACGACCTTCTCCTTCCAGAACGCCAACGTCGAACGCGGTCTGCTCTGGGGCCAGGAGAACGCCGTCAATCAGGGCGTTCAGGTCAACTACTCGACCGGTCCGCTCTCCTTGTCGGTCAGCTTGAATGACGGCTTCTATTCCAGCCGCTTCAATGTGATCTCGGGCCTGCTGTCCTGGACGATCGATCCCAACAACATCCTGGCTGTCGCGGGCGGCGGTAAGCTCAGCCACACCGGCTATTCGCGGGTGTTCACCAATCTGGCTGTCAACAACCAGAGCATTTACAACCTGATGTACACGCACATTGACGGTAACTGGTCGATTGCGCCGTACCTGCAATACACCAGCGTTCCCGCCGATCCGGCGGTCGGCTTCGTCGCCGGCTCGGAAACCTATGGTGCGGCAGTGCTCACCAGCTACCACTTCGACGAAAACTGGGCGGTCGCGGCTCGCGCCGAATACATCAAGTCCGAAGGCAACCCTGCTGGCCCGAACCTGCTGTATGGCCAGCGCAGCGATGCGTTCTCGTTCACCATCACCCCGTCCTATCAGTGGGGCGTGTTCTTTGTCCGTCCGGAATTCTCCTACGTGTCGGCGGGCAGCGTCACCCCTGGTTCCGGCTTTGGTCCGTTCGGCCTCCGCACCGATCAGACCCGCGCCGTCCTGCAGACCGGTATCAATTTCTAATTCAGAGTTGATCCCCATTGCCTGAACGTAAGGCCCGCGCCGATATCGGCGCGGGCCTTAGCTTTTCCGCCCTCATATGCCGCGCCATTGCGGCAGGCCGATGCAGCCTGCTAGTTTGCTTGCACCGCGGGGGACGGACGTCAGTTCATGATACGCAAAGCGGCAATTTCTGTGGTTCTGATGACGGCAGTGGCGTTGCCCGCCATGGCTGCGCCGCCGTTGGCCCCCGGCCGGCCCGCCGGCAGCAGAAATGCCGCCCTCATGAGCCAGCCAACGATGTTTGTCGGTGCCGCTTTGCTGATAGGGGGGCGTGGGCCTTTATCTGGCGGCCGGTGAATACAAGATTAAGAGCAGTGACAGTCCCACACCGCCCATAGTGCCGCCCAACACAACGCCTTCCGCCACCACGACGAGCTGATTTCTGGAATTGGACCGCACGCGTCCAGCTATTGCTGGGTGGACCGTTTGGTCAGTTGGCGCGTCACCCATTTGGCGCCGAAGCGGCTGACCACGATGGCGGCTATAATGATCCCGCCGATAACCCCGAACAGAAGATTTTGATTCTGCAGTTCGTAGGCGCCAGCCTGCCATGCGATCACGGAAAAAAGCGCGCTGCACGCAAGCAGCAGAACGGACCGCACCAAGCGCTCGGTGTTTCCGACGGTGGAATAGTTTTTCGTCATTGTTCCAACCCTATCACGCAGCTGCCAAGCCGCACAGCGGCCCCATTTGCGGCAAGATCGGCAGCGATACTGTCCGCTCGCGCCTTGAACAGCGCGGTGCCGCATCAAAACTGCGATGCCGCTTTATCCATACAGCAGAACAACGCCGGCAACGGTCAGGCCGAAACCTGGACCAGCTGTTCCAGGACAAGATCCTCGTTTTCCACGCCTGCCCCCGTCATGCCCGCGACAGGCAAACCTAAGCCGCCGCTCGCCACTGGAGGGTTAAAGAATTCGGCCAATTTCGACGTTTTTGGGATGCTTCGTAAAAGTTCCATCGACTGATTCCGGATTTTCTCCCCATTCCATCCTGCTATAGTGGCGGCTGCTCGAGTTGTGTGATGGAGCCTGGTGTGAGCGGTATTGCGAATAAAGAAGCACGACCTCTGTGCTTGGCGCTCACCGAACCATGAAAGAGGCGGATATCTGGCGCACTGCGAATGAGTTGATCCGTGACTATGGCGTGGATGCCGAAAGCTGCGCCCGCTTGCGGGCTGATCAGCTCAGGCAGGAAGGCATTCCCGAAGATGCGCAGGAATGGTTGCGCGTGGCCGACGCCATCTTCGCATTAAAGCGGAAGATTCCCGGCTCCGACGACGCGCTGAATTAGTTCAGCGCGATATGCGCGGCGATTTCGCCCTTGGTGCCTTCCCCTAAGCGAACTTGCACCGTTTGGCCTTCATGCAGCTCCGCGATATTGCAGCGCCGCAGGGTTTCCATATGCACGAAAATATCGGGCGTGCCAGGACCGCGCGAGACAAAGCCATAGCCCTTGGCCCGATTGAACCATTTCACGGTGGCCGTGAAAGCCGGACCGCGCGGCTCCGCGGTGTTGCGCTTAGGCCGGTCGGTGACGATCACCGGCTGGGCGGTGGAATTGTCCACGGAGATGATCTTGGTTGCTTGCTGGCCACGCGGCCCGGGCGCCGCCTCGCATACCACCGTGGCGCCTTCCCGGATGGTCTTGAACCCGGAATGACGCACACAGCTTTGGTGCAGCAGAATGTCGGCGCCGCCATCAAATGGCTTCAAGAAGCCATAGCCCTTGGCGCTATCGAACCATTTGACCTGTCCGCTGACGGATTGTGCATCCAGATTCTCGGATGACGATTGCGGGCTTCTGCTGCCGGCACGCGAAGGCGGCGACAGGTGCTCGTCGTACCTCATAGCTGCCCCTGGCGAGATGCGCCGCCCCGTTAATCTTTCTACATGAGTAGTAGGGTGTTTAAGCGGCGCTGTATGCGGCGCTGCCCGGAAAGGGGCGTTCCAAATTTGAAACACCTACAATGGGAGGTATTCCTCTGGTGGAACAGCAAACTGGGGCGTTAACGAATAGTCCGTCCCGACACGGACATTTGCCGTGCCGCATTCACGCACGTTCCGTCAGCGCAAAGCGCCGGGCCGCGTGTCTGTGTCGGGGCGAATTTCGCCATGATGCAGGCCGGCATCATCCTTTCCACGCTGATTCAGAATTTCCGCTTCACCCAGGACAAGCCGCTGCCCCAGCCGATCATGACGATGACGGTCCGGCCTGATCCCGGTATTTTCTTAAAGATAGAAGCAGTGACTTAGAGGTCGGAAAACTTCTTCTTTTCCGACACCAGTTTTTCCAGCAGGGCCGAAGGCTTCAGACCATATTTCTTGACCCCCGCCAGCACCGTATCCAGGCCGATGGCATCGGCATAATACATCGGCCCGCCGCGCCAGGCCGGGAAGCCATAGCCATAGAGCCAGACGATATCGATGTCGGAAGCGCGGGAGGCTTTGCCTTCTTCCAGAATTTTCGCGCCTTCGTTGATCATGGGATAGATCTGGCGCTCGATGATTTCCTGGGCGGGAATCTGGCGCGGGCTGACGCCCTTCTTGGCCCACAAATCCTTCAGCATTTTTTCCGTGACGGGTGACGGCGTGGCTTTGCGCTTTTCGTCATAGTCGTAATAACCGGCGCCGGTCTTCTGGCCTTTGCGTCCCGCTTCATTTTCCAGGTCGCGCAGCGTGTCGCTATGCGACTCTTCCTTGGCCCAGCCCAGGTCGAGCCCCGCCAGATCCCACATGGCGTAACCGCCCATGGGATAACCGAAATCCAACAGCACCTGATCGATGTCCCAGGGCATGGCGCCTTCCATCAGCATCTTGTCGGCTTCGTTGGCGCGCGCTTCCAGCATGCGGTTGCCGACAAACCCGTGCGCCACGCCCACTAGAACGCCCACCTTGCTGATGGTCTTGGCCAGCTTCATGGCCGTGGCGACCACTTCTTTGGCGGTTTTTTCGCCGCGCACGATTTCCAGCAGCTTCATCACATTGGCGGGCGAGAAGAAGTGCAGTCCCAGCACATGATCGGGACGTGAGGTCGCCGTGGCAATCTCGTCAATGTTCAGGAAAGAGGTGTTGGAGGCCAGAATGGCGTCTTTCTTCGCCACCTTGTCCAGCTTGGCGAAGACATCCTTCTTCACATCCATGCGTTCGAACACCGCTTCGATGATGAGATCGCAATCGCTCAAATCTTCGAATGTCAGCGAGCCGGTCAAAAAGCTCATGCGCCTGTCCACCTCCTCGGCGGTGAAGCGGCCCTTGGCGGCGCTGCCGTCATAATTCTTTTTCACCACGCCCAGACCGCGGTCCAGCGCATTCTGCTTCATTTCCACAATGGTGACGGGAATGCCGGCATTGGCAAAGTTCATGGCGATGCCGCCGCCCATGGTGCCGGCGCCGATCACGCCCACCTTCTTGATCGGCAGCGTGGCGGTGTCGTCCGACACATCGGGAATCTTGGAAACCTTGCGTTCTGCAAAAAACAGATAACGCAGCGCGCCGGATTGCGCCGACATCATGCGCGCCAGGAAGGTCTTCTGCTCAAAGGTGATGCCTTCGTCGAACGGCAGTTTGGTCGCCATTTCCACGGCATTGATCGCGTCCAGCGGCGCTTCGAAGCCCCGCATATTCTGGCTCTTGGCGAAGGTGAAAATCGGGGCGAAATCCCCCGTGACCTTCTCCTGGAGGTCGCGGGTGCGGCGCGCGCCCTTGCCATCGCTGAGAAGCTTTTGGATGAAGGCGAGCGCGCCTTCCTTCAAATCGCCCGGAACAATTTCGTCGATCAAGCCATTGGCCAACGCATCCGGCGCTCCAATGGGCTTGCCGGTGGCGACCATCTCAAGCGCCTTGGGCACGCCTGTCAGTCGCGGCAGGCGCTGGGTGCCACCCGCGCCGGGGATCAGGCCCAGGTTGACTTCGGGCTGGCCGAATTTGGCTGAAGCCACCGCCACCCGATAATGGCAGCACATCGCCACTTCCAAGCCGCCGCCCAACGCGGTGCCGTGGATTGCCGCCACGACCGGCTTCTTCATCGCGTCGAACTTGTCCTGGGTTTCCATGAAGCCCGCGCCCGACAGCTTCTTGCCGAACTCGGAAATATCCGCGCCGGCGATAAAGGTGCGCCCGGCACAGATGAGCAGTATCGCTTTGGCGCCGTCATCCTGGGCTGCTTTGTCCAGCGCCGCGATCAATCCGTCGCGCACCGCCTGGCCCAAGGCATTGACCGGCGGATTGTTGATGGTGATGACCGCGACATCGCCTTCGCGCGAGAGGTCCGTGACGGAATTGATGGCGGTCATGG
Organism: Alphaproteobacteria bacterium; assembly: GCA_947474565.1. GTDB lineage: Bacteria > Pseudomonadota > Alphaproteobacteria > Micropepsales > Micropepsaceae > Rhizomicrobium. Next base: position 8,412 of record CANJIS010000029.1, read on the forward strand.
CGTTTTCTTTCCGTTTGCGGCGGGATTGGCGGATGTTTTGGGGAAGGTGGCGTCCAGGAAGCTGAGCATCTTCTCGACAGCCTTGGTGCTGGTCTCCGGATCGAAGACCGAAGGTCCGCTGCCGCTGGGATTGGGTTTGGCCAGCATGTGAACAACTCCGGGATAGATCACCAGCTCCGCCGGCACGCCTTGCACCTTCAGCGCGTCATGCAATTTCTGCGATTGCTTGACCGACACGGTGGTGTCGGCATCGCCATGCTGGATCAGAAAGGGCGGGCTGTTGGCGTTGATGTAGGTGAGGGGGCTGGCGTTCTTCGCCACGGTGGGTCCGCACAGTGCCGGTTCGCAGCCCAGAAGTGCGCCTTCAACGCTGGTATCGGGCAGGGGCTTGTCGAAATCGGTGAAGATGGTTTCCAGATCGATCAGCCCGCACCAGTCAATCGCCGCCTGCACACAGCTGGATGGCTGTGCGCCGGTGCTGGATGCGGGCGGCTCCAGCGCCTGCACGCCACAGGTCACAGCGATCATGGAAGCCAGATGGCCGCCGGCAGAGACGCCCCAGGCGGCAAAGCGCGTGCCGTCCAGATTGTATTCGCTGGCATGGCTGCGCAGGAAGCGGATGGCGGTTTTCACATCCATCACGGGCGCGGGAAATTTGGCTTCACCCGCCAGCCGGTAATTCACGCTGGCGACGACATAGCCGCGCGCCGCGATGCTGGTCAACAGGCCGGGAAAATCACCAAAGGGTGAGTCATGGCGGGAATCGCCGCCCACCCAATTGCCGCCATGAATAAAGACCAGCACCGGCCGGGGATCGGATTTGGCATCCTGCTGATAAAGATCAAGCGTCAAAGGCCGGAAGCCCGAAACCGTATTGTACGCCACTTCCGTCATGGTGACGCCGCCCGGGAAGCTGACGCTCTGCGGATAATTTTTCACGGCGCTGAAATCGGCGACGGTCTGCGTTTTTGCCGCCACCGGTTTGACAGGCACCGGTTTGGCAGGCGCCTGCTTGGCCGGCGCGGGCTTGGCGGCCTGGGCAGCGACCGGCCTTGGCTTCGGCGCAGGCTGCGCCTGGGCGGCGGCCGCCAGCAGCGGCAGCGCGAACAGCAGCAACAAGGCGGTGGATTTTTTCATGTGATGGTTCTCCCGCAACAGCGTAATCACGGGAGGCCGTGGGCGCAACGACCTAGCGTTTCTAATATTTTTTCGCCCTACCGGCTTTCCAGCCAGTGCAGGCTGAACAGGCGATTTTCGTCCGTCCACACGGCGCGGGGAATGAATCCTGCGCGGGCGGCGATCTCACGGAAGCTTTCTATCGTGTATTTGTGACTGTCTTCGGTGTGGATGGCTTCACCGGCCTGGAATTCCACCAGCCGTCCATCCAGTTTCGCGCTCTGGCGCTTCAGGCTGACCAGATACATCTCGATCCGCTGCGCTTTGGGATTGTAGGGCGCGTAATGGGCGAAAGCCTCAAGGTCGAACCCGGCATTCAGCTCGCGATTGGCGCGGGCCAGCAGATTCTTGTTGAAAGCGGCGGTAACACCGGCGGCATCGTTGTAAGCGGCGTGCAGAATGGCCGGATCCTTCACCAGATCCACGCCGATCAGCAGTCCGCCGCCATTCAGCATCTCGCGCATCCGCCGCAGCAGCGCCATCGCTGTATCGGGACGGAAATTTCCGATGGTGCTACCGGGGAAGAATCCGGCGCGCCGGCCATTCTCAATTCCCGGCAAATGCATCGGCAAGGTGAAATCACCCACCACAGGGCGCAAGGCCAGCTGCGGATAATCCGCCGCCAGCGTTCTGGTGACCTCGCGCAGATAAGCGCCGGAAATATCAATCGGGGTATAACCGCGCGGTTGCTCCAATGCGTCGAGCAGGATGCGTACCTTGCGCAAGGCGCCGGCGCCGAATTCCACGATTTCCGCATCGGCTCCGATCAGGTCCGCGATCTCCCCGGCATGACGGCGCAGCAGCGCCACTTCGGTGCGGGTTTGATAATATTCGGGCAGGGCGCAGATGGCGTCGAACAGGGCTGAGCCTTCCGCGTCATAGAAATATTTGCAGGCGATTTCCTTGGGCGTGCGCAAAAGGCCATCGGCCAGACAGGCGGCAAAACTGTTATCCGGCGCTGACTTCCGAATTTCCTGGCGTAACGCTTCCATTCAAATGTCCTCGGCCAGGCGGATACCGCTGAATTGCCACCGCGCGGAAGGTGGAAAGAAGTTGCGGTAGGTATCGCGCATATGGCCTGGCGGCGTGGCGCTGCTGCCGCCTCGCAGCACCAACTGACCCACCATGAATTTTCCATTGTACTCGGCCGCGGCGCCGCCAAAGGGTTTAAAGCCGGGATAGGGATCGTAAGAAGAGCGTGTCCATTCCCAGACTTGACCATGCGGGAAACTCCCGGCCATCGCTTCCCATTCAAATTCTGTGGGCAGGCGCTTGCCCGCCCAATCGGCAAAGGCGGCGGCTTCGAAGAAGCTGACATGCTCCACGGGCGCATGGGGATCGAGCGGCTTGGCGCCCGATAAAGTGAAGGCGCTGCGGCTGCCGTCATCGTCGCACATCCAGTAAAGCGGCGCTTGCCAGCCTTCGCTTTGGATCAACGCCCAGCCATCGCTCAACCAGAATTCGGGACGGCGATAGCCGCCATCTTCGATGAAGGCGAGATATTCGCCATTGCTGATCGGGGTGGAAGCGATGCGGAACGGCTCCAGCCAACGCTTATGCCTGGGTCTCTCATTGTCGAAGGCAAAACCATCGCCGTGATGGCCGTTCTCGGCCAAGCCGCCGGGATGGTCCAGCCAGGTGCGCAATTTCGTTGGCGCGCTTGCGCAATCGTCTTTGCGATAGGCGGGCAATAGCGGGTTCGAAAAAAGCGCATGTTGGACGTCGGTGAGGATTAGCTCCTGATGCTGCTGCTCGTGATGCAGGCCCAGCTGTATTTGCGCGTTCAGATCATCACGCCGCAGCAACAGCGATTCCATGGCCGCATCGACGTGACGGCGATAGGCCATCACCTCGTCCAGGGTTGGCCGTGTGATCAAGCCGCGCTTGCTCCGGGGATGACGCGGGCCCAGCGCCTCGTAATAGGAATTGAACAGATAGCCGAAACGCGAATCGAAGGGCGCGTAGTTGGGGTCTTCGCCCAGAATCAGGGTCTCGAAAAACCAGCTGGTATGGGCCAGATGCCACTTCACGGGGCTGGCGTCGGGCATGGACTGGATGGCGCAGTCCTCGGCCGAGAGGGGGTGGGCCAGGGCCTCGGTATGGGCACGCACCGCCCGATAGAAGGGCAGCATGCCGCTGGAAGGCTGTCCTGCGATGCCGGTTCCGGCGTTCATCATGATCCCTTGTTCGCTTAAAGCAGCCCAAACCCCGCGCCGCGCTTGTCTAACGGCCCCAATACCACTGGGTTCCCTGTTACAGTGGACCCACCGGGGCCGATTTCAACCACGTCCGGGACAGGGTCTAATCGGCTAAGGAAATAGCGATACGCAATTTTATTGCGCAGTTTTAAGGCCGCTGAAACGGGCCCCCTGTTGCCTGAAAACATCAGGAATTTCGCGGCTTTTCCTTGAGCCGGAACCCCCGGGCCTGATATTTTCTTTCCATAATAATTCCGGGCTAACCGCTTGGGTTTGAGTGGAATGAAAAAGGTTCTTACCGCCGCAATCATCGCGGCCGGCCTTGCTGTCTTTGGCGGCGAAGCGGGCGCTGCTGAATTGCGCGTTCCCGTCAGCCTCACCTCGTTCGGCGCGGCGCAAGCAATCTCCTCTTACCGGATGTCGGCTGCAGGTTTGGCGCTGGGTCCGGCAGCGACCAGCTCGGCCAATCCCTTTGCCGGCTCAGCAGCCGTGATGCCCGTGGCATTCGGCGGCGCCACGCTGCCGCAAAGCTTCGCCGCCTCCAACGCGCTCAACATCAACCTGGCGCTGGATGCTGGCTACAATCTCGACCTCAGCCAGCGCTTCAGCAATTACGGCGCGGTGCAATCGCCCTTGTTCGACCAGACCAGCTATCTGGGGTTGGCGAATGGCGGCCGCTATGCCGGCATCACCTATGCGCCGGAAGCCAATCTGCGTTTGCGCCTGGGCGCGCAATTCAAGAACGACCGGCTGGACAGTTTCACTTTTGATCCCACCGGCCTGAACAATTTTTCGCAGGCCTTCCAAAACAGCCAGCAGCGTTCGCTTCTCGCTGGCGCGTCCTGGAATTTCGCGAGCTGGGCCGGGCTTGAAGTCAGCGGCATCGTCAATAGCCAGACCGGTCTTCCGATGGGCCTCAATCCTCTTGCTTCTCTCTCATCCCAGACGACGGCCCAGACTGGCGCGCTGAATGTTTCCGCGCATGTGGATTTTGCGAGCGGCTGGGTCACCACCGCGGCATTCAGTGAAGGCCTCACCCAGCTTGACCAGAAGAATGGTTCGCTGACCTCGATCGAAGGCCAATCGTATTCGATCGCCATCGCCAAGCATGGCGTGTTCGGCCAGGACGCGGTTGGCTTTTCTCTGAGCCGTCCCAGCCCCGTCCTGCTGGGCAACAATTTCCAAACCCTGTCGGGGGCCGGCGACCTGCCGCCGGTGTTTGTAGCCAATGGCCGCCTGCCGGGCACCACGCCTGAAACCGATCTGCAGCTTGGCTATGTCACCAGCTTCCTGGATGGCGCGCTCGCGTTGCAGACCAACGCCGCCTATCAGATGAACTATCAGGGCCAGACCGGCGCCACATCGCTGGCCATCCTGTCGCGCGCCAAGATCAAATTCTGATATCCGTTCCGATCACGTTTGGGGGAGGCCTGCGATGCATCGTCTGACCGGCCTGGCGCTGGGCTTTGTTCTTCTGTCCGCACCCGCATTCGCTCAAATTGATTTTCCCGTCGCCACGCCGGCGGAAGTCGGCATGTCGGCTGACGCGCTGGATAAAGTCACACAGGCGCTGCAGGCCCATGTCGATGCCGGCGATATCGCCGGCGCGGTGGGCGGCGTCGTGCGGGACGGCAAGCTGGTTTATCTCAAGGCCGTGGGACAGCGGGATATCGATTCCTCCTCGCCCATGACAGTGGACGCGCTGTTCCGCATCTATTCCATGAGCCGCCCCATTCCCGCGCTCGGCATCCTGATGCTGCAGGATGAGGGCAAAGTGAACATCAACGACCCGGTGAAAAAGTATCTGCCGAAATTCGCCGATCAGCGGGTTCTCGTTGATCCCAACGCGCCCAACTGGGATCAGACACGGCCGCGCCAGGGTGACATTACCTTGGCGAATCTTTCCACCCACACCGCAGGTTTTGGCGGGCGGGAAACAAAAATCTATGTCGAACACAATGTGAGAAGCTGGGATCAGAGCCTCGCCCAAGTGGTGGACAACATGTCCGGCGCGCCGCTGTTCGAGGATCCCGGCACAAGGTACCGCTACAGCGAAGGCGGCGATGTGCAGGGCCGGGTGATCGAATTGCAAACCGGCATGAAGCTGGATGAATTCTATCAGCGGCGCATCTTCGGTCCCTTGGGCATGACCGACACCATGTACTATGTCGATCCGGCGCATGCGGCGCGGCTCGCCACCAGCTATCGTCCGGCCAACGGAAAATTGCAGGCGTTTGAAATTGAGACCATTCCGCCCACCGAACGCCGCGCCCTGATCAGCGCGGTGGGTGCGATATCATCGACCCGGGACCAACTGCGCTTCGGCCAGTTCTTTTTGAACAATGGCCGGGTGAATGGAAAGCAGTTGCTCAGCCCGGCAGGCGTCAGGCAAGCCGGAACCAACGCGCTGCCGGCCTCGGTGCTGCCGATCTCCAAGACCGGCTACAATGCCGGTTCAGGCTGGAGCCTGGGCGGCTTCAATGTGGTGATGGATCCCGCCGCTTATGATCACACCGTCAATAAGGGCGAATTCTGGTGGGATGGTTCGTCTTCCACCCGGCTCTGGATCGACCCGAAGGAAAACATGGTGACGGTGATCATGGCCGCGCTTCAGCCCACCGATGGCAAGCACTTCCGGGAACAATTCAAAACCCTGGTCTACGCGGCCATCGAAAAACACAAACCCTGAAAACACGCCGGTGGAAATCCGCCGCTCAGATGGCGTAAAAGGACGCGCGCTGACCCATTCCCATTGGGCACGTCCGCACAGCACAAGGAACTAGCAGCATGGCCGGCCCGCAATTCGTTTATTACATGAAGGATCTGTCCAAGACCTATCCGGGCGGCAAGCAGGTTCTGAAGAACATCTATTTGTCCTTTTATCCCGGCGCCAAGATCGGCATCGTTGGCGTCAACGGCGCGGGCAAGTCCACCCTGATGAAAATCATGGCCGGAATGGACAAGGAATTCACCGGCGAAGCCTGGGCTGCCGACGGCATTCGCACCGGTTATCTGTCGCAGGAACCGCAGCTGGATCCTTCCAAGGATGTGCGCGGCAATGTGATGGAAGGCGTGGCCAAGAAGCAGGCGCTGGTGGATCGCTATAATGAGATCGCATCCAACTACACGGACGAAACCGCCGACGAAATGGCGAAGCTTCAGGATGAGATCGAAGCCCAGGGCCTTTGGGATCTCGACAGCCAGGTGGACCAGGCCATGGATGCCCTGCGTTGTCCCGATGGCGACGCCAAGGTGGAAACCCTGTCGGGCGGTGAACGCCGCCGCGTGGCGCTTTGCAAGCTGTTGCTGGACGCGCCCGATATCCTGCTGCTGGACGAACCCACCAACCATCTGGACGCTGAATCGGTGGCGTGGCTGGAAGCGACTCTGCGTGACTACAAGGGCTGCATCATCCTGGTCACCCATGACCGCTATTTCCTGGACAATGTCACAAGCTGGATCCTGGAATTGGATCGCGGCAAGGGCATCCCGCATGAAGGCAATTATTCGTCCTTCCTGGAAATTCAGGAAAAGCGCCTGAAGCAGGAATCCAACGAAGAAGCAGCCCAGCAGCGCACCATCGCGCGCGAACGCGAATGGATCAAACAGTCACCCAAGGCGCGCCAGGCCAAGTCCAAGGCGCGCATCAATTCCTATGAAGAGCTGGTGGCCAAGAGCCAGGAGCAGCGTTCGGGCACCGCCACCATCATGATCCCGATCGCTGAGCGGCTTGGCGGTGTGGTGATCGATGCCGAGAATCTCGCCAAGGGTTATGGCGACCGGCTGCTGTACGAAAATGTGAATTTCAAACTGCCGCCGGGCGGAATTGTGGGCGTTATCGGCGCCAACGGCGCGGGCAAGACCACGCTATTTCGCATGTTGACCGGCCAGGAAAAGCCCGACGCCGGGACCCTGAAGGTCGGCGACACGGTGCAGCTGGGCTATGTCGATCAGAGCCGCGATACGCTGGATCCCAACAAGACCGTATACGAGGAAATTTCCGGCGGCACCGACTTCATCGAGTTCGGCAAGACCAAGATCAATGCGCGCGCCTATTGCGGTCACTTTGCCTTCAAGGGCGGCGACCAGCAGAAAAAGGTCGGGCAGCTGTCCGGCGGCGAACGCAACCGGGTGCATCTGGCCAAGATGTTGCGCTCGGGCGCCAACCTGCTGCTGCTGGACGAACCCACCAACGATCTGGACGTGGATACGCTGCGCGCCCTGGAATTGGCTCTGGAAGAATTCGCCGGCTGCGCCATGATCATCAGCCATGATCGCTGGTTCCTGGACCGCATCGCCAC
>CANJIS010000030.1 GCA_947474565.1 Alphaproteobacteria bacterium
CCCAGTCCCCAACTTGCTTCGACTGCTTAGACTTACGCCAACCACCACTAGCGCCCTTGCTGCCGGCAACTATCTTGTTTTTGGGGATCAGAAGGCTACTGCTCTCCGTTATGCCGGCGATCGGCACGATATCGCTATTCTCTGGCGTATCAGCTCCTGCAGCGTTCAGGATTTGATTATAGATTTCCTCGGGTAGGTCGCGGACGCCGTTGCGCCACATGTTTTGGGGTATTTTTTCTAAGTACTCCCCGGTTTCAGTCTTAGCTGGGTGCGGGGGGTGAGAAGGGCTGGTAGTCCTCGATTGCGCAGAACCATGACGGACGGGTTTGGCCAACCGTGTCCGGATCAGGCCTAATTTCACCAATAACTCCGCGGCCAAAATATTCAGCCTGCGCGCGCTTGCCGTCTTTTCTGTTGACGCCCCTGTAGTAAACGAAGCGCTCACCCGGCTTGATCTTGTTTTTGTACTGATTGGGGTAGTGGTACTGGACCCCTTCAATGTCATTCCACGCGTGATCCGGGTTCAGAACGATTTCGTTGGTTGTTAATACAAGCGGCATTGAAAACCCCACACACCGTCTCGCCAGCGCCAACGCCGACTAAGTGGGTCACAGTACACACCCGGCTCCAGTGGCTATCAACGCACAAACCGAGCCCTACCCACCTGACAGTTCCCAGCTACCCACCCCATACCCAGCACACCGGATCGCCCGAGCAAAACCGTAAGTATGGGGAGCGTAGGTACCATCAACGGAAATGGGGGTGTGCCGGGGTAGTGGGGTCTGACCTAGGGGGATTTTGGATGGCCTAGGGGTGTCGTGAGACTAGGTGCTAGCTGGACGGTGGCTAGCTGGACGGTGGCCGGGTGGGGTTCTGTGTCGACCAGCGGCCAGTCTTAATAATGGCCGGCCCCCGCAATAGCGGGTGAGCAGGAAACTTCGCTATAGCGAAGCCATAGCGTGGTAGTAAGTGTGGTATTGAATGTAATTCTCTCTGTTATGTCTTTGTTTTAAATAGACATAATGAGAAATATTGGTGCCCAGAAGAGGACTCGAACCTCCACGCCTTGCAGCGCTAGTACCTGAAACTAGTGCGTCTACCAATTCCGCCATCTGGGCACGGGGTTGGGGGTCACCCAACCGGTAGTGGCGCGATGTTTAGGGAGGGCCGCCCTCCCCGTCAACTGGGCGGTTTTTCCTGAGGATTTAAGACCTTTCAGCCCTTTTCCCCTCTCTCCGCATTGGCTAAACAGGTCCCAACAATGGGGTTCGCCATGGACAGCAGACTGGTCACGATTTTCGGCGGTTCGGGCTTTTTGGGCCGTCAGACCGTCCGCGCCCTGGCACGCGCCGGCTGGCGCATCCGGGTCGCCGTGCGCCACCCCAATATGAGTTTCTTCCTGAAGCCTGCCGGTGCGGTGGGCCAGATCGCCGCCATCAAATGCGATGTCACCGATGTGACCCAAGTCGCGGCCGCCCTGGCGGGCGCGGATGCCGCGGTCAATCTGACCGGCATTCTGTATTCCGGCGGCGGCCAGAATTTTGAAGACGTTCATGCCGAAGGCGCGGGCAATATCGCGCAAGCGGCGGCCAACGCCGGTGTGAAGGCGCTGGTGCATGTCTCGGCCATCGGCGCGAATAGCGAATCTCATTCTGCTTATGCCCAGACCAAGGCTTTGGGCGAGGCGCGGGTGCGCGCCGCTTTCCCAGACGCGACCATTCTGCGACCGTCCATCATTTTCGGGGCCGATGACAATTTCTTCAACCGCTTCGCCGGGCTGGCGCGCCTGTCGCCCATCCTGCCCCTGATCGGCGGCGGCAAGACAAAATTCCAGCCGGTGTTTGTCGGCAATGTCGCCCAGGCCATCGCCAATGCGCTGTCCGGTGACGCGGCGCGCGGCAAGACCTATGAATTGGGCGGCCCCACGGTCTACAGCTTCAAGCAGTTGATGGAGATTGTCTGCGAACAGACGGGCAGGAAGCGTCTGCTGCTGCCCATTCCCTTCGGGCTGGCGACGTTCAAGGCCGTCTTCCTGCAGATGGCGCCCAAGCCGATGCTGACGCCCGATCAGGTGCGCTTGCTGAAGACGGATAACGTGGTGTCGCCCACGGCGCTCACTTTGGCCGATCTGTGCGTCACGCCGACTTCGGTGGAAGCGGTGCTGCCCGCGTATCTGTGGCGTTATCGCGCCAAGGGTGAATTTGCGGATGTTGTTGGCGCCAAAGCCCAGAGCGCCGAGTAACTAAAGCACCAGCCAGGCCAGCAGAACCAGCCCGGCGGCGATGCGGTACCAGCCGAAAGGCGCAAGGCCGTAGCGCGCCACGACCGCCAGGAACTGGCGGATCACAACCCAGGCAACCACAAACGACACCACAAAACCGATGGCGATGGTGAGGCCCTGCCCCGCCGCCAATTCGGTTTTGCGCAATTCCAGGATGCTGGCGCCCAGCATGGTGGGGACCGACAAGTAGAAAGTAAAAAGCGTTGCCGCCTTGCGCTCCACGCCCAGCATTTCACCGCCAAGGATGGTGGCGCCGGAACGCGAAACGCCCGGAATGATGGCCAGGATCTGGCAGCAGCCGATCTGAAAGGCTTTGAGCAGCGGCAACCGGTCGCCTTCATGGAAGCGGGGTGCGGGCGCTCTGCGCTCCAGCGCCAGGATGATAATGCCGCCCACGATCCAGCAAACCGCGATAAATGGCATGGCGGCAACAGGATTGAGCAACACCGCATCGAGATATTTCTTCGTCAGCAGGCCCGCCACCACCGCGGGCAATAACGCCAGGATGATGCCCAGCGCAAAGCGGCGGGATTCGGCGGAGGTGGGAAGCGTGATCACCGCGTTCCAGAACAGCTTGAAATAGACGGCCACCACCGCCAGCACGGCCCCCAGCTGGATCACCACGGTGAAGGCTTCCCAATCCCGGGACAGACCCATCAGCCTTTCAGCCACCAGCAAATGTGCGGTTGAGGAGACCGGTACGAATTCTGTCAGGCCTTCGACAATCCCCAGAATGATGGCGGTGATGAGGTCGTGCATGGAATCGCGTGGGCCCGGTTCAACTTGCGCTATGGTTTGCCATGGGGCGGGCGCGAATCAAAGGGTGGCGTGAGAGCGGCTGGCTGGGGCGGATGCTCTGGGCGCTGTTTGTAATCTTTTTCGCCGGGCCCGTGGCGTTGTTGCTGGTGTTCCGCTTTCTGCCCTTGCCCGGCACGCCGCAAATGCTGCTGAGCCTGGTGGAAGGCAAAGGCGCACATTACCGCTGGAGCAATGATATCAACCCGGCGCTGGGCCGCATGGTGATCGGCTCGGAAGACCAAAACTTCTGTTCCCATTACGGTTTCGACTTTGTCGAGATCAACCGCGCTGTGGCGGAGCATCAGCGCAACCCGCGCCGCCGGCTGCGCGGCGCATCCACCATCAGCCAGCAAACGGCGCGAAGCCTCTTTCTGGCCTATCAAGGCGGCTGGGTGCGCAAAGGCGTGGAAACATGGATCACGGTGCTGGAAGAAGCGCTTTGGTCCAAGCGGCGGATTCTGGACGCCTACCTGAATGTGGTGGATTGGGGCCATGGCAATTTCGGCGCCGAAGCGGCGGCGCAGGCCTATTTCCACACCAGCGCCGCCAGGTTGAGCCGCACCCAGGCGGCGCGGCTGGCCGCCATATTGCCCGATCCCCACAAATGGAGTGCCAGCGACCCAGGCCCTTATGTCAGCGGCCGGACGGGTACACTTTTGGGACAGGCCGCCGTGGTGGCGCGTGACGGCCTAGATTCATGCGTGAAATAAGCTAGAAAGCGGCCATGCGCCGTTTGATTCATCTGGTGTTGTCGCCCAGCTGCCGGCTTGCCCGGCTGATCGTGGCTGAAAAGCGCATCGCTTGCGATCCGGTCCATGCCGAGGATGCCCGCAATCCCATGCCGGTCTTTGTCGACATGGATGGCACACGCTGCGAAGGCGTGTGGGCGATCCTGGATCACGTCGAAAGTCATTATCCCGACCACCCCCTGGCGCCGGAGGATGCCGCCGAGCGGCGCAATTCCCTGCGCTGGCTGGATTGGGCTTTCGGGCCGCTGCATGAACAAGTGACCCAGCGCATCGTCTATGAAAAAGCCGGTCAGCGTTTCACCGGCGCGCCGGGCCGTAGAGCTCCCGATATGAATATTATCCGCGCCGGGCGGGAAGAAATGAAACTGGCGCTGTCGGCGATCGGCAAGGCAGCGGAAGAAAATGGCAACCTGGCCGCGCGCGCGCCCTGGCTGGGCGATCTGGCCGTGGCGGCGCATCTGTCGGCGCTGGATTACTTCGGCGAAGTGCCGTGGGCCGATTATCCCACAGCGCAGGAATGGTATGTGCGGCTGAAATCGCGCCCCAGCTTCCGCTCCCTGCTGTCGGATCGCGTGCCCGGTCAGCCGCCGGTGCCGCATTACTCGGAACTGGATTTCTGATTTCCCAAACAAAAAGGGCGGCCCGGAATGAGCCGCCCTTTTGCATTCAGTTTTGCGTTGCTCAGCGCGGCGCGGGCGGCGGCGCGTTGGGATCCACCGAACCCATGCCGATCACTTCACCCGAAGCCAGGATGTGATCCTTCATGGCGGCGGTCAGGCTGACATAGGTCGCATCCGCGGCCACCGGAATGTCGGTGTCCAGCGCGAAGACCTGGAGGTGATAGGGATGCTTGGGGCCCGGTGGCGTGCGCGGACCCATATAGGACTGCGCCGCGCCGCGGATGTTGGGACCATAAACAGAGCCGGCCGGATTGGCAGTGGCCGCCATGCCGGCATCCAGCTTGGTGACGCTGGCAGGCACGTTCCACAGCGTCCAATGCAGGATGGGGAAACCATCACGGGCGCCGCCGGTGTCCTGCATGATGATGGCGTAGGACTTGGTGCCGGCCGGACCCGCCGACCAGGTGAGGCCGGGGAAGGTGTTGTTGCGGTACTGTGTGTTCTCATACGGAATGTCGGCACCCGGCTGCCACGAAGGTGTCGTGACGGTCAGTTTGGCGCCGCCCTTGGCGGGGAATTCAACCAGGGCGTTGGTGTGGGTGGCTTGCGCAAAGGCAGGCATCGCAAGCATGGCGAAGGCAGCAGCGGCTACGAGCTTCTTCATGGGTTTCCTCTGGACGGTTGTTATGGGGATTCGAGGGCCGGCATCTTCCCGGTTTCGCCGGGCAGAGAAAAGGGTAGTTGTGGCGGATTTCAGGCGGCGTTGGCGTGACAGGAAGACAGGCTTTCGATGACGATACGCTAAAGCCCGGGAGTTACTGCTATTTCTTCTTGACGGGCGCCGACTTGGCTGCCGCCTGATCCAAGATCGCCAGATCGCGCTGCGCCTGCGCCCGCGTCGCGGCGGAAGCATTGAGGGACAGCACCATCTGCAAATCGGCCTGCGCGCCTTTCAAATCGCCGCTGTCGCGCTTGATGCTGCCCCGCTCCATGATCGCGTCCGGATTTTTCGGTGACAGAAGCAGCGCAGCGTCAATATCGCTGCGCGCTTCCGGGAAATGATTCTGGGCACTGCGGGCGCTGGCGCGCAGGGTCAGCAGATCGGTGCGCCTGGGCTGGATAGCGAGCGCCGCATTCAGATCCGCTTCAACCGCGGGCCAGTCATTCTGTATCGCCTGGGCGCGGGCAAGATCGGCATAAAGATCAGGATCATTGGCCGACAATGTCAGCGCGGCCTGGAAGCTGACAATCGCCTTGCCGGTTTCACCCGCCAGTATCCAGGCGTTGCCCGCCTGATCGAATAGCTGCGGCCGCAGATCGCCCATGCCACGCGCATGGCCCAATGCATCGAGCCGCGTGGCCCCGTCGCTATAGCGTTTCATTCCGATCAGGGCGACGGCGGCGCAATGTTCCGCCGGCGGGCCGCCATTCTGTTTGATCCATGTGGTGGCGGTGGCGAAAGCCACGGGCGGATTGAGCCCGGCCTGGGACAAGCAATCGTCATAACGCTTTTTGTCGCCGGCCTGCGGCGCGGCTATTGCCGGAACCGCAGAAAGAAACAGAAGAGCGAAGGTTAAGGCGCGTGGCACGGTCAACATGGCACAATCATGCCATGATCTTCGCGCCAAAAACACCGCTCGCCGTCAAGGCTTTCATCTGCCCTTTCATGTGTTTAGTGTCCAGGCCGGGAGGAAGGCATGGCATTGCGCATCGGCTTGTTGTTTTTGGCCGTATTTTTGGTGTGGCTGCCGCCAGCAATGGCGCAAGACCTTCCCATCAGTCAGCAATTGCCTCCGGTTGCCGCCTCGACCCATCGCGTCGATGTGGGCCAATTGCCGGTGCTGGACACCACACCGGAGTTCAACCCCGAAGCCGCCACAACACAATGGCTGGCGCGCCTGCCGCAGGACCTTCGCACCCGCTCGGATGACTATACCCAGGGTGGTCACATGCTGAAAATCGTCAACCTGGTCTACGGCCTGGGCGTGGCGGCGCTGCTGCTGTGGTTCCAGATATCAGCCCGCATTCGCGACTGGACGGAAGAACGCACCCGCAGCCGCACCTATCAGGCAATGCTGTATGGCGTGATCATCGTCACCACCATTGCGATCCTCACCCTGCCGCTGAGCATCTATGAAAGCTATGTTCGCGAACATGCCTACGGGCTTTCCAACCAGAGCTTCATGCAATGGGCGGGTGATTTCGCCATCCTGTTCACCACCGTTGTCGTGGCGTCGGTAATATTCCTGCCGCTTTTCTATGCCGCCATCCGCGCCACGCGCGAAATCTGGTGGCTGTCGGCGGCGGGGCTGAGCATCGTCGCCATGGTGGTGGGGCTTGCCATCTATCCCGTCGCCATCGCGCCCCTCTTCCACAATTACACGCCCCTGCCCGATTCCGCCCAGACCCAGCCGCTGCTGTCGCTGGCACGCGCCAATGGCGTGCCCGCCGCGCGGCTATGGGTATCGGATGAATCCACGCAATCCGCGCGGCTATCCGCCAATGTCACCGGCTTTCTGGGCACCACGCGGATCATCCTGAGCGATAACCTGCTGCGCCAGGGCACGCCTGACGAAGTGCTGGCCGCGATGGGCCGCGAAATCGGGCATTATGAAATGGGCCATATCTTGCGCATGGCGCTGCTGTTCGGACTGGTGCTCATCGCCGGATTTGGTCTTACCGCCATTGTCTTTCGCTTTGCCACCGGACTTTTCGGCGGCAACTGGCAAGTGCGCCAGCCGGATGATGTCGCCGGGTTTCCGCTGATCGCGGCGCTGATGGGAATCTTTCTATTCCTGTTCACCCCGGTCACCAGTTCGATTGTCCGCAGCACGGAACGCGAAGCCGATCTGTTCGGCGTCAATGCCGTCAGAAAACCCGACGCTTTCGCAAGCCTGGTGTTGAAAAAATCCGGTACGCGCAAGCTCGATCCCGGCTTCACCGAAGAGACGATCTATTTCGATCATCCGTCCGGCAAAAGCCGTATCGCCATGATGATGCGCTGGAAAGCGGAGCATCTGCGCGATCTGGATGTGAGGGATTCCGTGCGGGATAGCCCGCACTAGGAGCGTCGGACAGGAAAAGTGTGAAGCGGTTTTCCAAACGGCGCCGGAGGCGCCTTAGATAATGGGGCGCAGTCGCGCCCGCCGCGGGACAAACAAAAAAGTTTATTTAAGGCGCGAGGCCAGCGCCGGATAAAGCGCGCTGCCGGCCGCGGCGGACAGCTTCCCCAGCAAGGCTTCGACGGTGGCGCGTGTTTGCGCATCCCAATCCGCCGACAGCGAGGCCGCCAGTTGCGCCTGGCTTTTCAGGATCACGCCATCGTCCAGCACCTTCAGGCCATTGGCCTTCAGGGTCGAGCCGGTGGTGGTGATGTCCACGATCACTTCGGCCAAGCCAGCGGCAGGCGCCGCTTCGGTCGCGCCGGCGCTGGGCACGATGCGGTAATCCGCGATGCCGTTATGGGCGAAGAAGCCGCGTGTCAGCTGGGCGTATTTGGTCGCGACCCGCAGGCGCTTGTGGTGGGTGCGGGCATAGGCGGCACAGACATCATCCAGATCGGCCATGGTCGAAACGTCGATCCAATATTCCGACACCGCCACCACGACATCGGCGAAACCGAAGCCCATGGGACAAACCAGGTGCATGCGGCCTTCCAGCTCGGGCGCTGCTTCACGCAACAGGTCTTCGCCGCTGACGCCCATGTGAATATCGCCTGCCGCCAGCGAGGAGGCGATTTCGCCTGCCGACAGCAGCATCACATCCACACCCGGAAGACCGGCAAAGGCGCCGCGATAGCCCCGCGCGCCAGCAGTCAGTTCCAGTTTCAATCCGGCGGCAGAGAACCAGGCGTCGCACGCCTCTTTCAGCCGGCCTTTGGAGGGAATGGCGAGTGTAAGAGCCATCACGCCACTCCCGTGAACTTGCGCGCCGCCAGCAAGCGCTCGGTGCGCAGGGCGCAGCCGATGGCGCTGACCGGTTTGGCCGCGCCCAGGCTTTGCATCAGCGTGTCATAGCGGCCACCACCGGCGACTTGCACAGGACCTTCTGCGTCCTTGGCCCAGAGTTCGAAAACAAAGCCGGTGTAATATTCCATGTTGCGGCCGAAGTGAGCCGTAAAACGCACTTTGGAAAGGTCCAGCCCCAGCGCCGCGATAGCCTTCAATCGCGCATCCATGGCGGTGAGCGGACCATCCAGCTTGATATTGGCGGCTGCGAGCAAAGCGCGGGTCTCGCGCATCGCCTCTTCCACCGGACCGGAAATACCGAACAGCTTGGTGATGACACCGGCGATGGCAGGATCAAGACGCAGGGCAGCCGCTTCGGCGCCACGCTCCATGGCGCGCGCGATGACATCTTCGCGCGTGCGGCCAGCGGGCGCCCCGAGCGTCTGTGCATCCAGCGCCGCTTCCACCTCGGCGCGGGACGGCGCTTTTTCCGCGCCATCGCCCAGGCGGCGGAGAAACGTCTCAACATAACCGGCGCGCCAGAAATTGCGTTTGAGGCGCTCGCGCCAGCTTGTCGGCAATTCCAACGCATCCACCAGTGCCCCGAACAAGGCCAGATCGCCGAAGCGCAGTTCAAAATCCTGAATGCCGACGGCGCGCAGGGATTCAAAAGCCAGGCCCAGAATTTCGCCCTCGCCCGCCGCCGCGTCGGCCAAGCCCAGCAATTCCAGGCCGGCCTGGAAGAACTGGGTGGGGCGCTCCGGGCGATTGGGTTGATAGCGAAAGGCCAACCCGTTGTAGCTGAGCCGCGCCGGGAGGCTGGCGCCGCTATCCACCGCATGTTTGCAGATAGGAATGGTGAGGTCGGGACGTAACGCCAACTCGTCACCCGACGGATCCGTCAGAGTGAAAGTACGGCGGCGGATTTCTTCACCCGAACGGTCCAGGAAAATTTCCGCCGGCTGCAGGATGGATGGTTCCTGGCGGGTATAGCCGCGCGCGCCGAACAGCTTGAGCAGGATGACGGCCTGATCGTTCAGCGCACTGATATCGGCGGTGTCGTAGAAAGGAAGCGCGGCCATCAGGAGCGGCCTAACAGCTTTTTGATCTCCGCAATCAGATCGGCGCGCTTGACCGCAACTTGCGCCTGACGGTTCGCGGTCCAGGCGGCACGGCTTTCCACCGATTTCGCCAGTTCGGCGCCCAGCGCGAGATCCTTCAAGGTGACTTCACCCTTGGCCTTTTCATCACCGCCTTCGATCACCGCGATGGCTGCGCCGCGGCGGTCGGCATATTTCATCTGATCGCCGAACTTGCCGTTGCCGACATAGGCTTCAGCCTTGAGGCCCGCGGCACGCAGTTCGGCCACCATCTTGAAACTGGATGCAGCATCGGCCTTGTCCATCACCGTCACCACGACAAGCGGTTCGGGATTGGCGGCTAGCCCACGCGAAGACAGCGCCGAAATCAGCCGCGACACGCCGATGGAAACACCGGTGGCCGGAACCTGCTGACCGGTGAACCTCGCCACCAGATCGTCATAGCGCCCGCCGCCCGCCACCGAGCCGAACACCACGGTCTCGCCCGCTTCATTTTGCACCGGAAAAGTAAGCTGAGCCTCGAACACCGGGCCGGTGTAATAATCGAGACCACGGATAATGCTGGTGTCGATCTGGATGCGGTCATCGCCATAGCCGCATTGTTCGACAATAGTCTTGATCGCCAGAAGCTCCTGCATCGCGGGCACGTCTTGATAGCGGCCGGCTTTGGCAGCGAGCAATTCCATGATCTGGGTGGCCTGATCACCGGAAAGCCCTGCGCCTTTGGTGAAGTCGCCGGACTCATCCTTGCGGCCTTCGCCCAGCAATGCGCGCACCCCGGCTTCACCCAGACGGTCGAACTTGTCCATGGCGCGCAGCACGGTGCCGCGCTGACCGGCAGCGATGGCCGCGCCGTCCATCACGGTATCGAGCAATTTGCGGCTGTTGAGCTTAATGATGTAGCTGCCCTTCAGGCCCAGCGCCTCCAGCGCATCGGACAGCATCATCAGCAATTCGGCATCGGCGGAAGGCGAAGCCGATCCCACGGTGTCGGCGTCGAATTGCAGAAATTCGCGGAAGCGGCCGGGGCCCGGCTTTTCATTGCGCCACACCGGCCCTGTCTGATAGCGGCGGAACGGCTTGGTGAGGTTCTGGAAATTGGCGGCGACATAGCGCGCCAGCGGCGCGGTCAGGTCGTAACGCAGCGACAGCCACTGGCCGTCATCATCCTGAAGCGAGAACACCCCTTCATTGGGCCGGTCCACGTCCGGAAGGAACTTGCCCAGCGCATCGGTATATTCAAAGGCGGGCGTTTCCAGCGGCTGAAAGCCATAGGATTCGTAAACCCGGCGCACCGTTTCCAGCACCGCCCGCTCAACCGCGATCTCGCTTTGCGACCGGTCGCGAAAACCGCGCGGAAGCCGTGCTTTCGGCCTGTTCTGTTTCGAGTCGCCCATGACGGAATCTGTCTTGAATCGCCGGAGTTTGTAACGGGGCCCCCAACGGGCGGCAAGGAAGCGGGCTGGGTTGAAATAAACAACAGTGTTTTCAACTGTTTATGACAGAAGACGCCATTGCCAGAACAGCCTTCTTCCGCGCGCTATTGTGCATCGCAATATAAATGACAATTATTCGGTAAGCCCTATCCAACGCCCGGCACGGCAGTAAAATCGCCGGGCTTTCGCTTTGGAGATTCCATGACCCGCTTCGGACTTATTTCCTTTTCTGGGTGCGCCATAATGTTGGCGCTCGCGCTTCTGCCTGCTGCCGCCCAGCCGGGCACCGCACCGGCCATTCCGCAAACCGTCCTGATGAAGCCTGCGGACCTGGCCAACGACATCAAAGCCGGGAAAGCGCCCGTCATCCTGCAAGTCGGCTTCAGCGTTCTGTATCAACAGGCGCATATTCCCGGCGCCATCTATGCCGGTCCCGGCAACAAGGAAGAAGGCATCGACAATCTCAAGAAGCAGGCCGCTTCACTCGCCAAGGACAAGCCGCTGGTGATCTATTGCGGCTGCTGCCCGTGGGAGAAGTGCCCCAACATCGCCGCTGCCTGGAAAGAACTCACCGCTGAAGGCTTCAAGAATTTGAAGGTGCTGTATCTGCCGCAGAACTTTGGTGAGGACTGGGCCGACAAGGGCTATCCGGTGGTCAAAGCCTCCTGATGCGGGTTTTCGCATTCTTGCTTCTGTTGATCGCCGCCCCAGCACTGGCGGCGACAACACCCATCAAGGCGGGCCAAAGCGCGCCGGATTTCACCCGGCCCGGCTTTGACGGCAAGCCGGTGAAGCTTTCCGCCTATCGCGGCAAGGTGGTGCTGCTGGATTTCTGGGCCAGCTGGTGTCCGCCTTGCATCGAAGAAGCGCCGCATTTGATCGCCTTGCAGAAAGCTCATGCCGGCAAGCTGCAGATCATCGGCGTATCCATGGACGACAGCGAGCCGCCCGCCCGCGCCATGGCCAAGCAATTTCCCTTCAACTATCCGCTGCTGATGGGCGATGCCAAATTCGGCGGGCTTTACGGTGGCGTGCTGGGCCTGCCGCAAATTTTCCTGATCGGCCGCGATGGCAAAGTGATCAAGATGTGGCGCGGTGAAATGAAAGCCGGCGAACTCGACAAGGCGATCAAGGAAGCCGTCGGCTAACGCTGTCACAATTTTGCGCTGTCACAATTGAATTGTGACACTCTTCCTTGGTGACGCTTCTGTGACGCCGTGCTAATAGCGCGCCTCTTGGGCTTGTCGCAGGTCTTTGTCATGAAACAGCACCGCATTCCTCCGCAGGAACTCATTCCCGGCACGGTCGTCACGGTGCAGATGATGGGACTGTTTTCCATCGCGCACCATTTCGCGCTGGTCACAGATAAAAAGGGCAAAGACGGATTGCCCATCATGCTGTCGAACTCCGGCGAACTGGGCGGGCCCGGCGAGCAGCCCTGGAATACCTTCGTGAAAGGCCGGCCTTATCGCGCCTTCTATCCCAGCAATCTTCCGCCGGAGAAGGTGCTCACCAATGCTTATTCCATGTTCGGTACGCGCTACAGTTTCTGGCGTTGGAACTGCGAGCATTTCGCCAATACCTGCCACGGGCGGCCGGCGCACAGCCATCAGATACGCAACGGCTTGATGCTGGCAGCGATGATGGGCGGATTGGCCCTGGTGGCGGCGAGGAACTGACATGACGGGTTTTTGCCGCAAGATGACAGTGGCGGCGATCATGAGCCTCTCGCTATGCGGCGGCGCACAGGCGCAATCGAGCCCTTTCACACCAGAACAGATCAATGCCGGCCGGGAGAATTTCGGGATGTACTGCGCCGGCTGTCATGGCGACAACCTGACCGGCGGCGGGGAAGCCCCTGCCTTGACCGGAGGAATTTTCAATCACGATTGGTCCAATCAAAGCGTGGGCGCTTTCTTTGCCTTCATCTCCAATGCGATGCCGCAAGGGTTGGAGGGCGCGCTGACGCCTGAGGAATACGCCAGCATCACGGCCTATATTATGGCCGCCAACGGCGCCAAGCCTGGGACAGCACCGTTCACGGGCAAAAGCGATATCAAGATCAGCGCCATCGCCGACGGCAAGCTGGTATCAGGTGTGGTGAGCGGGAAGTAGTGGACGGTAGAGGTGGCCTGGGTCTGAGGCATGGCCGAAGGTAGTCCCGCCATTGATGTCGGCCACGATTAAGTGTCAGAGTTATGCGCCCGCATGGCAAAACAGGTCTCTATTCCACAATGAGCAGCGCATGAGTCTCAAGACAGTTATCAAGCCGTTCGTCCCTAAATTTGTTCGCCGATATATTGGGTTGAGCCTGGCCGTAAAGACGCTACGCGCGTTCTATTTCGGAAGACAGTTGCGGGCAATCAAGCCGCTAATTTTCGCCACGGGTGAAACCAATAATTTCACCTACGATCTCACCGATGACAACCTGCGTTACCTGGCCGAGATTATCGCCATTGCCACACACAAACCGGCGCAGGAAATCGAAGGCTATATCAACGAAGCGATCAGCGACACGGCATTGCGATCCAATTTCGATGCGAGAATGTCCGCGCTCGATGGTGCGCACTCGCCCAGCAATGTCTGCTCTCCATTTGGACGGCGCCTGGGATGGTATGCCGTCACGCGCGCGCTCAAGCCGCGCCTTCTCATAGAAACAGGTGTTGATCGGGGGCACGGTTCTTTCATTCTCTGCGCCGCGTTGCTGCGGAACCAGGCGGAAGGCTCTCCCGGCCGTTACATCGGCACGGATATAGACCCCGACGCCGGGTGGCTATTATCCGAACCCTATTCGCAGATGGGCCAAATCCTTTATGGAGACCCATCGAAAGCCTCAAGACGATTTCCGGCCCAGTTGATCTGTTCATTAACGATAGCGACCACTCGGCAGATTATGAGGCACGGGAATATGAGGTCATCGCGCCGCTGCTCTCCGAGCGCGCCATTGTTCTGGGCGATAACGCCCACGTCACCGACAAGCTGGCGCGTTTCTCCCGTGCCCATGGCCGCCAATTCCTGATGTTCCATGAAAGGCCCAAGGACCATTGGTATCCCGGGGCTGGAATTGGAATCTCTTTCCGCAATTGAACCGGGGGGGGGGGGGGGGGGGGGGG
>CANJIS010000031.1 GCA_947474565.1 Alphaproteobacteria bacterium
GCCACCACTACAACACCGTCAGACCCCATTCATCGCTGGAATATCGACCGCCAGCGCCGCAGGCTTTTATGCCCGTGCCACCCCATCTGGATGGAACGCCAGCTATGCAGTAGTCTCACTCACCCTGGTACAAAATATCCGGCAGGCCAATCCCAATTGCGCGCGGTCGGATTTCTATACCTGTCCGCTGGCGGTGGACGCGATCCCGATGGCCATGGCGGCGGGCGAACGCGACCCGCACCTGACCCATTAGTTTTGGGCTGCTGACTTCTTATTGATCATCGCGATCATCAATTGGCGCTGGCGGTCCGCTTCGGCATGGTCGGGAATCTCCGCCAGCACCCGGTCATATTCATTGACCGCTTCTTCATAGCGCATCAATTCGCCCAGCACGGCAGCCCGGTTGTAATGGGCCGTCACCAGATCCGGCATCGTCTTCACGGCCGCATCCAGGTCGCGCAGCGCATCGTCCTTGCGGCCCAACCAGGCCAGGGTGACGCCGCGCATTTCCAGCATCCGGGCATCGTCCGGACGTATCGCCAGCGCCTTGTTCAGGGCGTTCAGCGATTCTTCGTAATGCTTCAGCTTCTGCAGCACCGCGCCGCGATTGGCCAAGGCGTCCACATTGGTGGGATTGAGGACCAAAACCCGGTCCACACCGTCCAGCGATTCCTCAAGCCGGTTCAGCAGCAACAGCGCGCCGCTGCGCAGGATCCAGGCCTTTTGATTGCCGGGCTCCAGCGCCACCAGCTGGTCAAGCGACACCAGCGCTTCGCCGGGATGGTCCACCATCATCAGAAGTTCGCTGCGGGCCAACAGGGCTTCGGCGAAATCGGGCTTCAGCGCCAGCGCTTTTTCAATGGCGGTGCCGGCATCCGGGATCTTGCCCAAAGCCCATTGCACCAGGCCAAGATGATACCAGACCGCGGGCAGGCCGGATTTAGCCGCCAGCATCTGGCGATACAGGGTCTCAGCCTGGGCGTGCTGGCCCGCCTTGTGAAATTCCATCGCCTTGGTCCAGGCGGCATCCAGTTCTGCTTCGGTCACGGGCTTACTTCACGCCTTTGGCGGCCAGCGCTTCGTCCAGCGCCTTCTGTACCGAGTCCCAGCTATTGACGTTCGCCTTCTTGAAGTCGATGGCGAATGTCGGCGTGCCGGTGATCTGGTAGCGGGTGTTGCCTTCCTCGGCCACCTTGTTGATGCGCTCGTCCTTGGCTGTGTCGTTCATGCAGGCATCGGCCTGGGCGTCGCTCATGCCCATGATGCGGGCGACCTTGTGCAGCCCAGCCTGCGCGTCCACGCCCTGATACTCGGCGGCATCCCATTGTGGTTGGGTGCGGAACAGAAGATCGGTGGCCTGGAAGAACTTGTCCGGCCCAACGCACATATCAAGTTTGTAGGCCTGGCCGTCCAGCGGGAAGAGCGGGAACAGGCGCATGACATACAGCACCTTGCCGGTGTCGATATATTTGGCCTTGAGCAGCGGGAAGACCTGTTGATCGAAGGCGGCGCAGACCGAACAGGCCTGGGCGAAATATTCCACCATCACCACCGGCGCCTTGTGGTCGCCCATGGTGTGATCGTCCGGCTGCACCTTATCGGGCGGCAAGCCGCTGGCGTCGGTGGCGGCCAGCGTATCGCCGCCGCTGCCCATCATCGTGTAAGCGATGCCGCCAATGGCGATCACCACAACAGCGGCCAGAATGATCCAGACTTTCTTCGACATGGGTTCGCTCGTTTCTTATTTTGTGCCGGGCTTGAATTGGGTAAAGGCGATTTTGCCTTGTTCCGATTTTTCGGTGGACAGCGCCTTGCCGGAAGGCACGCCGTTCTGATTCAAAATGAAAGCGGCCAGCGCCACGGCGGTCAGCGGATCCATGTCGGACGGACGGCTATGGGGCGAGACGTGAACATGGGCCACCAGATCGGCCATGCTCTGGCCATCCCATTCCACCATAAAGCCGGGCGCGGCCAGGGCGGGGTTGCCTTCATCCGGCACGCCTTCGAGTTGCTTGCCATGGCAGTTGGAGCAGGCGGTGCGATAGAGGATCGCGCCCTTGTCGGCCTGCTCGTCGCTATAAACACCGTCCCAGATATTCTCGGTGACGCGGGTGCCCAGATAACCGCTGGCGGTGGCATTGCCGCCTTGCGCGAAAGCCGGCGCGATGACGAAACTCAGTGCGGCGGCGGTGGCCAAGGCCCCACCTGCCAGAAACAACGAAAATCGTGACATTCCAGACGCTCCTCTGCCGCCGGTTTTTATGCCCGGCGGGGCTTTTCGATAGATAGCCCCGGGGGAAAAGCGGGCGCAAGGGTAGAATTTCCCGAGCCTTTTTCGTTACTTGGCTGTTATCCGAGGCCGTCTTCGGGTCCGGTCATCAGCCAAAGACCTTTCTGGCGCACCACCAGCCGGTAATAGGCCAGCGCCAGGACGACCAGAACACCGTTGGCGATCAGGCTGGGCTGGCCCAATTCGGGGTCCAGGGCGCTGATAACAAGCACATAGGCCAGTGCCATCAGGCCCACCACCGGCCAGAATGGATAGAGCGGCATGCGGTATTGCGCACCGGCGCTCTTGCCGCCCTGCCGTCCCAAAATCGAAGCCAGGCAGATCGCGGCATAGACGATCACAATACCGGTGCCCGACAGCACCAGGATCAGGTCCAGTCCCAGAAAGCACAGCGCCATCGAGGTAAAGCCCGCCACCAGTGTGGCGATCCACGGCGAGTGATAGCGGTGATGAACGGCGGCAAGCGGACCGTTGATAGCGCCAGGCCAGGTGCGGTCCCGTCCGGTGCTGAAAGCAACGCGGGCATTCTGCAGCACGGTCGCCAGCACCGCGTTGAAAATCGCCAGCGCAATGCAGATGCTGACAAGGACGGCGAAGGTGCGCCCGCCCGTCACCAGAATGAATTGGCCGAAGGGATTGTCCGAGGCCAGAAACGCGTTCAGGTCCGGCGCGCCCATCAAGGCTGCCGTCACCGGCACCAGTTCGGTGATCACCGTCACCACCAGCGACCATAGGATGGTGCGCGCCACGGTGATGCGGGGCGCATGCATCTCTTCGGCGAAATAGGCGGCCGAGCCGTAACCGTTATAGGCAAAGATCGAAATCGTGGTCGCCAGTCCCAGCAAGGTCAGCGGCGTGGGATGAAGTCCGCCATCGGCAAGCCGCCCACTGGCCAGGTTTACGGGATGCAGCGTCAGATCAGCCAAGGGCTGGTGCACATCCCAGAAGCCCAGCACCACGATGGCCGCCAGCGCCGCCAATTCCAGAAACAGGAACACGCCCGTCACCCAGGCATTGGTGCGAATGTGCAGCACGCCCATCAGCGTGGTGATGAAAATCATGCCCAGCGCCACAACAGTGGCGTTCAGTCCCGGCCAGATGACGCTGAGGAAACTCGCCGCCCCCAGCGCCAGCGCCGCCGCCGCGAGCAGGCTGGTGAAGGCGTTCAGCCAAAGAATAACCATGGCGGCATCACCGCCCATGGTGCGCCCGACCATGGAATATTCCCCGCCCGCGATGGGGAAGGCCGAGGCCAGCTCGGCATAGGCAAAGGCGGTGGGCACCGACAAAATCGCCCCCGCCAGCATGGCCAGAAACGCGCCGGTGCCGGTCTGGGTGATGACTTCGGGCACAATGACAAAGACCGAAGAGGCCGGCGTCACCGCCGACAGGGTCAGCAGCATGGCGCCAAAGACACGCAGGGACCGTTTGAGGCCTTGGGACATAATCCCAATAAGCTATGGTTTACGGGGGCCGGGCAATGAGACGAGATGATGCGGTTCCCATTTCCCCGCACTTTCTATTAGGATGACCGCCTTCTCGTTTTCAGGGGTTTGCATGCGCCGTTTCGTTGCTTTTTCGCTTGCCGTTATCGGCTCTGCTGTTCCCGCCTTGGCGCAGGCGCCGCTGGATGGCTGGGACAAGATCAAATTCGGCATGAATCCCGATCAGGTCAAAGCGGCTGCGGGCATCACCTGGAACGATGTGGTCAAGCTGCCGGTCCCCGGCGGTCTCAGCATCATGGAATCCAAAAGCCCGGTCGCCGGCGTTGCGGGTGAGAAATTCACCGTGCGCTTGACGTTCAGTGGCGCGCCCAAGCTCACCACCATTGATCTGGTCAGCCTGCGCAATCTTGAGGAAAAGCCCTGCAATGCCCTGACCCACAAGCTGGTGGCGGGCGCGGAACAGACCTATGGCGCCTTTGCGCCGGATCGCAAACTCATCAAGTCCGACACGCCGGACATCGTCTATGAAAATGCCGGCAGCAAATCACGCCTGATGGTGCAGGCCGGCGACAGTCCGGATACCGGCAAGACCGTGATCGCCACCACGCGCCGCGCCGTCGGCAAGGCCGTCGTGAATGTCGCGGCCAACTTCAACGCGCCGGTCAAAACCGATGAGCGCCAACGCCAAGCGAATTTGTGCGAAGTGCATGTGAGCTTCGACGCGCCATAGCGCAGTCTGAAGCCTTGAGCGCCTAAGCCTTGATGGCCTAAGCCTTGAGGGCCTAAGCCTTGATCGTCAGTACGCGCTTCTTGGCGCGCGGCTTGGGCGCGGGTTCTTCGGGGGCAGCAGCCTTGTCGGCGGCTTCTTTTTCCAGGCGCAATATTTTCAGGCGCGCAGTCTTCAAATCGGTGGCTTTGCGTTCGGCTTCGGCTTCTTTTTTCACCAGCGCAGTGCGGTCTTCCCAGGCGGCGCGGGGGTCCAGGCGCTGCTTCGGGCTCATTTTGTTGCCGGTCATGAAACCTCCCAAAAAAGAAAAAGGCGGCTGCCGGATGGCAGCCGCCCATTCACTTCACTTAAGCCAGCGAAAGATTGGCGGCCTTGGAGCCACGCGCATCCGGCTGGATGTCGAAGTTGACCTTCTGGCCTTCGTTCAGGCTGCGGATACCCGCCGCTTCGAGAGCCGAGGCATGGACGAACACGTCCTTGCCGCCGCCTTCCGGGGAGATAAAGCCAAAGCCTTTGGAGGTATTGAAGAACTTCACGGTTCCGATGGTCATGATTGGATCCTTTGTCATCGGGTTCCGTACTGCGAATGCAGGACGGCCGTGGAAACAGAACATCGATCTTTAGAAGAAGTATTTCGGTTCGTCCGGCGCGCTGGGGCGTGTCAGAATGACAGAAGCGCTTCGTCGGACAGTGACGTAAGAACCACGTGACCCAGGATGTAGGCGTTTTCGGCCAATTTTACAAGACCGTGCCGGATTTGCCGGTTTTCCGCCAAGAAATCGGCATGCTTAACGCCGGTTGGCTCTAATAATGAGCCAACAGCGCTCAATATCGCGCAAGATTGCGCCCGAGGTTGGTGCCCGAGTTTTCCGCATGATTCACGGCATGCCGCTGACCGCGCAGGGTTGATGCCAACTCTCATCCTCCATGACCGGCCTTCTTCCAATTAGAAGTGAGCCGGTCATCCAACTTCAATCCTCAACTGTTGAGAAGGAGGCGCCGGTGTTTTCGTCCGGAGCCTCGCTCAAGCTCGGCGCGTTCATCGCTTTCGCAGGTTCACTGAACCTGCTCACGCGCTGACGCGCGCCGTTCTTCACCCTACTTTTTCTTGACCAGCGCTTCGATGCGCGGATTGATCCAGCCCGCCTGCATCACCTGCTGCGAGGGACGGAAGCTGAGATAATCGACATGGTCGGGAATATCGGCCCAGCCATGCACCGTGTTGGGTGGCGCGATCATGATGTCGCCGGTTTTCAGCTCCACTTTATAAGAGCCGACGGCAGCGCCGCCGCAGGTCGGACCGTTGGGGCCGCCGGGCGCCGCCATCGGGCTCTTCCTGCCATTGACGATATAGCCGTCCACGAAAGCCGTGCCCGCGCCGCCGATCACATAATAGGCTTCGGTCTGGAAATCGTGGGTGATGCCGCCGGGAATGGCGTCGGCCGGGACGGATGCAACCTGACGGCCGCATGGTTCGGGCGGCGGACCGGCGGGCGCGGCGGCGGCGGCCGGGCGCGGCGTGCGGGTTGAGCCGAGATGGATCACGCCCACCGAGAAATGCTCATAGCCCAGATCCACCACCATGGCATTTTCGTCGCTGGTGGCCCTGTCTTGTTGCTGTGAATTGATGGTGTCGATCATTTGCTTGGTGATGATGGTGGCTGTGGTCGGGCCGCTGCCTTGGCCATAGACCACCGCCGGCGCCAGTACCGACGCGAACAACAGAACTTTCACGGCTGTGTTTTTCATGACGTCCTCCCCAAAGGCCGGCCGGAAGCCATCCGTGCACTGATGAATTGGGGCGCCGGCTGGGGCAAGGCTAACAGCACCCCGGCCAGCCTCGCCAGAGCCGGGGCAGGCGCTTTGACCTGGAAAACCGCCACCCAGCGGCGTTTATGGCTTGATCCGGGCCTCAGCACACGCCAAGGCTGACCATCTTCAAGGGCTAAAAGGTCATGACCACGCCACGCACCCTGCGCATCACGCCGCGCCTGATCCTGGCGGCCGCGTTGGGCCTTGCCGTTCTGGCGGCGGTGCTGATGACCTTCGATCTGGCAACGGTGATGCAATCCTTCGTCCAAGTTGGGTTCGGGGGTTTTGTGGTGATCGTGGCAGCCGGGCTTGCCGCCGAGGCGTTGCTGTCAGTCGGGCTTATTCCGCTTCTGCCCCGCTCCATGCCGCTTGCCGCCATTGCCGCGTCACGCCAGCTGCGCGATTCCGCCGCCGATGTTTTGCCCATCACACAATTGGGCGGTGTGGTGCTGGCGGCGCGGGTGCTGGTGCTGGCGGGCATGGGTGTGGGGCCCGCATCCGCCGCCGTGATCGCCGACCTCACTGCCGAAACCTTCGCCCAGGGGCTGTATGTGCTGATGGGCGTTGTCACCAGCCTGTCGCTGCTGTCGGCCAGCGCCAGCCTGTCGCCTTATGTCGATGCCATGCTGGGCGGGGCGCTGTTTCTGTCCGCCGGCAGTATCGGCTTTGCCCTGGTGCAGATCGGCGGCAGCAAATGGTCGCTGAAGACCGGCGAAAAGATTTTCCCCTCTGCGCTGATCCATGCCCGCGCTTTCCATGAAACGATGTCCGCCATTTATCGCCGCCAGGGCCGGCTGGCCTTATCCATTCTGCTGCAATTCGCCGGCTGGATCGGCAGCGGGCTGTGGCTGTGGGTGATGCTGCGGATGATGGGCGTTTCAACAAGTCTTTGGACCGCTATCGCCATCCAGGCGTTACTGGAAGGCTTGCGCAGTGCAACGGTATTTATTCCCGCCTCGCTGGGTATCCAAGAAGCGGGCTATGCCGCTTTGGCGCCGGTGTTCGGCTTGACCCCGGAAATTGGTCTGGCAATTTCACTGCTTCGGCGCGCGCGCGATATTGTCGTGGCGATGCCGGTGCTGTTTATTTGGCAGATGGTTGAAGGGCGCCACGCGGCGGCAAAAGTCTAAACAGCAAAAAGTCATGAATAGCGCCACGTATGAATAGTGAACGGGCATTGGAGCAGGCGGCGCAATGTCTCGCCCAGGGCAACCTGGCGGAGGCCGAACATTTCTATTCGCAATTGGCGGTGGCCGAACCCCACAATGTCCTGGTCCGTCACCGGCTGGGTTTGATCCGCGCGCAGCGGGGCGATTTTTCCGGAGCTTTGCGCTGGCTCAGCGCCGCACTCGCCTTGCAGCCGGATGAACCTTCGATCCTGCTGCATCGTGGCAACGCTTTCAGCGCAATGGGTCGCAGCGATGAAGCCTTGGCGGACTATGACCGCGCGCTGGCGCTTCAGCCCGATAATGCCCAAATCCATTTCGGCCGCGCCGGGGCGCTCTACGCCGCCAAGCGCGTAACCGAAGCGCTGGAGAGTTACGACAAAACTCTCGCGCGCAATCCCGATCTGGTGGAAGCGCTGAACAATCGCGGCAACGCGCTGCGCGCCCTGGGCCGCCCCGAAGAGGCGTTGGAGAATTATCGCCGAGCGCTGCAGCTGCGCCCCGATTATGCCGAGGCCGCGTTCAATCTGGGCCATGCCTTGCGCGAATTGCGCCGTTACGAAGAAGCCCTGCCGCAATATGACAAGGCGCTGCGCCTCAAACCCCAATTTCCCGAAGCATTGCACCATCGTGGCGTCATCCTGCGCCATATGGAGCGGATGGACGAAGCGCTGGAAGCCTATGACCGGGCGCTGGCGATGCGGCCCGATTATGCCGAAGCGCTTTATAACCGGGGCAATCTGCTGCAGGAGATGCGCCGATTTGATGAGGCGCTGGCGAGTTATGAGTTGGCGTTGCGCGCGCAGCCGGATTATGCCGATGCGCTGGTCAACCGCGCCGTTCTTCTGCAACGCCTTGGGCGGCTCCAGGAAGCGCTGGCGGATTATTCCCGCGCGCTGGCGATCAAGCCGGATCAGCCGGTGGCGCTTTACAATCGCAGCGCCCTGCAATGGACGGAATTGCGCGCCTACCAGCCGGCGCTGCGCGACATGGAAGATCTGGTCCGCATCGCGCCGGACCATGATTACGCCCAGGGCGAGCTGCTGCATCTGCGCATGTTCGGCGGCGACTGGCAGGGTTTCGACGAGCAGGTGGCGCGGCTGGATGAGGGCGTGCGCGCCGGAAAAAAAGGTGGTCAAGCCTTTTGCTTATCAGGCGGTGTCCGCCTCGCCAGCCGACCTGAAAGCCTGCGCCGCCATCTTCGCCGGCCATATATTTCCACCCAAACCCGCGCTTCGAAAACTCTCCCGCAGCCACGCCAGGAAAATCCGCCTGGGCTATGTCTCGGGCGAATTCCGCGAACAGGCCACCGCCGCGCTGTATGAAGCCCATGACAAGAGAAAATTCGAACTGGTGGCGTTCGACAGCGGCTTTGATGATGGCAGCCCGATGCGGCGGCGGCTGGAAACCGCCTTCGACAAATTCGTCGCCATAGACGCGCTCTCCGATTCTGCGGCGGCTTCAATCATCCGCGATAAGGAGATTGATATTCTCATCAATCTCAACGGCTATTTCGGCACGGTGCGGATAGGGGTTTTCGCCTGGCGCCCGGCGCCGATACAGGTCAATTACCTGGGCTTTCCCGACACCCTGGCTGCGCCGTACATCGATTATCTCATCACCGACCGCATCGTCACCCCGCCGTCCGAGAAGCGCCATTACAGCGAGAATCTGGTCTTTCTTCCCGGCAGCTACCAGGCCAATGACGACAAGCGCGCCATTGCGCAAAGCGATGCCGCGCGCGCCGGCTTTGGTTTGCTGGCTGAGGGTTTTGTGTTCTGCAACTTCAAACGCCAGCTACAAGCTGACACCCGCCACCTTCGCATCCTGGATGCGGATTATGGGAAAGGTGGAAAACAGCGTGCTGTGGCTGCTGGAAGGCGTTGCGGAATTTCGCACCAACATCCGCCGCGAGGCGCGTGAGGCCGGCATCGCCGAAAACCGGATCATCTTCGCCAGGCGCCTGCCGATGGCTGAGCATCTGGCCCGGCTGAAGCTGGCCGATCTGTTTTTGGACACGCTGCCCTGCAACGCCCACACCACCGCTAGCGACGCGCTATGGGCGGGCCTGCCGCTGCTCACACAAAAGGGCACTGCCTTTTGCGACCGGGTCGCGGCCAGCCTGCTGCACGCGATGGAGATGTCCGAGCTGATTGCGCAAAGCGCGGAGGATTACGAGGCCCAGGCGATCAAGCTGGCGCATGATCCGGCGCTGCTGTTATCGCTCCGCGAAAAACTCAACCGCAACCGGCTCAACGCGCCTCTGTTCGACACGGCGGGTTATGCCCGCCATCTTGAAGAGGCGTACACGCGGATGTGGGACATCTTTCGCAGCGGCAAGCCGCCCGCAAGCTTCAGCGTCGGCTGGCCCGAAACCCAGCAGAAACTAGTTGCCGAACGAGTACTGAAGAATAAAGCCCAGCTGCGGCCCGTAGGTCAGGCGGCGATCTTCGATGGTGTTGAAGGTCGAAGTGCCGCGCGGACCGTTCCAGATATAGCGCTTGCGGATGTTGCGGGTATCGAGTGCGTTCTGGACATAGACGCGCAGAAGCCAATCGGGCACCGGCCGGTATTCGGCATAGAATTCGGTTTCCGGATCGCGCGAATGCATCTGCTGGACTTCGTTATAGCGATAGGCATTGGCGCCCTGCGGCAGCTGGTAATAGCCGGAGAAGCGTATTTTCCATTCCGGCACGTCCTTGATGAACTGGATCTTGCCGAGCCAGGGCAGGGTGCCGCTGATCTGGCGCTTGACGTGGGTTTCCGGATCCCAGGCCGAGCTGAAGGTGTATTGCAGATTGGCCTGCATGGTCAGGCCCGGAATAAAGCCAATCGGCGTCACGATGGTGCCGACCAGCTGGCTCAGACGGCCGCCGCCGATATTGCCGGTGGCGTTGAACAGGCCCGCCACGCCCAGGATGGCGACATTGTCCACCGTGTCGCTGATGATCTGGTGACGCGCGGTCAGAACCAGCGAGCCGCCCTTCAGCGTATGCTCCCAGTTGATTTCACCCTGATAATAGGTCTGGGGCCGCAGGCTCTTGTTGCCGCCATTGACCTGATTGACCTTGGATTCAATGGTGGCGACGAAA
>CANJIS010000032.1 GCA_947474565.1 Alphaproteobacteria bacterium
ACCGTCAGGCCGCACTCGTCGCTCCGCTACCGTCCGCCAGCACCAGAAGCAATCTGCTGGCCGCCGGGGCAGTCCGCAGACGGCCAGCTACCGCAAACGCCGCTCATAAACTAACATTGCAACTGGACCACTCATTGGGGGCCGGTCACGGCCATCCAGAGCCCATGGCGAAGGATTAGTCCATATTTTATTGGAGTTTTTTGGCGTTCGCGGACAACCGCGAACGCCAGAGAACAAAACGATGGTGGGCCCGGTAGGACTCGAACCTACGACCTAACCGTTATGAGCGGTCGGCTCTAACCAACTGAGCTACAGGCCCCCGGCTCCTGATATACAATAAGTGCCTGACCGCCAATAAACCCGGGTACTGCCGTGATTTTGCCGCGACTTCCCGGCCATTATCGCCCCGTCCCACCGGAGAAACCGACATGAAAGCCGCTGTTCTGGCCGCCCTGGCCCTGATCCTGACCGCCAGCCTTATCCCCGCCCAGGCGCAGACGCCCGCCGCCCGCACCCTGACCATGAGCGGTCAAGGCGAAGTGCGGGCTGCACCCGACAGCGTCAATCTTTCTGCCGGCGTCACCAGCCAGGGTGTGACCGCCGCCGCGGCGCTGGCCACCAACACCACGCGCATGCAGGGCGTGTTCGCTGCCCTGAAGAAACTGGGCGTGGCGGACAAGGATATGCAGACCAGCAATTTTTCGGTCTCGCCCCTGATGAGCGATGGCGGCAACAACCAGGCGCCGCGCGTCACCGGCTATCAGGTCAACAACCAGGTGCGGGTGCGCCTGGATGATGTGAGCAAGCTGGGCGCGGCGCTCGATGCCCTGGTCACGGCTGGAGCCAACCAGATGAACGGCGTGGATTTCACCATCAAGGAGCCCGCACCCCTGCTGACGCAAGCGCGCGGCAACGCGGTGGCCGATGCCAAAGCCAAAGCGGAAACCTATGCCAAGGCGGCGGGGGTGAACCTGGGGCCCATCCTGTCCATCAGCGAAAATGAAATTTCTTCTCCGCGCCCGATGTATGCGCCCATGGCGATGATGGCCAAGGCGGTGCCGATGGCGGCAGGCGAAGAAAGCGTCACCGCCCAGGTTTCCATTGTCTGGGAAATTCACTGAAAGCGCCTATATTAAGGTGATGGAAAATCCCTTTTTTGAAGAATGGCGCACCCCTTTCGGCGCCCCGCCGCTGGACCGCGTGAAGCCAGAGCATTTTGCCCCCGCCTATGACCGGGCGTTGGCAGAGCATAAGGCGGAGATTGCCGCCATCGCGGCAGCGCCCGCCAGTTTTGACGGCACCATCGTCGGGTTGGAGAAAAGCGGCCGGCTTCTGGCACGCGTCGATGCGGTTTTCTTTGCGCTGTCGTCGGCCCATACCAACGATGCGCTGCAAGCCATCGAAGTGGAAATGGCGCCGCGATCAGCGGCGCATTGGAACAGCCTTTATCTGAACGCCGATCTGTTCGCCCGGATCGATACACTTTATCAGCAGCGCGCATCGCTTCATCTGGACCCGGAATCGCTCAGGGTGCTGGAGCGCTATCATCTGGATTTCGTGCGCCAGGGCGCGATGCTGAAAGGGCAAGCCAGAACGCGGCTGGATGAGATCGGCCAGCGTCTTGCCAGCCTTGCCACCCAATTCTCCCAGAATGTGCTTGGCGACGAGCAGGACTATGTGCGGCCGGTGCGCGAAGATCAAATGGAGGGCGCGCCGGACTTCCTGCGTGAAGCGGCCGCCGCCACCGCCAAAGAGCGGGGGCTGGATGCCCCCTTCGCCGTGACCTTGTCACGGTCGAGCGTCGAACCGTTCCTGCAATTTTCCGCCAACCGGGAATTGCGCGAACAATTGTTCAAGGCCTGGGTGGCACGCGGCGACAATGACAATGACCGCAACAACCGCGCCGTGATCGCCGAAATCCTGAAGCTGCGGGCGGAAAAGGCCCATTTGCTGGGATACAAAAGCTTCGCCGACTACAAGCTGGCCGACAGCATGGCGGGCACGCCGGCGCAGGCCCGCGCCTTGCTGGAGAAGGTCTGGGCCCCTGCCCGCCGCCGCGCATCGGAAGAGCGCGATGATTTGTCGGCGTTGATCGCGGAAGAAGGCGGCAATTTCAAATTGGCGCCCTGGGACTGGCGCTATTACGCCGAAAAACTGCGCGCCCGCCGTTATGATTTCGATGAAGCCGAACTCAAGCCCTATTTCGAGCTGAACCGGATGATCGAAGCGGCTTTCTACACCGCCGGAAAACTGTTTGGACTTTCGTTCATCGAACGCCGCGATATTCCGGTCTATCATCCCGATGTGCGGGTGTGGGAAGTGCGGCGCGGGGATGAAGCCATCGGCTTGTTCTATGGTGACTACTTCGCGCGGCCTGAGAAGCAGGGCGGCGCCTGGATGTCTTCCTTGCGGGACCAGGAACGCCTTACCGGCAATGTGCTGCCGCTGATTACCAACACCTGCAACTTCGTCAAAAGCGAACCGGCGCTGCTGTCTTTTGATGACGCCCGCACGCTATTCCACGAATTCGGTCATGCCCTGCACGGGTTGCTGTCGCAGGTGAAATATCTGCGCCTGTCGGGCACCAATGTGGCGCGGGATTTTGTCGAACTGCCGTCGCAGCTTTACGAACACTGGCTGGAAGAACGCCAAGTGCTGGAACGCTTCGCGCGCCATTATCAAACGGATGCGCCGCTGCCCAAACAGTTGCTGGAAAAACTGCTGGCTGCGCGCAACTTCAACCAGGGCTTCGCTACGGTGGAGTTCCTGGCCTCGGCTTTCGTGGACATGGATTTCCATGCCCTGGAACAGCCGGAAGCGATTGACGCAAAGGCGCTGGAGGCAGCCACCCTGGCCCGCATCGGCATGCCGGAGGAAATCGCCACGCGCCATGCAGCCCCGCATTTTGGACATGTCTTTGCCGGAGACGGCTATAGCGCAGGCTATTATTCCTATATGTGGGCGGAGGTTCTGGACGCTGACGGCTTTGGCGCCTTCAAGTCCGATCCATTTGATCCCCTTGCCGCTGGGCGGCTTTATGAGCATATCTATTCGGCAGGCGGCTCGCGCGATTATGCGCAAGCCTATCGCGCCTTTCGCGGCCGGGACCCGGAGGTCAAAGCTCTGCTGGAAGACCGTGGTTTGGAGACGGCATGATGCGCCCACTTTTGGCATACAAGAAGACTCTGGCCCTTATGATGGTTGCGGCTTCGCTGGCGTTGGGCGCTGCGGCGCCGCCGGCGCTTTCCATCACGGATCTGAAAGATCTGCCGATCGTGGAAAAGGCGCCCTATAACGAAAGCGCCAATGCCGACGCCGTTGTGGCTGATGCTTTCGCCCGCGCCAAGAAAAGTAACAAGCTTGTGATGCTGGATCTGGGTGGCAACTGGTGCCCCGACTGCATCATCCTGGCCAATGTCATGCACCTGCCCGCGATGCAGAAATTCATTAAAGACCATTATGAATTCGCGTCAGTGGATGTGGGCCGCTTCGACAAGAATCTGCAGGTGCCCGCCAAGTTCGGATACACCACGCGCCTGAAGGGCGTGCCCACCATTCTGGTGGCGACGCAGGACGGCAAACTATCAATGACGGTAATGTTTTCGCGCTCACCGACGCGCGTCACATGACGCCGCAATCATTGGCGCAATATCTGTCGCAATGGGCGAAATAGCGCCGGCTTAGTTTGCCGCCACGTGGGGCGTCGCGCCGCCTGGCTGCAGCATGCGGTCAACCACATGCATCACGCCGTTGCGGTTATAGACATCGTAAATCGAAATATCGGCGGTGTTGCCGTTGGCGTCCACCAGGATGACATTGGTGGGGCCGTTCAAGCGCGCCAGTAGCACGCCGCCTTCCACGGTAAGCAGACGCGCCTGGCCGCCACCTTCACCAATAACTTTCAGCAAGGTCTGGGAATCATATTTTCCCGGCACCACAAGATAGCCCATCAGCCGCGCCAGTCGGGCTTTGTCATCCAGCGTGCGCGCCGGGATGGATGCCATGGCGCTGTTGATGGGGGCGAAAACGGTAAATTGGCCGCTGGAGGTCAGGGCATCGGCCATACCGGACGTTTTCATCGCCGCAGCCAGTGAGGCGTGATCCGGAGACGCGCTCATATTGTCGAGCAGATTGCGGCCTGCCAGCATGGCCTGGCCGCCGATCATGGGGTTCATCACATCGGAATGCGGAACCAGCGCGGGATTGCTGGAAGGTGCAGTGCTGGAAACCGCAGCCAGCGCGCCACCGATCATCATGGCGGTCCCGGCGGCAAGCCCTGCGATGGCATAGCGTTTCATGGAGAACCTTCGACCTTACCCGATGAGAAAACGCTGACGGCGCTCAGGTGTTCCGGCGCTCTTAATAATTATGGCAGGCCGATAACCGCTGGCCGCACCGTGATTTTTTCCCAATTGGCCTGGCCATCCAGAACTTCACGGGACACGATTTCATAGGACAAGGCGGAAAGGCCGTCTTTTTCGGGAGTTCCGCCCGGGCGCCACTTTTCCATGTAGAGGGCGCGGTTGCGGGCGCCATCCGGATTCAAATTGCCGTCGGCTTCATAGCCGTCGGAATCATGGTGCAAGGGCCGAAAGCTTCCCCGGCGGCGGGTACAGGCAATATCGGCCGCCTGAAAGCGGCTGATCAGATCGGTGTCTTCATAGCCCCAGCCCCAATAGAGGTTGGAATAGCCATCCACCCGCTCAAACAGCGCATTGGGCATCAGCACCGCGCCGCCGAAAAACTGCGGCATGTTGGGCTTGATATATTGGGTCAGCCCTTGCGTCTTGATCGGGATGGATTCCGCGCCCGCCCACACCAGACCGGCGGGAACATCGGACCAGCTGTAATCGGCTTCCAGCGGCAGATAATCGACATCGTGAAAACAGGTATAGTCGGACGCCGCGCCGAGCTCATAGCCGATATTTTTCATGGCGCCGCGATTGAAGGGCAGGCCCTCAGCCTGTTCGGCAATGACCAGATGATAGGGAATGCCGCTGCTCGCGAAATAATCGCGGATATGCGGCAGGAAGCGGCGAAGCTGCTTTTCCCGCATCCGATAGGGCACCACAATTTTCAGACGCGGAACGGTATTGCCGGTCATTTCTGCCAAGGTTTGACTGAGCCGGGAAATTGATAGCATAAACAGGCAATGTCTATCGGGGCGAAATCCGCATGAGCGGTGGATTTAACAACACGCCGGCTGATGGTCTGCAAGCCAAATTCAAAGCCGCCACGGCGCTGCACGGCCAAGGCAAGCTGGCTGATGCCGCCAAGCTCTATGAAGACGTGATCAGCCTGGACGGCGCCAATTTCGCGGCGCTGCACGGCCTTGGCGCCATCGCCTATCAGACCGGCAATCTCGAAAAATCCGTCACGCTGATCGCAAGGGCGGTTCAGATCAATCCGAGACTGGCCGCCGGTGACCCCTATCGCAGCGCCGCCCTCAATCAGCTGGGCCGCCATGAAGAAGCGCTGGCGGTTTGCAATGAGGCGATCCGGCTCAAGCCCGATTTCGTGGAAGCCCATTATAATCGCGGCAATGCTTTTCACGGCCTGGGCCGGCTCGAAGAGGCGCTCGCAAGCTACACCCAGGCCACGGTGATCAGGCCCAATTTTGCCGAAGCCTGGTCCAATCGCGGCAATGCGCTTCAGGGCCTGCAACGTTTTGAAGACGCGCTTGCCAGTTGTGATCGCGCCATCACACTGCAACCGAATTATGCCCAGGGCTGGTATAATCGCGGCAACGCGCTTTATGACCTTGGCCGTTTCGAGGAAGCGCTTTCCAGCTATAATCGCGCCGTCGAGCTTAGGCCCAATCATGTGCAGGCCTGGTACAATCGCGGCAAAGCGCTCACCGATCTGCGGCGGCAGGGCGAAGCCCTGGCCAGTTATGACAAGGCGGTGGCGCTCAATCCCGCTTACGCTCAGGCATGGTGCAACCGCGGCAATGTTCTGAATGATCAGGAACGCTTCGAGGAAGCCCTGATCAGTTACGACAAAGCGCTGGCCTTGAAACCGGATTATGCCGAAGCCTGGTCCAATCGCGGCACCGCCTTGCAGTATCTTTATCGCCTGGACGAAGCCCTTGCCGCCCATGACAAGGCGCTGGCCTTAAAGCC
Organism: Alphaproteobacteria bacterium; assembly: GCA_947474565.1. Classification (GTDB taxonomy): domain Bacteria; phylum Pseudomonadota; class Alphaproteobacteria; order Micropepsales; family Micropepsaceae; genus Rhizomicrobium. The sequence continues at coordinate 6,123 of CANJIS010000032.1, forward strand.
GGATTATGCCGAAGCCCATTGCAATCGCGGCAGTGTTATCAACACCCTGGACCGGCCAGAGGAAGCGCTGGCGAGTTTTAACAAAGCCATCGCCTTGAAGCCGGACTTTGCCCAGGCCCATTTCAACAAGGCCATTACCGAACTTGGCCTGGGAAATATGGGCGATGGCTGGCGCGAATTTGAATGGCGCCGGAAGATCGTGGAGATGTCAGGCGAGCGGGTATTTCCCAAACCGCTTCTGACGTCGGTGGAAAATATACAAGGCAAGACCATCCTGGTTCATTTCGAGCATGGCTTCGGCGACACGCTGCATTTCTACCGTTACCTGGAGCTGCTGAATCAGGCCGGTGCGAAGGTCCTTTTCAATGTCCAGAAAAAGCTGCGCCGCCTCCTGACCGGTGATTTCATCCGGTTCGTTGAACTGGATGATCCCGAGCTGCAATACGATTTTCAGATTCCGATGATGAGCCTGCCCTGGGTTTTCAAAACCACGGCTGAGACCATTCCCGCCACCGTGCCTTATGTGAACGCCGAAGAAGCGCTGGTGCAAACTTGGCGGGAACGTCTGGGCGGGCATGGCTTCAAGATCGGCATCTGCTGGATGGGAAGCGTTACCCATATGAAGGGCGGCGACCGCCGCAGTTTTCCCGTCACCCATTTTGAAACGCTGTCGAAACTGAATGGCGTGCGCCTCATCAGCTTGCAGAAAGCGGAAGAAGCGGGCGAACTGAAATCCCTGCCGCCGGGCATGACGGTGGAAAGTTTTGACAATGTGGATGCCGGGCCGGATGCCTTTATCGACACCGCGGCCATCATGAAAAGCCTGGATCTGGTGATCACCAACGATACGTCGCTGTCGCATCTGGCCGGGGCCTTGGGCGTGCCCACCTGGGTGGCGCTGCAGCAGGTTGCCGACTGGCGCTGGCTGCGCGACCGGACGGACAGCCCCTGGTACCCAAGCCTGCGCCTGTTCCGTCAAAAGACGGATGGCGACTGGGGGACCGTGTTTGCGGAGATAAAGCGGGCGCTGGAAAAACAGCTTGATGCCGCCAGCACCCGCTGACGGCCTAAGCCACTGTTTTTATTGAAAGACTTGGAGCGGGCGAACGGATTCGAACCGTCGACCCTAACCTTGGCAAGTGACGGGGCTATATGCAGAGCCCTATCGCTGCTCGTGTTCCTACTGCCTTCAAAGAACGTATCGAACAGTTTTCAACAATGAACGATATATCTGTTTCTCAACTCATTCGTAGGGGTATCAAGAAAATTCTAGAGGAAAGTGGAGCACCTAGTCCTGTTGGCGGTTGGAGTGTTAGGCAATGAAGTCTTTTGCCAAGTTCGCTACGAAAAAAGCTCTAGGAGAAAACATCATAGCTCCTACGCTAGTAGTGCTGAAAAAGCATTCGGTGACTGATACCGGTGAGGTTCTGTATGAACTCAAGTCGCCTAAGAGACCTAGCAAGCCTGAAATCGTTCTGAATCCTGAATTACATTTCAGCCAATGAAGACGCTACAGAAACCAGTAGCGGGGGTAGCCGGGCTGAGGACGCTTGTGAGTAGAGTGTCTACCGCTACTTGGATGGCGTTAGAGCTTGAGAGTGTATCAGATGCCGACAAGGTAGCCCGTGAGCTGCGTAACTTCATCGGTAAAGACTTGAAGGCCGTGACTGTGCTAGCGTTTAAATGAAATTGGATTCTGGTGATATATGAACTGGATAATTGTAGGAGAAAGAAACGTAGCTTCTAACTTTCCCGGCTCCGATGATTGGGTCGAATATTTAGCTATAAGACCCTGTGGTAATGCTTTTGAAATGACCATTTGCGGCTATGAGGTTCTTGGTGAGCCACCAAGTTCTTGGTTTAGCGAAGATGGAAATCCCTTACCTGAGTATAGTACGA
>CANJIS010000033.1 GCA_947474565.1 Alphaproteobacteria bacterium
AGACTTGCCCTGCGATATCAAAATCTCAATCTGGCGCAGCAAAATCACTATCTGCTCCGCGCTAAAACGCTTCTTCGGCATAACCAGGTTCCTTTCCAAGTCAGTTTCTCTCAAACCGCTTGGTACAAAAAGACCCGGTCAGGTCAGTGGATCGCTTTCTCTACACATCGATGCGCTATCCGGGGAATTACGGGTTCATTCCCCATACCCTGTCGGGCGACGGCGATCCGGTGGACGTTTTGATCTGCAACACCAGAGCGCTTCTGCCCGGCGCGGTGATCAGCGTGCGCCCCATCGGCGTGCTCCTCATGGAAGACAATGCCGGCAAGGATGAGAAAATCATCGCCGTGCCGTCGGCCCATGTCACCGCCCGCCATGACGGCATCAACGAACATTCCGACCTGCCCGATATCACCCGCCAGCAGGTCGAACACTTCTTCACCCACTACAAGGATCTGGAGCCCAACAAATGGACCAAGATCCTGCGCTGGGGCGACGCTGCCGAAGCGCGCAAAATGATCGAAGAAGGCATCGAACGCGCGAAGGCGAAAGCCTAATCAGAACTTCCCGCCGCGCGCATTGAGCGCCGCTGTCACTGCGGCGACACTCTCCCGCACGCCCTGTTTTTTGTTGCCCATGGCGATGACAGACTGCACACCCGGCGCAAACTCCCCGGCCATGGCAGCGCGCACGGCGGTCACGGTGCGCATATCCACGTCAATCGCGGTGCCATCGGGCCGGGTCAGCGCAATTTTGGTCAGCCGTTCCAGCCCGACTGATGGCTGGCCCAGAATTCTGGAAATGCCGTTGACGTAATTGTGCGTCTCATCCGGCAATTCGCGGCCCCGGTTCAGAAACGCTTCCAGATTGCCCGGCCCGTCATTGTAAGCGGCGAACATGCCCGGATTGCCGTATTTGCCGAACAGCCATTTCAGATACGCAGTGCCCGCGATCACATTGTCATGCGGATCATACGGGTCATTGCCCAGCCCGTACTGCGCGCGCATATCGGCATAGGTTTCCGGCAACACCTGCATGATGCCCATCGCCCCCATATTGGACATTATCGGCACGCCATCGCCCATCAGGCTGCGCCCGCCGCTTTCCATGCGGATGACGGCGCGGATCCAGTCCGGCGGCACAGCCAGGCGCTTGGAGGCTTCGCCGACAAACGGCTCCCAGCGCGCCATCAAGGCCTTGGGCGGCATCGCCATTTCCAGTTCGAACGCGGTCGGCGGCGGCTTCGGCTTTGCCGGCTCGGGCCGGATCACATCCGCGATGCGGGGCCCCAATATCTTGGAAGCGGGCGGCGCGAAATGAAACGCCGCCGCGCCTGCCGCCACAGCCAACAAGCCAAGTCCGACGAGCAGCGCTTTTTTCACGAATAGAAATCCACTGGCACAATCAGGTCGAGTGTATCGCCCGGCACTTCCGTTGGCGGCTTGGGCAAAGGCACCGCCCGCTGCAAGGCCGCCAGCGCCGCCTGATCCAACGCCGGGTAGCCGGAGCTTTTCTCAATCCGCGACACGCCCACATTGCCGTCGCGGTCCATGATAAAGCGCAGCAGCACCACGCCCTGCTGCTTCGCCGCTTTCGCAGCGGGCGCATAATATCGAACCGCCGCCACACGGGCCAGCAGCGCCGTCTCCCACGTCGCTCGGGCGTTCGATCCGCCGGATGCGGAATTGGGCGGCGATGGCAATTGCATCGGCGGCAGCTTGAAATCAAAAGAAACCGGCGGCGCCGCCGCTATGGCCTCGGGCGCAATCTGGACCACCGGCGGGGGCGCAGGCGTGTCGAACGCCATGATCACCGACGGCGCTTCGCCCACCCGCTCGACTTCTGTTTTGCGGATTTGCGGCGCGAACCGCACTATGACCTCGGACTGCTGGATGCTGCGCACCTGCTGCAGGCCTTCCACCAGCGCCACAATCACAGCCAGATGCGCCACCATCGTCGCAGCCAGAGCCCCGGCCCGGCTTTTCATCGGCACAGGCTGGCGGCTATGCGCCAGGCCGAAATTGGGCTGCATGGTCATCCCGGCATACTAGCCGAGCCGCAGGCGAGCCGCGAATAGGCGCTACTTGCCGATCAATTCCTGATTGATTTCGGCCAGGGCGTCCTTGGAAATCCGCCCCGAGGAAAGCGCCGCCACGGTGCGCAGGCTCATGGATTTGAACATGTGATAGCGCTGGTTCTGCAGCAGGCCCGGAATATTGCGGTCGATCACCCGGGCAGCGACGGGGTCGGCGGCCAGCGTCTCAATCGGCCGGTCCAGCGGCGAACGGGCGGCGGATGTGGTCACCGGCGGCGGGTCGCCGGGAAAGGACGGAATCTCGTAATCGCCGGGATAGCCCCCAGCGCAGGCGGCCCCGGTCATGATTAAGGGCAGTCCCGCCAAGACCAGGGCGGCCAGGGCGCGCGGCAGGCGAAGGGGAACAAATCCGGTCATATAAGTACAATGCGGAACATTGGAACCCGTTTCCGCGCCGCGCCGCCGCAGCCCCCTTTTTCCCGGAAAACAGGGGTTTCGGCCCCTGCCTCCCGGGCCTTTATTAAAGTGTCGGCAACCTGGGGGCCAAAAGCCTCCGGCCTGTCGGCTGGGGCGTCAGGGGATGGATTGCTTGATCTTGCGGCCCACCCTTTTCTTCTTGGCCGCCGGCAGGATTTTCATCACCAGGATGAAGCCGGACAGGACCAGGCAGATGGCATTCGAAACCACCAGCGGCCATTTCGCCAGCATCAGGCCGTAAGCGCCCCACAGCGCAAACGCCATCACCGTGATCACATACATGCCGGTGGAAATATCCTTGGTCTCAGCCGTCTTGATGATCTTCCAAGCCTGGGGCGCAAAGCTGATGGTTGAAGCCAGCGCCGCCGCACTTCCGATCCAAAGAGACATCATGGGAACAGGCCTCCCGCCGCTCAAACCTAACGCGGCCTGGGTGCGCCCGTTCCCATGTCAGCCACCACGCTACTGCGGCAACGCGTAAGCGATGTAATCGCCGGAGTAATTGCCGCCCGATACCGCCACGACAATGTATTGCCGGCCGTCCACCGCATACGACATGGGCGAGCCGGTCTGCGGCGCGGGCATCCATACCCGGCCGACTTCGGTGCCGTTCATCTTGTCATAGGCATGCAGCATGGCGCCGCGCGGATGGCCCGGCGAGGTGGAGAATTGCGGATCGCCCTGCACCACCATCGTCTTGGTGGACATCAGGCCGACATTGCCGCTTTGCCCGGTGCGGGGAATATTCACTCCCTTCAGCGCCGGGTTGTTGCGGATTTCATCCGGCGTGTCGCCCGCCGCAATATGCCAGCGGAATTCGCCGGTGTTCATATTGATGGCGGTCAGCGTGCCGTAAGGCGGCTTGGTCAGCGGCAGGCCATCGACATTGCGCGGCGGCGGCGGGCCCGCGACGGTCTGGGGATGCGCCGCCAGAATGGCCGACAGCTTGGCCTGTTCCGGGCTGACTTTCGGCGCATCGGAAGCAACGCCAAAGCCGGGGCCATTGCCGACGGTGAAGCGCTGTCCGGCCACGCCTTCAAGATAGGTAATGTCCGACAGGCCTTCCGGCGGCGGCACAAGTGCCTTGAAGGTTTGCGCCGCATCGTTGCCGGGCACGAACACGGTCTGGGTTTCGGGATCGAAACCGCCGCCCGGCCAGTTGGTGCCGCCGGTGCCGCCGGTGCCGCCGAACGAAGCCGACACGCCGTTGGCGTTGCTGACCACCGCCGGGCTGAACATCGGGCCCATCTTGTAATGCTTCTTGATGATATCGACCGCCTTGGCGCGCAGCTCCGGGGTGTAGTCGATCAAGTCGTCATTGGAATTGACGGTCTGCAGCGCATAGGGCGCGGGCTTGCTGGGGAATGGCTGTGTCTTCGACGCCTTCTCGCCCGGCACGGTGCTGGCGGGCACCGGCTTTTCCGGCATCGGCCACACCGGCTTACCGGTGGTGCGGTCAAACGTATAAAGCCAGCCCTGCTTGGAAGGCTGCGCCACCATCTTGGTGGGCTTGCCATCTACTGTGGCATCAACCAGCAGCGGCGGCGAGGTCATGTCGAAATTGAAGATGGGGTGATGAACTAGCTGGAAATACCATTTCATCTTGCCGCTGTTCAGATCGACCGCCACCAGCGAGTCACCGAACAGATCGTTGCCCGGGCGCATGCCGCCATAGGCGTCGGCGGTGGGTTCTTCAATCGGCAGATAGGCGGTGCTGGAGGCCATATCCACCGTCATCGAAGCCCAGGTGCCGGTGTTGCCGTTCATATCGGCGGAGCCCTTCTCCCAGCTGTCGTAACCGAACTCGCCCTTTTGCGGCACGTTGTGGAAAGTCCAAAGCAGCTTGCCGGTCTTGACGTCATAGCCGCGGCTTTGGCCCTTGGTGTTATTCATGGTCAGCGGCTGGCTGCCTTCGCGCATGCTTGAGCCCACCAGTACGACATTGCCTGCCACCGTCGGCGTGGAGTGCAAGCCGATTTCGCCGGTCACCAGATCAATCTGCTTGTAAACGCCGGGCTGGCCGGCCACGCCGGTATAAAAACCGACACGCATATCGACCATGCCATGCTCGCCGAAGCTGTCGATCAGCTGGCCGTTATGGGCGTTGAGTTCGATCAGGCGAAAGCCGGTGGATATATAGATGATGCGGTCATCGCCATTGCCGTCGGTCCAGTAGGACACGCCCCGGCCCGAAAGCTGGCGGGGCGAAATCGCCGCGCGCAGGCCTTCGTTGAAGGAATAGACCCATTTCAGTTCGCCGGTCTTGGCGTCAAGCGCCACCACGGCGCGGCGCGACCCGGCGGTGGTATAGATCACGCCATTCACTTCGATGGGCGTGCCTTCCAGCTTATATTCCGGTCGCGCGCCCAAGGCATCGGTCTTGAAATGCCAAGCCACTTCCAGCTTGTTGAAGTTGGAGGCGTTGATCTGGTCCTGCGGCGCATAACGCGAACCGGACAGATCGGCGAAATACATAGGCCAGTCGCCCTTGGTGGTGGACGGCGTATAGCCTTGAGCAAGCGCCGGCGAAATCAAAGCGGCGCACAGCGCCAGCGGAGCAGCCCCTGCCAGCAGCGCAACGGGTTTATGCATGATGTCTCTCCCCAAATGAGCGGCATGTTTCCGCTGTTACCGAAAGCTTATGCCTTCTGGAGCAGTTGCAAAGCCCCCTCTCTTCGCCGCGCTGCAGCATTACAAGGCGAAATCGAACGTCTGCTTAAGTCCTTTTAGGGCCTATCTGTTCTCAGAGTGGTGAGGCCATAGCTTCACCTCCGACGAGCGGCCAAAGCGTCTAACGCCCTCTTGTCTGCCATCGAGAGTTGATTCCAGCGCTTCGACTTGCCGCAGGCATAGTTCACGATCAGCACGCCGGGCGCGACGCCCAACGCCGGGTCATCGTGCATCGGAGGATTGAGGAATAGGAGATAATCCTCGCCTTGGTCGAGATAGAAGGCGCCGCTGTTCCGCTCCGTGTAGTAGCTCGCCTCACGGACTGCATCGCCCTTGAACACCTTATCAACACGAATGCGGTACACGACCCCCGCTTGGGCATCGGGCTTGCTTTTGCGCACGGGAACTTCCCGGCTCGACACTACTCTGCCCCACAATGCCGTCATGGCGTCCTTGAACTCGCCCGCCACAGTCGTCTTGGCGTTGAGCCGCCCGGCTGAGTCTTTGTCGTCGGATTTCTGAAAAGTCTTGCCGTAGTACATGCAGAGAGCTTGCGCCGGCATTGCCGTGGCAAGAGTTGCGGCAATCACGAGTGAAACAGACAGAACAGACTTCTTCATGTGCCCGCTCCTAAAACTGTAGATAAACGCCCAGTACTTTGCCATTGCGCGCGTCAATCTGAACAATCCAGCCGTTCTGCTCCATCAAGTCGGCGCCGATATTGGTAGGCAACACCGGCATGGCGAACCAAAAATCGCCCCTGAGCGTGGCCTGCCATGACAGGTCGCGCACGTAGTTTTCGTAGTTGCCGCGAATTTTTTCCTTCAGAGCTGCTGCGCCGATCTTCTCCGCCGCTACAGCGTCCTTCACCGGCTCTGCCGAAGCGGGAATGGCCAGTGCGCAAAACAATATCAATACTGAAAATAACCGCTTCACAGTCCGCCACAGTACTCGTACTCGCGAGAACTATATTGCAGGCCTCGGCAGGATTCCAGCCGTGACCCTGAGCAATACTGCAAGCGAAAGCGAGCTGAAAATCCTAACATTGCGAAACTGCTGGCCGCTAACCACCTGCCCTGCGGGCGGCACTTGGGTAAAGACGAGCATTCCCCGTGGGCGTCAGTGGTAGCCTAGATAGTGTCCTACCCCCTTTGAACTGGTCCTCCCTGAAGTATGGTTTTGACCAAGGAGGATTGGATAGATGGCAAGGAAGAGGCACACAGCAGAAGAGATTGTCGCGAAGCTACGGCAGGTCGATGTGCTGATGGCACAGGGCAAGCCGGTCG
>CANJIS010000034.1 GCA_947474565.1 Alphaproteobacteria bacterium
CCGCAACCGACCCGCCCTGCGAAAGCACAATCTCCGCCTCCCGCAGCTTGCCAATAACTTCATCAGGCTGATGCCTGCGGCCCATTCCAAATCTCCCTCCAAGGTTCCAATATGATAGTCCCTGGACCACTTGGAAGGGGGCAGATCAGGGCCTTTTTTATTTCGCACTCAGACCGCAATCAGTTCGTCACCGCCGGCCCTGATGCCTTGGATGGCGGCAGCGGCGCCTTGGTGGTGCCATCGGGATAATTGATGCCCAGCTGATCCAGATAAGTCGGGTATTTGGCGCTGTTGTAATAGAAGCGTTCCATCTGCGGCCGCATCTTGGCCATCAGCTCGTCATTGATATGGATGGCCGGCTGGTCCGTGTCCGCCAGCATCGGCACATATTTCTGATCCTTGGTCTGCACATCGGTGAAGAAGGCTTTGGCCGCGGTGATGGTCTCGGGGCTGGTCATCAGATCCAGCACCGTCATCGCCACCGCCTTGGCTCCGCTGACCACGCCCTTATGCGCGATGGGCGTCGCCATGGTCATGGCGGCGATGATGTTGTGCGCCTGGGATGAGGGAATGTTCGAGGGGTAGCGGATGGTGATGGTGGGCACCGTCCAGGTGATGTCGCCGATATCGTCCGAACCGCCGCCGGTGGATTCGCCGGTGCGCGGGCCTTCCAGTTTCTCCACCGTCTCTTTCAGCGGCGCGACCTTCAGACTGTTGGCGACCTGCACCGATTTGGCGAAGGCCTGGTCGTTGGCCGTCCATTTGGGCATGCCCACCGCTTCGATATTGGCCTGGGCGGCTTCCGCCAGCGGGCGGTTGCCGTAAGGCGATGCCGCCGTGCCCAGCAGCTTATGGGTCACGGTGGTGTCGGTGGCCATGGCGGCGGCGTCGGCGACCTTGTTGCCGGTGTCGTACAGCTCTTTCACGGATGCGAAATCATGCTCGCGGAAGAAATACCAGACCGAAGCTTCGCCCGGCACGATGTTGGGCTGGTCGCCGCCATTGGTGATGATGTAGTGCGAACGCTGGCTGACATGCAGATGCTCGCGGCGGAAATTCCACGCCACATCCATCAGCTCCACGCCATCCAGCGCGCTGCGGCCGTCCCAGGGCGCGCCCGCCGCATGGGCGGTGCGTCCCTTGAAGGTATATTCCACCGAGACCATGCCGTTGGAGTTGGACTGCCCCCAGCTGGTGCCGAAGCTGTTGGCGACATGCACGAAGATGCAGGCATCGACATCCTTGAACAGGCCCGCGCGCACCAGGAAGGCCTTGCCGCCCAGAAGTTCTTCGGCGACGCCGGGCCACAGGATCAGCCGGCCCTTGATGTGGTTCTTTTCCATCACCGCTTTGGCGGCCAGGGCGGCAGCGATCTGCAGCGGCATGCCGGAATTGTGGCCTTCGCCATGACCGGGCGCGCCATCCACCATCGGGGTCGGCTTGGCGATGCCGGGATATTGGGAGAGACCGCGCAGATCGTCGATGTCGCTGCCCAGCGCAATCAGCGGCCCGCCTTCGCCCCAGGTGGCGGTGAAGGCGGTGGGCATGCCCGCCACGCCCTTGGTGATCTTGAAGCCGTTCTTGGCCAAGATGCCGGTGAGATAATCCACGGTGCGGAATTCCTGGAAGCCGGGCTCGGCATAGGAAAACACCTGATCGACCATCTGCTGGATCAGCTTGGTGTTGGCTTCGACATTGGCGGCGGCGTCAGCCTTCATGTCGGCGGGCGCGGCGGCGGAGGCGGGCAGGGCCATCGCACCAACAAGCAGAAGCGCAGTCAGGTTTTTGAGAATGGAAGCTCGCATGGAAAATCCCCCGGGAAGAATGACCGCGAAAGTCTAGAGCAGGAAAAAGCCGATAGCGCGGACTTTGTGGCTTGGGAAGGCGGCAAATGGGCACATTCGTCTTGAGGACATTCGCTTGGGCCTTTAAGCCTGCCCGGCCTGCCTTTTTTATCGGCGGCGTGCCTCTGCTAGTGTCACCGCGATGAACGATCCCTTGCTCCAACGCGCCATCCAATTGCACCAGTCCGGTCAGGTCCGGCAGGCGCTGGATATCTATAACCAGCTTCTGGCCTGGCAGCCGAGCAACGATCACCTGCTTTATATGGCGGGCATGGCCAATCTTCAGACCGGCCAGACGCTGGAAGGCATGCGCCTGCTGCAGCATTCGCTGGGCATCAAGCAGGACAATGCCCCGGCGCATAACAATTATGGCCGCGCCTTGCAGTCGCTGGGCGAATTGGAAAAGGCGCTGGAAGCGTTCGACACGGCGCTGCGCGTCAAGCCGGACTATGCCGAGCCGCTGTTTCACCGGGGTGTGGTGCTGGCGGATTTGAACCGTGCGCAAGAAGCGCTGGAAAGTTATGACCGCGCGCTGAAGCTGATGCCGGGCTTCGCCGAGGCCCATGCCGGGCGCGGCCTGGCCTTGCGCGAATTGCGGCGGCCCGCCGAAGCATTGGCGGCCTATGACCGCTCGCTGGCGCTGAAACCGGGTCAAGTGGATGTGCACAACAGCCGGGGCGTGGTGCTGCAGGAAATGACGCGGCTGGACGAAGCGCTGGCCAGTTTTGAGCGCGCCATCGCCATGAAGCCCGATTACGCCAAGGCGCATCTCAACAAGGCTTATATCCTGCTGCTGAAAGGCGATCTGGCCAAAGGCTGGGAGCTGCTGGAATGGCGCTTTACCCAGTTCAAATCGCCGTTTCCTGCGCCGCATTGGACGGGCGAAGACAGCCTGGAAGGCAAAACCATTCTGGTGCATGCCGATGAAGGTATCGGCGACGCCATCATGTTCAGCCGCTATGCCAAATCGCTCAGCGATCTGGGCGCGCATGTCGTGTTGGAAGTACAAAAGCCCATCGCAAAGGTGCTGCAAGGTCTGGAGGGTGCGGCGGACGTGATCGCGCGCGGTGCGCCGCGTCCGGCCTTCGATTTTCATGTGCCGATGCTGTCGCTGCCCTATGCGCTGCGCAAGACGGTGCCGTCGGTGCCGCAGTCCACGCCTTATCTGCGCGCCGATGCGGCGAAGGTGGAGCGTTGGGGGGGGCGCATCGGCGATACGCGCAAATTGAAAGTGGGCCTGGCCTGGGCGGGCGGCACCCATATCGGCAAGGCCGGCTGGCGCATCCATAACGAGAAGAGAAATATCTCTCTGGATCTTCTCAGTCGCACATTGGGCGGCGTGGATGCGGAGTTTTACAGTTTGCAGAAGGGCGACGAAGCGGAAGCCGAATTGCGCGCACGCCTTGGCGAATTATGGCCGCGCGGCAATTTCCACAATTTCATGGACGAGAATGAAGACTTCTCGGATTCCGCCGCCATCATCGCCAATCTGGATGTGGTGGTTTCGGTGGATACTTCAGTGGTCCATGTCGCCGCCGCGCTGGGCAAACCAACCTGGACGCTGCTGGGCTTTGCGCATGACTGGCGCTGGCTGCAGGATCGGGACGACAGCTACTGGTATGAATCGGTCAAGCTGTACCGGCAGGCAGCCGACCTGATCTGGGAGCCGGTGCTGCAGCGTATCGCCACGGATCTGGCCGCGTTCAAACGCTAGCGGCCGGCCCACTTAACGGCCAAAGAGACTTCCGAGATTGAAGCCCGGTTTCTTGTCGCCGGAATTGGCGGTGTCGCCGTTTTTCTTGCCACCCAGCACGCCACCCAGAAGACCATTCAAGCCACCGCTGGCGGCTTGATTCACCAGGGTGCTGGTCAGCGCCTTCATGTCGGGCTTGTAGCTGAGCTTGGTCCAGGGGCCGGAAACATTGAACGGCACCGCAAGTCCCGATCCTGCCTTTGTGCTGCCTTGGCCTTGCGCCGTGGCGACAAGCTTGGGCACGACATGGAAATCCAGCGTGCGCGGGCCCAGTGCCACTTCGCCATCGCCGGTGATGCGGACAAAGGGATTGAGCAGATGGAAATCGTCATTCTTCATCACGCCGCCCGCGATCTTGAAGGTGGCGCCGGCTTCTGCGAAATCAGTGCTGGCGCCGCCGCCGGTGGCCGCGCCCAGATTGCCGGACAGCGCGTTGGTGATGGTGCGCGAGACCGCAGCCAGATCAACGCCCTTGATCGCGCCATTCCTGGCGGTGATGCCGGCGTTACCGGACAGGCTGTTCACAATCGCCTGCTGGCTGGCGCCTGTGCCGCTGACATCCACCGTCAGCGCCCCGGTGCCGGAAATGCGGTCCACCTTCATCGCGGATTTGAGCAGATCGTTGATCGCCACCCCATCCATGTTCAGCTTGATGGCATAACGCGATGCCTTGCCGCTGGCGTCGGCCACCACCCGCCCGCTGATGGCGCCGTTGAACAGATTGGCGTGCGTCAGGTCGGCGGTGAGGGTGCCATCTTTAAGACCGGCGTGCATGCGGCTGTTGGTGATGATGAACTGGGCCAGCGTCAGCCGCCCGACCGAAACGGTCATGTCGGCATCGGCGCGCTTCAGACCATCCAGCACGATGGGTGCGGTGCTCCAGCCCGCTGGTTGCGGCGCGCTTTCCTTGGCCACCATGTAGGTGGCCAGATCGAGATGATCGAGCACGATGGTGCCCTTGAGGGACGGAATCTTGTCGCTGGTGTCCACCGACAGATCGGCGGTGGCGGTCATGCCGTCCAGGGTGATCTTCGCGCCTTGCAAGGCATAGACCTGGTTCTTGGCCGCCACGTATCCGGCGGCGGTGAACGCGCCAAGCCCGCCGGTGGGCGCCGCAGTCCCCGTGCCCTTCTTGATAAGTTCGCGCAGCGACGGGCCCGAAGCGGTGAAGCTCCCGGAATCATCGGTCATGCCGGTGACGCTGCCGTCGAAATGCAGGTTGAGCAGATCGGATTTCAGGTCCAGCACAACCTTGGTGGGCGTCTTGGCCAGATAGGTGTTGGGGCTGTCGGCGTTGCCGCTGACCGAGAATTTGTTGCCGTTATAGATCGCATCCAGTTCGAACTGCGCAGCGTCATCCATGGAGGGCAGGCTGAACTTGGCATTGGCATGGCTTAATGCCGTGAAGTCATCCTTGCGGGCATCGAAATAGGTGACTTCGCCATCGCTGATTGTCAGCCCGGCAATGCTGAGCTTGGCGTTGGCGGACTGATCTGCCCCCTTCCAAGTGGTCCAGGGACTATCATATTGGAACCTTGGAGGGAGATTTGGAATGGGCCGCAGGCATCAGCCTGATGAAGTTATTGGCAAGCTGCGGGAGGCGGAGATTGTGCTTTCGCAGGGCGGGTCGGTTGCG
>CANJIS010000035.1 GCA_947474565.1 Alphaproteobacteria bacterium
CGCGCAACCGCATCGAGCGCTGCTTCAACAAGCTCAAGCACTTCCGTAGGATTGCAACGCGCTACGACCGAAGGGCCATCTACTTCCTGGCCTTCATACACCTCGCCGCAGCCATCTTATGGATGCGATGAATGTCGATTCAGCCTAGTGCTTTGGAGCGTCCGCCCGGAAAAGTGTGGGTCGCTAGCGACAGCGTCGTGCGACGGTTTTCCGACGGCGCCGTAGGCGCCCTTTTACAAAGGGGCGCGTCCGCGCCCGCCGGCGCGACCAATTATAAGAATCGGACTTCGAGAATTTCGTCGGTAAACTGGTTGTGATCCGACGCATCGCCGGGGAAATGGGCCACCAGCGCCGCACCGCAAATTTCGATGGCACGGACGAAACCATCGGCAGGTTTGTGATTCGCCATGGCTTCGGTCACCGCCGCCACCGCCGCGTTCCACGGCCCCTCGCCCACCAGCTTGTGAATGGCGTCATGCGCCACCAGCTCCACCTGCCGGTCGGCCAGCGAGGCATAGATCAGGATATGCGGATTGGCATGGCCGAGCTTGGCACCCGAGGCGGCGAAATGCTGCCGCGCCATCTGCCTTACGCGATGGCGTTTCAGGAAACGCGGCGTCGTCGCCCGGCGCACATGGGGCAGCGACACAATCAGGGCGACGATCAGGAACAGCCCTGCCTGCGCCAGCGCATAGGCGCTGAGCGCGGTGAGGATCAGGCCTTCCACCGCACGCACGCTTTCATCGGTCCAACTGGAGAAAATATCCGCCAGCGCCAGCCGGTGCAGCCCGGTCAGAACCGCCACGGGCGGCAAAAGAAACGCCGCCAGTGTTGCCCAGGCCAGCGGCACTTCGCGATAGCGCGACACCGAATGGGCCAGCACGCAGAAAATCTCGCCCGAGCTTTTGCTTTCCACCGCAACGATGGCCTCGGCAATGCGCTTGCGGTCCTGTTCTGTAAGCATCACCAGCTTCCCGAAGAGCCGCCGCCGCCGAAACCGCCGCCGCCCCCTCCGCTCCAGCCGCCGCCGCCATAACCGCCGCCGCGATATCCGGGCCCGCCGCTCATCAGCAGCGGCAGCAAGCCCCAGCCGCCAAACATCCGGATCAACGCGAAAATGATGATGATGGCAGCGATGCCCAAGCCGATGCCACCGGGCTGATCGCCCTGGGCGCCGGCCTTGGCCGCTGCCGCAGCGCGTGCTTCAGCGGCAGAGGTTTCCAGCGACATTTGCTGGATCAGCGCATCCACGCCCGCCGCGATGCCGCCATTGAAATCGCCGCCGCGGAATTTCGGCAGCACCGCGCTTTGCAGAATGACGGAAGACATGGCGTCGGTGAGAATGGGCTCCAGCCCATAACCCACTTCGATGCGGACTTTGCGTTCCTTGGGCGCGATGATGAACAGCGCGCCATTGTTCATCTTGGCCTGGCCGATGCCCCAGGACCGGCCCAGCTGATAGCCATAGTCGGAAATGTCATAGCCTTGCAGCGACGGCAGCGTCACCACCACAAGCTGGCGCGAATTCTTGGCTTCCAGCGCCGCAAGCTTCTGCGCGATATCAGCCGCCGTGGCGGCGTTCAGAACATGCGCGTTGTCCACCACCCGGCCGGTAAGCGCAGGAAAGCTTGGCGCCGCCCATACGGGCGACGCCAAGCAAAGAAGCGCAATGAGCCCAGCATGGAGCATCGGCCAGGAAAAGTGCGGCCTCGCGGTTTTCCGTCCGGCCGTGCGACCCGTAATAAACATCGCTTACGGCGATGCGGGCGCGGGTGCCGGAGCCGGCGCAGCAGCGCCCGGGAAGCTGACCGCCGGCGCGCTTTGTGCCGCCGCCGAAGCCTGGAACGGCGCCGCAGCCTTGTACGACTTGTACATGGTGGCGGCCCACAGCGAGCCGGGGATGGTCACCAGTTCGGTGTTATAATCCTGCACGGCGGCATTGTAGTCGCGGCGCGCGATCTCAATGCGGTTCTCGGTGCCTTCCAACTGCGATTGCAGCGCCAGGAAGTTCTGGTTGGACTTCAGGTCGGGATAATTTTCGGTCACCGCCAGCAAACGGCCCAGCATGCCGGAGATTTGATCCTGCGCCTGCTGGAAGCGGGCGACGGCCGCCGGATCGCTGAGCTGCGAGGCGTCAATCGTAACCTTGGTGGCGGACGCACGGGCCTGAACGACGCCTTCCAGCACGCTCTTTTCCTGCGCGGCATAACCGGCAACGGTGTTGACCAGATTGGGGATCAGATCGGCGCGGCGCTGATAGGCGGCCTGCACGTCGGCAAAGCGGGCCTTCACCGCCTGATCCTTGGCGGGAATGCTGTTCACGCCGCAACCGGCCAGCACCAGCGACAGGCCCAGCACGGCAACAAGCTTGGGTAACATCCGGGAAAAATTCATAATCCGCCCTCGTAGTGGGAAATCCACGTCGCAAAGATGGGTACGCGCCCGGGAACCGCAAGTCCACTTACAAAAATATCGGACTCGTCTCGAATCGGCGCCTACTTCTTGGCGGCGGTCTTGGCGGGTACCGGCGCGCCTTGGCTGCGGGCGGTGGCGAGCAAGGCGCCGCAATTGGTATCATCCGCCAGGCCCGGATCAATGAAGGCCAGGATGGCGGCCAGGGGATTGATCGCGCCCAGCCCCAGGCCGATGGCGCCCTGGGTAACGACGGCGGTTGCGCTGATGCCCATATCGGGATGCGCCAGGTTGCCGGTGACGGTGATGGGGGAGCGCAGACGGAAAATCTGGAAATTCTTGGGCTTGCCCTGAAGCCGCATGTCGATCAATTCCCGCCCCAGGTTGATCGCGCCGGCGCCCTGCACCAGCACCGGTTCGGTATGAAGACGAATTGCTGGCTGATGAGCACGCCGTCCTTGGCGCTGAAATGCGCCACGGCGCAACGCACATTGGTGTTGGCGTCGTCGCCGCTGAGCAGCAGGGCATTGAGCACATTGATGCCCATCCAGTTGGCCAGCGACTCCCGGATATGACCGTTCGGGATCACGGTGGTGAAGGTGTCGTTGGCGGTGGCGCCCACCTTGTGCGCCGAATTGCCCTTGCCGGTCAGCACGGCACGGGCTTCGACCTGGCCGGACACCGGCTTCTCGGCGCCCTTGATGAAATTGGCGATCTCGATGCCGGTCAGGCGGGCATCCACGGTCGTCACCGGGAGGTCCGGATTGTGCGCGTCGATCTTCACCGAGCCGGTCAACTTGCCTTGCGGGAAGGCAAAGGACAGCGGCTGCAAGTCGAGCACGCCATTCTTGAGGGCGATGTGTGTGGAAAGCCCGCGCAACGGCAGATCCTCGCTGCGGATTGCATCCACCGAATAGGAAATATCGGCATCCATCTGGTTCAGGCGTTCGACATGCAGCTCTGTATCGGGCAGCAGATACGCAGCCTGGGTGGGATTGGACTTGCCGCCGCCGATCAGTTCACCCAGGTCCGATAAATCCAGCGAGCGCGATTTCAGGACACCGCTGAGGAAAGGTTTGGTGCCCGCCACATCCACCAGCAGATCACCCTGCAGGCCTGACCCGCCCAGCATGCCGGTCAACTGGCGCAACCGGTAGGTATCGGCATTGCGGGTGACATGGGTGGTGATGTGATAAGGCGGGGTGCGCGGCAGCGGCAACCCTGTCAGGTCATAAAGATCAGACAGGCTCTTGCCCGAAAAATCCACCGTCGCAACAAACTGGTCGAGCTGGAAGGGATGGGTGATGCTGCCGGACATCACCGCCTTGGTGTCACCGGCCAGGACGTTGGCGGCGAAGGCGTAAGGCTTGTTTTGATCGACATGGATCAGCGGCCCGCCATGGACATCGGCCAGGAATTTGTTGCCGTTGAGGGTGCCCTCGCCTTTCAGCTGGAACGCATTGTCATCCGGCGCGCCCACCACTTCCTGCGAGGAAATGGTGCCGAGGAATTTCAGCTTGCGCACCTGGTCATCGATTTCCAGATGACCGTCCTTCACCATGAAGCGATTGATGGGCGGGATATGCCAGGCCGCGGCAGGCCCTTTGGGATCGCCGTCCCAGTTGGTGCGGCCCTGGGGATCGCGCACCACCAGGGCATTGGGCCGGTCCAATTCCACCAGCGGCAATTTCAGGTTGCCGAAAATGGCGGGGACCAGCCGGAATTCGAACGACGCCTTGGTGACGGACGCTCCTTCAGGTTTGCCGACCCAGGCCGGATTGCCGATGAAAAGCCCGCCCACTTCCACATGCGGCTGCCAGCGGAAGAGACTGACCTTGAGATCGCCATCAATCCGCACCTCGCGGCCCATCCGGGCCGAGGCGTAGCGGCCAATGGGCCCGCGCATCTGATTCCAGTCCAGAAAATAAAGGACGATGATGGCCGCCGCGATCAGCGCCAGAAGCGTTATCCCGGTCCAGCGGAAAAAGCCCGCCCATGTAAAACGCGTGTCACGAAAATCCGCCAAAATACGCGCCCGTAACCGGGCATACGCGGAGTCGTTTTCCGTTCGGTTCATCAATGACATAGCGATCCTGTCGGGTGAAAACGCACCAAACCCGATTGCGCTGCCTCAATCCGGGAACGAAACAGGGGGCTTACCCATGCGTTGTGGTGCCATGACGATCGCGGTGGGAGCCCCGGTGACAGAATCACGTGTCTGCCTGGGCCTTCCTTAAGGAGGCTCTCACAGGCTTTATTGACGATCACGCCCTCACCCCCCCCCGGGGGGGGGGGGGGGGGGGGCGGCCAAC
>CANJIS010000036.1 GCA_947474565.1 Alphaproteobacteria bacterium
GCGAATGTCCTTGAGCACCCGCTCAGCAGGCGCCTTCGTGGTCATGGGTTTTGATCTCATCTTCGTTCCTCCGTCACTGCGATGAGACCAAAACCCTCCTTAACTCACCACCCCAATTCGGTCCCATAGGCGCTGACGCCGTACAGGCGCCCCATTTTCCCTAGGTTTGGACCGGGTTTAGAGCGTCTAAACCTACAAACATGCTTTACAAATCCGGGCTGCGAACGCACCTATACGGCTACAGGTATGCGGGTTACGGCAACGGTATAAAACGAAGCGATGGCTAAAGACCCTTACAGCGTTCTCGGCGTTCAGCGCGACGCCAGCGACAGCGAAATTCAAAAGGCCTTCCGCCGTTTGGCGAAGAAGTCCCATCCCGATCTGTTTCCCGGCGACAAGAAAGCCGAGGACCGGTTCAAGGAGTTGAATGCCGCCAATGATATTCTTGGCGACGCCGCCAAACGCGCGCGTTTCGACCGCGGCGAGATTGACGCGAGTGGTGCCGAAGTGCGCCAGAATCCTTTCGCCCGGGGCGGTGGGGGACGCGGTCATCCCGGCGGCGGCTTTGGCGGGGGCGGTCAGGCCGGCGGATTTCAGTTCGAAGATTTAAGCGATCTGTTCGGCGGCATGTTCCGAGGCGGTGCGGGTCCAGGAGGTCCAGGGGGATTTGCGGGGCGCGGCGGTCAAGCTGCGCCGGAAGACACACGCTTCAAACTGGAAGTGGATTTCGCCGATGCCGCCACCGGCGCAAAACGCCGCGTCACCATGCCCGACGGCAAATCCTTAGACGTCGCTATTCCGGCAGGTATCAGCGATGGCCAGACCATCCGCCTCAAAGGCCAAGGGACCATCGGCGGCGATGCCATGGTTGAAATCAGGATCAAGCCGGACCCCGTCTTTAAACGCGAAGGCCGCGACATTCACGTTGAACTGCCCATCTCATTGGGCGAAGCCATTATGGGCGGTAAGGTTGATGTGCCGACCGTGCATGGCCCCGTGAACGTAAGCGTCCCGAAGGGCGCGAACAGCGGCACCAGGCTGCGCCTTAAAGGTAAAGGCGTCGCCGCCACTAAACGGGAACCGGCCGGCGATCAGTACGTCACATTAAAAGTAGCCCTTCCCAAAACGCCTGACCCGGAATTAGAAGAATTCGTCAAAGCCTGGAGCGCGAAGAAGCCGTATAATCCACGGATGTGACGAAGCGGGGCTTGGGGGAGCTAAACATGCGTATATCCATATTTGTCGCAGCGCTTGCGATGACGGCCGTTGCCGCTCACGCCCAGACGACACCTTCTGTCGGGACAGTCGGGCAATTGCAGGGCGGGGCTACGGTCACGCGGACGTCCCCTGCGGGCGGCGAATTCACCACAGCCCTCGCCGCGAACGCGCCGATTTATAGCGACGATATTCTTGAAACTGGCCCCGCTGCCAAATTGTTGGTGACCTTCGCCGACGGTACCAAGCTGACCCTTGGTCCCAACGCCGACGTGCTTATCGACGAATTCGTATACAACCCCAACAGCGGTCCCGGACCTGCTAACCGTGCGGCCTTGCGTGTCACCGGCGGCGCGATGCGCCTTGTGGCCGGCGCAGTAGAACGTGCGGGCGGGGCGCAAGCGGTAAGTGTCGTGACACCTGTGGGCACCATCGGCATTCGCGGCACGGATTTCTTCGTGGAAATGAAAGACGAGCACCTCGCGGTCGCGCTGTTCTCCGGCTTCGAAGTGGCGGTGACTAACCCCTCCGGCGAAACCGTTTTGCGCCCCGGCGAAGGCACCGACATCTGGGGACCGGCCGCGCCGACGCAGCCACTCACCTGGGGCGTTGACCGCGTCAACCGCGCCCTGGCTTTGGTGACCCTCGCTCAGAACAACCAACGGACCTTGCCCTACGCCCAGCCTATTGCGGTAGCTGAAACCGGGGACGCGGCGCTGCTGCAAGGCAAATTCAAATTCGATGCGCGTTACCGGTTTGAAATGGTCGATCAGGCCGCGCGCCCGCGCGATGCCTATGCCTCAACACTGCGCTTGCGCGCCGGCTATGAGACGCTGGCCTGGAAAGGTTTCTTCGCTGGGATCGAGGGCGAGATCACACGCGAGATCGGCAACGACCGGCGCAGCGACGGTGTTTCAAACAGCGCTGCCGTGCCTTTGATCGCGGATCCTGAAAGCGAAGTCCTTAACCGCGCCTATGTGGGCTGGACCATGTCCGGCGACGACGGCCTCGCACAAGCGCGTGCAGTGGTAGGCCGCCAGCGCATTATGTACGACAACGAACGGTGGATCGGTCCCGGCTCTTTCCGCCAGAACGATCAAACCTTCGACGCCGTAACAATCGAAGGCCGCGCGACCCCGCACTTTTCCGTGCGCTACGCCTACATCGACCGCGTCAATCGCATCCTCGGCAACAATCCGGGCGGTCATTGGAACAGCAACAGCCACCTCCTCGGCGCATCCACGGACCTCATTCCCTTCGGCACCACCACCGTCTACGCCTATCTGCTCGACCTCGCGCCGGTGCCGCGGTTATCGACGGCCACCTACGGCATTCGCTACGACGCGCTGCGTCAGCAGACCGATAATTTTGCCTGGGGCGGGGAGCTGGAATTCGCGAACCAATGGGACTACGCCAACAATCCGCGCACTTATGCCCTTTCATATACTTTGGTGCGGCCCATGGTGAAGTTGATGGACACCACCACGTTCGCGCTGGGCTGGGAACGCCTGGAAGGCAACGGTGTCGACGCGCTGCAGACCCCGCTAGCAACCTTGCACCGCCACAACGGCTTGGCTGACGTGTTCACCACCACACCGCTGAACGGCCTCGAAGACCGCCACATCCGCGTGATGCAGGAAATGCCGGACGCAGGCTTCTTCAAGAACCCGAAACTGGATTTACGCTATCACGACTTCCGCGCCACGCGCGGCAGCGCCCACTATGGCCAAGAGTTCGATGCCGACCTGAACTTCACCGTGCTCGGCCGCGTGACATTAGGGGCCCGCTTCGCCCACTACGATTCTAAAAACTTCGACAGCGACACGACGAAGGGCTGGCTGTACGTGGAGATGCAGTACTGATTACCAGAGAATGGTGATCGCGCCGGTGCGTCCATTGACTGTGGCGCCCGATGTTGCTGTGCCGCCGCGACCGGGGTTCTGTCGATTGGTCATCGCACTAAGATAAGCCGGCGAATAATAGAAGTTGGTCGATGCGCCGGCTGCCGGCGCCGCGCCGATTTCGCCGTACAGGCGTGTTACTCCGGTACCTACCGCAAATCCCGCGCCGCCGCCGCCGCCATACCCTGTGAAGTCGGTCGCGGCATCGAAGCCGCCAGCTTCACCACCGCCCGCCGTACCGGCTGTGTTGCTTGCGCCACCACCGCCGCCACCGGCGCCGACTGCAGAACCTGCCGTGCCATCGTAACCCGCACCACCTTGACCGACAGTCGATCCGCCGCTCAAGGCTGTACCGCCGCCGGTGCCCCCGGTCGTCGTTGTAGGATTAGCGCCGCCGTCATCGCAAACTGCGGTCGTTCCGTCTGGATCGCCTGTAAAGGCGGCCGTGTCGCCGCCGCGGCCGCCGCACGCCGTTGTTGAACTGGGTGCATGAGCGGTCACGGTCGCAAAAGCGCTACCTCCTCCGCCGCCCAGGCCGCATTGCGTCGTCGCGTTACCGACAAGCAGGAAACATCTATCCATAGCTGTGGCATCGAAGTTGCTGAAGCTCGCGCCACCGCCACCACCGGCCGACAGAACGACTGCCACCGGAACGGTCGAACGGATACCAGAAGCGCCGCCACCGCCCGCGCCGAACAGAACCGTGTTGCTACCCGTTCCATAGCCACCGACGACAAATTGAACAGCTTGGCCAGAGATCGGCGTCGTGCCGGTGTCGATGAATGAAACCGCGCCTTCCGAGAAACCGCCGCCGCCGCCAGCGCTGTTATAGGTCGCATCGAAATAATAGCCGCCGCCACCCGCGCCCCAAATCTTTGCGAAAATCGAAGAAAGGTCAGAGGGAACTGTTACAGCAAAAGAAGAACTTGCGGCGCTTTGAGCTGCGGGGCGGAAGTCGCACTTATACAAACTGAATCGTGTTCCAGACGGGCAGAAGTCGCGTGAGAACGGCCGGTAGTATTGCGACAGCGTCGGCGCATAGCGTGCCGTGCCGACAAAGGTCTGGCTATTGACGCCGTACAAAGCTGGAGACGCCAACGCCGTGGTGGCAGCAAGACCGCCCGCCTCTTTGTCGAGACGCCAATTAACAATAAGATTGGCCAAGGCCGGGTCACTGCCGCTGTCCGCGTAAGGCTGTACGGCGTCAGCGCCTATGGGACCGAATTGGGGTGGTGAGTTAAGGAGGGTTTTGGTCTCATCGCAGTGACGGAGGAACGAAGATGAGATCAAAACCCATGACCACGAAGGCGCCTGCTGAGCGGGTGCTCAAGGACATTCGCC
>CANJIS010000037.1 GCA_947474565.1 Alphaproteobacteria bacterium
CCGCAACCGACCCGCCCTGCGAAAGCACAATCTCCGCCTCCCGCAGCTTGCCAATAACTTCATCAGGCTGATGCCTGCGGCCCATTCCAAATCTCCCTCCAAGGTTCCAATATGATAGTCCCTGGACCACTTGGAAGGGGGCAGATCACCTCAGCCCAAAGAGTAATGGCTGGCCGCGTTAGCGGCGGGACGGCCACAGCCAGCCGCCCAGACCCACGCCAGCCAGCATGCCCGCCAACTGCGCCAGGATGAAGCCGGGCACATTGGCCGGCGCGATTCCCGCGAAGGTGTCGGACAGGGATCGCGCGATGGTGACAGCGGGGTTGGCGAATGAGGTGGAGGCCGTGAACCAATAGGCGGCGGTAATATAAAGCCCCACCGCATAGGGCACGGCGGCAGGGTTGTGCGCCAGGCATCCCAGAATCGTCAGCAGCAGCCCGAAGGTGGCGATGGCCTCGGCCAGCCATTGGCCCGTGCCTGCACGGACATGGCTGGAGACTTCCCATAGCGGCAATTGAAACATCAGATGGGCGGCCCACACCCCGATCACCGCTCCGATTATCTGACAGAGGAGATGGATGGCGGCGGTGCGCCAGGGCATGTCCCGCCGCAGCGCGAAAGCCAGCGATACCGCCGGATTGAAATGCGCCCCCGACAGCGGGCCGAAAACCAGAATCAGCACCGTCAGCATGGCGCCGGTCGGGATGGTGTTGCAGAGCAGGGCGAGGGCCGCGTTACCGCCGGAAAGATTTTCCGCCATGATTCCGGAGCCGATCACGGTGGCGAGCAGGAATGCGGTACCCACCGCCTCGGCGGCGCCGGCGCGAAGTTGGCTCACGGGTCTTGCCGCAGGGTGTTGCCGATTTCGTCCACGCGCTTTTTCAGCGCCATGTGGTCCAGGCTGTTAACCGGCAGATTTGTGAAAAGCTCGATGCGCCGTTGCAGGTCGCCAAGGGCCTGACGAAAAGCGTCCTGGATGTCTTTGGGATCGCCTTCCACCGCCGCCGGATCGGGAATGCCCCAATGCGCCGTCATCGGCTGGCCGGGCCAGATCGGGCAGACTTCGCTGGCGGCGTTGTCACAAACCGTGAAAATGAAATCCAGATGCGGCGCGCCTGCTTGCGCAAACTCGTCCCAGCTTTTGGAGCGCAAATCATCGGTTTCGAAACCCAGCCGCCGCAGCAGCGCCAGGGCGTGGGGATTGACCGCGCCCTTGGGCTGCGAGCCCGCCGAATAGGCGCGGAATTTTCCTTTGCCGATTTTGTTCAGCAGCGCTTCCGCCAGGATGGAGCGCGCCGAATTGCCGGTGCACAGGAACAGAACATTATAAGGACGGTCAGGCATTGGCACGGCGCGCTTTCTTGGGCGGACAGCAAGTCTGGGCGATGGCGGCGAGGGGGGCGCAGATCTCCGGCTTGCCGCCGCAGCAATCCTCGGTGAGATACAAAAGCAGCGCGCCCATGCGTTCGAAATCGGCGGCATAGATGATCGAACGGCCATCGCGCCGCGCCGTCAGCAATCCGGCATTCGACAGAACCAGCAGCTGCGCCGACATGGTATTGGCGGCGGTATCGAGCTTGCGGGCAATATCGCCAGCCGCCATCCCGTCCGGCCCGGCCTTTACCAGCAGACGGAAGATCGCCAGCCGCCCGTCATGGGCGAGGGCGGAAAGGCCGGTGATCGCGTCAGTCATTTCCATATTTCATGGATTAGTGAAGTATAAGGCGGGAGTCAATCTGCTGCTGGACAGGCGCTTCGCCCGGAAGCACAAAAAGCGCGTCGCCACAGGAAACTCGCCATGCCCACCGCCTATCTGGCGCCGATCCTTTTGTTGGGTGCCTCCAACGTCTTTATGACCTTCGCCTGGTACGGCCAGTTGCGTTATCCCAGCGCCCCCTTATGGGCCGCGGTACTGGTGAGCTGGGGCATCGCCTTTTTCGAATATTGCCTGGCGGTGCCGGCCAACCGCATCGGCCATCTGGTCTATTCCACCGCCCAGCTCAAAACGCTGCAGGAGATCATTACCCTTCTGGTGTTCGGGGTCTTCTCGGTCACCTGGCTGGGTGAAAGCCTGCGCTGGAATCATGCGGCGGCATTTGCCTGCCTGTGCCTTGCGGCGTTCTTCTCATTTAATAAGTGGGCCTGACATGAAAATCGTTCGCTTTGAACATGACGGCCGCGCCCTGTCGGGCGTGATGCATGGCGAAGGCGTCAGCACCTTTGAAGCGCTTGGCCTGGCTTTTGATAATGTGGAGAGCCTGATCCGGGGCGGGGCGCAAGTCACCGCCATGCTGGGCCAGCGGGCCAAGGCACGCAAAGCCGATCATGCCTTGAGCGCGGTCAAATTGCTGGCGCCGCTTGCCAAACCGCAGAAGTTTCTCGCCATCGGCCTGAACTACCGCAAGCATATCGAAGAGTTCAGCGGACCCGGCGGGGGCGAACCGCCGCGCCAGATCTGGTTCAACAAGCAGATCAGTTGCATCAACGGCCCGGGCGGGGTGATCGACCCCGGCGTGTCGGTGGCGCTGGATTACGAAGTGGAGCTGGGCGCGGTGATCGGCACACGCGCCAAAAGCGTAAAGGCGGCTGAGGCGCTTTCCCATGTCTTCGGCTACACCATCGTCAACGACATCACGGCGCGCGATTGGCAGAAACATGCCGCCACCTGGACGGTGGGAAAGTCGTTCGACACCCATGGTCCCATCGGGCCCTTCATCGTCACCGCCGACGAGATCGCCGATCCGCAGAATCTGAATCTGCGCTGCCTGGTCAATGGCCAGCTGCGCCAGAACGCCAACACCGGCGACATGATCCATTCCGTGGCGCAGCAGATCGAATATCTCTCCACCGCTTTCACCCTGGAGCCGGGCGACATCCTGGCCACCGGCACGCCCGAAGGCGTGGGCATGGCCATGACGCCGCCCGGCTATCTGAAATCCGGTGATGTCGTGCGCTGCGAAATTGACGGCATCGGTGCGCTGGAAAATAGCGTCCGTTGAATTACGGCTGTCCGCCGCCGCCCGACGCGCCGCAAATCTGGCCGTTGGCAAAGCTGGCCTGGTTGTCGGCCAGCAGCACATAAATGCCTGCCAGTTCGGCCGGCTGGCCGGGGCGGCCCAGCGGTGTATGGCTGCCGAATTGCTGCAGCTTTTCCATGGTGGCGCCGCCGGTCACTTGCAGCGGTGTCCAGATCGGGCCGGGCGCCACGCCATTGACGCGAATGCCCATCGGCCCAAGCTGCTTGGCCAGCGATTTGACGAAATTCACTGTCGCCGCCTTGGTCAAGGAATAGTCGTACAATTCCTTGGGCGGGTCGTAGGCCACTTCCGATGCGGTGGCGATGATGCACGATCCCGCCTTCATGTGGTCCAGCGCCGCGCGGATCAGCCAGAACGGCGCATAGATATTCGTCTTGATGGTGGCGTCGAAGCTTTCGGTCGAAATGTCGCTGATGCAGTCATGGGCCCGCTGGCGCGCTGCATTGGAGACCAGAATATCGAGCCCCCCCATTTTCCCCGCCGCGTCGGCGACCAGCTTCTCGCAGAATTTCTGCTGTGTGAGGTCGCCGCCGATGGCGTAGCCCTTGCGCCCCGCCCGTTCGATCAGGTCCAGCACCTGGCGTGCATCGGCTTCTTCCGACGGAAAATAGTTGATCACCACATCGGCGCCTTCGCGCGCATAGGCGATGGCGGCGGCGCGGCCGATGCCGCTATCGCCGCCGGTGATCAGCGCCTTGCGCCCCAGCAAACGTCCCGAACCGCGATAACTCTCTTCGCCATGATCCGGCGGCGGCTCCATGCGGCACGCCAGGCCCGGCCAGGGCTGAGACTGTTTCTTGAAGGGCGGTTTGGGATATTTTTTGGTCGGGTCGTCGAGCTTTACGTCTTCGATGGGTTTTGATCTGCCCCCTTCCAAGTGGTCCAGGGACTATCATATTGGAACCTTGGAGGGAGATTTGGAATGGGCCGCAGGCATCAGCCTGATGAAGTTATTGGCAAGCTGCGGGAGGCGGAGATTGTGCTTTCGCAGGGCGGGTCGGTTGC
>CANJIS010000038.1 GCA_947474565.1 Alphaproteobacteria bacterium
CCGTCAGGCCGCACTCGTCGCTCCGCTACCGTCCGCCAGCACCAGAAGCAATCTGCTGGCCGCCGGGGCAGTCCGCAGACGGCCAGCTACCGCAAACGCCGCTCATAAACTAACATTGCAACTGGACCACTCATTGGGGGCCGGTCAGTATTTCCTGACGCAGTTCCGGCGTTGACAGGGGCGGGCCTTTAAAGTCTCTTGCGCCCGTTTCGGGGGATCACCACGCAATGTCGGCCAGAGGCCACACAGACAAAGGCCTGCTCAGCAAGCTGCTGCTTTCCAGCGCGCTGGTTGTGATGTCGGCGGGGTACGCCTATTGGCAAAAAAAGCCGCAGGTTCCGCAAACGGTAGCGGCGTCCTATGCCGGCGCGATCCAGACCACGCAGATGGCCCCCTCCAATCCTGACTCCGGAATCGGCGGCTATGTTTTCCATGAAGGCCCGCCCGCCGCCGCCATCGCCATGCCCAAAGGCAGCCATGTCGAAGACGGCGAGTATACCAGTCAGGAATGGGAATCCGGTTTCGGCACCGTGAAGGTCAAGGTCCAGATCAAGGACGGCCGCTTCACCCACCTGGATTATCTTCTGGTTCCCGACGAGCGCCAGCGCTCCGAAGAAATCAGCCGCATGGCCAAGCCGCTGCTGATCCATGAAATCATTCATGACCAGAAAGCGGATGTGAATATCATCACCACCGCCACCTACACCTCATTCGCCTTCATGGACGCCATGACCGATGTGGTGCAGCAGGCGACGCGGCCGCGTCCCGGCAAGGCCAGCGAAATGGTGGGCCATGATCTGGCCCCCATGTATGTCGGCAACCAGTAGCTCCGAACTACTTCAGGAGCGCGCCTACTTCAGAACCGCGCACGCGATGCGGTCGCCCGCGCCGCCGACCGGCTGGCTGTTGTAATCGTCCGGATTGGCGTGGATCACCAGCGCGCCGCCATCGGCATCCAGCAGGGCCGGATGCGAAGCATCGCCGGTTGCCGTCACCAGCGTCGAATAAAGCTCCACCGTCGCTGAACCATCGGCGCCGACAAAGATGTTGGGCAGGTCGCCCGAGTCGGTGGAGGCCGCATTCAGCAAGCCATGCACCGCGGGTGTCGCGCCGTGAACATGGGAACCGGCAGTGGTGAATTTGGGATCGCTGCAATCGCCCTTTTCATGGAAATGCGCGCCATGCCATCCGGCCGGCAGGCCCTTTGCTTCGATACGCAACAGCACGCCCTTGGGGCCCGGCGTCACCGTAACGGTGCCGCGCGCCGAGCCGTCGCCGGCTTTCAGCTCAGCGGCAGCTGCGGGAACCAGCGCCAGAATGGCCAGGGAAACACCGATGGCGGCGATCTTTTTTGACATGGGGATTCCTCTCAAGGGCGGGAATGATTGGTGCGGGCATTGAGCCAGACATTGATCGTAACGGCAATACCGCGCGCTGGTTCCCGGGAACCCTTACCTGTTCGTGGCAGCCCATATGATGTGGCGCACGCCGCGGCCTTTGTTGGCGCGCGCCTTGATTTCTTCCACGTTGAAACCGGCATGGACAAGACGCTGCGCAAACACCTTGTCGGGCGCCGCCGACCATATCGCCAGCAGGCCGTTTTTTCGCAAGCTCCTGCGCGCGGTTTCAAGCCCGCGCAGGTCATAAAGCTTGCCGTTGGCGCTGCGGCTTAAACCGTCGGGGCCGTTGTCCACGTCCAGCAGAATGGCATCGAAGCTCGCGCGCGATGAGGCAATCAATTCCCCGACATCACCGTCATGGATGGTCACGCGCTTGTCGCTGAGGCCCGTTCCGGTCAACTCGGCCATCGGGCCGCGCGCCCATTCGATAATCTTGGGCACCAGTTCGGCCAACACAATCTTCGTGCCAAGGCCAAAGCCCGCCAGCGCGGCGCGCAAGGTAAAACCCATGCCATAGCCGCCGATCAGCACGCGGCAATCGCGGCGATCCCGCAAGTGTTCGCAGGCCAGTTCGGCGAGCGTGATTTCAGAACCGCTCATCCGGCTGTTCATCAGCGTGATGGCGCCCACCATGATCGAAAATTCATGACCCCGCTGCATGAGCCGAAGTTCACCTTCGCCGCCGGGCACTGTCGCGGTGTCGAGTTGAACCCAGGGGATCATGGAAGACCTGAAATTGTGGGAAGCCGGCGCAGGGTGCGCGGCCGCCGGGCGGAAATTATGGGGCGGAGCTGGACCCGGATCTCTGGTAGCTTATTATCTCGCACCGCAAGGAACAACCTGGTGCCTGGTCAAAGGAGTTGCTCGTGAAGGTCTCGGTTCAGTCCTTCTGCGTATTGGCGCTTTTCATGGCGGGGCTGGCGTTTGCAACCTGCACCGCTGTTTCCGCAGCGCCGCTGACGGGAATGGCGTTGGTGCAACATCTGCGCGAAGGCGGTTATGTGCTTTTGATGCGGCACGCCCACGCGCCAGCCGAACCGCCGGAAAAAGGCATGGCCGCCCCCGACAATCGCAATATCGAACGCCAGCTCGACGAAGCGGGCCGCAAGTCCGCCCGCGCGATGGGCGCGGCAATCCGGACGCTGCACATTCGCGTTGGCGCTGTGCTTTCCAGTCCGGCGTACCGCGCACTGGAAACAATTCGCTATGCCGCGCTCGGACCTGCGAAAACACATGCCGAACTGGGTGACGGCGGGCAGAGCATGATGGCCAGCGCCGTCTCCGGTCAGGCCGATTGGCTGCGCAAGATGGTTGGTGAACGCCCAAAACCGGACGCCAACACGATCATCGTGACCCATATGCCCAATATCCAGGCGGCGTTTAAACAAGACGCTGCCGGTCTCGGCGATGGCGAGGCGTTGGTGTTTCAACCAGACGGGTCTGGTGGGGCAAACCTGGTGGCACGGGTCAAGATAGAAGACTGGCCAAGCCTCGCCGGCAGCCGGTAACAGCCGGCAGAGCCGCGCAGTGTGATGGCGCTACAGCTTGAAGGAGACGTTTGATCTGCCCCCCTCCAAGGTTCCAATATGATAGTCCCTGGACCACTTGGAAGGCGGCAGATCAGCTACGCCAGCCAAGTAGCTCTGTTCTTAAGTGTAACTATTTAGATTTTTTGCCAAAATAATTCATATATCAATCGAGAACGGCGGCCATTGTGCCGTCGTTTTCGTTTGTGGCGATCAGGCACTCGATGCTCGCCCGCCCTGGGCAGCCGGGCTGGATGGCTCGCCGGGCTGATCTAGGCTAGGGTTTGGGCGGAATTAGGCGGGGCGGGCCATGCCACTAAGCACCATGAACTGGAAGCGCGGACTGCTGCGGCTGTGGGCTGTGGCGGCTGTGCTGTGGGTCGGCGTGGCGTTCTATAGCAATGATACCGTGCAGCACGTTGTTCCTGACCTTTATGCTTTGTTTACATCGCCTGGACCAAAGCATGATTGCAGTAGCGGCGTGGGCACGGCGGAAATCTACTGCATTGTTGATGGCCCCATTCAAACGCCCTTCGACTTAGCCAATCTGGCATTCATCCCGCCGCTATTTCTGCTCGCGCTGGGCTACGTTGGACTGTGGGTCGGGCGCGGGTTTAGGCGGTAGAGCTAAGGCGTAGCCAGTTGAGCAACGAGCTTGGCAACCTGACCTGCCCGGCTCTTTTTGTACCAAGCGAATTGATAGAAATTGGCTTGGAAAGGAGCTTGGACATGCCGAAGAAAAGACCGACGCCGGAGCAGATAGTGACACTGCTGAGGCAAATAGAGGTGGCGAC
>CANJIS010000039.1 GCA_947474565.1 Alphaproteobacteria bacterium
CACCCTGCTCCACTCCTGATCTGAGGCCCCCACCATGCTTATCACACACACCACCTGGGCCAAGGGCCAATCCGGCAACCCCGGCGGCAGACCGCGCATTCTCGAGGCCGTGAGCGACATCGCCAGGGAGTCCACCACGCTGGCCATTGAGACGCTGCGCAGCATCGCCGCCGACACCGACGCACCTCACGCCGCCCGTGTCAGCGCCGCGAAGGCGCTATTGGATCGCGGCTGGGGCAAGCCGCTGCAGGGCGTCGCGATGATGACGAAGTCAGCGCCGAGGGGTGTGCGCGAGATGAGCGACGGGGAGTTGATGGCGATGATTGAGAAGAAGGTCGTACGACTGCCAGCCAGTTAAGGCAGCTTACCCTGCGCCATGTTCAGCTCCTCCTGTTGGGGTCAATTCTCTCAAATCGACCGGTACAAAAAAAGCCGTCAGGTCAGTCAGGTCAATCCGGTTTTAAAGCTCAAATGTCTCATTATACTAATTCTAAACTAATTGACCGCGCCACCGGAGGTGGCATACGCTGCGCGATATTAGAATGGTTCTGATGTAATAGCCTGCCGCAAATCGCGGTGCCTTCAGTTTCGGATAACCAGCCCTAGGCCAATTCCACCGCCTCAATCAATCCAGGGAGACCGACATGTCGAATGAATCAAAGTGCCCCTTCTCGGGGGCGAACACGACGACCAGCCGCCGGGACGTGCTCACCGCCACCGCCGCGCTGGCCGCCACCACCGCCGTGGCGGGATTGGCCGCCGCCGCCGACGCCAAGGGCGCCGGCGCCATCACGACCAACGCGACCAGCTCCAAGGCCGGCATGCTCGCCAACCATGAATGGTGGCCGCGCCAACTGCCGCTGAACGTCCTGCATCAGCATGCGGCGGCGTCAAATCCCTTGGGCCCGGATTTCAACTACGCGCAGAATTTCAAAAAGCTTGACTATGTAGCGCTGAAGAAAGATCTGCAGGCGCTGATGACAAATTCGCAAGAGTGGTGGCCCGCCGATTGGGGTCACTACGGCGGCCTGTTCATCCGCATGGCCTGGCACAGCGCCGGCACGTACCGGACGGGCGATGGCCGTGGCGGCGGCGGCGCGGGCAATCAGCGTTTCGCGCCCCTGAACAGTTGGCCGGACAACGGCAACCTAGATAAAGCGCGCCGCTTGCTGTGGCCCATCAAGCAGAAGTACGGCAACAACATCTCCTGGGCCGACTTGATGATTCTGACGGGCAACGTCGCGCTCGAATCCATGGGCTTCAAGACCTTTGGTTTCGGCGGCGGCCGTCCCGACATCTGGCAGCCCGAGGAAGATGTTTACTGGGGCGCGGAAGCCGTGTGGCTGGAGAACAAACGCTACAGCGGCGACCGCAATCTGGAAGATCCGCTGGCGGCCGTGCAGATGGGGCTCATTTATGTGAACCCGGAAGGTCCCGACGGCAAACCGGATCCGGTGGCGTCGGGCCGCGACGTGCGTGAAACCTTCGGCCGCATGGGCATGAACGACGAAGAAACCGTCGCGCTGGTGGCAGGCGGTCACACCTTCGGTAAAGCTCACGGCGCGGGTAACCCGAAGCTTGTCGGACCGGAGCCGGAAGGCGCTCCGATCGAAGAACAGGGTCTGGGCTGGACCAATAAATTCGGCACCGGCAAGGGCGTGCATACGACAACCAGCGGCATTGAAGGCGCGTGGAAACCGAACCCCACAAAATGGGACAATGGCTACTTCGACATGCTGTTCGGTTATGATTGGGAGCTGACCAAGAGCCCGGCCGGGGCCCATCAGTGGACGCCGAAGAACATCAAACCGGAACATCTGATTCCGGACGCGCACGATCCGGCGAAGAAGTTCCCGCCCATGATGACCACCGCGGACTTGTCGCTGCGTTTCGACAAAATCTACGAGCCGATCTCGCGCCGTTTTCACAAGAATCCGCAGGAGTTCGCCGATGCCTTCGCGCGCGCCTGGTTCAAGCTGACCCATCGCGACATGGGCCCCAAGGTCCGCTACCTCGGTCCGGAAGTGCCCAAAGAAGACCTGATCTGGCAGGACCCTCTGCCCGCCGTCGATCACGCGCTGATCAACGACAAGGATGTCGCCGACCTCAAGGCGAAAATTCTGGCGAGCGGATTGTCCGTCAGTGAGCTGGTGTTCACCGCCTGGGCCTCGGCGTCCACGTTCCGGGGGTCTGACAAGCGCGGCGGCGCCAACGGCGCGCGTATCCGCCTCGCGCCGCAGAAGGATTGGGAAGCCAATCAGCCGAAGCAACTCGCCAAGGTGCTGGCGAAGCTGGAAGGCATCCAGAAGGACTTCAACACATCCGCATCGGGCGGACGGAAAGTCTCGCTGGCCGATATCATCGTGCTCGGCGGCGCCGCGGCGGTGGAACAAGCCGCCAAAGCGGCGGGGCAGACGGTCACGGTGCCCTTCGAGCCTGGCCGCGTCGATGCCACGCAAGCGCAGACCGATGTGACGTCCTTCGAGGTGCTGGAGCCGCATGCGGATGGCTTCCGCAACTACCAGAAACGGGCTTACAGCCTGGCCAGCGAAGAGCTGCTGTTGGACAAGGCGCAACTGCTGAAACTCAGCGCGCCGGAACTGACGGTCCTTGTCGGCGGGCTGCGCGTGCTGGGTGCGAATACGGGTGGCGCGAAGCACGGTGTGCTCACGCAACGCCCGGGGCAACTGACGAATGATTTCTTCGTCAACCTGATGGACATCAACACCGTCTGGCGTCCGCTGTCGGAAGCTGGTGACGTGTTCGATGGCCGGGACCGCAAAACCGGCGCGGCGAAGTGGACCGCAACGCGCGTTGACCTGATTTTTGGGTCGCACTCGCAGCTGCGGGCTTTGGGCGAGGTCTACGCCCAGAACGACGCCAAGGAGAAGTTCACACGCGACTTCGTGGCCGCGTGGAACAAGGTCATGAACGCGGACCGCTTCGACCTGGTTTAAGGCTTACACGATCTGGCGCCCGTCCTCGCTCTGCGGGGGCGGGCGTTATTTTTTTGGGCGTGGGATGGGAGCGGAGGGGTTGCTTCAGCCTTAAGGTCTTTTTCTGATAAAAGCCGCAAAACCAAACTTCTTGAAAAGGTTAAGTTCGGCCTAAGCTTATTGTCCAAGTTGCTTTCATTGCTTGTTGGCGGGGGATCGTTACCCTGATTCCCCGCCCTACCCCTCCGTGATATATTCGACGGATGCCCAGCACCGCACTTAAGCCCAAGCATCCAGGTGGTCGTCCCACTGCGTATCGCCCTGAATTTGGCGAGATGATTATTGAGGCCATGGCAACCGGCCTGTCTGCAGAAGCCGCTGCGGCTAAAATCGGCGTTTCCGCGCGGTCTTTATTTAATTGGCAAAAAGAACACCCCGAGTTCCTGCAGTC